>NZ_AP021879.1:4800000-5428333 GCF_009689005.1 Desulfosarcina ovata subsp. ovata | reverse complement strand
CTGCACCATTTACGGCAATCAGGGTGTCTCTGGTCAAGTCATTATAAATCCCCTGGGGAAGGACGATACTGGTACGCAGCATGTCCATATCCCGGGTTTCGTTGTACAAGCCTAAAGGCAGTTTGATCCTGCCGGCCCGTATGCCCAGCCAGTCTTGAAAACGATAGTCGCCATAAGCCCAGTCCAAGGTGATTTTATTGTTGGCGGCATCGCCCACATCGCGGGAGAACAGCTGCAGTCCGGCACGCAGCTTATCGGTCAATTGCTTGCTAAAATTGACACCTATTTCGTTATATTCAAAGCTGCCGTCTTTGCTGTTGTGGGCCAGGTAGTTGTACTCATTGCTATATAGAAAGCCCTGGGAAATGAATCCGTGGATGTCCACGCCACCCAAGGTGGCCGCACCGGCAACATTCATCGTCAATCCCGAGCCGGCCGTCAACAAAATTAATAAGATCACAATCGTTTTATTTTTCATTGTATTTCTCTCCTTCTATTGTTCGCTAATCACTTTAACGGAGGCCGTATCGGCTGCGCCAGATACATATCCCACCACACCGCTGTTGCCCGACACATACGATATCAGCTCCCCTTCGGAAGCAAAGGCTTTGGGCATGGCGCCTTTACCCGTGAAGACCTGTTTTTTCCAATAGGTGGAGAATTGTTTTGCGGTCTTCTTCACATAAGTTTTCAAAAAGAGATCGTGGTCAGATCCGGATTCCAGGATCACGAACTCAATGGGGCTGCCGTCACTCCATGAACTTTTCTTGCCCAGGAAAATATCCTTGACCATGTTGGCATCCACGGAGTCCTCTGCGATACCCTTGTTTGCGATGACTCTCACATCCGCGGCCCATGCCCCGCCGTGGGGTACTGCCATGGCCACCAACAGAACAAGTCCGCCGATCGCTAAGATTAATAGATACCTACCTTTGTTCATTTTAAACCTCCTGATAATGATTATTACATTCTGAATCTATTGACATTTTTCATCAAGTTCGTGGCCATCTGTTTAAGGTCCTGAGCGCTGATGTTTACCTGTTCACTGCTATTTGAAAATTCATTGGCAGACAGGTTTACCTCACCGATAGTACTGGTGATTTCCCCTGCCGCCCTTGACGATTGATTGACGTTTTCGTTGACGTCCTGAATTCCCTGGGAAGCCTGGGCGATGTTGGTGGCAATCTCATGGGTAGTGGCCGACTGTTCCTCCACAGCGGTGGCTATCGTAGCCACATTTTCGTTGATGGTGTCGATGACCCGTCTAATCAAATCGATCTCATCAACGGTGGAGGCAGTAGTGTTCTGCACTTCATCGATCTGACGCTTGATGTCGCCGGTTGCTTCCGCCGTTTGCTTGGCCAGTTCCTTGATTTCATTGGCCACGACGGCAAACCCTTTGCCCGCCTCGCCGGCCCGTGCCGCCTCAATGGTGGCGTTAAGCGCGAGCAGGTTGGTCTGTTCAGAAATCTCGGTGATGGTTTCGGTTACTTTGCCAATGGCCTGAACGGCAGCACCTAATGCCGTCATCTTCTCTGAAGCTGTAGTCGCCTGCTGGACCGCCTCATCAGAAATGTTGCGGGCTTGTTCGGCGTTCTGGGCGATATTGTTGATCGTTGAATTCATCTCTTCCGCGGCTGATGCAACCATTGAGGTGTTGGCACTAGACTCCTCTATGGCCGCTGCGACGTTGTGGAGGTTGGTACTCATCTCTTCAGTTGCCGCCGATACAGTGTTGGACTTGGTGGACATGTCCATGGCTTCCTGGGTCATGTGGCCGGACAATTCGGCCAGATTGTTGGAAGCATTGTTGAGCTGGTTTGCGTTTTGAGAAAACTCCCCGATGATGGCCTGTAATTTTTCGATGAAGATGTTGAACCACTTGGCTACTTCACCCACTTCGTCGCTGCTGCTCACATCCAAACGCTTGGTCAGATCCCCTTCCCCTTCGGCGATATCACGCAGCATAGTTACGGTGTTGTTCAGGGGGCGACTGATGGCGCAGTTAATGATGAACGCGACAAAGAGCAGCGCCACCAAAACCACAACCACAAACAACCAGATGTTCATTATACGCTGGCTTTTGGAGCTTTTGCCGATTTGGCCCAGATCTTCTTTCAGGTGTTTGGACAGATATTCTTTGTATCGGGCCAGTGCGTCCTTTATTTCCTGGGTCTGCTTGGCCAAAACCGCCATCTTGGATCCGCTGATTTCGGCTTCGCCACGGCTGATATCCCCGTATATCTTTTGGGCGTCGTCGGTAAATTCGGCCAAGGTGACCAACGTTTTTTTTATGTCCGTTTTAAACGCCGATTCAATGGCATCCATTTTTACGATGTTTTCCAGGTTCTGTTTGACCTCATCGGATTTCTCACAGGTCTGAGAAAATATGGATTCTTCGCCCATTAGCACGGCGTCGTTATATCCCTTGATCTGCTCTTTGAAGGCAGTTAGGGCGGTGTTGCTGTGCATGGTGGCCGGGAAGAGAAAGTTGGAGGCCTCAAGGGCCATGGTTTCGGTCCGTTGCCCCAGGTAGTAACCGGTTGCCGTGGAAATAAAGTACCCTGCGACCAATATGCCCAAACTGAACCACACTTTTTTTGCAATACTTAATGCTTTCATGCTCATTAGACAATATGGTTGAACGTTAGCCACCGCGGCAATAAAAAGGCCTGCCAAACCTTGAAAACGTGGGTTATAGTAAGCGTTCGTTAACAACCCTAACTACAGAGCCAAAATCAAGGAGGCAGGCCGTGAAAAAGATTGTAAAGTATGTTGGTTTGGATGTCCACAAAGATTCGATTACCATTGCTATCGCCGATGAAGGACGTGACGGAAACGTTCGAGTGTATGGAAAAATCAGCAACGACCTGGGGCAGATTGATAACGTCATGCGAAAACTGATTTCACAAAACGCCGAATTGCATTGTGTTTATGAAGCAGGTCCATGCGGATATCCAATCTACAGGCATTTAACAAGCAAGGGAATCGATTGCGTTGTCGTTGCTCCGGCGCTGATCCCCAAAAAAACCGGTGATCGGGTTAAAAACGATCGCCGAGATGCAACCCACCTGGCGACGCTCCACCGTTCCGGAGAACTGACGCCGGTGTATGTCCCCGATCAGGCCGATGAAGCACTTCGTGACCTGGTACGTGCACGAAAAGACATCCAAATATCGCTCCGCAAAGTCAAACAACAGATCAATGCCTTTTTATTGCGACAAGGGATCAATTATCCAGGTAAAAGCAAATGGAGTAAAGCGCATTTAAATTGGCTGGCGGATCTGAAGATGCCGCATCCGGCCCAGCACATTGCCCTTACCGAATACCTGGACGCCATGGGAGACCATGAGGCCCGCGTTAAGCGCATCGAAAAAGCGATTGAGCAATGTTGCCAAACCAGTCGATTGCTTCCGGTTATCGAGGCTCTGCAAGCGCTCAGGGGGATTTCTTTGCTCAGCGCGGTGACCGTCGTCGCTGAACTGGGGGATCTGAGCCGTTTCGATACGCCGGCACAGCTGATGGCCTATTTGGGTCTGATCCCATCGGAGCATTCAAGCGGTGGCACCATCAAAAAAGGCCCCATTACCAAAACCGGCAATACCCATGCCCGCAGGACGTTGATCGAATCGGCTCAGGCCTATCGTATGCCGGCCCGGAAAAGTAAGGCGATCCGTAAACGCCAGGAAGGCTTGCCGGACGATGTTTTGGATATTGCCTGGAATGCACAGCTACGACTATGCCACCGCTACCGCAGGTTGATTGCAAAGGGCAAAAACCATAACGTGGTCATCACCGCGATTGCACGCGAGTTGGCCGGTTTCATCTGGGCCATTGCCCGGGCTGTTCCAATCGTGGCCGCTGAAAGATGATTTGTTATAGCGTGGAAACCCAGGCCTATCAAGGCCAAGCCCTAAAGGGTGCTCCCTAAGGTCGCAGCCTTGACAGCCCTGACTTTCCACGCTGGGTGGGAATTAGCGACGGCGAGAGAAGCGCGACTGTTGCTCCGGCTCAAGAAGCTGGATAAGTACTTCTCGATAATCGATGATGCAAATAGAAAAAGAACTTATTGATTTTAAAAATGCTCAAGAAAGGATCGGCTTTATCAAAGAACAAATATAGCCATCGAGCTTTTGGATAGGGGCGCGGTCGCGGTTTGGAGAACCCTCGAAAAAGCTATCGGAATAGGCCTTCAGGCCGAAACTCCCGTCTTTAGACCGAGGCAGCTCCACGACGAAGCCTAGTCATGCGGTATCCAATCCGCGAATATCAGAGTGCTCTACCGTCGTTATTGCAGACCCCGCCTCTATCCAAACGCTCGATGAAAATTATTGGCCCAAGTTTTTTGGGTATGGATAGGTTTTTCTCTTGACAAGTGTTCAACCATATCAGCTTTCTGATTTGATTTTTTCTGATTATATCGGATTTTGGGGAGGTCTCCGGTACCCACCCAAAGAAGCCGAAACGTACAAGTTTTGCAACCAGTTGTTGTGATATCTGAATTGGTTTAGCTGTTCCGCCGGACTTTTAAATCCATTGTGCAACTTAACCGTTCGAGGATTGTATGGTGAAAAATTATTGATGAGCGTCCATCCTCGAATACTCAACTGCGCTGCATCCATCGATCCATGAAAATATTGGGTACTGTACAGGTGGCGATCCATTCTTTGCATCAACCGGTCAACCATGTTACTGGTTCGGTGTGCTTTAGGATGATCGTAGGCAACACGATAGGCGGCAATGTTTTTCCGTAACTTCGTTATGGGATCTATGATAACGGATGGCACAGCATTCTTTTCGCACCATTCGTACAACCTTCTTATTCTTTGGGAAAACGATGCCTTACTTTCAGCGCGATAACACTCCCATAGCTTTGATGCGGCGTTTTCAAAAATATCTCGGTATTTCTTTTTGGCACGGTCACGAATTTTGATAAACACATGAAGAAAACAGCAAATGATAACTACTGCCGGGAAGAGGAATTGCCACGCATTTCGGGTGGCTTTCCAGCCGTCCATATTCACGGTTTCCGGTGAATATTCCGGCTTTATACACTGGGCCTCTTGTTTGTACACTTGATACGCATCTGTTAACGCTTGTTCTCCGGCGTCTTTGGCAACGGCTGCACCGAGAATACAGCCATCACCAACTGTCGTGGCCACATACGTTTTTTCACCTAAAATTCGAGTATGCTTTTCATCAGCGGCAAGATGTTCGGGAACATCTTGAGGATTTCGGACAGTTGTTCCGACAATGCTGTTTCGCCCGATAGATTGTTCGATTCGATACCAATACATGGGATCTTTTCCGAAAACACGACTTATGGCCCAAAATGGTATGTCGAACTTTCTAAAAAACATTGCATCTTCGATTTCGTCAACAAATCCAACGAGGTATGGCAGTACAAATGAAGGACGAATGGTGTAAGCAACACCGGATATTTTAATTCGACGGATCCATATGGATTGTTTTTTTGAGTAATAAAGATCCTTCATCCGATATCCATTTTCGATTTCAGCCGGGAATAATTCCGGAAACAGTTCGATCCTTTTGTTTACGGAAGTTCTGAAATCAACCGGGTTGAGTATGTTGCATTCATAATTGCCTTGAGAAAAGGGCAAACATATGATTCTGTTGTTTCGGTTAGCGGATCTTGTATCTGCTATTCCCATATAGTTAGAGACCTCCTTTGGCGGGATGTGTCTCTAACTATATAAAATTATTAGTAAAAAGTCTAGACTCAAATCTTCAATAATATCAACATGTTGTGTTTTTGTCGGGGGATAGGCCACTGTATGTTCGGCTTATTGGAATCAAACTCCCCAAAATCCGTTATAATCAGGATTTTTTGATTCTATTTGTATACTCGAGTTTTCGAAAAATAGTTCTTTGACAAATTGTGATTATGGCACTTTCATTGCTATGCAGCCTCTTGGGGGTTGAGATTCTGGTTCCGTTCGAGCAACTCCACTTCTTTTCTCGGTTTGCGGAACCTGAAGATATTTTTCTCTTCCACTTCTAACCACTTGCGATAAAAATCTTCGTCCGCCTTCAGTCTCTCAAATACTGCCTTGAAATTTTCGTATTGGGATTGACGTATAATTGAGGGGATCGTTAATGATCCCTTTGACAGTTTTCCAGCAGTGCTTTGCTTGTAGTTTTCAAAATGGAGGAGGGAGTCAATCCAGGACACCAGGCATATCGTTATTGATACGCCTTGCTCACTCCTGATAGTGGCTCCCTCCATATCGGTTAGCTGCTTCGCATTCCTGAAAAACTCTTCAATTACCCATCTATGGCTGTAAGTGATGAGAATTTTACCGGCTTCCCAAGTGAGTTGATCGGTAAGTAAATATTTCGTGGTTTGAGTGGTGGGATCAACACTTTCAACAACACAATGCTTGCCAGTTATAGAATTTAAACGAAGCGTCTTAGTCTTCGTGTGATAAAGAACTTTTTGAGCTTTACCAGTTGCCGGGTCTGCTGTAAAGCCGTATTTTTCAACGTAAGAAATGGATTTATAAACCTCGGGCAGGGACCGCGTGTAATATTGATTTTTTGACAATCGCCCTTTGGGGGTGAGCTTAGGGGGCTGGCATGGGACCCTGACCGTGTAATTGGGTTTGAGTTCGATAATATAACTGAGCTCAAGGCGTTTAAGTTCTTTGATAAACGGCCCTGTGCAAAACCAGGAATCCGCTAACACCATGGAAGGGGGGAAACCGACTTCCAATGCCCACTCCAGTATCTCGACGGCAAGCGCATACTTGGTTTTGTATGGATGGGCTTTCCCTCTTTGCCAAGGCATCGTCCCCGTTTCTTTGTGAAACATTCTGAAATTGATTGGAAATTTGATAAGGTTTCCATCACTGTAATACACAAAAACAAGGCAGGTTGCCTTCATGTTCGTTCCAAAGGCATGATCGAATAAAACAAACACACCGTGAATCCATTTGCAGAATTTGGTATGGTGTTTCATTGTGTCGTCGATCAGAAAATAACCTGGTTGAAGGGTGTACATTTGCTGGATGCGTTTGGCATAAAGCAATTGCAACTCGGGGATGTAAAATTTTGCATCGGATAAAAAATAAGAAAGCGTGCTAACCGCCTTTTCTTCCAACCACATTCGACTAATGCGGCTCAGGTTGAATCCAGAACCCAATACCAAGGCCGTTGCGACCAGTATCATGTTATCAAATTGAATGTTGGTTAGCCCTGGTTTCAAAAAGGACAGCCCGGTGACAAGGAATGCGAGCGGCTTAGCGCACGGAATCTTCATCCTTATTATCCCTTCTATTTCAGCATGTTATACACCTCCAGAAATATTATCGCACATATTGAGAATAATGTCCCGCACTATTTTTCGAAAACTCGAGTGTATATTTTTGGCCAACTATTTTTCGAGAAATAGCTTGCATTAAAAAAAATTTTATAAGTGGCTTGTTTCTTTATCAACAGCAAGCAATGGACTTCTATTCGGCCGCAGCCAAACAAACTCAAGGAAATGATGAGAAGAATAGATTTCGGAAAAAGGACAGTTTAATTACAGGACATTCCTGTTATTAATTTTAATAGGAAAACTAAGTTGAGTTAAAAAGTAACATCATTGGGTGTGGCTCTTTTATGACGACCCAAAAGCGATTGCCGGGATCTGCTCGAATCACTGGAACGTCATGGGATTTTAACGCTTCCGGCCAAAAGGCCGACCGGCTCGACAGCACGCCGTAAGTACAAGGAGCCGACTGGGCGTTCTACACCGTCCAGAACCAAGGTGTTATCGGCCAGGTCGGAAAGATCGAATCCCGTTCCTCCGGATGTACCGTACATTGTTGGCATGCTTGCTCGCCAGGTTATAAACATCCGTCGGATCGATGGTGCCGTTTTTGAAGAAGAATGGCTTGGATTTGATTGCAGGAAAATTGAACTTTGTTGCGTTTTTTTCACCATCGGTATACACAATAAAAAAAATGCTTGGAGTCTGCCTTGAGCATGCATCTTCCCCCGACCTTTACCCAAAATATTGGAGAGGTATGGCTTCAGTACATCGCCTATGAAAGTGGTCAGCCGACCATCGTGCTTTTGCACGCCACCGGTTTCCTGCCCTGGCTGTGGCATCCCATTGCCACTCAACTGGCGCCTGCACACCAGGTGATTGCGCCCTATTTCTGTGACCATCGGCAAGCCGATGCCTACCAGGGCGGTCTGGATTGGATGCTCCTGGCCAGTGACTTGGCCGCCCTATGTAAAGCAATCGATCCGATCCTTCAATTAACATTTGAATTTTTGCATTTGGCATTGATTGAATCGGGGCGGTGGGTTTCTGATCACACCACCAACAAGAATACATCCAAATACGATTGCCCTTCGGGGGCAGGTGTAGAGCATTGACTATCCTCAAGGGTCATGGTAGCCCCTCAAGGGTCATGGTAGCCAACAAACAAAAGACAATCCACAATAGCAGGTAAGGCATTGATCAAATGAAAAAAGCGCTCATAACCGGAATCACCGGCCAGGATGGATCCTACCTTGCCGAGATGCTGCTGGAAAAGGGATACGAGGTTCATGGCATCAAACGCAGGGCATCCCTTTTTAATACGGACCGGATCGACCATCTCTATAGGGATCCCCACGATAAAGACCGCAAGATGATCCTGCATTACGGGGATCTCACCGATGGGACCAACCTGATTCGGGTTCTCCAGCAGGTGCAACCCGACGAGGTTTATAACCTGGCGGCCCAGAGCCATGTTCAGGTTTCCTTTGAAACCCCCGAATACACGGCGGATGTCGATGCATTGGGCGCGTTGCGCCTGCTGGAAGGCATTCGCCTTCTGGGGCTGGAGAAAAAGACCCGTTTTTACCAGGCATCGACCTCGGAATTGTATGGACTCGTCCAGGAAGTTCCCCAGACCGAGAACACCCCTTTTTATCCCCGGTCTCCATATGCTTGCGCCAAATTGTATGCATACTGGATTACGGTAAACTACCGTGAGGCATACGGAATCTACGCATGCAACGGCATTTTGTTCAACCACGAGTCACCGATTCGTGGTGAGACCTTTGTCACCCGCAAAATTACCCGGGCGCTGTCCCGGATTTACCTGGGCCTTGAGGAGTGTCTCTACCTCGGCAACCTCGAGGCCCTGCGCGACTGGGGGCATGCAAAAGACTATGTTCACATGCAGTGGCTGATGCTTCAACAGGACCAACCGGAAGATTTCGTCATCGCCACGGGACAACAGCACTCGGTAAGGGAGTTTGTCAACATTGCAGCCAGAGAACTTGGCCTAGCCATCCAATGGGAAGGCCAGGGCGTGAATGAAAAAGGCATCAATGCCGCCAACGGCAGGACGATTGTCGCCGTGGATCCAGCCTATTTTCGCCCCACCGAGGTGGAGACACTGCTTGGCGATGCGTCCAAGGCCCGGGAAAAATTGAGCTGGGAACCCCAAATCGCTTTCGAGGCACTGGTTCAGGAGATGATCAAGGCAGATTTGGAGGATGCCAAACGCGATGAACTCTGTCAACGGGCGGGGTTTAAGGTAAGTAATCATAATGAATAAATCATCCAAAATATTCATCGCCGGGGCCGCCGGCATGGTTGGCAGCGCCATTGTTCGCAAGCTATTGTCCATGGGCTATACCAATCTTTGTGGCAGCTATCATTCCCGAAAACCCGGTGGAGACAAGTTGCTGACCGGCAGTCTCGAAGCATTGCAATCGGTAAAACTGGACCTGACAAACCAATCTGCCGTAGAGCGTTTTTTTGCCGACGAGAAACCGGCATATGTTTTTCTCGCGGCGGCCCGGGTGGGCGGTATCCATGCCAACAACACCTACCCGGCCCAGTTCATTTACGATAATCTGACCATTCAGGGTAATGTCATCCATGCGGCATATCAGGCCGGTGTGGAACGTCTGTTGTTTTTGGGGTCGTCTTGCATCTATCCCAAAATGGCACCCCAGCCGATGAAGGAGGAACATTTTCTCACCGGTCTGCTAGAGCCTACCAACGAGCCTTACGCCATTGCCAAAATTGCCGGCATCAAGATGTGCGAATCATACAACCGGCAGTATGGTACGAGCTTCATGGCGGTGATGCCCACCAACCTTTACGGCATCAACGACAATTTCAACCTCGAGAATTCCCATGTGCTGCCGGCCCTGATCCGTAAATTCCATCTGGCAAAGCTTGCCTTTGAAAGCGATTGGGATGGCATTCAAAAAGACGAGGCCTGCTTCGGAACCATACCGGACGACATCAAAGCGTCCCTTGGAATTCATGGTGTCTCCGGCCCAACCTCCACTTCGTCCTCAGCACTCAGGCCTCAGCACTCGCCCGACCTTCCGCCTGCGGCAGTTACCATCTGGGGCACCGGCTCCCCCAAGCGTGAATTTCTGGATGTGGACGATATGGCTGGCGCCTGTGTCCATATTATGAACCTTGATGAGAAGACCGCCGCGGACGAACTCCTGAATTACCCGCGGCCCTGTTTCGTCAACTTGGGTACCGGTGTTGACTGTACCATCCATGCACTGGCAAGCACCGTACGGGATGTGGTCGGATACAAGGGCGAGATCGTTTACGACCGCACCAAACCGGATGGTACGCCGCAGAAACTACTGGATGTGTCGCGGTTGGATGGCTTGGGTTGGCGGGCGTCGATCGGTTTGGCCGATGGTATTCGAAGCACCTATCAGTGGTATCTGGGACAGTGCTGACGACTGACGTTTTTAACCGTTTGCGCATATCATAGTTGGGAATGGAGGATTTATTCCGACCCAAATAGTCAATGAGCTTTTGAAATAGCCCGTAAACGGTTACGGATTGATTACAGGAATGAATGTAGCGATGGATCGCTGCCCGCTATTTTTAAGGCGATTGGCGGATAAAAATATACCAAGATGCGCAGGATTTTCATTCGTAGTCTATAAACGCTACACGATCTTCAACTTTCATAATTCATTTGCGGATCTATTTTTTCCCTATCATTCAATATTTTTTGAAGGTGTTCTAATTTTTCCATCAACTCAATTTGTTTGCTTTTATACATTATGTTCAATATTTCTTGACGGCTATCCAGATCACAAGCTTTTTTTAACAAATCATCAATTTTATCTTGATGACTTTTCATATTCTGTGACTTGTCTAAAAACACTTTTGTAGCGATTGTCAAAATGTTTAATGCTTTTTGATTTTTATTCCTACTTTTCATTTTTTGCTGACTCCTATAGATTATCTTATTACATTTGATCAGTTGCAATTGCATTTTCTATGCAAAATAATCAACGTTTAAAACACTGTTGCCTAAAATAAAAAGATAGTCATCTATACTCTATAAAATTCAACCTCATGTATTCTTCTTGATCAATATCAAGCAACGGATTTCTATTCGACTGGATTTAAACAAACTCAAGGAAATGATAAGAAAAATAGATTTCGGAAAAAGGACAGTTTAATTACAGGATATTCCTGTTATTAATTTTGATAGGAAAACTGAGTTGAGTTAAAAAGTAACGTCATTAACAAGGGGCAGCAGGGAGCCAAACTCCCGCAGGAAGGCAATCGGTTGTTTTCAGGCTGTTTTGATCGATCAAATGACCTTATTCTAATTACTTTATAATTACAGGTTAACTACAGCATGAATGCTGTAGTTACGGGGCAATTAGTTATTTTTATTGTATAACTACAAAATATTTTATATTAATTTCTTATTGTCTATTTATATTATTACTTGGAGTGAATACAATTTAAAATCGTCTTGGCACATTTCAGTATTTTTAAGTTTTCCAACCCACGACCGACTATCGCCTGCGCGCATATTGAAATTAGTCTTTAATTTAAAAAGCCAACAAAAACGTCAGACAACCCTCCGCAAACGGAGATTAAATTTGGAAACGCATACGTTTATTGGGTTATTGGCTATTTTACAAACGATCGGAATTATTCTCATATGGCTATGGAATATTCGGCTCAAGAATTCCATGGGACAGAAAAAAAGGGCGTTCTTGGAATCAAAGACCGAACTTTACCAGGCCAGGGAGGAGTGGGAACGAACATTCGATACCGTACCCGATCTGATTACCATTCTTGATTTTAAATTCAACGTTCTTAAGACAAACAACGCTGTGGCAAAAACATTAAGGGTAAATAAAATTCCAGAAAAAGGGTTGAAATGTTATGCCCTTTTTCATGACATGGCATCCCCACCGTCCTTTTGTCCCCTCTCTAAACTGATTAAAGATGGCCGGTCCCATTCAGCAGAAGTCTATATTGAACGCCTGAATGCCTATTTTTACGTCAGCGTTTCGCCCTTAACCGATTCTGCCGGGCAATTGATTGGTGCGGTTCACGTTGCCCGGGATATCAGCGATTGCAAGTTACGCGAGAAGCAAAGTGAGCACCTTAGTTCTATGCGTGAAAAGCTTCTCCGCAGTGGCACTCTTGATGAAAAAATGAAATGGATTGCCGATTGTATGACAAGCCTCTTTGAGAAGCCAATGTTTCGGGTTTGGATGGTCAAGGAGCAGGACGCCGACAATCCTCCCCCCGGCCAAGGGCAGACTGCGAAGGCACAGGTTGTTGTTGAGGATCTATCGTTTATGCTTATCGCCGATACATGCAGCAGTTCCGGGATGGAAATGAATGGGAACTGGCCGGCCTTTGAAACGAGTTGTTTGGATCAATTGATGACCAACGACTCCCCCTGGAAAATCTTCGATATCAGAAAATGGAAGGGGATGCCTGACAATTTTCAATTGGCAGGTTCCCGTATTCTTTCCAATACCGGCATGCCGATTGGCGCCTTTTTACTTTTTGTTAGTGATACGATCCAAATTCACAAAAACAATTTGATGAACTCAGTTGTTTCCGCCACCACAAATGTTCTTCGGGGTGAAATTTCGGCAAACTCGTTGAGACGCAGTGAAAAGCGTTACCGAAAGTTGTTTGAAAGTCTTGTTGACGTATACTTAAGAACCGATGCATCGGGCATCCTCAAAATGCTGTCGCCTTCGATTGAACAGGTTCAGCAATTGTAATTATGCGGTTCAGGTTTGTACCAGCATGGCAATTCGATCAGTTCTTCGAAAAATTTAGTTCAGGTTATGATCAAAAAGTGAAACAAAACTGTACGCAATTAGCCAGCCGATGAATTTTTTCATTTTTGGCTCTCTGTATCAGAAATTTTGATCAAACCTATCCATTGGTTAATAAAGGAACTCGTACGGTTTGATGTGAAAATCTGCCAAGGATTTTAACTGGTGTCTACGTATTCGATCTCCAGGCCTCGCATCATAAAAGTTAACATCGCCTCCCAACTGGGAAAATACATATATCGCGTCAAAGCGCGCACATCGTCAAAAAAGGTTTTGCGCGTTGGTAACTCAGCACGAACCAAGCTGTACTTCTCATCCATCAGTTCAAGAACGGTATGGAACAGAAAGGCTAACAAGTTGAAGGTCAGCAATAATGATGAAAGGTGCTTGTTCCCGTGACCGAAGTTGTGTTCAATATTATAGCCTCTGTTTTTCAAAACATTATTATTTTCGTTCTCGACTTTCCAGCGTGCTCGGCCATCTTTGACAATTTGCTTGACGTTGCTCTTTGAAACTTCAAAATTGGTTGCAAATGCGTTTTTGTACACGATTTTTCCATCGGGCAGGGTTGTTGTCAGTTCGCACCAATTAACATCAATGGCGTTTTCACTATCACGTAGCGGCAGTTTGTTGGCAAAGCGATACGTATCGATTTCATGGGTTTTGCCGGTCCAGCGCTTCTCCACCACGGTTTCGATGGTCTGCATGGCGTCCAATTCATCCAGCCACTGGTAAAGGGTTTTATGAGAATCGGGTTTACAGACCAAAATGAAATCAAGTTCTTGATCTAATAGTTTTTTGCAAATCGGTTGTTTACAGTATAGATCATCGCCCAATACAGTGATGCCAAAAGGTTGATACTCCGCCGCATATTGATCGATCCAGCGTTTTGCTGCCGCGTTTTCGCAATCTTGTTTATCATGGCCATCCTGGGGGGTAATAAATTCCGGTTGCAAAGCAATCACCTTATTGTTTTCCGGTGCCACAATCACCGGGGTCACGACTGAATGCGAATAGGTTACGGTTCCATTTTTATGGTGCTTGCGACTACAATTATCACAATGAATTGTATTTGAAGCAAAATACTGCGTTCCGTCAAAGGCAACCAATAAATTGTTGTCGTATGAGCGAAACCCGTCCAGATGACCGGATTTTTCCAATCCGTCGAAAAGATATTTGAACACGGGCGTGACATAAGAGGGATGGACCTCGTCCATTAAACTTTTGATGTGGTTGGTACAGGGAATTTGAGTGAGGCCGAAAAGTGATTGCGCATTGTTTTTGCCTTTTGTTTGCTGCATAGCGGATTGAAAGGCTAAAAAGGATGGGCTTTGGGTAAAAAAAACAGAAAAAGCTCCCAGGGCTGCGTCTTCTATGCTGTAGCTGGTATTAGTGCCGATGCGCCGGTCAGGAAATGCAGAAATAGTTTGGCGAAAAAATTGGATCACTTTGTCAAATGTGAATTCTGCATGTTTCCTTTCAAGTAGGATGCGGTTTTCTTCTTGTTCTGGCAATCGCATGGCCCTGGCTCGCTTTTGGTAAAAGTGGATGAGTATTCACCCTCTTATATCCATTACAAGCTTCTGTGTCCAGAACATTTTGAAATAATAAAGAAAATAAATGCATCGAACTTTGATTGAAAAAAACTTCTGTTTGGGTAGCAAAGAGAGCCATTTCAAAATTACAATTGCTGGAACAGGTTATGGGCTATTCTCCTGAAGAGGTGTTAAATACCTATGCAAGGCAGTATTGGGTACACCCGGAACAACGCGATCAATTAGTAAGAGAAATTCAGGACAAAGATGCAGTACGGGGAAAAGAAATTTTATTAAGGAAAAAAGGAGGTTCCACATTATGGGCATCTGTTAACGCCAAGCAGCTAAAAGATGATCAGGGAAACTTCATGGGTGCGGAAGTCATGCTCCGTGATGTCACCAAGAAGAAACAGGCTGAAGAATTAATGCTTACCCAACGCGACTTAAGCATTGCACTGTCAAGTATTTGTGACTTTAAAAAGGCGCTGGAAATATGCCTGGACACGGCCTTGAAATTGGAAGAGGTCGATGGTGGGGCGATTTATTTGATAGATTCAAACTCCGGGTGTTTGGATTTGGTCGTTCATAGGAACTTGTCGACGGACTTCGTTAACGCTGTGTCACATCTTGATAAAGAGTCTCTTCAAGTCAAACTGGTATCCAAAGGGGAGTCAATATTTCAACCATACGCCAAGATGGCGAGTTCTTTTTCATATTCTTGTGGTGCCAACCGCAAAATTGTACATTCCGCTGGCATTCGCGCGCTTGCGGTGATTCCCATGTCTGACGATGGTAAAATTTTTGGTTGTCTGGTCGTTTCATCTACTGCCACTGATCAATTATCCAGTTTCTCCAGATACTGCCTTGAAACGGTTGCCGGACAGATGGCCGCGGCATTGAGTCGAATTAAAATTGATCAATATTTGAGATCCAGCCGACATAACCTTAAAACCCTTTTCGAAAGTATCGATGATTTTTTGTTTATTCTGGATGACACCGGCCGGATCATTAAAACCAATCCTGCCGTGGAAAGCCGCCTGGGATATGCTTCCGATGAGTTGATCGGCATGGACGTTACTCAGGTTTACCCGCAAAATAGCCAAAATGGATCCCATGCAGCAGTGCGGCAAACTCCGATATCTTCAGCCACTTTTCATCCGAATTCAATCATGCGTCCCGATGACCACCTGATGCCCCGGGCTGGTCAAGCCATCCCTGTGGAAACGAAAATCAATCAAGGCATCTGGGATGGAAAGCCCGCGTTTTTCGCGATTTCCAGGGATATCACACTTCGTCTGAAAGCCGAGGAGGCAAAACGAATTAGTGAAGAGCGTCTCATGGCCGCTATTGATGCGATTGACGAGGGGTTTGTGATTTTTGACAAGAATGACCGCCTGGTCATGTGCAACAATAAATTTCTGGATATTTATAAGGTCTCAGCCGATATGATAAAACCCGGCGCCAAGTTTGAGGATTTCATCCGTAAAGGTGCCTACCGCGGACAATATTTGGACGCAGAAGGGGATGTCGAAAATTGGGTAACCGAACAAATGGTTACTCATCGATGCGGTGGTGAAAATTTCGAACAACGCATTTATGGTGATCGATGGATTCGAATTGCCGAACGCAAAATGGAAGATGGCAGCATGGTTGGTTTTCGGGTAGACGTTACGGACATCAAGCGCTCGGAGGATCTTTTACGTAACGCGCTGATGGAAAAAGAGATATTGCTGAAAGAGATTCATCACCGTGTTAAAAACAACCTGGCTGTGATTTCAAGCATGTTGAACCTCCAAATAAAAAACAATGCCAACAAGGTGGTTCAAGAATCGCTCAAGGAAAGTCGATCCAGAGTCAGATCGATGGCGCTCATTCATGAAACGTTGCATCAGGCCAACAACCTGTCGGCTGTTCGACTCAGGGACTATATTTCTAAACTTATTCGTGACTTACTGTCGGTCTATGAACATTTTTCAGACCAATTTTCGATCGAATATGATATCGAAGATGTATATCTGGATATCAACCAAGCCGTATACTGTGGAATCATCATTAATGAACTGGTTACCAACTCATTAAAGTATGCCTTTGCCGACAATGAAAGGGGGATCATTCGCATATCGGCAAAAACCCAACCGAATCATGAAATTGAACTGAGCGTAAAGGATAATGGGGCCGGCTTGCCCCCAGGTTTTAATTGGGAAAAGACCAGGACACTGGGAATGCGGCTTATTTCTCTTATGGTTGAACAATTGCACGGATCAATGAAAGCCAGCCATCAGGGCGGGCTGAAAACGGTAATCCGATGGAAGAGCTCACTACAAAAGGAGCAATGCCATGACTGATGATTGCATTTTGATCGTTGAAAACGAACTGATTCTAGCCGAGGATCTTTCGCTCACCCTGAAGGAACTGGGTTACGAAAAGTACCAAATTACCAGCACCGGAGAAGATGCAATCGCCAAGGTAACACACGAGAAAATTGGTTTCGTGTTGATGGACATCAAACTCGATGGTCAGATAGACGGTATCGAGGCTGCCAAGCAAATCCAATCCTTTTCCGATATTCCAATTGTTTACCTTACCGCCTTTTCAAACGAAGACCTGTTAACTCGTGCAAAGGAAACCATGCCGTATGGCTACCTGCTGAAACCATTCAGAAGTAAAGAGTTGAAGGCTGTCATTGAAACGGCGCGTTACAAATTTGAGATGGAACAACGATTCAAAATAAAATTTAAAGCGATGGAATCACTGGCCAGGAAGAGAAAAGGAGCCGACGAAATCGTAACCATCTGCTGCCACTGCAAAAAGATTAAAGACCCGGATGGAACGTGGGAATATCTTGAATCTTATATAGAGTCGCATGCCATTGGAAAATGTTCTCACTCAATCTGCCCGATTTGTGCACATGGTTTGTACCCTGAATATTACCGGGATGAATAGCTTCAGCGATAGGCGAGATGCCACTAAGGATCGGGGATGAAATTAATCGAGCTGTGCGGACCATGCCCAGGATGGATATTGCACAAAGGGCTAACCAAAAATTAAGATATGAAAATAGGTTCGGAATTGACTGGACATCATTAAAGATAAATGCGATGTTTTGGTAGATCACTATCTCAAACCCCGAGACGGAGGCTACCAATGAGCAAATACAAAATCGAAGTCATGGTGAACCTGGTTGAATGTGATGAGGAAACGGACGATAAGCCCATTGAACTGGAAGATGGATGTTATCAATACACTGTAAACGCTGATGCCGGTGAAAATATAGACGACTGCGAAATAGCAATTTTAAATACGGCATACCCTGCAATAAGAGCCGCCATAGCACGACACATGGAAAAGGTGTCTAAAAAAAAGTCCTGACTTTCAGTGGGGCTAATCAAATTGAGGTAAATGAAAGCCCATATCTGGTGGATGGCGCCGTGGGGCGTTTTGCGTTTGAAACCCACTTCGCATTTGATGAAAATGGCGTTCGGTTTGACAGTAGTCAATCGATATTTGCCCCATTAGGAACGAATCAGTTTTATTTGACCACGGGCTTTAAGGAACGGGCCATGATTATGGGTAATACGGAAGGATCCTTCCGGAAAACATCAAAATGGCTCAACTTCATACGGCACCAAATAGAAGGCGGTACGCCACATCGCACATTGCATGATCAGACCCAGAAAGAAGGTCGGGAATTGATCGACCATTTAAAGCAAAAGGCCGATGATTTGAATCATGGCAACTTCAGCGCTGACGGATGTTGTATCAACCCAGATATTCCCAGGGGCGGAGAACCGATATCAATTCCCATGGATGAAGTTCACAAGGCCCTTTCTAAAGGATCTTTCGACTATAATCCGATTGAACTGTTGAATAATCCCGTCATTTACGAAGAACCCAGTCAAACGGTCAACATAAGCATAGACGACGTAACCCCCAAAAGGCAGAAGGGTACACGAGAAAGCCCAAAAATCACTGAGCATACGCGAAAATATGTACATGATACCGTATGCCACATTGAACATGGAGGCCCAAAATACGTATTGGCAGCTGATGGCACCAAATCATGCTTGTGGTTGCTAATCGCGTTTCTTTTGTCAAATTTTCTATTCGGCAAACGTCTTCAGATTTTTACCGACGGCCATAAGGCGCTAAATGCTGCCATCGTCAAGCAATTTGGTTGGTACAATAATATGCAGATTGTTCTTGATTGGTTTCATCTATGCAAGAAGTTCAAAGAAGAATTGAGCATGGGGATGAAAGGCAGAAAGTTGAGAAATGAAACGCTTCGCGCGGTTATGCCGTTGTTGTGGCACGGCCTTACAAACAAGGCCATATCATATCTTGAAAACATCCCGGCATCCGAAATCAAGGATGAGAATCATATTCAAAAGCTCATTGACTATTTGGGTCGGAATAAATCCTCGATTCCCAACTATGATATGCGCAAACGGTTAAATCTTCGGAACTCGAGTAATGTGGGTGAAAAGATGAACGACCTCGTCGTTTCAAATCGCCAAAAGAAGAATGGAATGAGTTGGGCGAAGAAAGGCTCTCTCAATCTGGCTATCATCACAACTTTGAAAATCAACGATGAGTATCACAATTGGTTCAGCAATAAGGAAGTAAAATTTAGCTTAGCTGCTTGACCATTTAAGATATCTTCGTCCGCACAGATCGAAATTAATTGACCGTAATTGCGCCGGGCTTGTGTTCGTCTTCAAGGCGCATCAAGGGTTGCATACCGGGAGTATGTGGACGTTGATGCAACGCGGAAGACGGGCGCAAGAACAAGCAATTTCGTTTAATTAATAAAATTTCCGATCCTAAGCACAGACACAAATTTCTTATCGCGTTGTCAGAAAAGATTAAACACTGGGGTTAACGATGAAGGACTTGAAGATATTGATTGTCGAGGATGAAAGAATCCTTGCTGAAGATCTCAAAGAGACCCTTTTGGAATTGGGATATAACGTTGCAGGCAATGTGGGGTCCGGGGAAAAAGCGGTAGAACTGGCATCGAAAACCGAGATTGACCTGGCATTAATGGATATCAAGCTTGAAGGTGAATTGGATGGGGTGAACACAGCCGAAGTGTTAAGAAACCGTTTTGACATACCCGTAATCTATTTAACCGCGTTTTCCGATGACACCCTTTTACAAAAAGCAAAAAAGACGGAACCCTTTGGCTATGTAATCAAGCCTTATCGTGCCAGTGAAATAAAATCCGTTATCGAAATGGCCTTTTTCAAGATAGAGGTTGAACGAAAACGAAAAGAATCTTACAAAAATCTCGAAAGTGAGGCGCAAAACCACGCGAATAAGCTGGAAAAAATGGATGCGACGCTAAAAACCCTTATGGAATATCGTGAAAACGAAAAAAATGAGGCGATCCGTAACGTTGCTAAAAACCTGAATGATCGCGTCATTCCCCATTTCGATACAATCAGAATGCGATGGCCCAATAAGGAATTGAACAATTTATTGGACGCACTGACGACAACTTTGCAGGAAATCGCCAGACCATCGGAAAACAGCCTCTCCGATTCAATCAACCTGACCCCAATGGAATGCCGTGTTGTTGATCTGATCCGCCAGGGTCGCACAAGTAAGGAGATCGCCAGTTTGCTTGGAATCACTGTCCGCGGCGTAACCTTTCACCGAGGAAACATCCGAAAAAAACTCGGTATTCAAAATAAAAAAATCAATCTAAAAGCATCGCTCTCACGATAGGCACTCCGGTTACCCACCGCCTTCCCCCTCGACGATTTATCCACTTGGACGAACATTCCGCCGACCAGAAATAAAATGGTCAGATCGATTCCAGGTTGCCGGGGGCCGTCCTTCCGCTGGCCTTACCCCAAATATTATCTTGAAAACGATAGCCACCAGGCTCAAAAAAGCCGACCATGATGAACTGGAACTTGATACCAAAGCGGGAGCAGGTATAATCAGAGTAACAAGGATGTTAAAAAGGCGTCAATGCGGAACCCACAACATCCTGTCGATCCTTTTTGTTCTGACTGAGGAGCAATGGCCACATGAATATTCCGATTGGGTTGATCAGAATCATCGTAACTGTGTTTGTGCTATTTGCCACCCCTGTGACATCCGTCGTTGCCGAAAGCCACTCCCTTAAACATGTCCTGCTCTTGAACTCTTACCATCCGGGTTTTTCATGGTCGGACGGAGAAGAAGCCGGTGTCATCAAACAACTGGGAGATGCGCTTCCTTCAGCAAATATCCTGATCGAGTATCTTGATGCAAAACGCTATCCGGAAAAGAGCAATCTGGTTCGCATGAAGAATATTCTGGTTGACAAATATCACGGGAAAAAGATCGACTTGATCATCGCCCTGGATGACGCGGCCGTAGAGATGCTCACCACCTATCATGCAGCGCTTTTCCCGGACATTCCGGTCGTTTTTGCGGGCATCGCCGATTTCAATAAATACGCGGCCAAGGGACGCAAAGGCATTACCGGTATTCTCGAAACTCAAAATATCAAAGATACCATCGATACGGCTCTCAGGCTCCACCCGGATACAAGAGAGGTACTGGCCATCAGTGACATGACGGTCAGCGGCATTTCCGCTCAAAGGGCGCTGAAAGCGGTTATGCCCGTGTATGACGACAGGGTGAAGATCCGCTTTCTTCCGGAATGTACATTCGAGGAAGCACGGGCAACGGTTGCCGCGCTTCCTCGCAATTCAATCGTATTGCTGAATAGTTACGCAACAGACAGTGAGGGGAAGACGCTTTCCACGAAAGATAGCACCCGCATGATCGTATCTGCCGCGAAAGTACCGGTTTATGGGGTGCATGAAAACAGGTTCGGTGATGGCATTGTAGGCGGATATCTTCTCAGCGGCCGCGAACAGGGCAGAAGGGCGGCTATTATAGGGCTTCGTATTCTTGCCGGAGAAGATGGCGGCTCGATACCGATTGAGGAATCCGGGACAGCCGTTCCGATGTTTGATTATCAACAAATGGAACGCTTCGACATCCCCGCATCCAAACTTCCGGAGGGAAGCATAATCATCAATAAACCTGCATCGGTCTTCACCACACACCGTAATTTTGCCATCACGATCACCGCGATTCTCATCATACTTGCGGTTGCAGTCTCGCTGCTTGCTTTCTTCATTGTTCGACTGCTCCAGGCAAGGGCCACATTAAGGAAAAAGGCAAACGAATTGCGGTTTACCCAGTATGCCATTGACAAAGCAACTGACCAGGCCTTCTGGACGACCGAGGATGGCCACTTTTTTTATGTGAACGATGCTGCCTGCCGGACTCTGGGGTATTCACGCGAGGAACTGTTGAAGTTATTGGTATCGGATATCGGCCCTGCCTTTCCGCTCGATGTTTTTGCCGAGCATTGGCGAGATTTGCGGGAGAAGGGGGCCGTCACATTAGAGACTTTGCATCGTGCAAAAGACGGCCGTGTGTATCCGGTGGAAGTTCGTGCCAATTTCGTGGTTTTTGACGGCAAGGAGTACAACTGCGGTTTTGCGACGGATATCACGGAACGAAAGCGAATGGAACAATCTCTGAGGAAGAGTGAAGGCTTTCAACGTGCCCTGTTGCAAACCATCCCCGATCTGGTCTGGTTGAAAGACCCGAATGGCGTTTTCTTGGTCTGCAATGCGAAGTTTGAACGTTTATACAACGCAAAGGAAGAGAATATTATCGGCAAGACCGACTATGACTTTGTGGAAAAAGGTTTGGCGGACTTCTTCCAAAAACATGACCGCATGGCCGTTGCCGCCGGCAAGCCCTCCAGTAATGAGGAGTGGGTCACTTTTGCCGATAATGGTTATCGTGCACTTTTGGAAACCATAAAAACGCCGATGTTCGATGACCAAGGCGAACTGATCGGTGTATTGGGTATCGCCCGGGACATTACTGACCGTAAAAAGGCCGAAGAGGAGAAAATCAATCTCAGAAGCCAACTCCAGCAGGCCCAGAAAATGGAGTCCGTCGGACGTCTGGCCGGCGGCGTGGCCCACGATTTCAACAACATGCTGGGTGTGATTCTCGGATATGGTGAACTGGCTCTGGAGAAAACGGACCCCGCCCTTCAACTGCATGGTGCTCTGCAGGAAATCATGAACGCCGCCCGGCGTTCCGCCGACATCACCCGTCAACTGCTGGCTTTTGCCAGGAAACAAACTGTCTCTCCCAAGGTACTCGATATTAACGAAACTGTGGCGGGCATGACCGGTATGCTGCATCGCTTCATCGGCGAGGACATCGATCTGGCATGGTTGCCGGGCGAAGCGGTTTGGCCGGTGATGATGGATCCTGGCCAGATCGATCAGATTATGGCCAACCTTTGCGTCAATGCCCGGGACGCCATCGCGGATGTGGGCAAAGTCACCATCGAAACAGGCAACGTTGAATTCGACGAGGCTTACTGCGCCCATCACTATGGATTCTTGCCTGGTGAATACGTGCTTCTGGCCGTCAGTGACAACGGCTGCGGCATGGACTCAGAAACCCTGGGGAATATCTTCGAACCGTTTTTCACGACCAAAGACTCCGGCAAAGGAACAGGTCTTGGCTTGGCCACAGTGTACGGAATCGTCAAACAAAACAACGGCTTTGTAAATGTGTACAGCGAACCGAACCAGGGAACGGCGTTCAAAATATACCTCCCGCGGCATAGGACAGAGGCGACCGGCTTGCCGGGGAAAAAAATGGAACCGCCGGCCGAAAGCGGCCACGAGACGATCCTGCTGGTGGAGGACGAACCGGCGATTCTTGAAATGACGACAAAAATGCTTGAAAGAATGGAATACACGGTGGTAGCGGCAAAAACACCAAGCGAAGCCATTCGCCTGTTCCGTGAGTATGACGGAGAGATCCACCTGCTCGTGACCGATGTGGTCATGCCCGGAATGAATGGAAGAGATCTTGCCAAGAGCCTTATGTCCATGCATTCACATCTTAAGTGCCTGTTCATGTCCGGCTACACCGCCAACGTCATTGCCCATCACGGCGTTTTGGATGAAGGCGTGAATTTCATCCAAAAACCGTTCTCGAAGGAACAGCTTGGCGCCAAGGTGCGTGAGGCGCTGGACAAAGATGCGGGTATATTCTTTGACAGAAATCGCCTAAATCCGGCACAACCTGGCAACCACCGTCCGGCAGATGTTGGACCAGCACAAAACACCGGCAAAAAAACCCGACTGCCATAGGTAACCGTTACAGGAGCGTTGACAGTTACTTCCGTTTATGTTTGTAGTGTTACTATTATTGGCGCCCATCCGCATTTCGGAAGGCGACCGGCCGAAACACCGCCTGCCGTCAATGACCAGGCAACGAACAAATTAACGGAAGGACTTGATCCATGGGACAGGTACCTCAGCAGCATCACTCCTTTATGCCCGGCAACATTTTTCCCTGCAACCGGCACCGGAAGCACCCTCCAGAACCATTTTTCCTCAATATATGCCATATTCATGCAAAGGAAGCCGATCAATGAAAATTCTCGACACCATCAATGCGTTGCAAAACTGGCGAAAATCCATTGCCCATGACAAGAGCGTCGGGATCGTACCCACCATGGGGGCCCTGCACGACGGCCACCGGTCCTTGATCGCCCGATGCCGGCGGGAGAACGACATCTGCGTCGTCAGCATCTTCGTCAATCCCACCCAGTTCAACGATCCCAACGACCTGGCCACCTACCCGGTGACGTTTGAAGAAGATCGGGCAATCTGCGAAGCCGAAGGCGTGGACGCGATTTTCATGCCCCAATACGGCGATCTCTACCCCGACGATTACCGTTACCGGGTATCCGAGGACCGGGAGAGCTGCCTCCTATGCGGCGCCCATCGCCCGGGACACTTTGACGGTGTCCTCAGCGTGGTCATGAAGCTCTTCAATCTCGCTCAGCCCCGGCGAGCCTATTTCGGTGAAAAGGACTGGCAGCAGCTTCAGCTGGTTAAAGGCATGGTGGATGCCTTTTTCATGCCCGTCAGCGTCGTGGCCTGCCCCACTGTTCGCGAAACCGACGACCTGGCCTTAAGTTCCCGAAACCGGCGCCTCACCAGCGACCATCGCAAAAAAGCGGCCCGTTTTCCTCATCTGCTGTCCACCGATGCATCGGCGGCCGAAGTGGCCCGCCTTCTGAAAACGGACGGTTTCGAAGTGGACTACGTGGAGGATTTCAGGGGGCGTCGTTGCGCGGCAATTCACTGCGGCGGGGTCCGGTTGATCGACAACTTGCCGGCACCGAAAACGGAGGATCGATGATTCTGTGCTTGAATATCGGCAACACCAACATGACCGGCGGAGTATTTGACGGTCCGTCGCTGAAGCTTGACTTTCGCCGGAGTTCGCGCCCGCGCATCTCGGTGGATGAATTCGGCCTTTTTCTGTTGGGGGTGCTGCATTCCAATGCCATCGATCCAAGCGCCATCCGGCAGATCGCCATCTGCTCAGTGCTTCCCGAGGCCACTTACTCACTGAACAGCGCCTGCCGGAAGTATTTTTCCACGGATCCGTTTGTCATCCGATCCGGGGTACGGACGGGATTGAAAATCCGCTACCGCAACCCCCGGGAGGTGGGCGCCGACCGTATTGCCAATGCCATGGCGGCCGTGCACCACCATCCGCAGCAGGATCTGGTTGTGGCCAGCTTCGGGACTGCCACCACATTCTGTGCCATCGGTGCGGACAAGACCTACCACGGCGGCGTGATCCTACCCGGGATACGCATCTCTTTGGCGGCCTTGGTCAGTCACGCCGCCCAGTTGGCCAGCGTGGAAATCATTCCCGTGGACCATGTGGTGGGGCGCTCCACGGCCGAAAGCATGCAGTCCGGACTTTATTACGGGCAGATCGGCATGGCCCGGGAAATCATCGACCGCATGCGTACCGAAGCGTTTCAGGGACGCCAGCCCCTGGTGATCGGCACCGGTGAGTTCTCCGGCTTGTTTGCAACGCCGGGGCTGCTGGATGTCGTCCGTCCGGAACTGGCCCTTGAAGGGCTTTATCTGGCCCTGATGATGAATGCCTAAGAGCCCGTTTGATAAATCCGGCTAAAGCCCGCTAACAGCGTTGGAAAGTGTCTCAAAATGCTCACATATTACATATATGCTCCGCTTTTGAGCCCCTTTCCGCCTTGTTATCGGGCCTGATCCAGACTTCTCAAACAGGCTCTAAAAGTGCAGGCAAATCATGCAGAAAGAAAAACTCCCCGGTTTTGCCGGGGAGTTTTTTATGCCGGGGAGTTTTTTAGGAACTATTTTGCAGCAGAACGGGCGGCCTCCAGCCAACCGTTCCACTTCTCCGTGTTCTTGGCAATCCACTCGTCCACATGCTTTTCGATATCTTTCTGGGACTTCTCACCATCGTTCATACGGGTGTTCTGTTCGTTGATATCGTTCAGCGGCAGGGTAAAGACCTCGAAAAACTTCTGGGCGGCCGGGTTCTTGGCAATGAATTTCTTGTTGGCCACGATCCGGATGTCGGAAACGACAAAACCGAGCTTGACCGGATCGGTGACCGCCCCCTCGATGCCCGAGGCCGTCATGCGATCCACAGCGGGTGCCTGGGATTCCTTGGGAATGATTTCGGGAACGTTGATCCACATCACATCCGTGCCCGGTTTCAGCTTGAAAATGGTCCAGTTGGGGGCCCAGGTATAGAAGAAAACGGGTTTCCCGCTTTTGTAATTCCCCAGGGCGGCGGCCATGCCGGCCTCGTAGGAGGCTTTGACCGGATTGATATAATCGTCCAGCCCATACACCTTCATGTGGTGGGCAATCACGTTCTCGCAACCCCATCCGGGCGGGCAGGCGGTCAGGTCGGCCTTGCCGTCGCCATTGGAATCAAAGGCTTTCATCACTTCGGGGCGTTTGAAATCATCCAGGGATTTGATATTGAACTTGTCGACATCTCTTTTGGAAACCAGGTATCCCTGAAGTCCACCGGCCTTGGCCACATAGCCGAACTTGTCGGCTTTTTCGTAAAAGTTTTTGGGAAGCTGGCTGTTATGGTTCGGGAACCAACCGTTGGTCCAGTAATCCACATCGCCCAGGGCAACGCTCTTGTAAAAAATGGGGTTCGCCAGATCCTTGGGTGTCTTGGCGCTATAGCCCAGCTCCTCCAGCCCGCGTCGGACCAACGCTTCCTGGAAAAAGCCGCTATTCCAGGTGGCGCGGGCCGGCCTCACCGTGACCCCCTTGCCCGGTTTCATGTTTTTGGCAAACGCGGGCGGCGCCATCACAGCCAGGGCCAGGGCAACCGTAAAAACCGTCAGTACTTTCAGAAAACGATTCATGTACTCCTCCTCATCTCTTTTATTGATAAAAATAGCGGAACACAGACAAACCGGTGGGCAGGCTGCCGCAGGTTGTCCAAGCGCCCGTTTTCCCTTCCTGTAAGAAGACTATCCTTTTGTTTTGGCCATGGATTGGGTGATCCGGTCGAGAACGATGGCCATCAGCACAATCCCCAGACCGCCGATCACCGCCCGGCCGATATCCAGGGTATTGAGGCCGAGAATCACCGGAGACCCCAGACCGCCGGCGCCGATCAGGGCGGCAATCACGACCATGGACAGCGCCATCATGATGGTCTGGTTAAGGCCGGCCAGGATGGTGGGCATGGCCAGGGGCACCTGGACTTTTCGCAGCACCTGCCAGTCGGTGGCGCCGAAGGCCTGTGCCGCCTCGACCAGTTCCGGATGGACCTGGCGGATGCCCAGGCTGGTCAGGCGGATAATCGGGGGCACGGCAAAAATGATCGTGGCCAGGACGCCGGCGACGTTGCCGACTGAGAAAAGCATCACGATGGGAACCAGATAGACGAAGGCCGGTGTGGTCTGCATGGCGTCCAGAATCGGCCGCATAATCGCCTCGAAACGATCGCTGCGCCCGGCGATGATGCCCAGTGGAACGCCGACAACCGTACAAAAGACAACCGATGAAAGCACCATGGCCAGGGTCGTCATGGAATCCGGCCACAGCCCCAGCAAACCGATCAATACCATGGTGATAACGGAAAAAATCGCCAGCAGGACACCGGAGAACCGCCAGGCAGCAACGCCGATGAGCAGAATAACCACAACCGCCGGCAATGCGTTGAGCCCCGTGTCGAATCCATTCAGGGTTTGTTCGATGGGCCACTTGATGGCCTGAAAGACATCGCGGTAGTTTTCCACCAGCCACTCGACAAACTGGGACACCCAGATATCCAGGGGTATTACTTTATCTTCAAACATGGTTTACTCCATTAAAACCTGACCTTCCGGCAATCGATCGCATCCTGGCGCGAATCGATGGCGGTAAGCGGGCAGGCAATTGATCCCCGATGCGGGGTTGATCGTTCAGGCGGCGTTCACCGTCTCTTCAAAATCCTCAAACTGTTCTTCCGTCCGGTGCAATGTTTTTAAAAAACGGTTTTTGGAAACCACCCCTTTATACCGATTATTCTCATCGATCACCGGAACGGGCCAGCTCCGGGAAGCCACTTCGGGAAGAATATCCTGCATGGAGTCCGTCGCCTGCAACGCTTTGGCGACTTCGATGAAGGCCAGATCGATGGGATTATCCTTGGCATTGTCGGAAATGGCCTGGCGCAGGGAATCCGATGATATCACCCCGAGAAAATGTCGCTTGGCGTCGAGCACGTAGGCATGGTCATGCTCACTGCTGCTAAGCAGTTCCTGGGCGGCGCGCAGGCTGCCGACTTTGGTTTTGATGATCGTCGGATGCGTATCCCTGACGATATCGCCGGCGGAGATGACATTGGTGGGATCCACACCCCGAAAGAAGGCCCGCACATAATCATCGGCCGGATTCTGCAGGATCTCTTCGGGGGTTCCCACCTGGACCACCCGGCCCCCCTCCATGATGGCGATGCGATCACCGATTCGCAGGGCTTCGTCAAGATCGTGGGAAATAAACACAATGGTCCGCTTGTCCTGTTCCTGCAACTTGAGCAGTTCGTCCTGCATTTCGGTGCGGATCAATGGATCCAGCGCTGAAAAGGCCTCGTCCATCAGTAATATATCCGGATCCACGGCCAGGCCGCGGGCCAGGCCGACGCGCTGCTGCATGCCCCCGCTCAATTGCTTCGGGTAGGAGTCTTCCCACCCCTCCAGCCCGACCTGGGCCAGGGCTTCCATGGCCCGTTCGCGCCGTTTGTCCGGCTCAACACCGGCGAGTTCCAGACCGAAAGCGGCGTTTTCCAAAACAGTGAGGTGGGGCATCAGCGCAAAAGATTGGAAAACCATGCTCATGTTGTGCAGCCGGAACTTGACCAGCTCGTCATGGGACATTTTGATTACGTCCTTGCCATCGACAATGACCTTCCCGGCGGTGGGCTCGATCAACCGATTGAGCATGCGCACAATGGTCGACTTTCCCGATCCGGAAAGTCCCATGACCACGAAGATCTCTCCGGCCTTGATCTCAAAATTGGCGTTATTGACGCCGACCGTCATACCGGTCTTCTCGAAAATTTCCGTTTTCTCTTTGCCCTGGGCCAGAAGATCCATGACCTTCTTCGGGGCTGGTCCGAAAATTTTATAAAGATTTCGTATGACAATTTTATCCTCTGCTTCCATCTTGTTCTCTCCATTCATTCCGTCGGGTGAATCATACATGGCTCCGCGGCGGTCGTGTCGTTGCCAAACACCCAATACGCCAGGGCCGGTGTTTCCATCATCTCCACCAACTGCTTCAATGTGGCATCAATCTGCTTTTTTTCAGCCTCGTCCAGTGCATTCAATTTCTCGGAGAAGCCTTCCTGCAGCGGCCAGGGAACATCATTGGCCGTCCGCGTGCCGCGATCGGTGAGGCGCACCAATATCTTGCGACGGTCCACCGTACTGCGCTCACGCGTGACCAGCCCTTTGGCTTCCAGCCGATCGATGATGCCCGTGACGGTAGCCTGGCTCAAATAGATCGCCTTGGCCAGTTGCCCCGGCGACAATTCCCCGTCCGAGAGCAGTTTTCGAAGACAAACCACCTGCGGTACGGTGAGTTCGTATCGTCTGTCGAGTTGCTTGTTGTGCTGGTCGATCGATCGAATAATCCTTCGTAATGAAACTAAAATATTGTCAGCATAGTCTATTTCCATATTTCCTCCCCGAACATACAGCGGACAATAGACAAGCAGATCAGGGCGTATGGGTAACAAAGTATCGGATCCGGCTGTTTTTAATCGGCAAATTTTATTTAGTGCTCAAAGTATTTTTGATCCCTTTGTAACCCATCAACAGGATAATGTCAACGCCGTGGCGCGAACCTCTCAGGGTGACCGCATTTGGATTGATTTTTGTTTTTTCGCGGGCATGGCCCGCTCCTACGCGTGCCAATCGTTTGGTTCGACACCGTTTTTTGTAGGAGCTGGCCATGCCTGCGACCGGATTTTTCTAATCCGGGCTCTAAATGCGGTTACCCTGGCGAACCGCTCAGGGCGATCGCCAAAATGACCGTCCGTATGCTATATTGGTATCCGATCAATTCCAAAAACCCATCGGCTGGCATCAAAAGGGGGAAACATGTCCAAGTCATACGACGTGCTGATTATCGGCTCCGGAACCGCCGGGCAGACGGCAGCATACCAGCTGAACGATAACGGCATCCGTATCGGCCTGGTGGAGCAAAGCCCACGACCGGGCGGGACCTGCGCACTCAGCGGCTGTCAGGCCAAAAAATGGTTTTACGAAGGTGCTGAAAAGGTCAGAGGAGAAATGGGCCGTTTCCGGACGGGCAATGGCTACAGCTCATACCGGGTCAGCTTGTTATAGAGTGACCGCCGGCTGATCCCGAGAATCGAAGCGGTGCGCTGACGATTGTTGCCCGTCCAGTTGAGTGTCCGCAGGATAATCTCCCGTTCGGCCTCTTTCAGGGTACATCCGACAGGCAGGCTTATTTTCTGCGGCTGTTTGCGACTCTCCTGAAGCCGTTCGGGCAGGTGTTCGGGAAGCAGAATTCCCCCGGTGCAGTTGAGCACTGCACGATGGACCACATTTTTAATCTCGCGCACATTTCCCGGCCAGTCGTAAGCCTCGAAGACCGAGATACATTCCGGAGAAATACCCACAATGTCACGCTGGTAGTCGTCACTGAACTGTTTGAGAAAAGAGTTTACCAGAAGGGCGATATCCCCGCCGCGTTCGCGAAGGGGGGGCAGGGCAATCTGGAAAATATCCAAACGAAAAAAAAGATCCTCCCTGAAACGCCCCTGCTCCACCGCCTCGGAAAGGTTCTCGTTGGTCGCGGTGACAATGCGGACATTGGCGGAGATGGTTCGCGTCCCGCCAATGCGCTCCAGCTTGCGGGTTTCCAGGAGCCTCAACAGGCTGATCTGCACTTTTTCATCGATGGTACCGATCTCATCCAGAAAAATGGTCCCCCCCTCGGCTTTTTCAAACATGCCCCGATGGCTCTGGGTGGCCCCGGTAAAGGCCCCCTTTTCATAGCCAAACAGTTCACCGGCCACCAGTTCGGGGGGCAGGGCGCCCAAATGGATGGGCAAAAAAGCCTTTCTGCTCCGCTTGCTCTGCTGATGAATGGCCCGCGCCACCAGATCCTTTCCGGTACCGGTTTCGCCGGTCAGCAAAACCGGCATGTTGGTGTTGGCGGCCTGGCGGATCTGCCGGTAAAGCTCGATCATCTTGGCCGACCCGCCAACCATCTTTTCGAAGGTGGTCTTGCGGGCCTCGGATTTCAGCAGCAGGTTGGGCGTGTACTGGGGCTGGTGCAGCAGGGCGGCCTGGATCAGCATTTCCAGCTCCCCATCGGCAATGGGCAGTTTGGCATACTGATAGGATCCCCGTTTAAGCGCCGAGAAAACCAGGGACATGTCCTTTGACGACGCCAGAAACAATATCTGGGTCGCCGCACTTTTTTCCGAAATGATATCCAGGAATTCCATGCCCCGAATACGGCCCAGCCGGGCCACCGAGCCCGTAAGGATCATAATATCGATGGCATGGTCTTCGAAGCGCTCAAACCCGGCTTCGATGGTTCGGGAGGCCATGATGGTGAATTTTTTTTGTGAACAGATGCGGTTCAATTGACGGATCAGTTCAACCCCATGTTCGATGACCAAAATATTGACTTTTTTTTTCATTGTTAGGTTTGAAATAAACGTTGTTTGAATGGAGTGGCGCACCTGAACCGATATAAAGAAAACAAACGCGGACATTGAAGCTTTACTTCATACTGTGTATTAGTTATACAGTCAATGAAAAGTTATGAATACCCATGGAAGTGTGTTCCGGGATTCCCATAGCACATCGATTTTCAACAACATCCTGAAAAATTAATTTGTTTTCATCGGTTATAAAAACTCAAAGTCCCCATCAATGTTGTGCATTTATTTTACGATCTCATGGTATCCCCGATAAGCATGTGTATTTTTTTTACATGCATGCGTCAAGCGGCATCTCATTCGGCTTTCATGCCTTTTCGAACACACTTATATTTATACATTTTTCCAATTGGTTATCCATATATTTAAGAAAATGGCACACATGTTGTAGGTCATTACGGTTTCCTGCGGACAGCCTGCAACGGTCAGCCCCAAAAGCGTTCGTCGGCATCGGCCGGAAATCCATGACGACGATTACGTCGCGGATTTCAGGGGTAGTACCGGCCATGAGCAGAAATGAGGCTATCCGTGTCAACCATTAATTAACGGTAAGGACACAACGATTTATGCAACTGGCAGAAACAAAACCAACCACAGACGCGAAGCTCGAATACCATGTCAAAGACATCAACCTGGCCGATTTCGGACGCCGTGAGATGGAGATCGCCGAAAAAGAGATGCCCGGCCTGATCGCCCTGCGCGAGAAATATGGACCCTCCAAACCCCTGGCAGGTGCCCGCATCAGCGGCAGCCTGCACATGACCATCCAGACGGCAGTGCTCATCGAAACCCTGCGCGAGCTGGGCGCCGAGGTGCGCTGGGCGTCGTGCAACATCTTCTCCACCCAGGACCACGCCGCCGCCGCCATTGCCGCGGCCGGCGTCCCGGTTTTCGCCTGGAAGGGGGAAACCCTGGTCGAATACTGGGAATGCACCCGCAAGGCCCTCACCTGGCCGGGCAACCAGGGGCCACAGCTGATCGTGGACGACGGAGGGGATGCCACCCTGATGGTCCACCGCGGCTACCAGGCCGAAGAAAATCCCGCCATCCTGGACGAGCCCACCGACAACAAGGAACTGCGGATCATCAACCAGACCCTGAAAGCGATACTGGCCGAGGACAAGGACTTCTGGCACCGGGTCGTCAAGGATTGCAAGGGGGTTTCCGAGGAGACCACCACCGGCGTTCACCGCCTGCAGCAGATGGATGAGAAGGGCGACCTGCTCTTCCCGGCCATCAACGTCAACGACTCGGTCACCAAAAGCAAATTCGACAACATCTATGGTTGCCGGGAATCCCTGGTGGACGGCATCAAACGGGCCACCGATGTTATGGTGGCCGGCAAAACCGCCGTGGTTTGCGGATACGGCGATGTGGGCAAAGGCTGCGCCGATGCCTTTGCCGCCCACCGGGCCCGGGTGATGGTCACCGAGGTCGATCCCATCTGTGCCCTGCAGGCCTATATGGCCGGCTATCCGGTGGTCACCATGGAACAGGCCCTGGCCCAGGGAGACATCTTCGTCACCGCCACGGGCAACTGCGACGTGATTACGGCCGAACACATGCAGAGCATGCGCGATCAGGCCATTGTCTGCAACATCGGCCACTTCGACAACGAAATCCAGGTGGACGCCCTGGAAGCGATTCCCGGGGTCGAAAAAATCAACATCAAACCCCAGGTCGACAAATACCGGTTTGCCGACGGCCACGCCATTTACATGCTGGCCGAGGGCCGTCTGGTGAACCTGGGCTGCGCCACCGGCCATCCCAGTTTTGTGATGTCCAACTCCTTCACCAACCAGGTACTGGCGCAAATCGATCTGTGGCAACACCCGCAAGCCGTTGGTGTACGCCGTCTGGCCAAGGAACTGGACGAAGAAGTGGCCCGGTTGCATGTGGAGAAACTGGGCGGCACCCTCACCCGCTTGAGCGACAAGCAGGCCGCTTACATCAATGTCCCGCCCCAGGGTCCGTTCAAACCGGAGCATTACCGCTATTGACCTGCCGCAACACGGCCGGTGGGCGGTCCAGCACGCGCCTGATTTCGTTGGCCAGGTCATGGATCACCACCGGCTTGAGCACAAACCCCTCGATCCCCATGGCGGACAAGTTGCTCTGGTTGAACCGCTCGCTGTAACCCGTACACAGGATAACCGGCGTGTTCGGACGACGCTTTTTAATTTCCGCGGCCAGTCGGGTGCCGGTCATGCCGGGCATGGTCAGATCCGAAATCACCAGATCGAATGCGTCCGGGCGGGCACGAAATACCTGCAGGGCCTCTACGCTGCTGGTCCGTTCGCTGACCGTGTAGCCGATTCGTTCCAACCGCTGGCGCAGCATTCTGGTGATGGCGGGCTCGTCATCCACCAGCAAGATGCGTTCATCGCCCCGGGGAAGCGGCGCCTGACGGCGGCCCGTGTCTTCCGTCGCCTCCCGGGCCTCACAAGGGAAACAGGCACGGATTTGCGTGCCTTCGCCGGGCACGCTGCTCAGATGGACATCCCCACCATGGCTCTGGACAATCCCCAGGACCACGGCAAGCCCCATTCCCGTCCCCTTGTTCTGCCCCTTGGTGGTAAAGTAGGGCATGAATATCTTGTCGCGAATGGCCGGGTCGATCCCGCAGCCGGTATCGGCGACCGACAGGCAGACATAGGTTCCGGCGGGCAGCGTTTCGGCACCGTTTTCAGCAGCATCCCGCCGGACCTTCCGGACGGCGACCGCGAGTGTCCCCCCGGTCTCTTCCATGGCATGGAAGGCGTTGGTGATCAGATTCATGGCAACCTGATGAATCTGTGTGGGATCGGCCACCACCGCCGGGCACTCGTTGTCCACCTTTACGTCAAAGGTGATGGTGCTGGGCAGTGACGCCCGGCAGAGCTTGATGGCCTCCTTGACAATGGTTTGAATTCGGATCGCCTTCTTCTCCTGCTTGGCCTGACGGCTGAACGCGAGAATCTGCTGAACCAGATCCCTGGCCCTTGTGGAGGCCTTGAGGATTTCGTCGACATGCTCCTGGAGGGGACTCGTTTCGGGAAGGTCCTCCCGAAGTATCTCGGCGAATCCCATCATGGGAAAAAGAATATTGTTGAAATCGTGGGCGATGCCACCGGCCAGGGTCCCGATGGCTTCCATCTTCTGGGCCTGGCGAAGATGCGCTTCAAGATCCAGCTGCTCGGTGATGTCACGTTTGACGGCCACGTAATTGACGATCTTCCCGCCCTTATCGAATACCGGCGAAATCGATGCCTCCTCGTGGTACACGGATCCGTCTTTTTTCCGATTGATCATCCGTCCGTGCCAGGTTTTCCCGGATGAGATGGTACCCCACAGCGCATTGTAAAACTCCTCGTCATGCTGACCGCTCTTTAAAATACGCGGATTCTTGCCGATGGCTTCTTCCTGACCGTATCCGGTGATCTGTTCGAAGGCCGGATTGACGTATTCGATGATGCCGGCCACATCGGTGATGACCACCTCTTCGGCGACCTGCTGAATCGCCGAACCAAGCCGCCTGAGTTCGACTTCACGATTCCGGTCGGCAGTAATCTCGCGAATCTGCTCGACGAGCATGGAAATCTTGCCCGCCGAATCCTTGATCGGAATGGTATTGATCTTGTACCAGCGGTTCAACGTCGGTTCGAAGCGTTCAAAGGTCTCGATTTTTCCCGATTCGAGCGCCCGTACGGTCGCACAGTGGTCGCAGGGCTGACGGTGGCCGAACAGTTCGAAACACTTCTTCCCGTGGACCTCGGCCGGCGCCTTGCCCAGTGCCGCATAACCGGCCTTGTTAAAGGCGATGATGGAATGATCGGTCTTTTGCAAACCAATGATATCCGGAATACCATCGAGAATGGTCTGAAGGGTCCGTTGCGATTCGATAAGGTCTGCCAACGACCGTTCCTGGTCAAGTTCCCGCCGCATCCGCACCATGTCAGTGACATCCTGGCACATGCCGAGCAGCTTGTTCTGGCCCCGGATGGTGATAATCTCAAAGGAACAGATACACTGGCGCGGGTTCCGGCTTCCGGGCATCAACTCGAGGGGCAGATTCTCGACGCGTCCGAGTTCATCCAGTAACGACAGCATTTTTTCACGATCCTGCCTGGAAATGACTCCCATCTCAATGGAAGATCGCCCGATCACCGCTTCCGGCAGCAGTCCCGTGGATCGCAAAAACGCCTCGTTAACCTCATCGAAGATGCCATCGTCAATGGAACTGATGCTCATGAGCGTGCTGTTCAGGTGAAAGGCCTTGGAGAACTTCTCTTCGGAATATCTCAGAGAATCGACCGCTTTGATACGCTCGGTAATATTCTCGCGGATCTCGAGGACACTGGCGATACCGCCGTCAGCATCGAACACCGGACAAAAACGGATCTTCCACGAAACGCCATCCGGAGTCTCGGTGGTGACGTTTTCAATTTGGCCGGTTCGGATGGTTTTGCCCATGGGGCACCGCCGGCAAACCGCGAAGGCCTGCTTCCAGATTTCCGTGCAGCGTTTGCCGATCAGTTCCTCCCGCGGCCGGCCGACAAAATCACACACCGTTTTGTTCACCCAGAGAATCTGCTGCTCCAGATCGTGCAGAATAATATGATCGGGTTGGTGGTCCAGGATGGTGGTCCGCTCGATATGGGCATCCGTCACGGCTCGGACGGAGGCCTGGAGCTTACGGAACAATACCGCGTACGGCCGCTGGAGCCCGGAGCGGACCAATGCCAGGTAGACCAGGAAAAAGGAGAACAGCTTGAGATAGTGGCTGATCAGGCTGATGCCCCTTTCCGGATTGGAAAAGAAGAGGGAGCGAAGCTCCGTGGCGACCATGAGGCCGACGGCCCCCATCATCAAGATGTGCATTTGCGGATCGAGCGATTGCCGCCGGGCATGGAGCAGCCACAGGGCCGCCAACAGGATGATGGTGAAAACGGTTTCGAGGAGCCGTTTGATGGGCGTTCCCCCGACATGGTCGATGAAACAGGGCGGGAATACTTTCCAGTAAAACACACTCAGCAGGATCATGGCCGTGACCAGGGCAAATCCGGCCATTACCGGACGGGGGTCAAGGCGTCGGCCCAGCAACAATGGGAATGCCGCAAAGGTCAGACTTTGCAGGCCCCGGGCAGCCACCCAGAGCTGGACGGCCGGATTGCTTTCCCCTTGAATCTCTACAAAGCCGATCTTTTTGCAGACCAGGGCGTGCATCAGGTCAATGAAACCGATGAACAACAGCGCGATGCCCAGGAAAACAAAGGCATCGTTATCGATCTGGCTGCGCGCATTCCAGACGACCATGAACAGGGCCCAGGCCACGGAGATGGCAAACAGCTCCGAGAGCACATGAGAGAGAAGCGGGTGGTAACCGTTGAGCACATGAATCAGGATCAGGGCGATCAATCCAAAGAGAATGGAATTGAAGATCATACGCCATGGGGAATCCTTCGGACCGCCGTTCGCATCTCGGCCGTCGTTCACACGCCTCGGATGAATGAGGCTCATTTCCATGGTTATCCTCCCCTTTCCAGGATTTCGGCGGTTCATGCATCGTTAACGATCGGATAAACGACCCCCCGGGCAAGGGCAATCAGATTGGCAATCTGCATCTCGATGGTGCGGGTGTTTCTGCCGCTGCCGCAAAACACCTTTCCCAACGGCAGAAGGCTTTCGTCGAACACCACACGGATGTCCGCGCGAACGGGAAAAGGCCCGACCCCGCCGATTTCAAAACCCAGCGCCGGCTCGACCTGCTCCGGTGCGATGGAGCGCAGGGCCTTTCGCTTGACCGCCATGGCATCGGCCAGTTTCTTGTAATGAATGCGATGACGACCGGTCACCGCAGCCAGAATCCAGTCGCCGTCCTTGATGCGGAAAACCACGGTCTTCAGCAGGTTGCGGGTCAGGTGGGGAACCTTTTGGTGGGCCTCGTCGATACTGGTGACGGGCGCATGGACATGGACATCAAAGGGGAATCCGCTCTGTTCGAGCATCTGAATGACGGATTGATAAACCATTGGTGGATAGCACTGTCAGTTAATTCGCATTTCGCACGTTGAAACCGCCCGGCCACCGAGGTCGACCGGGCATCATGCGTACCAGTTCCCACTCCTCTCCTACAGCATCGTCAGGTAACGGTCAACCTCCCAGGGTGGCATGCAGGGTAACCGCATGTAACCTTGGTATGTGATAAGCCTTACAGGGCGATCACGTACGGATCGTTACTATGATCCAAATCGAAATCGGGATCGCTATCGAAATCGAAAAGAAATGGGACGGAGGCGTGCAAACTGGATGTTTAGCGACTTGCGGTCAATGGTAAGCGGCGCCAAGGGAACTGGAAAACCGGGAACCGTCTATTGCCCTTTTGTCAACCTGTGATTCCAATATACATCGTCGATTCCGATTTCGATAGCGATCCCGATAAACCTGAGTTAAATGCGGTTGCCTTAGAGTGACATGTTTCATGAATTCGCCGCTCTGGATAAGGCGGTAGCAGAGGAAACCGGCCGGGCAGGTTTCCTCCGGGCAGGGAAGCACTATTCGGCAAGGGCTGCCAGCCAGACGGCAAAACAGTTTTCACCGGCCGGCCGCAGACCGAATTCGGCACCGGCCTTGAAAATCGCTGCCACCATGCTGTCGCCGTAACCACGGCTGCAGGTCATCAGGAAACCGCCACTGCCGTCGGCACGCTTTTCCAGAGGGACGATCTGGCAGGGAACGTGGCAGAAGGGCCCCTGCAGCAGAAAGGGCGGTGTTTTGGCAGGATCCAAAAGATCCAGGTTGGTCAGCTTTTCAGCGATCAGAAACGCATCGGGTCCGAAAAGGGCCACGCAAAGGGTCGCCTCGCCGACGTCGGTGTACCCGCTGAAATCAGGCAACGCCGGTGCCGCCGCGCTCAGGTGATAGATGGACGCCTGGGTACGGTTCATGCGATTGATCAGCGTGCCGCCGGCCAGCAAGGATTCTCCCGGAGCCGCCGGCACGGCCAAGTCGCAAGGGGTGAGATCACCGACATTGCTGTCCTGCAGATCCCAGCGGGTCTTGTGGGAAAGGTCCACGATCCAGGGCCCCTGCCCTTCGTCGTCATATTCCAGCGCCACGGTCCAGTTGTCGCGCACCTCGCTTTGGCGGGGAGTTACCCCGAACCGCACCGGCGATTCTCTTCTGATTTGAGACATTGTCATTACCTCATTACCGATTAAGGATTTTCAGAAAGCGATTTTGGGAAGGCCAGAGCAAGGAAGGTGGATTACTCATACTCCGACGACCGATAACGCCCCCAAAATCGTTTTCTGGAAAGACTACATTTTCATGCGTTCGCCCTTGGGATCATAGAACGGCATCTTCACCACCCGCGCATACCGCCGAACCCCGTTGCACTCGTCCTCAAAAATCTCCAGCCGGGTACCGATGTCGGCCAGCGGCCCCTCCACCAGGGCCATGCCCACGGACTGACCGGTGGTAAAGCTCTTGCGCATGGTGGCCACATAGCCGCGCACCCGGCGGTCCACGATCAGCGCGCCGTCACGGGCCGGCCGGTCATCCTCTTCCATGCGGATACCCACCAGCTTGAGACGATCAGGATCCTTCTCCGCCTGGCGCAGGGCCATGGCCCCGACGGTTTTGGCGTCATGTTTGTTGCGGTCCCAGAGAAAACCGAGCCCCACATCGAGCAGATTGGTGCGCTGCTCCGACTCCTGACCCAGAATGATGTGGCATTTTTCCATGCGCAGGACGTTCTGAGCCTCGACACCGAAATTGCGGATGCCGAACGCGGCACCGACCGCCTTGAGCATTTCCCAGACCGCCTTCATATAGGATGAGGGCATATGCAGCTCATAGGAGAGTTCGCCGACAAATCCCAGACGCATGACGCGCACGGGGATGGTCTCCTGAATGAAACATTCCGTGTACCCCGAAAAAGGCAGCCCCGTGTTGGAAAGATCGATGTCGACCACTTTCTCCAGGACCTTGCGGGCTTTGGGGCCGGAAAGGTTGATCACGCCCATGGCATCGGTCAGGTTGACCAGATGGAAATCCCAGCCGTCGAAGCGGGTGTGGTAACGGATCCACTCGGCGGTCTGCCCGGCCCGGCCGCTGGAGGTGGTGAAGTAGTAGTCGTTCTCCCCCAGCCGGGTCACCACGCCGTCATCGATAACGCAGCCGTCGTCGTTGCACATGGCCGAATATTTGATACGCCCAGTCTTTACCTTGCTCATGTCGGACACATAGACCCGCTGCAGGGCCTTGAGCGCATCGGGACCGTGGATGCGGAACTTGCCCAGGGTCGAGCCGTCGAGCATGCCCACATTGTTTCTCACATTGAGAATCTCCTCCTTGCAGTCGAAATCGGAAGAGAAGTAGCGGGCCCGCTGCCAAACACCGATATTGCGGAAGACACCGCCATCTTCGATCTGGCTGCGGTGCATGGGCGTGCGTTTGAACATGTGATGGTTGTAGCCGGCATAGGTGGCGATGAAGGTCGGCACCAAGGGCGGACGCTGGGTGGTGGGAATCGGCGTGTTGATGGATGCCGTATACCGGGCGACGAACAGGGGCAGATTGTGCCCCGGGATGCCGCCCTGCCCCGGCCCCGTGCCGGCGGAAGTAAAACGCTTGATCAGCTCGGGCACGTCGAACCCCATGGCAATGGCCTGCTTGATGTTCTTGACCGTGGTGTCCTCGTCAAAGCAGATGAAGCTTTTCCTGCCCTTGACCGGGGCGGTGACCAGCTTGCAGCCGCGCTGGGGACCGGGCAGTGCGGAAAGGGCCTTCTGCGCATCGGCCACGGCAGCGTCCATGTTGGCACCGGCGGCATCGGCGGCCTTGAGGCCGGCCAGTCGTCCGGAGGCCTCGATAGACGCCGAGTCGTTGAGACCGGTCATGCGGCCGGCGGCAAACATCTTCTCGGGCAAGCCGGTCGGCAGGAAGTAGCCGGTCAGGCTGTCGTAGCGCATGGTCGCCCCGGCCAGGATAAAGGGCCCGTTGGCCGGGGTCAGTCCGGCCGACGCCACCAGCAGATCGCAGGCAAATTCCCGTTTGACGGTGCCTTCCACCGTGGCCAGAGTCACTTTCTCCACCGCCTTGCCGCCGTGGGCCCGGGTGGCCACCCAGCCCTTGAGCAGCGGGATTTTGCGTTCGGCCAGGGCCAGCATCAGGCCGGGATCCTGTCCGTCTTCACGGATGTCGGCCACGCAGGCCACCTTGAGCCCCAGGTCGAACAGATCCGCGGCAGCCTCCAGCCCCAGGTCGTGGCCCACGGCAAAGACCGCCTCGCTGCCCGGCAAAATGCCGTAGGTGCGGGCCAGGCGATGGGCGCAGCCCACCTGCATGACACCCGGCCGCTCGTTGTTGTCGAACAGCAGGGGGCGCTCGATGCAGCCGGTGGCCACCACGACGCTCGCCGAACGGATCTCGATGTAGCGTTCGGTGAACGCGTCGGCCTCGCCGCCGACCTGAAAGGCGGTAACCAGGTTATTGGTGTAGCAACCGACCACGGCCGTGTGGGTGAAAACCCGGATATTGGCTGTCCCGGCCACGGTTTCGGCAAGCTTGCGGGCGCGCCGGTAAAGGGGCGTATCGTCAGCCGACGGGGTGACCCGGTAGTCGAAACAGCCGCCCAGATGCGGTCGGGCCTCGAGCAGAACCACCCGCTGGCCGGACTCGGCGGCAGCCAGGGCGGCCTGCATGCCGGCGGCGCCACCGCCAATGACGGTCACTTCAGCCTTCAGATAGCGCTCGTCGTACCGGCCTTTCATCTCGTAGTCGGCGGAAATGACACCCAGGCCGGCCGCCTTGCGAATCTGTTTCATGGCCAGCGGCCAGACGGCGGCGGGTTTGTGCATGGTCTTGTAATAGAAACCGGCCGGCATCATCCAGTCCAGCTTGTCCATGAAGGCCATCCAGTCAAAATCGGCGGAGCCGACCACGTTCTGGGCCTTGACCGCCATGCCGGATTTCAGCGGCGTGTTCTCGGTACGCACGTTGGGAATCCCGTCCACTTCCATGCAGGTGTTGCTGCATTCGCCGTCCAGGCTGTAAAGGCCGCGGGGACGGTGATATTTCAGGCTGCGCCCGAAAACCCGCACGCCGCTGGCGTAAAGGGCCGTTGCCACGGTGTCGCCGGCGACGCCCTGGATGGTTTTGCCCCGGTAGGTCAGAGCCCTTTTGTCCGCCGTATCAATTCTCAGGGTGGGTAATGAATTAAGCCTGTTCATTCGTTCGCCTCCGGCTGTTCGACCTCGATGTTTCGGGTGGTGTCCCGCCAGGTGGTAAACCAGACGCCGCATCCGTCGCGGTGGCACCACCACTCTTTCTGGACGCCCATGGTGCATTTGTTCATATGGACATAATCGCACCAGGCCGTCGGTGTCAGTCCTTCCTCGGCCGGACGGGGTCCCTTGTCTTCTCCCCCATAGCGGAATTCGTATCCGTTGCGTTTGCCGCAGACGGGACAGGTGAGGGTTAAAGCCATTTTCTTCTCCTTTAGTTGTCCGGTGTATAGCTAACCAGGGCGGCAGTCTCACCCATCAGCTGATGATTTTCGTAACGGCGCAGGTTGAACGGTTTGAGTATTTCCGGGCAGTGCCCGCTGGCCATGTACTGGGCCATGTATTTGCCCACCGCGCTGCAGGATTTGAAACCGAAATAGCCCCACCCGCAGTCCATGTAGAAACCGTCGATGGGATCGTTGCCATCCATGATCGGGGCCATGTCCGGGGTCATGTCGGCCAGGCCGCCCCAGATGCGCATGAACTTGACGCCCCGCAGGCAGGGCAGCCAGTCCGACAACGACTCGGCCTGGTGCTTGATGTAATGCGCCGTGTTCTGGGTGGTATAGTTGGGCCACTGGTCCATGTGGGCACCGGTGGCGATTTCGCCCTTGAGCGTCTGGTTGGCGTAGCAGTGGTAGGCGCCGGAGGAGACCACATGATCCAGGATCGGCTTCAGCGGCTGGGTAACCATGGCCTGGATCGTCAACACGCTGATGGGAAGCTTGATGCCCAGCATCTGGTGGATCAGCCCGGCACTGTACCCGCCGGCGCTGACCAGCACCTGGCGGGCATGGATGCGGCCACGCGAGGTGGTCACACCGGTGACTTTGCCCCCTTCGGTGTGGATGGCGGTGGCCTCGGTCTGCTGATGGATGTGCACCCCGTGTTTGGCGCACCCCTTGGCCAGCCCCCAGACCACGGCGTCGTGGCGCACGATGCCGCCCGGCGGGTGGAACATGGCGCCGTGAATGGGAAAGGTGATATCTTCGGAGATGTTCAGGGCCGGAACCAGCTCCTTGGCCTCCTTGGCGTCGATCAGGTGGCTTTCCACCCCATGGAACTGGGCCGTGGCAATGGTCATGCGGGCCGCCTTCATGGCCGCTTCGCTGTGCATCAGGTTGAGGTTGCCGCAGTTGTTGAACATCAGGTTGAAGTCCAGCTCCTTGGTAAGCACCGGCCACAGGTCGAGCGCGTCCTTGTAGAGCGGAACGTTGTACTGGGTGCGCTGGTTGGCCCTGACAATGGCCGTGTTGCGCCCGGCGGCGCCGAATCCGATGAAGCGTTTCTCGATGATGGCCACATCGGTGATGCCATGGTCCCGGGCCAGGAAATAGGCGGTGGCCAGGGCGTGAAGCCCGCCGCCGATGATGACCACATCGTAGCTGGACTTCAATCTGGGTTGGTTGCCCCACAGGGGCTTGGTTTTCCAGAACATACGCTCTCCTGCAAACATGAATGAAAAATTGGGTGATGGTGACTGGCGGCTGTTTTGTGCTTGCCAGTTTGGGGGGATGGTACAAGAATGAAATAAAACATGTCAAGAATAATTTTTTATCCTGAGTAAAATCATATCATTTTCCCTTGACAGGGACGATTATATTTATCTATATATAGGTAATTATTATTTAATTTTTTCAATCTGATATAATGAAAGAGTTATTTCATAACCCCCATTACAAAGAGGTTTTGCCATGCAGGACGCCCATGCGCACCCGGTCATCAAGGGCATTGTGAAACAATTGGAGTCATTGACCCCCAAAGGCAAGCTGTTGGGCAACTATATCATCCAGAATCCGCGCAAGGCGGTATTCATGACCACCAAGGAGCTCGCCGAAGCCTGCGGGGTCAGCGAGGCCACCGTGGTTCGTTTTGTGGGACAGCTGGGGTATTCCGGCTACGGTGAGTTTTTGCAGGCGCTGCGGGACTTTGTGGATTCCGGCCTGAGCCTGCCGGACCGGGTGGATCTGCCGGGCATGAAAGGTCCCGGCACCGATCTGCTGCACCGGGTGGTCTTTGAGGAGATGACCAATTTGCGGCAGTTCTACGAAACCATCGATATGAAACGGCTCGCGGATATCGTCGACCGGATCGAGAAGAGTCCCGCCGTTTACGTCATCGGGTCGCGCATCTCCTACACCTTTGCCTACTACCTGGGCTGGTCCCTGACCAAGGTGCGCAAGGGGGTCAACATTCTGAAAGGCAGCGACAGCACCACGATCGACTGGCTGACCGGCGCACCGGAGGAGAGCCTGGTGATCATCATCACCACCTCGCGCTACCCCAACGAACTGATCCGCATGGGCAAAGTCGCCCGGCGGCTCGGTCACACCCTGCTGGTGGTCACGGACAGCCGGCTGTGCCCGGTGATCCCCTTCGCCCACCAGTCGCTGGTGGTGCCATCGCGTTCCATTGCGCTGATCGGCTATCCGACCACGATATCATGCATCATCAACTATCTCGTGCTGGAACTGGTCAACCGGCAGCCCCCGCATCTCAAGGCCCACCAGGAGAAACTGGAGCAGATGTATCTGGAAAACGACATCCTGTTCAATATGCACGGGGATTAATGCCCTGCCCGACTTTACAGGGTTACCGCATTTAGATTGATTTTTGTTTTTTTCGCGGGCATGGCCCGCTCCTACGCGTGTCAATCGTTTGGTTCTACACCGTTTTTCGTAGGAGCTGGCCATGCCTGCGACCGGATTTTTCTGATCCGGGTTCCAAATGCGGCTCTCCTGCCCGACTTTGCGTCGGTGGTTGCACAACAGGCGGACTTGGCGATATAAAGGATTCCAGCAACCCCATTTCATACCGGCCAACCACTCACGGCAGCGTAAAGGATCACCATGCAGGCATTTACCGGCATCAGCCTGAAAACACGGTTGTACGGGCTTATTCTGGCCGCATTTATCCCGGTGACGGCGCTCATCGTCTGGGTGGCCGAAGAGCAGAAAGCGATCGAAACGGATGCCATCCGGCACAAAACCATGCTGCTGGCCCAGGCCGCCGCCGAGGCGGAAAACCAGCAGATGGCGGCCACCCGGGATCTGTTGAAAACGGTGGGCGATGCCTTCCTGGCCGTTGACGCCAATCCGCAACGGCTCTCCCGCCTGCTGGACCATCTCCAGGTGCAGGCCAGCGGGTATGCCGCCGTCGGCATCGTCGATTCCCGGGGCCGGTTGTTGATCGGCAGCCCCCCATCCGGAGTGGATGCGAACTATGCCGGCCGTGCCTGGCTGGCCGCCAGCCTCCAGCGCAACGGCCTGGCCATGGGGTCGTATCATGGGGAGCATATCCGGGGCGAGGCGGTGCTCTATTTCGGCCTGCCCGTCCAAAGCGGCAACGATCCGATGGCGGCCGTGGTTTTTGCCGCACTGGACCTCAACCGCATGAACCGGGTCATCTTCAGGCAGTTGGCCGAACTGCCCGCCGGTTCACGGCTGATCCTGTTGGATGAAAGCCGGGGAATGCTGCGTTATGATGTGGACAGCGCCGGCTGGTCCGTTCCCCGGGACATGGATCCGGCACTGCTTCGGGAAATCACCCGGCGCCAATCGGGCACCCTCGTGGCCACGGATGAGAACGGGATCGACCGCATCTACGCCTTTGCCCCCTTGACCAGCGCATTCAGGAAGCAGGCCGTATCGGTCGTTCTGGATCTCCCCCGGGCAGTCGCCCTGGCGGCAACGAAACGCATTTTCACCCGCAACCTGATCCTGCTGGCCGTATCGGCACTGATGGCCGTCCTGTCCATCTGGTGGGCTGCCGACCGGTTCATTCTCAGGCGCGTGGGGGCCATGGCGCGGGCCAGCCGGGAGCTGGCCGCCGGCAATCTGCAGGCGCGGATCGGACCGATCGGCGTTGCCGACGAATTGAGTCACCTGGCCGGTGTCTTTGACGAAATGGCGGCATCCCTGCAAATGCGCATCGAACGCGAAGTGCAGGTCATGGCGTCCCTGGAGCGCTCCCGGGAGCAGTTGCGCCGTCTGACCAACCATCAGAATACGGTCCGGGAGCAGGAGCGCATCCGCATCGCCCGTGAGATGCACGACCAATTGGGTCAATCGCTGACCATTCTCAAAATGGATCTTTCCTGGATGGGGCGGCACCTTCCGTTAGCGGATGCGGTGCTGGACGAAAAGCTGGGCAACATGAGCCAGGTCGTCGAAGATGCCATGGAGCGGCTGCATGCGGTCTGTGCCGAACTGCGGCCGGTGATTCTGGACGACTTCGGCCTGGCTGCCGCCATCGAATGGCAGGCCGAGGCCTTCACCCGTCACAGCAAAATCGCCTGCCGCCTGGAAAACGACGGTTTCGAACCCGATCTTCCAAAGGAGCAGGCCACGGCCCTGTTCCGCATTTTTCAGGAGACTCTGACCAATATCCTGCGCCATGCGGAAGCCGATGATGTGATCGTTCGCCTGGCAGCGCGCGGCGGCGAACTCTTTTTCCAGGTCGCCGACAACGGCCGCGGCATCACCCCGGAGGAGATCCACGCGCCGGATGCCTTCGGCCTGCTCGGTATCCGCGAACGCCTCCATCCGATTGGCGGCCGGGTCGCTTTTGACGGACGGCCCGGCCAGGGAACCCGTGTCACCATTCACCTGCCCATCGCTGCCAAAGGAGACAACCCATGATCGAGGTTATCATTGCCGACGACCATCCCATTGTCCGTGCCGGTCTGAAACAGATTATCATGGAGCAGGCCGACATCAGCGTGGCCGCCGAAGCCGCCAATGGCATCGATCTGCTTCGCCAGGTGCGCGAACGGGATTACGATGTCATCCTGCTGGACCTGACCATGCCGGGCATGGACGGACTGGATGTGCTCAAACAGCTCAGGATCGAAAAACCCCGGATCCCCGTGGTCATTCTCACCATTCATCCGGAGTCCCAGTACGCCCTGAGAATATTGAAAGCCGGTGCGGCCGGCTATCTGACCAAGGCCAGCGCCGACGGGGAGCTGATCAAGGCCATCCGCAAGGTGCATCGCGGCGGCAAGTATATCAGCCCCTCCCTGGCGGAGAGAATTGCCTTTGCCCTGGATGAGGATACGCGCAAACTGCCCCACGAGACCCTTTCGGACCGCGAGTACCAGGTCCTGTGCCTGATCGGCACCGGAAAGACGGTCTCCCGGATTGCCGACGAACTGGCCTTGAGCGTCAAGACCGTCAGCACCTACCGCACCCGCATCCTGGAGAAGATGCGCATGGAAAACAATGCCGAACTGATCCACTATGCCGTGCAGAACGGCCTGGTGGAGTAGACCGCCCGCACCGCCCTGCCCTTTTTTTAAAGCGTACCCCGCCGCCCATCCTATAGTGCGCCCCTCGCTCCCATGCTCGTGGGAGCGCAAGTTGTTTTGTACCTGATCGCCTCCGTTCCTCCCGACAGGACGCGCGGCCTTTTGCTGTCGGACAAACACCGACACGATCTCCCGCCACCCGCCGACAACAAGATCAGACCCCCGCCGATTTTCCATCTGCTCCCCTGCACCTATTATGGGACCAGCAAAAAGGAGCAGGCCCATGAGACAGGTATTGATCATCGACGACAACCCACAGATCCGCGAACGCATCGCCGCGCGGCTGGCCGAATCTCCGCTCATCCGGATTGCCGGGCAGGCCGGCAGCGGCAGCGAAGCCATCGATGCGGTACAGAAACTGAAACCCGATACGGTAACCCTGGACATCCGCCTGCCCGACCAAAGTGGTCTGGACCTGCTCAAGCGGTTCAAGGCCCTTTATCCGCAGATGCGGATCATCATGCTGACCAACCTCGACGATCACCGCTATCGGCAACACTGCCTTCGCCTTGGCGCCGACGATTTCCTCAGCAAGGTCACGGAGTTCGACAGGATCCTCGGTGCGGTCATCGATCACCCGGTGCTCGGCGCTTCAGCCTGCACCCCAACGAAAGGAGAGCATCATGGAAACCTTCAATAATATTCTCGTCGTCAGCCGGTCCACCCATCGTTGCATCAACGTCCTGCGCACCGGCATTGCCCTGGCCCGCAAATTCGACGCCCGACTGCATGTTCTGCATATCATCCACGATCCCTTCAACGTCAACGGATGGAACCTGCCGGTGCCGTCCCTGGATGAGGAGTACAAGGCGATGGTTGAAAAGGCACGCGCCGAACTGAACAAAATGGCCCAAGCCGAAAAAGCCGAAGGCCTGATTGTCAATGAATGGGTCCGGGACGGCAACCCAGTGGATGCCATCCGGCAGGCGGTCGAAAGCGAAAACGTGGACCTAATTCTCATGCTGGCCCATGAGGAGGGGCGTCTGGAACACTTCCTGTTCGGCAAAACCAACGATGCCATCATCCGCCACCTGCCGGCCACCTTGATGCTTGTCAAATAAGGAGGCGAATCATGGTTCAAGCAGAAAAACGGCACGGACTCGGTTGGGGGCAAAGCGTTACCGTACTAACAGCCGGAATCATACTGGCTGCGGGTCTGTTGAGCATGCCCACCCCCATCTTCGCCGCCCGGGCCGAGGATGCCGTCACGTTGCGCATTGATACCGAAGCGTCCTACAGGCCGGCAGGGGCCGATACCACCGCTCTGGACCGGAACCTGACCGTCTTCCGGGCCAGGCGACAGGCAGCCGATCAGGCAGCCGACGAATTCGCCCGGCGGCGACTGATCCAGTTTGTCGACCGGGACAAGGATGAGCTGGTGCTGCTGGTGGCCGACCGGTTGACCGCGACAGTGGATGAGTCCCGCGGCCGGTCCGCCAGCGGGGCCCCCGCCCGTACCATCCAGTTGCATGCGCTGGTGCGGCTTTCCGATTTTATCGAGGCCGAACTGACCAGCCTGCGCCTTAAAAAAGAGGAGGCCCATGAGGATTACCGCAGCGAAATGGAGCCCAACGTTTCCCCGGCCCTGACTCCCGGACATCTTCTGGCCCGGGCATACCGGCTGGTCGACAAAAACGAACCGCGCATGGCGATCATCTACCTGGACAACCTGATTCACCACTACCCGGGGTGGCGGGAATTATACGAAACCAAGGCAATGGCCCTGCGCCTGCAGGACCGGCCCGAACAAATGGAAATGGCACTGCACCAAGCCTGCACCCTGGGCAGTCCCACGGCTTGCACCAGACTGGAACAGCGCCAAGCAGTAAAGGAGGAATAACCTATGGATGAAAGTCAGATAACGACAAAAGCGGCCCAGCCACTTTCCACCGATGAATTGATGCAACGCCTGGATGCCAACTGGCAGGGGCTTTCCAATGCCGACGCCGCCAAGCGCCTGGATCGGTTCGGGGCCAATGAAATCACGGAAAAAACCATCAGCCCATTCCTTAAATTCCTGGGCTACCTGTGGGGACCGATTCCCTGGATGATCGAAGCGGCGGCGATCCTCTCCCTCATCGTCCACCATTGGGTCGATCTGGGCATTATCGTCACCCTGCTGCTGTTCAATGCCGGTGTGGGATTCTGGCAGGAATACCAGGCCGGCAATGCCGTGGCGGCCCTGAAAAACAAGCTGGCCCTCAAATGCCGGGTCCTGCGCGAAGGGGTCTGGAAGCCCATGCCGGCCCGCGAACTGGTTCCCGGGGACGTCATTCGCTTAAGGGCCGGAGACATCATTCCCGCCGACGCCAAACTGATCGACGGAGACTACCTGAGCGTGGACCAGTCGGCCCTCACCGGCGAATCCCTGCCTGCCGGAAAAGAAAAAGGCGACGTGGTCTACTCGGGATCCATCGCCAGGCAGGGAGAAATGCTCGCCCTGGTCACCACTACCGGCGGGCAGACCTATTTCGGGCAGACCGCCAAGCTGGTGGCTGGCGCCGGCAAGGTGTCACACTTCCAGAAAGCCGTCCTGCAGATCGGCGATCACCTGATCTATCTCAGTCTTGGCCTGGTCGCAGTACTGATCATCGTGCAGCTGTTCCGCGGCGCCGGTTTCACGGAACTGCTCCAGTTCGCCCTGATTCTCACCGTGGCCTCCATTCCGGTGGCCATGCCGGCCGTGCTCTCGGTCACCATGGCCGTGGGCGCGGTGGCGCTGTCCAAAATGAAGGCCATCGTCTCGCGCCTGGCGTCGGTGGAGGAGATGGCCGGGATGGATATTCTCTGCTCGGACAAGACCGGCACCCTCACCCAGAACCGCCTCACCTTGGGAAAACCGCAGACGTTCGGTGCGGCCGACGTCGGTGAGCTGATCCTGACCGCGGCCCTGGCCTCCAAGGCGGAAAACAACGACAGCATCGATTCGGCCGTCATTGGCGCCCTGGAGGACCCCGCTGCGCTGGACGATTACCGCGCCCTCGGCTTCGTGCCTTTCGATCCGGTGGGCAAACGCACCGAAGCGACGATTCGCGCCGCGGACGGCCGGCATTTCAAAGTGACCAAGGGCGCCCCGCAGGTGATCATGGATCTGGCCGGTCTCGATCCGCAGACACGCAGCAAAGCCGAAACCATCGTCGCCACCATGGCCCGCAAGGGCCTGCGCACCCTGGGGGTGGCCCGCACCCAGGGAGAAGACGATGCCTGGCAGTTCATGGGCATCCTGCCGCTTTTCGATCCGCCACGGAAGGACTCGGCGGAAACCATCGCCCAGGCCCGAACGCACGGCATCAAGGTCAAGATGGTCACCGGAGACAACATCGCCATCGCCCGGGAGATCGCCGGCAACCTCGGGATGGGAAAAAATATCCAGGACGCCGACCGACTGCTTGCTGAAACGCGGTCATCGGATGACGACCTGGCAGCCCGCACGGAAGCGGCCGACGGTTTCGCCCAGGTTTTTCCCGAACACAAGTATCGCATCGTCAAGGCGCTCCAGGACAAGGGTCATATCGTCGGCATGACCGGCGACGGGGTCAACGACGCCCCGGCCCTCAAGCAGGCCGATGTGGGCATCGCCGTCAGCGGGGCCACCGACGCGGCCCGGGCGGCGGCCGACCTGGTCCTCACCGCGCCGGGCCTTTCGGTACTGGTTCGCGCCGTGGAGGAAGCGCGCCGCATTTTCGAACGCATGAACAGCTATGCAGTCTACCGCATCACGGAAACCATCCGCATCATGATCTTCGTGGTCCTGGCGATGGTCGTTTTCAACTTCTACCCGATCACGGCAATCATGATCATCCTGCTGGCCTTTCTCAACGATGTCCCGATCATGACCATTGCTTACGATAACACCGGGCTGGAACCCGGACCGGTGCGTTGGGACATGCACCGCATCATTGCCGTCTCCACGGTCATGGGTCTGACCGGCGTGGCCGGCAGTTTCCTGATGCTCTACATCGCCCTGGATCTTCTGCACCTGACCATTCCCCAGGTTCAGACCTACATCTTCCTGAAGATGGCCGTCTCCGGTCATCTGACGCTCTTCGTGGCCCGCAGCAAGGGGTTTTTCCTCAAAAAACCCTACCCGGCACCGGTGATGATCTGGTCGGCACTGGCCACCAAAGTGATCGGCACCTTGCTGGCCGCTTACGGATTCGGACTGATCACACCGATCCACTGGAGAGAAATCGCGCTGATCTGGGGCTATTCCATTGTCTGGGCGTTCTTTACCGACTGGGCCAAAACCCTGGTTTACCGGCACTTCAACATGCAGGGCCGGCGCCATGAGCATTTTCTGGGAACGCTGCATGGCCCATTGACGCCCCATTCGACGCACGGCGGCGTTCAGCCATAGGGAATTTTTCCAACCGGTTTATACCCATCCGCGTCCCGCAGGTGTTGACGGCGGGAGGCGGCGTCTTGACCGCAGGCATCGGAGATCGTCATGAAGCCCAAAATATATCCCAAAGTGACAGGTCGTCATGCCGGACTTGATAAGCCTGCCCCGGACATGATCCGGGGGCATCCAGAACAGATGCCTCCTTGCTCCCATGCTCCGCGTGGGATCACCAGCCAAACATCCCCATCTCTCCCACGTTCTGCGTGCCGCGCAAGTCGCGCCTCTCGCTCCCATGCTCTGCATGGGAGCGTAAATTGTTCTTCTCCTGATCGGTTGGCGTTCCCAGGTGCTGTGGGTCAGGTGCTGTGGGGTCGCACCAAATTAACCAATTGACATAAAAGAGAAAAGCTTTAATAGATGGTCTCTATAATACCCTTAAACTTACATTTCGCATGGCGGGCGAATAATTTTTCAATTTTCTTATGTTTTTGTTTTTAAAATCAATCAAGTAGCTTTAAATTGCCACCAGCCATCTTGAAGATAATTGTAGATCGCCTCGGGTATCTCCAACAACCGGTTGATAAGTTTGTGCATGTCACCGATTCCCTTCACAACTGATTGTATACATACGCCATTTCGGATTATCTGCGAGAAGTGGACATTACGATAGAAATAACGGATGTTATTCCAAGTCGGCTTTTTTGTATTCATCCCTTGGGGTAATATGGGCAGCTTGTCTATCTCCTCGGCTGTCATATTCATCCGTATCTTTCGTTCGATAAGGGACACAATCATCAAGGCTATAAAATATAAAAAGAGCATGGCTTCAATACGGTGCTCCTTTTTAATAAAAACAGGCGCTACTTCCAGTATCGATTTTTTGGTATACATCCGTTTTTCAAGGAACGGCTGGTTTTTATACTTTCCTAATACCTCACTGGCTTCAAGCTGCGTATTGGTAATCAAGGGGAAAATGCCATCGATTCGAGATGCTTCAATCAGACCTTGTTCAATCAACTTCCATTCAATGCGATGGGTAAATTCCCATTTGTTTTTGTAAACGCTTTTCAACGACGGTCTGCCGGGAGATACTTTCACCTTGATCTGTCTGCGGTCGGTTACTATCCGGACATCTATAAACTCTTTAACATCCTTGACAATCTTATCGATAGCGGCCTTGATTTCCTTTTTGGTTTTCAAATGATACGCATTGAGTTTCGGTGACAGGCTTTCTAACTGCTCAATGGCCTTATCGATCTTTTTCTGTCTTCTGGCTTCGTCCTCTTTTTGTTTGGTACTGCTGTGAACAAAAATAACCCGAAAGCCTTCCTTGGTCCGCTCGGCCTCATAGGTCCGGTAAACGGTAAACACACCTTTTTTTCGTGAGTTTTCTACGCTAAAGGCGTCTTCCCAAGGTACTTCATTTTTTTTCAGATATTTGATGAACTGGATGTATTCCTTGTGATTCTTCGGAACAATGGTGATAAACAACCCTCCTTCATCAGCGATGTGCGTTAGATTCTTTTCGGTTTTCAACTTGCAGTCGGCGATATAAATGAAATCCTCTTTTCCCAACAATGTGCGCAGGCCGTTCCAGTTGGGAATATGGGTCACATCATCGGTCGTATTCCCGTCAAATAGCTGATAACTGAGTGGAACATGTCCGTCCGCCGTGATATTCAAACCAAATACAACTTGTTTGCAATCGGGTCGAAAATCCTTGTTGTGCCCGTGCTTAAGCTTGACCGCTTGCGGATCGGGAGTTTCGTATTTGCCGATGAAAGTCACGGATGTGCTATCATTATGTATTTCCTCCGTAAGTAACTGGTGTACCGATATGGCATTGCAAGAAGCCTCGGTCATCAGCGTATGGCGGTCTGCATGAAATAATGCTGATAGTGCCCTGGCAAGACGATCATCGTTAAAAAAACTTGGCTCGACCGGTTCTGTTACAAGTCCATCTGTATATTGGCACAACCATTCTTGAACCTTGTATAGTGGTTTGTTGTCACATATGATGTTGGCAATTAAGATACACAAGCTTTGCGCATGCTCCGCAAGACTTCCCTCGGATGCCGGAACATACTTGGAAAAAAGGTTGAAAAGGTCAAGCTGATCCATGAAATACTTGACCATTGGCAATACATCAACTTGCTTGAATCGAGTTTCAAATTGCTCCATAACGCCTCCGTAGTCTCAGTTATGAGGCGCTTGGATATAGATGAAGGAATCATTTTGCCAGCCTCATACATCGTATGCATAACAGATGCGGCTGGATTTGTCCAGTGCTTATTTAATCCATATTTCCAATATGTTATAGACTTTCCCAGCTTTGAGCAATAAAAGCAATAAACTTGATAATTACCGTTTCACTCGTGCGAAATGTAAGTCGGCCATTTTTGGGGGGCAAAACAACCATTTTAAGGGAGCAGGAGCGATGGCACGCGCTTATCGACATTTTCTACCAGGATATATCTGGCATATGGCGTAACACAAAGAATAATACGGAGAGGATGTTCTTCCTAAAACAGATAAATTTGAAAATTGGAAATGCCTTGGTGCAACATTTTTCATTGGGTTTGCCAGTAATAAGCTTAAAGCTGTGTTTTTGGGGCTAAAACATTCCATCTAAGCGACAATAAGAGGAGTAGAAATCGATCTTTTTCGTTTAAATACAGCGATATAATTTGGTGCGACCCCGAGGATCCGCCGAGGATCCGCTCCTAACATCGGCTTTCAGATCGGACTCGGTTCCCTCGCCGCTGAAGCCGGGCGTTCTACAATGAAGTGAGTATCGATTTTGATGGGGAGAAGTACTATTTGGTCCAGTTAACTATTTTTAATTTCGGTACTCGAATAAATTCTTTTTCGTTGTTGGTGACCAGAGTGCAGTCAATTGAAATCGCATGGGCGGCGATAAGCATATCAAGTGCACCAATAGGTGTCCCTTGCTTTTCCAAATGGACTCTTAGATCGCCATAATATTGAGACGCTTCATCGTCATAGGGCAAAATTTCTAATGGCGCGACAAACTGTGTTAAAGCCAATCTGTTTTGTTCGGGCTTAGAACTTCTTGAGACACCATATATTAGTTCACTCAGGGTAATCGACGAGATACCTATTTGCGAAATTTCAGTTCGTTTGAAACGGTCTATAACATTGGGAGGCTTTCTTTTGATTATATAAATACAGATGTTTGTATCGAGCATGAATTTCATTAGAATTCTTCTCGAGAATCTTGGTCAGGTTGATTTCTGCTATCCATAAAATCATCTGTAAATTGATCAATACTATTGATGAGTGATGACCAAGGGTCGTCTTTTGGGATAAGGACAACCATCTTGCCGAGTTTTCTGATAAAAACATCATTGCCAGAAAATCTGAGGTTTTTCGGTAACCTTACCGCTTGGCTTCGACCATTAAAAAAGAGTTTCGCAGTTTGCATGGCGTACCTCCAAATATGTTTGGTATATATCTCTGTATATATCATTGGGTGGGAACTGTCAACATACCGGATAGACTGAAATTATAGTAGAACCTGTTTTTGCACAGGACGCCAAACTACCGGCGCCTGTGAAAAATTAGTTCGCAAGAAACAAAGAAGGATAATAGTGAGGCGGACTCTATAATTGATGGAAACGGGTCCATAATGGGTGCAATCCCATTTAGGGGCAAGCTTCAAATGTTCCTCGATTCAGTTGTAGCAAGTGTTCCAGCATATTATCCCAACGCCCGCAAAGTAATGTGCTCCTGAGAAAAAGCATGACCTCAGCGGTCTCACGCTTCCAAAAAATACCCGGCGCTTTCAACCGAAGATTGATCACGCGACGTATCGCGCTTTCAACACAACCGCTGCCGGTCGGCAGATTTAATAACCGAAAGGCCGCATACTGCATGCGGCGGAGATTTTTCACAAAGTAATTGTTGAACTTGTTCAATGCTTTCTTTAGCTTCGACGGATACGTGATGTACTGACGAATCTGATTTCGGATTTCCATCAAATTTCCTTGCCATAACAGGTCCTTCCAATTCTTGAGAATCGCCGTTCGCTCTTTGGCTTCAAGGGTTTTGGGAAGATGATCCGCGACAATATGCAAATTCTGTTTGGCATGGGTATAGTCGATCACTTGGAAACACGTCTTGGCTTCAAGCTTTTCTGCCAGTGAGGAAAATCGTTTCCAATATCTGCGATCGCCATCCGCGCAGAAAATTACTCCGTCGGCCTGGTCAACGCCGATTTGACGAAGATAATCTTCCAATAATTCAAACGCACCGTTGATGTCGGCCATCGTGGCATCGTAAAGCGGGGCAATTTCCTTGATCGGATTTGCCTGGGCGTCGAGCCATTGAATAACGATTTGTGTCGGCTCCCGCCAGTCGGAATAATATCCTCTCCGTTTTTGATGGGAAGCCAACCGCCCCTTTTTGGTCCGGCGTTCACGAAGGCGGCCACCATCAATGCACACGAACAAAACGCGGCCGGTTACATGGTCATTTTCCGATAATGTTATCCGATGCCGATTCTCCATGGAGCGATTGCCCATGTGCATACACAACCGCCGGATCGTTTTAATATCCATGTCGATGCCAACAGAAGACAAGGTCCGATTGGCAATCTCAAATGACGGACACAATAAGCTTGCCTGAACAGACGCCGATGCCAAAACAGCGCTGCAACGATCCATAAAACCCAGATAGGCCAACCCCAGGTGAATACCGCTTTTCGGTTTCCGTTTCTTCCTTTTACGACCACGGCGAGATTTCGGAAGCGCTTTGGCAAAATAAGGGGATTCAATCGGTAGCGATCGGCCGGATAAAAGCCGAATGCTGGTGGGTTTGAATCCCTTGAAGCGAAATCCGAGTTTTGCTGCCAGCTTTTTTACGGCTTTAAAAAAACATGGATCGGAAAACAGATTTTCAATGGAAGATACAATCAAGTCCTCAATTGTGGAGAAGAGGGCTGTGCGCAGATCGATGATCAGCCGGTTGGCATCGGAATGTGTCTGGAAATTGGAAAGGGTTTCATCAATGGTCCGTTGCAGCTTTTGAATATCGACAGTGGTCTCCATGGCTCGCCTCGCAGATAGCAGGTTCTCGAATGCCTGCCGTGCAAGTAGCGAAGCTTCAGCCTGCGGCACATAAGCGCTTTTTGAAATCGGCTGTCAACGGATAAACGTACAGGTCTTTGACCGGCACCTTCAACTTTCGATAGCGATCTTGACGGCTGCGGCCTTTGGTTTGCCCCAATTTTAGCCAGTTGGCAGCCTGATAACAGGTCCCTTCAAAGCGGGAACGATCGACGAAGGTTTCGACCAGGCACAAATCGTGACCATAGCGCGTGGACCAATCGGACCGCAACCGCCTGAGACAAGCGCCCAGAATGAAACTGGCCAAGTTGGGAATGCGAACCCAGGGTAGAATCAAAAACCGGGTGTTGTTGGTCAACAGCTTCAGATTCCCTTGGCGTGTAGCCACGTTCCATCCGATGTAACGGTCTCGTGGTGTTGTTTTCCAGGCTGCCGATCCAAAAAGCAGGCAGGCCAGGGGCCTTTCGTGGCGATCATAGACCATATACTTCATATGCTCGCCAACGTGACCCCGGCACCCCAAATAATGGTAGCGATCCATTAGACAATGAAAAAGGTGATCGTTGTCTGAACGGCCACTGACCATGATGATTTCAACAGGACGAAGATCGTCCAGCACTCCCTCGATGGGGTCGCGACGATGAGGCATGTCAGGTATCTGCCGGGAATGATTTCCCGGTCGCAACGGTGGCGGCAGCACGATGAACTGGCGTTGTTCTAGCTTACGCAACATTGAACGGCAGGCAATATCTTTGGGCTGACCTTTATCGGTGCGCCAATTCCACATTCGGCACAGTTCGATGGATAACCGACTGCGGTGCCAATCCGGATTGTCGGCCATCAGCCGACGAATCAGTTCAATATCTTCGGAAAATAATTTGCGCCCCTGAATGGTCATGCTCTCACTCATGGACGACACCTTATCGAAGATAGCGTTTTGAGTCCAGCTTTATTTTTCAAAGAGCGAGAAAATCGGTACCATTACGCCTGTTAGTAAATTTGCCCCAATTTGGGTTTACACCCGTCCATAATTCGTTGTGGACGGGGAAAAACAAAGGTGCGCTTCGCGCTTCAATTTTATGGGTTTTTTGAGGCATAGGCAGGAAGGCTTGAATAATTCAAAAAGGGTGGATAATCGTGTTCTGAGGCTCTCTCTATGAGCTCTTTTATCGCCTCCAACACCGACTCTACCGCGTCCCTCATTGTTCGAGTCCATTTTTTTCCACTTCTCCATCAATTATTTTGTTCGCTCACATTCGGACGTGATACGGTAGATTAAGAGCCAATCGGGTTCAATGTGGCAATCGCGGTGATCTTTCCATTTTCCTGAAAGCGGATGGTCCCGATAGCTTTGCTCTAATATATGTTTCGAAGCAATACTGTTCGGCACATTCATTGATAAGAGTATTGAGCAATAACTTTGGCGATATTCACATCAAATATTTCTAACAAATTATTTTTTACTGCTAATAACCAGTGAAGACCAATTTTATAAAACTGTTTTAATTTTTCTCCAAGAAGAGTTACTAACCCGCAAACATATGGTCTTTTTGCATTTGAATTGGAGCATGAAGATGAAGTTAGCAAGGTTTCGTTCTTATTATTTTCTTCAGATTCATGCTCATCTTTTTCATTTTCTCTGCTTATTATTTCCGTATCTTGTTTGAATGATAATAACAATAGATAAGCAATCATATACAAGTAGAATTGTATCTGTACGCCATGAGGAGATTGGCTCATTAAGTGAATTCCCTTGAAGGTTCTTTTTATGAAGCGAAAAAAAAGTTCCACTTGCCACCTGTAAGCGTAAAGCATTATAATTTCGTAAGTTGTCAAATCATTTCTGTTTGTGATCAAAATGTAGTTTTCGCCCATAGCCGTAAAGCTAACAATACGATAACTTGCTTTGTTTTCATCGCTATTGAATATTATATTTGAATCTGTGATGTCACTGAAAAATTTCAAGAATGTATCCGGTACGGTGGCAGTGAGACACTCTTTTACAGTGTACGTCATATTCGACTTTCCGCGAATAATAAAAAATGCATTGCTGTCGGATATCTGCTTGAACAGATTGAAAGCGATATAGCCTCGATCACAGACATATGTAATGCCTTCGCGAAGAATTTGCTTAACAAATTCTTTTTCGGAAAAGTTACCTTCCGTACTGATAAATTCGGTTGGAATCATTCGGTTGAGTTCAAAAGATAAATGCATTTTGATCGCATTAGCGGTTTTCTTGTAACAAGCCCATGCCATATTGGAAATGGCCGGAAAAAGCGAACCATCTACAATTAGCATTTTTCCAAGATGACTGATTTCCGGAATTTTATGCAAATCCAATTCTTTTACCAACTGATGGAATATATCTTTAAATATTTCTGGGGGATAACGATTAAACGCTTCATTATACATAGACTTCGATGCGACGACCAATCCTAATGCCTTAGCAGTTGGTGATGTTTTGATCTCAGTGACGATTTGTCCAACGCTTTTAATTCTGGTTATTATTCCAAAAAGCAAATTTGTGGTGAACGATGATAATGAAAGCTTGTAAGTGTCCAAATCATTATGGAGACTATTTTGATTAACCTCAATCAATGGTAGCACCGGTGATAGAATTGTTTGAAAAACATTTTTGTCGATGTGTTCGCTCATGGAGACCTCCTGATTAATTAATTGTACCCACCATGATTAAAACACAAAGCGATCTTTTTGTCCAGTGCTATTTTTTATTTTAATAACAGGATGTTATGGCAATATATATGCCGAACAGTATTGGTTTCGAAGATAGTTTTTCTATAACGGTTCTCAATTTTGAAAGGTCTTTGTTTTGTTTCTTGATCCTTTTGTAGTCCTTCTTGAATTGAGTCGTATAATGTATTTTCAACTATCCAGCTCCTGAAACAAAGCATCAACGGAATCAACTGTATGAAGATCGTCTCCCTTTTCAGATTCCTTTAGCGTTTTGGCCGTAACATCGTTGGGCAGTTTTATTTCAAATGGGATCCCATTATGCAATGTGATCTGCGACAGGTACATGGAAATAGCTTCTGACATCGAAATGTTTAGTTTTTTCAATATGATTTGAGCGTTATGCTTTACCGTCGGATCGACGCGGGTTTGAATTATTGCTGTTTTTGCCATGACCTTCTCCTGCTATGTGTTTACGATTGCATTACATTGAATATACATCAAACTGAGCAAAAATCAATATGCTTAATTTTAGTTACAATATCATTGTATTGAAGCGAACCTGTCACTAAAGTGGGACCGGGAAAAACGGTGGCACCTTGGACGATCACTATTTCATTATAACTTGGGGCATTTTGAGCGTTTGGTAAAACTTGTTCCCGGCCCCTGAACGTTCTGCCCTAAACAATACTGCGTTTTAATGATGCTTGCCATGCGTATTATATTTCTGTATTATTATAGGGCAGTTAAACTTATATTTAGGAGGACAGCATGTCGACATTTACAAGAATTACCTTTAACACTTGGTTTTGGAACCCAAATTTATGAATTACAGTATGATGGCTTGGTGCGACCCCATTTTGATAATGTTTGGTACAGATTTTTCGTAAAAATTCTGATACTGTCTGTTTTCGGATCATATCTCTGGTCTGCCCTGAATTTTGCGGAACAAATTCAATTCAAAATCTAAGTGCAACGATCTCAAAGCTCAACCATAAAACAAGGGTAGAGCTTGAGCAAATCCATACCGCGACGACCGATAACGCAGCCCAAAAACATTATCTTGAATGCTATATAACTGCTAAAAAGCTGCTTCACATCACTCACTATGGCGGTAAGGTATGTCGATTAGAATTGCAGTTAAACAGGGACAATGCATCGAATGTATTGCCTACGAGCATGGGTTTACCCCTCAAACCATACTGGACCACCCTGACAACGCGAAGATTAAAAACCGTCGCCGGGAACATAACATTCTTAAGCATGGAGACGTGGTCGTTGTGCCCGACCGCCGGCAGCATGAAGAGGATGCCGCCACGGGAAAACGCCATCGCTACAGACGCAAAGGCCTGCCTGTAAAGTTTAATCTGGTGTTGGAAGAAGGTGGCGAACCTCGCGCCAATGAGCCATATGTCTTGTGGATAGACGGCGAAGTTAGTGAAGGCGAAACCGACAAGGACGGTGTCCTCAGCGAGTCGATTTCACCTGGTGCCCGAAAGGGACGATTGCTGATCGGCGAAGGGGAAAACCAGGAGGAATTCCTACTGGATTTCGGATACGTGGATCCCATCAATGAATTGAGCGGCATTCAGGGCAGGTTGAAAAACCTGGGACTATACGACGGACCGGTGGACGGGAATCCTTCGGAAGAGACAACAGCAGCCATCGTCGCCTTCCAGGCATCGGTGGGGCTGGAAAGCAACGGAAAATCGGATGACTACAAAACCATGAATGCGTTGCTTGAAGCGCATTGGAGTTGATGAATGAGCAATGGGGAGCTTCCAGCAAAAAAACCCAAGCTTGAACTGGGTGTCAATTACAAGGAACGAAAGGACAACCCGCCGCCGGGGCTGGTATGGCGCCGTCCGTTCGATATCGTGACCAAAGAGGCACCGAGTCTGGGGAATATAGCCGATGTTTACGGCATTACCTGGCAAGACCTTGCGTTGATAAACTTCGGGACGATCAATCCCGTGGAGATCAACTGGTATCTGCACAACCGTTTCGGTTGTACAAAGCACAATGGGACCAACTATATATTCAGCCGTGGCGACACGCCGGGTTATCTCCTGGTCCCGGAGAAGCCGCCGTCAGCATTTAAGGGGATGCCAACCCAGATTTCAGTGGTGCGGGGCGGTACCGTAAAGAAAAACACCCAACTCTGGTTTCATATCGTAGAGCGTAAAGCGCACGGTCCGTCCAGTGAGGTCTCAGGCAAGTGGCTCTACGTGTTCTCCGGCGGAGGCTTGGATTTCGGTCGCAAGCAGACTGTCGCAGGATCAGGTGGCGGTGCAATAACCATCCGCGGACCGATCTCACGTGAAATCCCTCCTCCTGGCGACCCGGAGGACTACTTTCCCCAGTCGGCCTTTTCACTCGATTTTCAGGGTTTATACCCTCTTTCGAACGGACCCGACCGACTTGACTACGAAATATACATCACCGGAGACACCCCCCCCAGTCAAAGCCTGTTCAAAACATTTACTGGCCGGGGTTTCGATGCAAAGGAAGAATTAAGATGTAAAATGGGGGGATACTGGTATGTGCTGTCAGACCAGAAGATCCTGTCAAAGGCGACGTCGGCGCCTCGCCACACACGGACGAATCACGCGCTTAGAAATCAGACACACATCCCACTCAACCTGATCGAAAAAGGGAAAGCACGACGGTACTATTTCCTGTTGAGTTCAATTCAACTTGGCCCGAAGGCAATCGAGCATGCCATGAACAATCCTGACGGCCTGACACCTCTACTCAAGCCCCACTACAATAGAGAGCAGTGGGACCCGGAAAATCCATCAAAGAATAAGGTGTCGGACTTCGTCGGCCCTGAGCCTAGTGATTATAAAAGCAAACTGCAGACGATAGCCGTAATCGATCCATATGCCTGGGCCGAGGATGTCGTGCAGAATGATATGGCCGATAAGGTGGATGTTTACCAAAAGTGGCTCAAGTCCACAAAGAACGTGGTGATCGACGCTCTGAAAGTAGATACCAAATGGACCCAGGATCAGTATTATCTTGCCAACCTGTTGCGGACGGTACGCGATGATCATCCCAAGCCGGACACTATCGACGATGAAATCCGGGACGTCTCCGGTTGGACCCAAAAGCTCGAGCAATGGAATAACCGCTTGGTGAAACACGGTGCCGAGTATACGGCCGATGCCCATCGCAGCATGCATCGGCTGATCAAGTGGATCGATGGTCCAGGGCATGCTATCATCGATAAGACCGTTCTTGAGGACATGGTCGAGGACGGATGGCAGGATGCCATCGATGTCGCGATTGCGGTTCTGCACTGGGCTATCGTGACAGAGGCGCTGATCCCGCTGAAGCCGGGTATCGAATCCCTGCAAAAAATACTGGGCGATGGTGCTCGTGTGCCCCATCAGTGCTTTTTCAAATATTTCGACGCCGGCCAGAAGCCGAAGAACAAAAGCCTGCACACCGGATTGAAAATTAGTTACATCGCAGCGCTGAAGTTGTTGGGGCTTCGTGATTTCGTCGGCACTGGCACCAACCGCTCGCGGTCGCAACTGGCCGCCGATATCAAAAGGCGGCGCGACGAAATTATCAAGAACCTGAACAAGATGGAGATTGTGCCATGCAAGATCAAGCCGGTTCAGGTTCACGGGCTCTCCTCGGGCGCGAAAGGCCTGGCTGGGGTCGCACTGTTGGGGTTCCTCGATGTCGGCGATAAGCTGACCACCTACATCGTCGATAAAAATATAGATATTCCCAAAAAGTTCGGACTGGGCTGGTTGCGCAAGTTGGAGGAGATATCGGATCTGCGTTTCCCCAAGACAGCCAATGCGATCAGCCAGAGCTTCTCCTGGGGACTGAAAGGGGCAGCGGGTATCCTGGCGTACTTGAATCTGATGTCAACGATCAACACGGCCCGTTTTGACTTCCAGCACGACCCCCATATTACGGACTGGGGGTCCAGCATTTCGGCGATGATCATCGCGGTCCAGGACGTTGTTTCGGGAGTTGCCGGACTGCTGGGCGGCGCCGCGATTTTTCCGGAAGTCACCACCACGACCTCGACCGTCGGCTGGACGGTCACTGAGGTGTCAGGTGCGTTCGCAACTGGCTGGGCCTTTGCAAACGTTTTTGCCATAATGGTTCTGGGCGCCGCGACGGCCTGGGCCATGTGGAAGAAGGCTTGGGATGCCTACGATAATGGGGACAGCACTGCCATGGCATTCTATTTTGTTGCAGCCAGCGGCGGTGTCTCTATATTTATCGGCGGCCTGTTGCTGGGCCTTGGCTTAATGAAAGTCGGTGGCCTCGCGACCGCTACCATTTATGGCGCCCCCGTAGGTCTGGTCCTTTTCGTTGCTGGTGGCGTCATTGCAGCCATCGGTGCAATTCTTGGCTGGATTTTTTCGACCGATGATGCGTTTGCTATTTTTGCCCGCCGCTGCTTCCTCGGTGAAAACAGTGGCGATTCCTGGAACTCTCCCGATTCATGGAGCGGAATTTCCAGCATTCCACCACCGTGGTCGGTCGATAAGCAGATTTCCGCCTTGTACAACCTTCTGAGTCGGTTCGTGTTAACGACAAAGCCGCTAAGCACTTTTGACAATGACGTCATCTACCGGGGCAAGATCGAATACACCATAAAGCCAGGCATACTACCGCCCGGCAGCAGGTTAGAGGTGGCCCTGCACTACGGTGAGAAAGGCCCTTCCGATAGTGTGGTTTTCCTGGCAGGCGAAACGCATCCGAAAGAGTATAAGGCCGGGGGTAGATTGATTTTAACCGGACGCAATTCAGTCCAAGCCGCCTACCAATGGAAAAATGGGAATATAGCTCAAATCAACTTGAAGGCGGATGTTCGTTACGATAGCAATTTGGGAGGCCTTGGAACGACCGTCTCCGTTCTGCCGAAAGGCTTCAAGAACAAGGTCACGGCCAAAAAGGGGATTATGAAAGAAGGCTTATTATGGGGAGAGAACATAGATGACGCCTCAGTTGTCAGTGATGGTTTTTATCGGGCACAGTGAGTACTCGGCCTGGTGAACATGTTACAGACGGCCCATCGCATATGTTCGGGAATCTATTTCTGGATGGACCTCATTTCATATATCCATTGAGCAGCCCCCAGGCCGTTTGCTTGCCACTATAGTAATGGATGTGGTGGGGGCACTATTGTTGGTGAACGCCGATCAAGGTTGGAGAAGAAATGAGCGATAATAATATCGTCGTATGGGTCTGCGGTTTGGGCGGGGCTCTGGCAATCGCGTCGTTAGCTGTATGGTTACAACACAAAAGAGAGCGCGATCGCTTAAAACAAGTCGTGAGTCAATTACAGCCCATCCTGGGGACCGGCGCGAGTTCTGCCGGCGTCTACGACAAATCCCTCCCGCAGTGGCACTGCGTGTGGCATGATCAGCCCATCACGTTTCACTATGGCTTTCACCATAAGGCGGAAATGGATTATCTCCACGTGTTTGCGCCGTATCAAAAACAGACTCCTTTTTTCTTGAGTCGCACCGTCCCCTTCAGAACCAAGCCGGAAAAGCTCGAGGAAGCTGTTAAACTGTCCCTATCACAAACTTCGGACGCCAGTCTGGCACAACGCCTCCGCTCCGCACTGGAAGACGAACGCTTCGGCGAAATCCGCACCGCCTCAAAAAAATTTCACAGCAGGTTTGTTGATCTGCCTACACGCGACCGCTCTTCCAAGGAACCAACGTCGGGGAAAATCGAATACCTGGAGCTAACGCTCAAAAGACCGCAAAGAGAGGACCGTCGGGATGAAAAAAACGATTGGTCAGATGAATTCATGCGTTCACACCTCGAGCTGCTCCTGCAAACAAAGCGCAGCCTCGAAGCTGGAAAAATATAGGAAAGCAATTGATTTTTCGATAATGGAGGTACAGGCTACATGTTAGGCGATTTCTGTCAAAGAATATACCCGCCTGCTTGTCTTTTCATCCGTCTTCTGCGTTGGGCTTTTCCACACATAGCCCCACTATGCGTAAAAAAGCCCGCCTTGAATACGAAGGGGGTATTGGGGACGTTCGTCGGGGGTATTGGGGACGTTCGTCGGATTTACGGTTTAAAATTTTAGATCTGTTGGAAATAACCAATACTGTTCGGCACAGTCATTGATAAGAGTATTGAGCAATAACTTTGGCGATATTCACATCAAATATTTCTAACAAATTATTTTTTACTGCTAATAACCAGTGAAGACCAATTTTATAAAACTGTTTTAATTTTTCTCCAAGAAGAGTTACTAACCCGCAAACATATGGTCTTTTTGCATTTGAATTGGAGCATGAAGATGAAGTTAGCAAGGTTTCGTTCTTATTATTTTCTTCAGATTCATGCTCATCTTTTTCATTTTCTCTGCTTATTATTTCCGTATCTTGTTTGAATGATAATAACAATAGATAAGCAATCATATACAAGTAGAATTGTATCTGTACGCCATGAGGAGATTGGCTCATTAAGTGAATTCCCTTGAAGGTTCTTTTTATGAAGCGAAAAAAAAGTTCCACTTGCCACCTGTAAGCGTAAAGCATTATAATTTCGTAAGTTGTCAAATCATTTCTGTTTGTGATCAAAATGTAGTTTTCGCCCATAGCCGTAAAGCTAACAATACGATAACTTGCTTTGTTTTCATCGCTATTGAATATTATATTTGAATCTGTGATGTCACTGAAAAATTTCAAGAATGTATCCGGTACGGTGGCAGTGAGACACTCTTTTACAGTGTACGTCATATTCGACTTTCCGCGAATAATAAAAAATGCATTGCTGTCGGATATCTGCTTGAACAGATTGAAAGCGATATAGCCTCGATCACAGACATATGTAATGCCTTCGCGAAGAATTTGCTTAACAAATTCTTTTTCGGAAAAGTTACCTTCCGTACTGATAAATTCGGTTGGAATCATTCGGTTGAGTTCAAAAGATAAATGCATTTTGATCGCATTAGCGGTTTTCTTGTAACAAGCCCATGCCATATTGGAAATGGCCGGAAAAAGCGAACCATCTACAATTAGCATTTTTCCAAGATGACTGATTTCCGGAATTTTATGCAAATCCAATTCTTTTACCAACTGATGGAATATATCTTTAAATATTTCTGGGGGATAACGATTAAACGCTTCATTATACATAGACTTCGATGCGACGACCAATCCTAATGCCTTAGCAGTTGGTGATGTTTTGATCTCAGTGACGATTTGTCCAACGCTTTTAATTCTGGTTATTATTCCAAAAAGCAAATTTGTGGTGAACGATGATAATGAAAGCTTGTAAGTGTCCAAATCATTATGGAGACTATTTTGAGTAACCTCAATCAATGGTAGCACCGGTGATAGAATTGTTTGAAAAACATTTTTGTCGATGTGTTCGCTCATGGAGACCTCCTGGTTAATTAATTGTACCCACCATGATTAAAACACAAAGCGATCTTTTTGTCCAGCGCTATTTTTTATTTTAATAACAAGATGTTACGGCAATATGTATGCCGAACGGTATTGGGAAATAACAGGGTCGCATCTTAATTATTAAGTTTTCGGCTCTCCAGATATGTCTGCATATATTTAATATTTAAGATGCGACCCTTATATGGCCTTTTTTTAATAGCTTGCTTTTTTAAGCCTGTTGGTGATACAAGCAAAAGTATCATAGGAGGTACAATATGGGCAAGCTACCAAATATTATTCCAGTAAGCGATTTAAGGCAAGATGCTGCAAAGCTTCTGAAACAATTGCAAAAAAGCAAGGACCCTTTAATAATAACACAAAGAGGTAGAGCATCAGCGGTAATTATCGGAGTTGATGCCTATGAGGAGTCTGAACACGAGAAAGAGCTATTGCGCCTTTTGGTTAGAGGAGACAGGGAGATCGAAACTGGTCAGGGGTATGATCTTGATACAGTTCTTGCCGAAGCTGATGCCCTTTTGTCTAAGGAGCCCTAGTGAAGGTTAAATTTACACCTTCTGCAAAAACTCAATTCCTTTCTGCGCTATCATATATTCGAAAGGATAAGCCTTCGGCGGCTCTAAATTTTCGTAATCAAGCTGAAAAAGTCTTGCGTCGGCTTGAGGATTTTCCTGAATCCGGAAGAATCATACCTGAATTTCCAGAACTCCCCTACCGAGAAGTGATCATATCGCCGTACCGTTTTTTTTATAAAGCCAAAGATGATGTTGCTTGGATAGTTGCGGTGTGGCATGGAGCGCAGCTTCCCAAAAAACCAACAACCTGACGCCAACCATTTGTTTCACACTCGACCGGGAACCCGGGACGGCATTTTTTCATGGGGCCTTCAGCTTTCAACATTTCTTGAAAGCAAATTCGCATTGGGTTCCCGGCGGGTGAACAATGCGTGAGGGATGGGGATAACAGGCATGAAATCATGCGTTTAAAGCGCCTGAGCGGCCGGACTGGAGCGCACTGAGGAGCATGAAATCCCCCTCCGCCATTAACGCCCCCGTTCGGCGCCATAACATCTCGCCCGCTACCGTCTCTGATATCCCGGGAAGCGGGGAGAAATTAGTGTGTTTGCCCAAACACCAAAAAAAGCGGATTTGGCCCCCGTAACCCACCAACGAGAAAAGCGCTTCCGGCGAAAGCCACCATCAACCTTTTGGTGTGGTGGTGCTGACTCCCGATTCCGCCAGAGTGGATGTCAATCACTTGGCTATCGATTGACATCCGTCAATGGATAGACACCATAAACCCATCGTATAGCACTTGCCCGGGCATGTCGGAACGCCGCTTGCCAACGAACTCCATACCCGCCCCTTGTCGCCACACGACTGAACCATCTGGATTTGTTTAGTAACCGGTCTCAACGGCCGACCTTGCCCCGAACCACCGATTGATGGCCCAAATATTGCTGTAAATCATCCAGACTGGCAAAACCGAACCGTATGGCAAATGATTCGGGGACGGATCGTCGTGCCCCTTTGAGTGCAATTGGACATGCTTTCGCATCACAAGCGAAATAACGCGTTAAAGCAAACGATTCTTCGGGATATCTACGTCGACAATTTAAAAATTGCCGGCAAGCAATCGGAAGATGCGGATCCGGGTGGCAGGCCAAGCAATCGATACATGAAAGACTGCAATAAAATGGATTCGTACTATGGCAACTAACAGAAAATATATGATATATTTTTTTCTTCCGCTTTTATCATGAATGCGTTTATCGCCTTTTATGCGGTCCATTCCTTTTTCAGCGGAAAGTTACCGGTTCGAATGGTTTATCCTTCCGGGTCTTTATCAAATAGAATTCTGCCTAATTCCCGATGAGTGAAATAGGGATCGTCATTGCGTAAATAAGGGAGTAAAATCCTTTTTCTACGAACCAGTTCCCGGGAAATTTCGGCATAAATGACATCGGGATTATACAGGGAGCCCGTGACAATCCTATGGCCGAAAGGGTTGATGATCTCGCTGCCGCCCCAAAAACGGTAGGGACTGTCATTTACCGCGATCGGTGCCGGTTCGTCCGGATCATCGCCATTCGGGTCGGTGCCATTCGGGTCCTGGTATTCCGGTTTGTCATCTTCGGATCGCAAATCCTCGAACACCTCACAACCCACCCGGTTGGCACACAGGTTATAGACACCGAACACCCGCGAGTAGAAACGGTTGATGATGTTCCAGCTTTCAATGTTGGAGAACTCGTTGCCCATTGATCCCCTTGAGGAGTTGAACATGGTTACGAATACGTCGGCCTTCTGGGTGATTCCCAGGTAGGGCAAGGAAGGGTGCCACATGTCGTTGCAAATGAAAGGCGCGATGGTCATGCCCTTGTGTCTGAAGACAAGGATGTGTTTGCCGCCGCTATAAATCTTGCGTTCCTCGAACACACCATAGTTGGGCAAATTGAGTTTGCGATAGGCAAACATGATTTCGCCATCCACGGCCACCAAGGCTGAATTGTAAAAATTCATGGCCTTGGATTCCTCGATGAACCCCACTACCGCAGCCGTCCCCTCGGTGGCCTTGGCCAGCCGCTGAATTTCCAGGGAATCCATGCGAAGCGCCGCTTCATGGTAGCGCTCGCGGACGAAATAACCGGTCAGGGAGAGTTCGGGAAAAACCACCAGGTCGGCGCCCTGCTCCTTGGCGACGGCAATTTTATCGATGGTGTCTTCGAGATTGGCCTTGACATCCAGAAGCACTGGATCGGTCTGACAGATGCACACTTTCACGTGGTAGCTCCTTGGTTGGACGTAGAGCGCAAGCGCTTTATGGTTTCGATTGCATGGGGCAGAATTTCAAACAGATCGCCCTTGACGCCAAAGTCGGCCTTGGAAAAAATCGGCGCATGGGAATCCTTGTTGATGGCTACGATTCTCTTGGATGCGGACATACCCGCCATATGCTGGCTTGCGCCGGATATTCCGCAGGCGATATAGAGATCGGGGGCAACGACCAGGCCGGTCTGCCCCACCTGATCGGAGACGGGACGCCAGTCGGCGTCCACCGCCGAGCGGGACGCGCCCACGGCCCCGCCCAAAAGCTCGGCCAACGCCTCCAGGAGGGAGAAGTCGGGTCCTCCCATGCCTCTGCCTCCGGACACGACGACGTCCGCACGGTCCAAGGCGATTTTTTGGCCACTGGTTTCCCTTTTTATATTCTTAAACCGAGTGCGCGGCACCTTCACCGGAATGGAAACGATTTTCGCCGCACCCTCTGCCTTGCAAAGGGGAAACGAACGCGAACGAACGGCAACGAATGCGGGCAAGGCCGATAAATGCAGCCTTGCCTTGAACCTGCCTCCCAGGACGGGCCGCAACACTTCAAACCCATCGTCCCAGTATTGGATCGCAGTGCATCCCGAGGCCACCGAGCCGTTGAATTTGGCACCCAGGACCGCGGCCAACTCCCTTCCGGAAAAGGTTGCCTCGAAAAGCACAAGGCACGGTTTTTCCCGTTTAACGATCGCGCCAAGTACCCGGTCGTGGACGTCGACCAGATAATCGTTCAAGGCTTGATCTTCGACCAGATCAATGCGGTCCGCCCCAAAGCCGGCCAATTCCCCGCATTGGGGAGTCGTTCCCAACACCGCCACCGTAAGTTCTCCTCCGGTTGCGTTCGCCAGGGTGCGCCCAAGGCTTGTCAAATGGAATGTCTCACGTTTGAAACGCCCGTCTTGATGGCGCGCCACAACCAATACATTTTTCGTGTACCCACGACATTTCTGGTATTCCCAATGCTCGTCGTGCGGCTTTCCAACGTAGGCGTTCACAGCCAAGCTATTTTTCATGATTTTCTCAACCTTGGTCCGATAGTAAATACCTGGCCAGAGCCTCGGCTTTTTCACGAGGGCTGTCGCCCCTGGCCATGGTCAAGTCTCTTTGGGACTCGACTGGCTCCAAGGCAATCAGCCTGGAAGGCTGATCGCAAAAAAGATGCTGCGCGTCCGGAGCGATATCGCGGAGCCGCCACGTTTCCACGCCCTGCCGTGTGGCCCTGCGCAATCCGGGCATGGTGGCGTAGCGGGGACGATTCAGCCCCCGCGTCGCCAAAAGCAGTGCCGGAAGCGGAGCTTCCACTTCCATGCGCCCTCCCCCGACAAGCCTTTTGCAGCGCACTCGGTTGCCGCTTATTTCCTGCCCGACGACCATGGAGAAAAACGGCAGGTTTAATTTTTCAGCCAAGGCCGGCCCCACGACGCCGGCATCGTCGTCCACGGCTTTCTGGCCGGCTATAATCAGGTCGAAGCGCATGGTTTTCAATGCTGCCGCAAAGATACGGGATAGAAGCAGACCGTCCCGGTAGCGTGATGTGGATTTCAATTCGTCAATAATCGCCACGGCCCGGTCCGCCCCCATGGCGATGCCGATACGCAACGCGTCAAACTCCTCAGGCCTGGAAAAGGAGAGCAGGGTTACCCGCCCTCCATGCGCCTCCTTGACCCGTAGCGCTTCCTCCACGGCCATCTCGTCATGGGGATTAATCGTCCAGGGAATGTCTGCAGGCTCGCCGGACAGGGCGGCCCCGGCCACCTCGGCCGGAGCGTTGGTGTCCGGAACCTGTTTTACCAATACAACGATTTCCATTTACTTACCATCAACTCCAGGGGAACGGGCTGTTGGATTCCGGGTGGAGGTTTCCCTTTTCATAGCGGTCAAACCGGAAGGGGACCAATAGCGACGATGCCTGCCCGAGAATTTCCTCGGCCACCAGTTTGCCCACACCGATCATTTTATAGCCGTGATTCGAATCGGCGATGAGATAACAGTTTTGCTTGAACACGTCGAAGACGGGAAAATTGTCCGGTGTGAAGGCGCCGATACCGCCGGAGGGCTCGTTTTTATACAAGCGGTACTTGTCTGCGTAGCGCTCCTGGCAGTGGGCCAGGGCCGAGGTCCACATATGGGCGAATTCCGGACCGACGACAAAGTCAGGGGAATCAATGCCGTAGGGATCCACGTTTACTTCCGCCCGGTCCACAATATATGGCATGGCGCCCCCCTGGATACCGGCAAAATGAAAATCGGGCTTATAATAAATGCCCCACATCTTGTCGGTGATCAGCGAGCCGTCTTCGCTTGAGTACAACGGCGCGTCGGTATCCACGTGAATGACTGGCGGCATCTGGCCGACGTTGTTCATCCCCACTTCTGGTTCGACCCCGAGGGTGCCTTCTTCGAGGCACCAGTAGGTCCACATTTTGATATTCTCGTGGATCTTCCCCCTTGGATTTTTGATGGAGATCCGATTGGGCAGTTCAAGCATATCCCAGAACGTCTTGGCCCAGGGTCCCGGAGCCGAGACAACGTATTCGCAAGGGATATCGCCCTTGTCCGTCTCAACGGCGGTCACGCAACCACCCTGGATTTTAAGGCCCGTCACCGCTGTACCGGTCATGATTTGCACGCCCTCGGCCTCGGCCTTCTCTGCCAAGCGGTACAGCGCCCTGGTGTTATGGGCGTAGCCGCCTTTCTTCTCATGCAAGATCGAGGTGATGTTCCTGGCGCGCCAATCGTCGAAGATGTTCTCGCGCATGTACTTCAGGCAGTCCGCCTCGCCTTCGATGAACTCGGAAGGATAGCCGATCTCTTTCTGTGTTTTGTATATTTCGGCCACGTCCTTGTGCATGGTCTCGCAGGAGATCTGCATGTATCCAACCGGGTTGTAGCCGTATTTCTCGCCGTCTTCTCCCCACACATCAACGCTATGGGCGATCAGCTCGCGCATGGCAGGCTGGTAGTAATTGTTGCGGATCACGCCGCAGGCAATGCCCGAGGCACCCGCGCCGATTCCGGATTTGTCCACAACCACGATTTTCTTTCCAGCGGTGGCCGGATTTTTTTTGATCCCCAGGGATAGGTGATAGGCCGTGCTGAGGCCGTGGATGCCGGCGCCAATGATGACGTAATCGCAACCTTTTAGTGACATGATAAAAAATCCTTTCTTTGGGTATTTGCTTTATATAACGAATGCTTTACCGGTATTTTTCAGGGTGTGGTCATCGCTCATATAATTGGGCTTGCTTCCGTTTCGCATGATGGCGTCGACCCCTTCTGGATCATAGGGCTCGGGAACGACCTCCGGCGCCTGATCGGGCCCCGTCTCTCCGCACAGCTCGATGTGCCGCTCAAGCTTGGTGATGGAAAAGGCGACCAGTTCTTTCAAGAACCCGAAGGCATGCCGCATCTGATGGAATCCGTATTTTTTCATCAGGGCGTAACCGTTGATTGCGTCCTGTTCGGCGCGCAGTCCCGGCGATTCTTCGTTGGTGGTGCAGGCGCTGTGAATAGAGGGCAGATCAAGCCGCTTGCAAATGGCGCTCATCAAAAGATTGGTCACGTTGTGGGAGATCAATCCCAGATCGACCGCGTAGTTTTTCTGCAGGTTGGCGATGGACGGAAGTCCCGAGTGCACACAGGTGAGCCCCGGGTTGACCAGTTGCGTAAGCGTTATTCCGAACAGCGCCTCGGCATGGGTGAGGGTCAACAGCCCGGACATGGAATAAGGCGCGGAGAGGCCGGCCATGGGCATGCTGGAAATATAGATGGGCAAACCTTTGCGCACACAGGACAAAAACGGCATTTCCATTTCGGGCATAACATTCAATGGGCTGTTGATCAGGGAGAATTGCACGGTGAGATTACCCCGCGCGGCATAAATCTCCTCGGCCCTGGCGATGCCGGCCCCGGTGACGGCCGCCACGTACAGGGGCTTGTTGCAATACTCGACGAGAACGTCCATGACCTTGACTTCCTGATTGGGGATCAGCACCCCACGGGCCATGAAGTTGACCACCTCCGCCTGGTCGACGATGGTTGCAATGCGGGCCAGATGGTCAAGGGTAGGGGCGACCAACTCGCCGCTTCGATCATCATAAACAAAAGGGGCTGTTCCGCCCACGCCGAAGGAATTATCGGGGATCCAGTACTGGTCGCGCTTGGGGACCGTGGTCAGGGCCTGTTCGACCAGCGGTGCCAGCACATGCAGATGGCCGGTGCCGTCATCAAAGGCCGCCTGGCCGGTTTGCTCGAAAATTTGCCTGATTTCAGGTGCATTGCATCTGACCCCGACCTCTTCCAGGACGCGCAGGGCGTCCTGATGTATTTGATCCAGCAGTTTCGGATCGATTAAACTGTCATTTTGCATGGAAGCTCGCTTATTATTTTTCTTCTTGTATGGATTTAAAAGGGCTTCTTACTCTGCGCGGCAACCTGCAATCATTGGATCGATGCTTTCCCATCGCTCGGCGGACCAGATGCTTTGGGCAAGATTGCCGGCCCGTTTCCGGCCGATTACCGGTTCCGTCAGCCAGCGGAATTTGTTTTCCAGGTCGGCATCGGTAGGCAGTGTGTCAGGCGGCTCCCAAGGGGCTTCCATGCGCCCGGAGCAAAAGGATTGGCCGGTCGTTGTTTCGACAATGACTTCGGCAGGTGCCTTGGCCGGGAATTCGGCCTCGAATTCAGGTGCGATTTCGGTAGACACTTTGTCCAGCAGAGATAGCAGGTGAGGATCGTAAAGGCGTGGGGGCAAGACTTGAGTCGGTCCCACTTCGCCGTCAAGGAGCGCTGCGGCAACGGGAAACGCCAGGCTGTATTGGGCCTGTTCGGTATTTTCAGGATGGCCGTCGGGAAGGCGCGTGGCCGCCTCGAAGGTGCGCACCCGAATGCGGCGGATACGCTCCGGCGTCAATCGCTGCTCCCGGAAAATTTTCGTCGCGCCCAGCACCGCCGGCTGGCCCCAACGGCAGGCAGCATGGGGCTTGAAATAAAGAGAGTGCATTTCCCAACACTGCCCCAAACTTTTCACCCAGGTTTCGTCGGAAGCGTCGCCAAACAGCGGGCGGATACCGGTGAACCCGTCACGGGCCATCAGGGCCGACAAAACAGCCACCATGCAGCCCCAGCCAATACTGTCCTTGCCCATGGAAGGGGTATCGATGCCCTTCATCATGGGGGCGATGGGGGCATGGTACTCGGCGGCCCCCATGGCGTGAACCATTTTTTCCGGGGAAAGCCCTATCAGTCTTCCAGCCCCGGCAGCCCCGGCAATAGCCCCCCAGCTTCCCGAGGAGTGGTAGGTATTGTAGGTGGCGTGACGGATCACACCGGCACGGATACCCAGTTCGTAAGCCACCACCAGGGCGGTGAGAAATTCACGGCCGGAACAATTGCCAGCCACTTCGGCGGCGGCCAAGAGCGGTGGCAGGGCACATGCCCCAGGATGCCCCTTGACGTTGCGGTAGCCGTCGTCGATATCCAGGGCATTGCCGAAAAAGCCGTTGGTCAGGGCCGCTCCGGCTGCGGACACGCGCTCGCCGGAAACCATGATGGTCGCCTGGTCGCCGCCGAATTGCTCCAAAGCGGTTTTGCGAACAATACCGGCCACGGGTGTTTGCGACCCGGCAATCAGGGCGCCGAGGGTATCCAGAAGGCAGCGCTTGGCTTGGTGCTGAACCGCTTCGGGCAGATCTTCCCAACGTGTATCTAAAGTAAAATTAATGGCATGCAAAATTGAGCCATGCATGGCTTGCCGATCCAAAAAAGGGTGGTACCGTTGGTGAAGCGGTAGCACTACTTTGAAAGGGTCCGGTGCAATGGCTGAAAAAACCGCTGCACCGAAACGTTGATTTTACAATAGTCCCTTGGCCTTGAGAAACGCCTTGGCCACCTCGGTCACCGATTTTTTATCGACATCCACCTGGGCGTTTAACGCGGACATGGTCGCATCGTCGAACAGGGCGGACAATTTGTTCAACTGGCCAGCCAGATCCGGGTTGGCATCCAGGGTTTCCTTGCGCACGGTGGGGGTAATCGCATAGGCCGGGAAGTAGTTCTTAGTATCCTTGAGCACGGTGAAGTTAAACGCCGGAATACGGCCGTCGGTTGCGAAAACCAGTCCCACATCCACGTCGCCGTCTTTCAGGGCCTTGTACACCAACCCGGTATCCATGCGTTTGACGTCGGAGCGGAGAAACTCAAAACCATAGGCTTTTTGCAGCGGTTTGAGCCCATCCTCGCGTTTGTAGAATTCGATGTTGCAACCCAGGATCAACTTCTCGCCGCTGTTGAGCTTGGCGGCCAGATCTTCCAGGGTTTTAATCCCCTTGGCATTGGCATCGGCCTGGCGCACCGCCAGGGCATAGGTGTTGTTGGCCGCCGAGGCGTTCAGCCAGATAATGTTGCTTTTGGCATCCTTGGCTTTCACCGCTTCGTAGATTTCTTGTGCCGGCTGGTTGGCGAACGAGTTCTTATGGAAGGTCAGAAAGGCCGTTCCCGTATATTCCCAGTAGAGGTCGACCTGCTTGTTTTCGAGTGCTTTGCGAACCAGCGAGGTGCCCATGCCGGTCTTGAGCTCCACCGAATATCCCTTTGCGGTCAGGTACTGGCCGGTGATTTCGGCCAACAGCAATTGCTCGGTAAACCCCTTGCCGCCAACGACAAGGGAGGCTGCCGATACCGTCTGCACCATTAACAGGGCAATGATCGCAACGGTGGCCAGGCCTATTCGAGTCAATATGGTCTTCATGGTCATCTTCTCCTCCGTGTGAAAGTTATTCTTCCGCGAACCGTTGCGGGTTCACGCCTTTGGGCAGCAGCCAATACTGCATCTTGGACAAAACAAAATCCATTAATATGGCTAGCGCGGCAACCGACAGAGAACCGATAAGAAGCGAGTTGAACTCGTTGAGCTGGATGCCGGTGAATATGAACTCTCCGAGGCTGTCGGCGGCGATCAGGGTGATCAGGGGGCTGGTCCCCACATTGAGGGCGAAGCCGGTGCGGATCCCCGCCGAAATGACGTAAAGTGCATTGGGGATCTGAATTTTCCAGAGCACCTGGCGCTCTGTCATGCCCTGCCCCTGCGCGGCCTCGATCATGTGGTCCGGAACTTCGGTGATCCCCTGATAGGTATTTCTGACCACCGGCAAAATGGTGACGGTGATCAGACCGAAAAAGGCCGATTTGAAGCCCAGTCCGGTAATGGTCATGATGATCGCCAAAATGGCCAGGGTGGGCACGGCGGAAAGGATATTGAACCCCTGGGCGAAGGGCTCTGCGAAACGCTTGAACCAGGGCCTTGTCATCAGGATGCCGGCGGCGATCCCGAGCAGCGAGGCGGTGGTGCCCGAGCAGACGACAATCAAAATATTTTGCCTGAAAAGATAGAGCCAATCATCAAAAGAGTATTTGAATTCCTCGATCAATCCGGCCGATTCGGAGAAGACACCGCAAAGGTACACCAAGGCCAGCAAAAGATAGATGAAGAAGGTCTTGCTTCTTCTTATGAGTTCAATAAGATTGCTCATTTCTCGCCCTAACTGATCTTGTCGCCACGCTTTCTGGGAACCCCTCCCAGCAAGCTGGCGATGGTGTGTTGCGTGATATAACCTTTGTAGCACCCATCGTCGTCCACCACCGGCAACCAGTCACTGGCGTGGGAGTACATCTGGGAAACGGCGTCGTGCAGGTTGTCCCCTTCATGGATGGTGCCAGGAATGGGGTCGATGTACTCATCGACAACACCGCCGCTGCTGTCCCCCTGGATTTCCTCCTTGGTGATATACCCCCTTGCACGCCCCCGGGGGCCAACCACCACGGCGATGTGGGCGCCGTGACTGCGCATCTTTTCCGCCACCGTCTCCAGGGAATCCTCGGGATCGACAGCCATGTGAAAGGGCATGATCGCATCGGCCACACCGATCAGTTTCAGCCGCTTGAGAGCGCGATCGGTACCGACGAAATCCTTGACGAATTGGTTGGCCGGGTTGGCCAGAATCTCATCGGGCGTGTCGAACTGTTCAAGAACTCCTTCACGGAAAATGGCGACCTTGTCTCCCATCTTGATGGCTTCGTCGATGTCATGGCTGACGAACAGGACGGTCTTGCCAAGTTCGGCGTTCAATTTTAAAAACTCGTCCTGAATGACTTCCCGGTTGATGGGATCGATGGCCCCGAAGGGCTCATCCATCAGCATCACCGGTGGGTCGGCGGCCAGGGCCCGGATCACGCCGATGCGCTGCTGTTGACCGCCGGAAAGCTCCCGCGGATAGCGCTTGAGGAAAATATTCGGATCGAGGTTGACCATTTCCATCAACTCGCGGGCCTTTTGGCGACTGGCCTTGCGATCCATTTTTAATAGATCCGGCACCACGCAGATGTTTCCCTCGATGGTCATGTTGGGAAACAGGCCGATTTGCTGGATGACATAACCGATCTCACGGCGCAGGGTGATGGGGTCCAGTTCATCCGTATCCTGTCCATCGATATAGATTTTGCCGGACGTCTTGGGAATCAGCTTATTGATCATCTTCAAGGCCGTGGTTTTTCCGCACCCCGACGGCCCAAGAAAGATACAGATTTCCCCCTTGCCAACATGCATGGAGACATTGTTGGCGGCAATGACCGGTTCCTTGCCCGGCACTTCAAAATGTTTGGTCAGATTTTCCAGTCTGATCATGGCAACGCTCCGCTAAGCCCCTTGGGCGTCAACAATTTTTGGATAAACAAAAATAGATAATCCGCGATGACCGCCAACAGGGAAACGGCCACCGCGCCGACGATTAGCTTGACGCTGTTGGTGCCGGTTATACCTTCATTGATAATGGTGCCCAATCCCCCCGCGCCGATATAGACCGCAATGGTGGCCACAGCGATATTCATGACCACCGCCATCCTCACCCCGGCCATGATAACGGGAACGGCCAGCGGAATCTCGACCCGGGCCAGGCGCTGCCAGTCGCTCATGCCCATGCCCTTGGCCGCTTCGCGCAGGGCGGGGTCGATATTGTTGATGGCTGTGTAGGTGTTGCGGATGATTGGCAACTGCGAGTAAAGGAAAATGGCGATGGCCGCCGGCCAGAAACCGATCCCCCGGTCAACCAGCGACAACAAAGGGATCATCAGGCCGAACATGGCCACCGAGGGGATGGTGATGATCACCGAGGCGACATACAGGACGGCGTCCGCGAGTTGCTTGTCCTTGGTAATCAGGATGCCGATGGGCACGCCGCTCAAAATTGCCGCGCCCACGGAAACGCTTACCAGGTACAGGTGCTCGATGGTTAACCTGGCAATGGTGGGGTAGTTGGTGGTCACATATTGGAGAATCTCTTCCATTGATCACCTTCTTCTTGATACTTTGCTTTTTGTATCAGCCATTACAGACACAGCACTATTAAATATGGTGGAATGTATTTTTTCTTGCATATGAAACGTTTTTAGTCAATCATTAGTTTGGCATTGATTTGTTTTTTTCAACGTAGGAACACATGATGGCGGCTGTGTTTCACGGCGTCTATCTTTTTATGATTAAATTACAGCAGGATAACAATAATGAAGCATACTTAATAAATAGTTTGGCGTTTCTATTTGATACATCACCCGCAATCCAACCCATTAAATGAAACAACCATCCAATACTATGAAAGATAAAATATCTTTTTGAAATATTTTGATTCTATATTATGAGACAAAGAACAATAGAAGTACATCCGTTTATCGCACGTATTAGCGCCGCACGAGACAATCTGACCCCCAAAGGACGCATTTTGGGCAAATACATCATTGCCCATCCCCGCAAGGCCGTATTCATGACCACCAAGGAACTGGCCGAGGCCTGCGATGTCAGCGAAGCCACCGTTGTGCGCTTCGTGGCCGGCATCGGCTATGATGGCTACAGTGACTTTCAGCAAGTACTGCGGGATTTCGTGGATACAGAAATGACGCTGCTCGACAGGCTGGACCTGGCGGATTTCAAGGCCCCGGGGGCAGTACGCTTTCGCCGCACAGTCTCTGAGGAGATTGACAATCTGCAGGCGCTTTACAATTCCCTTGACATCGATGCCATGTCCGCCGTGGTGGAGGTTTTGGACCGCAAAGTGCCGCTGCACGTGATCGGATCACGGCTTTCCTACACCATGGCCTATTATCTGGGTTGGTCAATGACCAAAGTACGCGGCGATATCCGCATCATGTCCGGCAGCGACCGCGCCACCATCGACTGGCTGACCATCGCTCCGGCCGACAGCGTCAGCGTGATCGTCGCCATGTCACGCTATCCCAACGAATTGATCCGCCTGGGCAAACTGACCAAGCGGCTGGGACATACGCTGGTGGTGATCACCGACAATAAAAACTGCCCGGTGCTGCAGTTCGCCGATCATCATCTTGTGGCGGTTTCCAAGCACATCCCCTACCTGGGCAGTCCGACCTCCATGTCATGTCTGATCAATTACCTGGTCCACGAGCTGGCCAGCCGCCAGGGCGACAGCCTGAAAGAACACCAAGCCAAACTGGAGCAGTCCTATTGGGAAAACGATGTGCTTTTCAACATGAAGTGTTAGCGGACAGGGTACCGAAGTAAGGGGTTCCTTTTATCCCTCGGTCTCGACCTCCATGCTTTTCATCACCTCTGCCTGCACGCTGTCCCAAATTGTGCGTTTAAGTTCCATATAGCGGCTGGAGAGTTGAACGTCGGCATTGCGTGGATGGGGCAGGTCGTTGACGATCTCCTGGGCGATCCTGCCGGGCCTTGCCGTCATGACCACGATTCGTGAAGAGAGCAGCAGGGCTTCGTCGATGGAGTGGGTAATAAAGACGATCGTCTTGCGGTGTTTTTCGTAAATCCGGACCAACTGCTCCTGGAGGACCTGGCGTGTCATGGCATCCAGGGCGGCGAAGGGCTCGTCAAGCAGCATCACCTTGGGGTTGTTTGCCAGACTTCGGGCGATGGAGACCCGCTGCTTCATGCCCCCGGACAAATGGTGGGGATAGCTTTTCTCAAACCCCTTGAGGCCCACGATATCGATGAAGCGGGCCGCCCGCGCCTGTCGGTCGGCAAGGGGCATGCGTTTCATCTTCATGCCGAACTCCACATTTTCCTGAACCGTCTTCCAGGGAAAAAGGGCATACTGCTGGAAAATCATGCCACACTCCGGCGTGATTCCGGTTACCGCCTCTCCGTCCAGGAAAATGCTTCCACGGGACGGGGTGTCGAAACCGGCCACCAGATTCAACAGTGTGGTCTTGCCGCATCCCGATGCGCCGACGACCACTAGGAATTCGCCATCCTCGACATCCATGGAGAGATCCTTGAGGGCGGTGACGGTCCCCCGTTTTCCGGGAAAGGTCTTGGTCACTCCTTGGAGGGAAATTTTATTGCCATTGGTTACCGTGTCCATGGGAGCAGCCTCCTCTCGAATTTCCTGAATACCACATCGATAATCATGACCGTGATGCTGATCATGACCATGCCCAAAAGAACGGTATCCGTCTGAAAATACTCCTTCCCGTTCATGATCATGAATCCGAGTCCTTCCCTGGCGGCAACCAGCTCCGCCGAAATGATGCAGGTCCAGGCAATCCCGAGCATGACCTTCAAGCCGGCAATGATCTGGGGCAGCGACCCCGGCAAGATGACTTCGCGCATGACATCCAGCTTGGAAGCGCCCAGATTCCTGGCGGCACGGATCAAAAGGGGGTCTATGCCCTTGGTGGCCTCGATGATGTACAGCAGCGACGGCGCAAAGGACCCCATGAAAACGATGGAGTATTTCTGGGTTTCCGTGATGCCCAGCCACAGAAGGGACAAGGGGATCCAGCTCATGGAAGGCAACGGACGCAGCAGGGAAATCAAAGGGTCGAACACCGCCATAAAAAATCGGGACGATCCCAGAAAAATTCCGAACGGGATCGCCACCACGCTGGACACGACGAATCCCACCATCACGCGCCGGGTGGACGCCAGGGTGTGCACGAAAAGCTGGCCGTTGTCGATCAGCTTCATGGCCCGGTATAGAATTTTGGATGGCGGCGGCATGAACAGCGGCTCGATGAATCCCAGACGGCAGACAAGCTCCCAGGCGCCAATGAATATCAATAGCGAAACGATGCTGATGGTCAACGATTTCGCGGTACTGTCAACTTTCATGAATTCCCTCCGGCAGATAAGGGGAGGGCCGCCAATGGCCCTCCCGAGGGGTACAGGAATGATGAGAAGTGAACTACAAAGCGCTTTTACGGAACCATGCTCCCGGCAATCCACCGCTTAACATCGGGCGCGCTGTCGATCTGCTTGTGCCTGACCAGAAACTCCGCCAGTCGCTGCATACCGGTTACGAAACCGCCGGGCTGAACCATAAGGTTCTTTTGTTCACTGCCTTTGATCCAGGCGATGTCCTTGAGCACGGTCATCTGATCCTCCATGCTCAGGTTGGTGAGTTTCACCAGCACCTTAGCGCATTCCTCGGGCTGATTGATCAACATGTCCACGGCTTCGAAGTAACCTTTGACAAACGCCTGGCAGGTATTGGGATACTTTTCGGCGAATTCCTTGCGAACCACCAGCAGGTCCGGTCCGGGACCGAGTTTATATTTCTTGTACAGGCTGAATTCGGTGTCGTTGACCAGCATGTGGTTGCCCGGCATGTTGAGGAGTTTGTTGAAATGCGGAGTCCAGGCGGCGCAGGCGTCAATCTCCCCGGAGCCCATGGCAGCAGGCATTTCGTTGACCTTCAGGTTGACCAGGTCGAGATCCTTATCCGGATCGATCCCGTTTTGCTCCAGGATATCCAGCACAAGCACATGAGAGCTGGAAGCAAAGGGCGCCGCGATGCGTTTCCCTTTGAGATCCTGGATGTTTTTAGTGTTCTCTTTGGCAATAATTCCTTCCACCGTGGCATAGGAATCCTGGGTGCCGAAGGCCATGAAGCCCTTGCTGCCGGAGGCCATCAGGGCGATCGCGGAAATACTGCCCGTGGAGGCCACATCCAGATCCCCGGCGACCAAGGATCCCATGCGACCGGATGAGGCATAGAAATTCTGGAAAAGCACCCCCAGGCCGTATTTTTTAAAAAGCCCCTTCTCGATACCGACCCAGGCCGGGTAATGCCCCAGCCAGGACGATCCGCCATAAATGACGGTCACCTTTTCGGGTTTGCCATCGGCATGCGCCGAAACGACGCTGATGGCCAGTATCAGAGCGGCAACCAGGACCAACGATTTTTTCAAAAGAACGCTCATTTTCATCTTCTCCTCCGTTATCAATGGGTTGTAGGGATTATCTCCGTATGAAATAAGACCACAGAGCATGTATCTGCCCTCGGGGGACATGGTAGCCTTCAAACCAGACCGATAGAATTAAAAATCAACATCTGTGCCATCGGTTAAATCAACTGTATAAACAATTGGTTTTTGTTTTTTCTGGCTGGTAGGCCATTCGTGAGGGCGCTTTCAGGTGTGCGGCCGAGCGCACAAACAGAAACCCAGTGCGGGAAATGGCACAGGTTTGACGGTTCCTTGACATCAGGCCGGCCTGCTGGTTTTCGATAGAGGACGATTCAAGTTCGGGATGGTTTGACAATGGTCTGCTGAAAACAGATAGTATACAGAATATGCTGGCCGACCCAAATGCGGTTGCCCGGTACAAGTCTGCCATTTGCATGGTTGTTTGGAATGAACTGCGCTGACAAAAAGAAAACACGCTTACCCATCGGGTTGTACAACCTGTTCGTGACACTCCTTTTGGTGATGTCGGCACCGGCCATTGCCCAGGAGCATTTGCGGATCGGCGTTCCAATGGGATTTCCCCCGTTTTCCTATCAGGATGAAGGCCATAGCGAAGTCCGCGGATACAGTGTGGACGTCCTGAATATATTGAGTGCCGAGCTATTGACCGAACCGCGCTATTTGGTGGGTACAACTGAGGACCTCTTGCGGGCCTTGAAAAACGGCGATCTGGACCTTGTCGTGGGGATTGCCTTGGATGAGAACCAACGTCAGGACTTCAGCACCCTGGAAATCCTCATCTATGTGAAACGCTACCTGTTTGTGCATCACGCTGCTGAAACCACAAATCACCCATCTCAAAAAGCCATAAAACGGGTCGTTGTCAGGGATCAACCCTACCTGGCACGGATCATTGGAAAAAACAAAAGCGATTTCATTCAGGCGCGATCCGTCAAGGAGGCGCTGACGATCGTCAATTCCGGGCAGGCGCAGGAATTTATCGATTACTCGGATCAAATGGCAACCTATCTGATCGGCAAATATGGGCTGCAAAACGTTCGCCAGGCAGGGGTAAGCATGGGGCGTTTTCCATTTACCATGATTATCGCCAGAAACAATCAGCCTTTGACTTCCGGATTGAGCAAGGCATTGGGTGAGGCGATCAAAAGTGGACAGCTGGACCGGGTCCGTGAAAAATGGCTGGGAAAAAACTATGCCTCCTATTTGTGGCAGCGTTTCGCGCCCCTGGTCGTCCTTGCCACGACCGGCATGGCCGCGCTCGGCCTGCTCCTTTTTTTCTGGCACGTCTCCCTGAAGAGAAAAGTCAACCAAATCACCGGCCGGCTCAAGGTATCCGAGGAGCGTTACCGGCAGCTCATCGAATCCTCGCCGGACATTGTGTTCCTGATTAACAAAACGGGGGATATCCGATTGGCCAACCAAAGTGCCAAGGACAAATTACAGGTTCCCGAGGATCAACTGCTTGACAGCAGCCTGCGTACGCTGGTCTTAGCCCGGGATCAGGAGAAGTTTGCCGTTTTTTTAAAGGAGCTTTTTTCCCAAAAGATCGCATTACTTGAAACCAAATTGACCAATTTCGGCGGCCACCTGATCCACGTCGAGTTTGTCGCTGCCAAGCTGCACCGCAGCATCGAAGAGGAACTGCTGGCCTGCTGCTTTGCTCGGGACCTGACCAAACGCGACTTGATGGAGCGGGAGCTGATCGCTTCCGAACGCTTGGCCACCATCGGAAAGATCGCGGCCGGTGTGGCCCACGAAATCAACAACCCCATCGGCATCATCCTGGCCCATGCGGAAGATTTGATCAGCGGAGAACTGGACAACACGGAAACCCAAGACAGCCTTAAAGTCATTCGTCGCAATGCACTGCGGGCCGGAAACATCACGCAGGCCTTGCTGGACCAAGCCTCTGCGAAGGTATCCAACCAGGTCGATCTGGATATAGCCGCCTTGCTGGAGGATTGCCTGTACTTTTTAAAACCCCGGCTTAAAAAAATTTCCGTAATCCGCCACTTGAAAACCGAACGCTATTGGCTCCGAGGCGATGTAAACCAATTACAGCAGGTTTTCATCAACCTTTTTCTCAACGCCATCGAAAGCATGTCCGGTGCCGGTATCATCAGGGTGAGTGTGGATCGCATCGACAAAGGTGGCAGGGACTGGCACCGAGCCCGGATCGAAGACAGCGGCAAAGGGATCCCCGCGCACCAACACCAGCGAATCTTCGATCCTTTTTACACGCAAGGCAAATTCCAGGGCGTGGGGTTGGGCCTTTTCGTTGCCAGCCGAATCGTTAAAAACCATGGCGGAAGAATTTTTCCTGAAAACAGCGAGCTGGGAGGCATCTCCATAAATGTCGACCTTCCCGCCAAAACGGAGAAAAAAAATGGAACCCCGTCTGCTGATTGTTGAAGACGAGCCGGATATGCTTCTCTTTCTGAAGCGGTTTTTCCGGCGCAAAGGATATGCGGTTACCGCCGTACCCAGTGCCGAGGAGGCCTGGAATAGGCTGGCCGAAACCGAACACGACCTGGTGATTTCCGATCTGGTGTTGGAGGGGATGAGCGGAATCGACTTGTTGAAAGAAATCCGCGCCATTGACCGGATTCTACCGTTCATCATCATCACCGGCGCAGGGACCATCGAAAGCGCTGTGGAGGCCATCAAGATCGGAGCGTTTCACTATGTCACCAAGCCTTTCAAGCGCGAGGAGCTGGAATTCACGGTCAAACGCGCGGTAGAGTTCGGCGCGATGCATCGTCGGCTTTCCAAGCTTGATGAAGAAGAAAAAGATGCGGGCAACAACAATTTGCTCATCATCGGTGAAAGCCAGCAAATGAAAAAAATTATCTCCATTATCGAGAAAGTCTCCGCGTCCGACACCTCGGTGCTCATTCAAGGGGAAACCGGAACCGGGAAAACCATGCTGGCCAGGCATATCCATTCTCTCAGCAACCGAAGCGAAGGCCCTTTCGTTACCATCGATTGCGGCGCGCTTCCGGAAAACCTTTTGGAAAGCGAACTGTTCGGCCATGTGAAAGGGGCTTTTACCGGCGCGGTGCGGGCCAAACGGGGGCTGCTGGAGGAGGCTCACGGTGGTACGGTTTTCCTGGACGAAATCGGTGAATTGCCGCCCCAGACACAGGTAAAGCTTTTGCGGACCATACAGGAGTTGGAAATTCGTCCGGTAGGGGGGAACCACCCGATCAAGATCGACGTCCGCGTTATCTCGGCAACCAACCGGAACCTGAAAAAGGAAGTTGATTCAGGAGGCTTTCGGGAAGATCTTTACTACCGCCTGTCTCTGATCCCCTTGCATCTTCCGGCGTTAAGAGAACGCCGGGAGGATCTGCTTCAATTCGTGGGACAGTTTGTGCGGGAATTCAACCAGCGTCACAACAAAAAGATAACCAAACTGAGCCACACCGTCATGAGAAAAATCATGGAGCTTCCCTGGAAGGGAAACATTCGAGAACTGAAAAACGTTATCGAACGGGCCGTCCTGCTATCCGATGGGTATATCATCGATGCCGAGTGTTTTGGGGCAGGGGGCATGGACAAAGACAATCCCGGGAAGGATTCTAATTGCGATCCTGTGCTGCTTAAAAAAGCGGTGGAAGAGGCCGAGAAGAACGCTATCCGACGGGCATTGCGAATAGCCAAAGGCAATCGTTCCAAAGCAGCCGTATTCTTGGGAATCGGACGGAGAACGCTTTACGACAAACTGGCCTATTATCAGATTGAAGACTGATGTCGTTCAAAATGGCCATATAGCGGTTAAGTAAAAAATAGGACAAGATCAACCTGTCTCCGGACCTACCGGTCCTTCTCACTAACAGGTATGTTGATGACGATTCGGTTACCCGGCACCGAACGGGATTCGATCGTCAGGTGGCCACCGAGCAGACGGGCGCGTGCCTGCATTCGCCTCAACCCCAGGCCGTCTGATGGCATGACCTCTATTGCGTCGTCATCGAAGGCAGCATCCTCCCGTTCATTTTCCATTTGTAGAAGAATCCGCTCATCATCGGCATTCAAGCGCGCCGGGAAGTCCCGTACTGGACGAGGTGATCAAGCCCTTCCTGAACGATCCGGTACAGATTGATTTCCGTGTCCATATCGAATCGGCGATCGGTAAAACCAACACAATCAACGTCCACCGGTAGTGCATACCGGGTCGAGAAATCCTGGCAGTAAACGGCCACTGACCGTTCGATGCCAAAAATATCCAGCAGCTGAGGATGCAGTTGGTAGGTCATGGCCCGGATATCGTGTAAAACGGATTCCAATCCCTCGGAGAAGGAAGCGGCCTTTTTTCGCTTTTCTTCGGGGAGACGCCGCTGATGATCAAAGATGTCTGAGGTGAGGAGTTTTAGGGCGGCCAAGTTCTGAGCGATCTTCTCATGCAGTTCGTAAGCGATTTTTTGTCTTTCGCGTTCCTGGGCGCGCATCAATTCCTGGTTGAGGAACCGGATTTGGTTTTCCATTTCCAGGCGTTTTTCCACCTCCTGCTGCAGCCGCTGGTTTTTGGTTTTCAGCGCCATCTGAGTGTGCCGCAATTCGATCTGGGTCTGAATCCGCGCCAGCAATTCCGGAATTCGAATCGGTTTGGTGACATAATCCGCGGCTCCGGCCTTGAATGCGGTAACGATATTTTCAGTGTCGGTTAAAACGGTTAGGAAAATCACCGGAATGGTGCTGGTTTTTTCAGAGGCTTTGAGGCGTCGGCAGGTTTCGAGACCATCTACTCCAGTCATGACAATATCCAACAAGATCAGATCCGTGGCGGTTTGCTCCGCTCGGGTGATCGCCGTTTCCCCGGATGTGGCGATGATCGTTTCATAGCCTTGATCTTCGATGCAGGCCCGCAGCATATCGATGATCAGCAGGTCATCGTCAACAACCAGGATCGTTCCCGTTGAAGGTTTTGCATCCATGGTCATGTCCATCGGTCTATATAAGCGGCAATCGCCGCTTCATCATATGCGCGGATATGCTTGCGCATACCCACACAAAACGTTTCGTAATTACAATTTTTTCTTTCCAGATCGTCGATGATCCGTTCGATCCGGGAAAATCGTCCCATTGAAGCGTGCTGCCGGATGCTTTCCAGAAGGCCTGCCTGAGGTATCATTTCCGGTTCGCCCAATGGCTGGAATCCTAAATCCGTTCGTATGCCTTTTGATACCAGAAAGGAGTTGATGACGGCAACTGTTTGCTTAACGAGGCCCTCAAACTCGGCAAGTTTCCCGGTGGCGACCTCGGTCGGCTGCGTGGCAACCATCTGGCGCAATGCAGGCGCCATTACATACAAAGCCTCCGCCCCGATCTGTCCCGCCGCGCCTTTCATTTTGTGGGTCAGTCGCTCGGCCCCCTTGCGATCCTGCTTGGCCAGGCACCGGCCCATTGTTTCTGCAAAGTGGCTATAATCGAAAACAAATTGTTCGAGGATCTTGATATATATCCACTCTTTTCTCCCCAGGCGCGTCATGGCCCCGTCGACATCCAGCAGAACCGGAGCATCCGGTTGCAAGGGGGATTCTTGCTTGTCTTGAACCGTCATCACATTACCTCGCTGAAGGCAATTGTTTCACCCATCAGCACCTCCACCGGACACTGGCAGACGGCCGGCCCCAAGCGGGAGCCATCGTGCCGACAAAATGAAATGCTATTGCGAAACCAGGATGGGATCACAATACAATATATCATAGTACTGATTGATTGCGTGGCCAAGTCAAAAAGGGGGCGCCCATTAAAGAGCGGCCCGAAGACTCTGAATTTTCCATCGGAATCCGCCCTTGACGGACTCATTTATATAAACCTACAGGTCGAACGAGATGATCAGAAAACGATTTCGTGATCCAAACTTCCAATGTTCCCTTGCATTCTTCACCAGGTAGGCTATATAAAATCCATAGCTTGACCGACGGCATCAGGCGGCTCTGTTCAACACCATTTTATCCATCATCCCTTTCATCGTTCCATCAGTTTCTTTGGAATCCGGTCGCAAAAGATGAGTATGCAACCACGAGAAGGCTGTCCGATTTTTATGTCAAGCGGATGAAAGGGAAGACGACTGCGGTCGAATCGGGACTGGCTCTGTTGGACGTTCTAAATCTCATCGGGATTTCATGTGGGAGTACTATTACGATGTGGAGCATGGATTATATCAGTAACCGCCCTTGGACGGTCAGTATTGGCATCTCCAGTCCCATCCGACGGGGAGATTCAAAGGATTTTGATCGAACGGCTTGGAAATGATCTGGCACAATGGGGGAACGGGCGGCTATCGCTCCTATGAAATTTTCTTAAGCGTCATTCTACGGTTGGATTTTACAATATCCCTCAACACGCGACGCGCGGAGCGCGGCTTCTGGCTGCCTTGATGATGCGTTGATTCATATTTTCCGTTCTTACAACATGGCGATCAGCGGAAGATAAAGATGAAGTGGAAAGTTGAAGTATTTTATCCAGATTTGACATCTTTTGGGACGGTAACCCTTTTTCTTTTCTCCGCGCTTCTTCTTTATCGAGTTGTGCAAAAGCAAGAGGAAGACGATCAATGGATCCGCAAACGGCACTGACATAATCGGGTTGGTTCAGATTGTACACCAGCGCTGCCTCAGCTGGTAATAGTTCAAAATCATGTGTGAGGTTTTTCCGCCCGCTCCTGCGTCGTTCGCCGTGTTTTATTGTGCCGAAAAAGTTTTCTATAATTTCGTTTGTACGACTCACAAGTCGCATTCGAGAAGGGGCGTTCTCCGGTAACGTAATAATGTGGCCCCAAAGGTTTTCGCCATGAACATCGATATGTTTCAGGATGATATCAATGGCATCGCGCGTATCTTGGGCCGGGCCTCTTTTGGGACGAAGTTCTCTGAGCGATACCGTCCAATCGTCCAATCGTTTCCGCATCGCATCAATGTCTGCCACTGTTTCATTTTCGGGCAGTTTTTTCGCGGTCCGCAGTTGATCTCTCAGTTCATCGAATAGCTCAGCACGGCGTTGGAGCCGCTTGACGATGTGACGAAAAGGAACTTCACAAGCAACTTTGGTCAAAATCCGGCCAAGCCGTTTGAGTGCACCGGTTACTTTTCGATCATCGGATGGGATACGAAGAAACGCATCAATCGCTTTTGATCCGATCATGCAGCGGTTAAAAAAATCGAAATAGGGTCGGTCAAATGGAAAATCCAGCCCGGAGGCGTCGGCATGATAGTCGATCACCCATTGGCTTAGCGCACGGACAACCGCTATCCCATTTTTTCCCGGCGGCAATTGATATGTATGGTCTTCCATCTCTTGCCATGCAATAACCGTTTGCCGAGCATCATCGATCTGTAAACCAATCTTTCCGCCGAACTCGCGAATCAGGCGCTTAATGTCGGCTTGAACCTTGGTTCTGCGAAAAAGGTCGCGAAGGGCACAATGGTCAGAATTTAAAAGATCTTTGCCGATATCCGCCAGAAAGTGCTGATGGCAGGCCAAAACAGGGATCTCCAATCCCAATTCGGAAACCAAATCGTTCAGCGCCGGTGTGACCGCTCGCCCTAAATCTCGCATCCCCGCACAAGGCGGGCCGAATCTTTCAACGGTGTCGCGCAGACATGGCAAAATAAGTTCAGCTTTCTCAGTGGCTATCTTCCATGCGCCAAGCACCCATTTTCGCCAACCGGCCATCACAACAAAAAGCGTGCCTCGGCCGTTTTCTCCGCTTGCATCGATGTGCATCGGCCATCCACCGTCATTTTCCAATATTTTTCTTATGCGGTCGGCTTTTGCATAATGAAGCCGTAGAAAATATTGTGAAAACCGCATGGCCAAGTCACTGACTTCACCAGCTGAGATACGAATGCCATAGTCGTCATTGAGCGCTGCCATGATCTCTTCTCGCTGCCGATGTTCAAGCAACCGCTGGCGTCCGACAAAAACCATCAAATCATAGCCGGCATTGCAGTTTGGCATAATAGTTTGCGACACGGATAAAGATCTTTGGGTCACCAAGGTGCCGACGGGATGATGGCATCGGCCGGCACAAACATACACTGTTTCACATACTTCGAATACTCCATGTCGAAGGGTCCTGCCTTCATGGCGGTATGTTTTCTGAACTTTCATTGGGCCATGACAGATTTCACAGCGTCCACGCTCCTCTTTGGCCGAAACAACAACATCGGTCAGTCCGAAAGCCTGTTTACAACAACGGTCATTCAAACGACGCGCCTCATCTCTCAAATCGCTCAGGACGTTTAAGGGAGGCTTGCCGTTTTTTTTTCTGTCGGGATCCCGTGTCGAGTAAAAATCTGTTTGACTTGCTCGACTGTAACCGACATCCCTCGTACGTCCAGGCGCTCAGCAACCAACGTTGGAGACACCCTGATCTTTACGGTTTTAAACGCTTCAATCAGCACGGCGATGGTTAATTCTGCTGATGGTGGTTCAACAACCGGTGCTGTCTTTTGCAAAAGAAAACGGCGCGTATTTAACTGCAGTTGTGCTTTTTCAGGATTTGCATCTGTATATAGAAAGAAACGTTCCAGCCGACGGCGACCGATCTGATTGTTTTTAACCAGCCCATGCAGTGCATTATGCAACGTGTTGGGAATTCTTATTTTCAACAAATTCAGCATTTCTTTGGGCATCATGCCGGCATCTGAAGAATGGACGATTTTGATGATGGTGTTTTTCAGCGTGCCATATTGTGAAAAACCAATCCCCTTATGAAACCACAATCCCCACTCATCAAAAATCGGTACATCCTGAAGCGTATAATAACGACCGGCATCCGTAAAACTCGTTAAATATCCCATGCGTTTGAGTCTTCGAAAAACACTCATTCGCGACGTCGTTTGAAGTAAATGATATAACTGGCCAATATCTGCGATATACTTCTTGTTGAAAAAGTTCCGAAGTACTGTCTTGGATTCTTCAAATGAGAGCATATGGCCTCATGATACAATTATTTGTATGAGTTTGAATTCATTCAAATAATCGTATCAATTCGACCCTCCTATGTCAACCCTCAGGTTTAATAATATCAAATGGTTACAAATTTTAGTGCCGCCATAATAATCGAACAGTGATACAATTATGAATGGATGTAGTGATATATTTAAATACATTTCGGTGGGTTAGTGAATCCAACTGCTAAGGCAAAAATAGTGTAACGCTTCCCGTTCTGTTTATTCAGGCCCCGTTTAAAAAATATCCCAAATATATTAATGCGTTAGTGATCATTGGCTGCCTTTAGGACGTTGCAAAATAATGTAACTTTTTCATCGTATTTCAGGCCTTGAAGCATCTTATGCCGCTGCGCGTTAGCGGTTAATAGAGAAACGATACAATAACAATAGACTTTACGAGAGTTAAAAAAAGTTACGATGTGGGATTTAGATTAACAGGTCTTGGGAGAAAGCTGCTTCGCCGCAGAGTGAGGGAAGAGATTGTTTTTTGGAGCCTACATGGGATGAAGATTGGCGAGAAAGTCGACCACCAGATTTAAATCGACGAAGCTATGGCCCAGTTCTTTGGCCTTGTCGCGGCAATCCGTGCAAATTTCCTTGAACTTTCTCATATCGCCCCTGGTGGCCACATAAATCTGTTCGATGGCTTCAGATTCAAAATCCTTGTATTCCAGGATGAAATCCTCGACTACGATGGGATACAGAATCAAGGTTTTCAATCGGCTGAGGATATCCGGATGCTGGCTGGTCAAATATGTCCTCACCTTTGGCAGTCCGGCCAAAACGATGGGCACGTGCGCGTCCATGATTCGTTTCAGGTAGGGCCAAACCCTTTTTTCGATGTCATTGGCCTCGTCGATGATGATGTAATAATCGGTCAGATTGCGGATCAGCTTCAAATGATGGGGCGTGCGCCGATAAGTGGCCACCGCCTCGTAGTTCAACCCTTGAAGGATGGAGGCCAACATTTCATGCACATTGAAAAGCGACTCCACCCATACGCCTTGAAGTTTTTTGGGTTTGAGCAGTTCGAGGAAACGAGTTTTTCCGACACCATATTCGCCCTCGATCAATACGCTCTGTCCCCGGTAGATCCGGTTGTATACCGCGGATAGATAGGAGACCCGGCGCTTATCGTTTATAAAACTTTGTTTTCGCTGCATGAGGCATACGGGGCCAAAGGGTTGTTTGACAATTGTCTTTCGCAATCCAAAATGAACGCATTGAAAAGCGCCTTGCCGGTGATGGTTTCAGGCTGGCGTAGTTTGATCGCGTAAGCGATATATCGTTTCCGGTGTTGCCGATAGATTGTTTGGGCGGCATCGAGGGTCAAACCCCGAAGATGGATGTCAATCAGTCGTGGCCTGTCCACCGCCATCTTTTTCTCCTGCAGAAAAGCGCTGATCAATTCAACCGCGTTGGGTTCGGTGCCTGCCTTTTTGACCGGCTTTTCGTAAGGTTCCCGGCGCAGCGCTTCACCCAGCAGGATACCGTTTTCCTTATGCTCGAAGATAAACAGCTTGTCGCCAAGATCGGAGATATACACCTTGGTGCTCTTGTGGCGGCTGAAGTGTTGCGCGCCAACGGCCACATAGTAGGTCTGCTTTTTGAAAGTAATGATGCCTTTCGCCCCCACGGTGGCGTTGATCTTGTCATAGCCGTATTTGACGAAATGGCGTACGTCATCCGCACTGAACGTTATCCACTCGTATTGGGCAAGACCGTCGTCAAACTTCTCCTTGGGCACCCAGGCCGATGTTTTACCGTTCACAGAATAATAGTGCTTTTGCTCATTGTGCTGCCGGCGATAGGCTTCGAGTAAACCACTCTGGCGCAGCGTTGCAAGATCGATGTCGAGATAGGTGATGGTAATTTTTCCTTTTTTGCCCTTTTTGTAGATATAGCCCGGTTCTGTCTTAACGATGCGGTCTTCAAAGTGCTTGATGATCCGCATTTCAAAATGATGGATGCTGCGATGGGATGATTCCAGATGTGCTTTGTCCTTGGGCGCATGGATGCGTGAGAAGTTTGGTTGCAGATAAAATCCGCCTGGCAATGAAAATTTGATGTTCAGTTCGTTGATGGGGCGTTTCAGGTTGACAAAACCCTTTGCATTGTCCGGTCTCAGCCGTATCTTTTTTTGCGGAAAGGGGGTGCTCACCAAAAATTTCTCGAACAGGTCCACCGAATTTAGACTGCTTTCGGAAAAATAGGCGTCAAGCACAAGCATGTTGCGCGATCCGGTGTCAAAAAACTCGATCACCTGGGGCTTGGCCCAAACGCCGTCGTCCGATCGAATCTTGAAATAGCGAAACCTGCATCCGTCCATTTGAATCAAATCGAAGACCGGTTCGTCCTTAAAGCAGACGCTGGGATCGTTCTTTTCCTCGAAGTCTGGTTTTTCCAAATAGACCTTGAGGTTGGCTTGCCTGGCAAAACGCCTTAAAGCGCTAAGTGAGATGCTACGTTCGAACTCTTGTTCGAGCCAGGCGTGGTAATTTTTGATGGTTCGTCCATGGCGGGTGATAAATACAAAACGATCGTCCGATGGATCGCTGGAAGCCTTGACCATCTCGATGAAGCGGTTTTGGATTTTTTCGGTCAAGACCCGGCGCCGGCCGCTGCACTTTCTGCCTTCCATGATGCCTTGGCCGGCAAGCAGCAGCGGTTTGGGAATGACGCCGGTCTTACGGTATTGATCCATGTAATATTTTTTGGCCCTGCGTTTGGCGCTGCCGGTTTTGTCCATGATCTTTTTGTGCAGCAAGATCAGGAAACGGTCGTCCATGGGCAGTTGTTCAAAGTCTTTGTCTTTCATGACGAATGATTTTCTCTTTCATCACTTTCAGCCAGAATAAGGCCGCTTGTCTGGATGTCGTTTGCCAATCATCGTTTTGCGCCGACCGAATCTGTTCCAGCATGGCCATCACGGCCGTTTTATAGTCTGCGCTGATGATATCGACCACAGACGCATTCTTTTTTTTGACATGCTTGGCCTTTAGGGTTTGATGGGCGTACTTTCTAATATTCTTAGCCGTGAGCGCCATGCCGGATGCGATAAATGCACGCCAGATCTTGCGTTGATCCTCTTTTGTAAAACGCGTTAGAATCCTGGCCTGGTATTCATTCTCCGGAAGGATGCCGTCGCCAATTGGAGACAAATTGTCGATGACATTGGCGGCCTTAATCAGACGATATGCCTGGGATCGGGCCATATCCCACCGGTCCTTGACATAGCCTTCAAACGAATCGAACAGCAAATCTCGAAACAATTGATCGTCTCGAATCTGCTTTAATGCCTTACCGGTTTGGTGAAAATGGTGTTGATTGGCAGCGATGATCTCCTCCAATTGGGTGAGTCGGTTGTTGGCCATCTGTTCACCCGATGCTCATCCGTTTCCCGATATCGCCAAGCAGTTGATTCAATTCCAACCGTTGGTCCGTTAAAGGATCCGGTCTGTTTGGTACAAGGGTTTGCAAATATTTGACACTGTCAACGAATCCAAGGCCTTTCACGGTCATGACCAAATCAATCGGGTTGAAGTTTTTCTCGCAAAGAAAGCACCTGGCGAGATTGGTCTTGGGGTTGGTCGCGGTTTGAAATTCATTGCATAGCGGGCATAGAAAACGAAAAATGCCTTCGATCACTTTAGATGGGATATGAAGCTGTTCTTTGATCAGCCAGTCAACCGGGATCCGATTGCGCAGTTGAAACAGTTCTCCCCCTGTAAACCGTCGTCTCATGATATTGGCCTCCTTATCTGCGTAAAAAATCCTGAAAAAGATTTCATCCATAACCACGGCGTGGAAAATGGCTCACAATTTCACCCGGCCGACCGCAAAAATGGCAGCGGCATCGAAAACCGAGGCGAAAAGGTACCGAAATTTCGATCTGTGGTGGCAACATAACCCGTTTAAAAGGGCTTGTTGAAGTATGATCATCCATGTTTTTTCTACGTGGATCGATTTCACGATGCCGACGACGGTTTTCGGCAAGACGGTGGGCTTTTTTACCTTTATCGGTTTTACGGTAGCGTCGCTGCGCTTTTCGACGGGACTGGAGACGACCGGCGATGCGGCATGCATCGCAACAATAAGCATGCCCACGAAAGCAGCACCGGCACACACAAAAAACGGTGTTGCACCAACGACAGGATATTTGGATCAGCTTTACCATCCGGCCTTGAAAGTGGCCGGAGTTTAAAGTAATTTACTTAATGAACATCCGGCCTTGATACGGAGTTCACCCTGAAAGCCCGGAAGTGATGGTTCCGGGCTTTCTCCTCATTTTCTTGGACCATGACAATACCCACTTTACAACCTACAAAAACTTTTTGGTAAAAACGATTGCCGGCGGGAGCTATTGCGGCGGGGTAGCGTGGTAGGTTTATTGATTTTTGGGGCGGGGTCTCGCTGCGGGATAGTAGAACCAACCGTTACACTTTTGCCGCATAGGCGGGGTAGGCCGTTACACTATTTTTGCCTTAGCAGAAGGGTGATCATCGGCATTTCGATGGAAAAGAAAGTGCCTATGTATTCACGACTCCGGAACAGTTGGTCGCTGATTTCCAGCATGATATAAAGAGGTTGAACCATGAAAACCGTAACTCTTGACGTACGAAAACCTGCCGATTCGATGGCAGATTTTACAAAGGCATGGAAAACAGGAAAGGCCCAAGAGTCCGCACGCATCAGCTTTGCAACTCCGGAATTGCTTTGGAGGGTATTAACCGCAAAGCGGTGGGAGTTGCTCAAGGTTCTCTGCGGAGCAGGTCCTGTCTCAATCCGCGAAGCAGCGAGACGTGTCGGGCGTGATGTAAAGGCAGTTCATGGTGATGTTACTGCACTTTTAAACGCTGGGATACTCATTCGCACCGACGACAGGCGTATTGTCTTTCTATTCGAAGCTGTTAAAGTCGAATTTCTGTTGCATGTGGCATAGCCGAACCCCCTTTCATTTTCGGGTTGGAATCGTAATACGGTTGAGTTGGGTCTGAATGAAAAACGCACCGGCATCATTTGTTTGGGTGCAAAAAAAGCTTGTTGCGGCAACAAAATTTGGGAAGAAAAACATCCAGAGGTCGCCGCAGTGTTATTTGAATTGGCCGAATTCCATGCCCAACAGGACCCGACTTTCCGTACAACGTTGTCATTTACTCGTTTGACGGCAGCGGAAGCACTAAAACAGTTGCGAGATAAGGGTTTCCCGGAGGAAATGCTCCCATCACCCAGAACCATGGCAAATATACTCAACCGAAACGGCTTTCGTTTGCGTCTGGTAGAGAAAGCCAAACCTTTAAAAAAAACCCGCAAACAGACGCTATTTTCAACAATATCAAAGAAAAGGACGGACAACAGTTTGACGAAGGAGAGACCAAGCGAATAAGCATTGACTGCAAGGCCACCGTGAAAATCGGAGAATATAGCCGCGGAGGTAAAACACGTGGCGATAATCAGGCTGCCGACCACGACATGGGTTGTAAGGAAAAATATACGCCGTTTGGTGTATTGGATGAAGACAGCGGACAGTTGAACATCATCTTTGGAAGTTCCTTCAAGACAAGCGATTTTATCTTAGACAGCCTATATGAATGGTGGGACCACATACCTGCCGAGGAACGCGATAGCATTTCCCTCCTTCAGATTAAGGCTGATAACGGCCCGGAGAGCAATGGGCAGCGAACTCAGTTTCTCAAGCGAATGGTGGATTTCACTGACTACATCGCAAAGCCCGTACAAATTCTTTATTACCCGCCATACCACAGCAAATATAACCCTGTGGAGCGATGTTGGGGAATCTTGGAACAACATTGGAACGGAACCAAGCTTGTGGATAGGGAAACCATGCTTGAATGGGCGAAGAGCATGACATGGAAAGGTATCAACCCGATTGTGAAGTTCAGTCAAAAAGTGTATCTTAAAGGGATCTCACTGTCTAAAAAGGCTATGCGAAAAGTGGAATCAAGGTTGCAACGAAATCCTCTGTTGCCGAAATGGGACATCAGGATAAATCCTGCTTAAAGATTGGTATGGATATTTTGGCAAATCACCTTAGCATTCCCCTGCTGGTACCCTAATGAGCCAAAATACCTAACCACCGGACGATGTCCAATGGCCGGCAAGCCGTCCGGGATGAATTCCTGACCGGCCAATTTACGAAAAAAACCGCCTGGCCGGCAGTAGGAAAAAGTTTCCGGCGGCCGGACGGGCGGTTGGTGGGATAGCACTTAATACAGTCGTTCGCAGGCTTGGCCCGCACAGCTCATCAGTGGGACTTGGCGCGGGTCCAGGCCTCGTCCATGATGCGGTTCTGCTTGCCCAGATCCTTGGTGAAGTAAAGCTTTTCCATGATCTCGGGAGTGGGATAAATACCCGAATTTTCAAGGTCTTCCGGCGTAATGTGAGCTTCGGCGGCCGCGTTGGGGGTGGCGTACTGGTTGTAGTTGGAGAGTTCGGCACCCACCTGGGGATCGAGAATCCAGTTGATCCACTTGTGCGCCGCCGCGGGGTTGGGCGCCTTGGCGGGAATGCACATGGAGTCATACCAGATCTCACTACCCTCTTTGGGAATCACGAAACCCAGTTTGTCCGGTTCCTGGCTGACCGACTGGATGGCGTCGCCATTGTAGACGATAGCGGCCACGGCCGTGCCGGCAACCACATCGTTCTTACCGCCCACACCCGGTTTGAAGCCCATGCAGTTCTTGGTGCGTTTGGTGGCCACCAGAAGGTCGGCGGCGGCCTTGAGATCCACGGGGTTGGTGCTGTTGAAATCCTTGCCCTGGTAGACCAGGGCGATGCCCATCATCTCACGGACCGAGTCGATCAGCCAGAAGGCGCCGGGCTGTTTCGCCGCATCGAAGAGCACGGACCAGCTTTTCACCGCATCCGCGCTGACTTTGTCCTTGCGGTACATGAGCCCCACCGTGCCCCACTGGTAGGCCACGGAGTATTTGTTGCCCGGATCATAGGTGGTGTTTCGGAAAATCGGTTTGAGGTTGCCCAGGTTGGGTATCTGTCCGTGATCCAGGGGCTGGACCAGGTTCTGGTTGATCAATACCGGCATGATGTAGTCGGACGGCACGATGATGTCATACTGGCTCACGCCACCGGCCTGGAGCTTGGCCACCATCTCCTCGTTGTTCTCGTAGATATCCAGCCGCACCTTGATCCCGGTCCGGGCCTCGAAGTCGGTCGGCATTTTCTCCTCGTCCATATACTCCGACCAAGTATAAATTCTCACCTCTTCGGCACTGGCCGCCACTACCGACAACAGCACCATTACCGCCATGAGCAGTCCAATTTTTCGCATCGCCTCTTCTCCTTTTTTCGATCTTTATGGGTAATGTCGCGCCCCCCTTCCGGCGGGGTTACGCAGCCTCGTGTTTGCGGGTAAAGCGTTCGGTCGCAACGACCAGAATCACGGTGACCAGCATGATCAGGGTTGACAGGGCATGGATCTGCGGGGTCACCCCCCGACGCACGGCCGCGAAAATGAACAGCGGCAGCGTCTGGGAATCGGGGCCGGCAGTAAAAAAGCTGATCACGAAATCATCCAGCGAGAGGGTGAAGGCCAGCATCGCACCGGCGATGATGCCGGGCATGAGCAGCGGCAGCATCACTTTTCTCAAGATATACCAGTTGGTGGCGAACAGGTCACGGGCCGCCTCCTCCACTTCACTGCCGATAGCCACCAGGCGACTTCTCACCACCAGGGCGACGAAGGCGATCTGGAAAGTGATATGGCCAATGATCATGTTAAGAAGGCCCGGCTCGAAAATGGAGGAGACCATGCGCAACAGGCCGAAGGCCACCACCAGGGCGGCGGCCAGGATAATATCGGGGATCACCACGGGAATGTGCAGGATCACGTCCAGAACGCCGCTGGTCCGCGGCCGCCAGGGAAAACGGTCCATGGCAATGGCCAGGATGGTTCCCAACAGGGTGGCGACGATGGTGGAGACCACGGCCAGCAGCAGCGTGTTCCAGGCGGCCTGGAGAATCCAGTCGTTCTCGAACAGCTTGAGATACCACTTAAGGGTGAACCCCTTCCAGACCAGCCCGCGGCGGGCGTCGTTGACCGAAAAAATCGCCACTCCCAGAAGGGGCAGGTAGAGAAAAAGCAGGGTCAGGCAGGACGCCGCGACGATCAGGGGATGCTGGCGTCTCATACGTATTCGATCTCCTTGCCCTTGCGACGGTAAATCTGCAGTCCGATCATGGTCAGCACCATCAGTCCCATGCTGATGGCCGCCCCGAAGGGCCAATCCCGGCTGGGGCCGAACTGCTGCTGGATCAAGTTGCCCACCAGCATGTACTTGGCGCCGCCCAGAAGATCGGGCACCACGAACATACCCATGGCCGGGATGAATGTCAGGATGATGCCCACCGACAGCCCCGGCATGGTCTGGGGCAGAATCGCCTGAGTGAAAACGCGCACCCTTGACGCGTAAAGATCCTGGGCCGCCTCGACCAGCGACCAATCCAGCCGTTCCACACTGGCGTATAGCGGCAGGGTCACGAAGGGCAGAAACATGGATACCATGCCCAGATAAACGGCAAAGGCGTTGGGGTAGAGCGGCGCACCGTCGGGAATGAATCCGAAAATCGCGGCGATGCGGGCAAAGGGCATCTCCGGCGAGAGGATCAGAAACCAGGCGTAAGCCCGGATAACCATGTTGGTCCAGAAGGGGATGATCACCAGGGTCAGCCACATGTAGCGGCTGCGCTCGGGTCGGCCGGCAATGAAAAAGCAAAGCGGATAGGAGAGCAGCACGGATACCCCGGTAGTGACAAAGGCCACCACCACCGACCGCCAGAGGATCATCAGGTAATCGGGCGTCCAGCCGAAAAGGGAAAACCCGGCCAGGCGTTTGTAGTTCTCCAGCGTGAAGGTCCACTCCAGCTGGCCGTAGGCCCCCCGGGTAATGCAGCTCACTGCCACCAGCACCAGCCCGGGCAGTACCAGAAAGAGCATCAGCCAGAGCATGCCGGGTATCAGCAGGAGCCTCCCGCGCCGAATCAGTTGGCCGCGGGTGGTCAGTTCGCCGTACCAGGTCAGAATCGAATCAGCGAGTTTCGTCTTCAAGAATCACGAGCTCCTTGGGGGCCAGTTCCAGCCATACCTCCCGGCCGGGATCGATGCGCCGATAGGAACTGGTGCGTACCCTGATCGGCCCCGGTTCCAGCCACAGATCAAAATTGGTTCCGCGGTAGACGATTTCGCTGACCCGCGCCCGGATGCCATTACACTGGGGCTCGGTCTCACCGATGCCGATCCACTCGGGACGGATGGCCACGGTGCCTTTCTCCCAGGACGGCGCTTTTTCCAGGGCCAGGAAACCGAAAGCGGTCTGGACCCCGCCGGGAACCCGGGTCGCCTCGATCAGGTTGGCCGCACCGAGAAACTGGGCCACGAAGCTGTCCCGGGGATAATCGTACACCATTTCGGGCTCACCGCACTGCACCACATGGCCCTGCCGCATCACGGCGATCCGGTCGCTGCATACCAGGGCCTCGGCCTGATCGTGGGTCACCAAGATGAAGGTGCGCCTCAGTTTGCGCTGCAGCCGACGCAGGTCCTCCTGCACCTGGGCGCGCAGCCGGGCGTCCAGAGCGCTCATGGGCTCGTCCAGGAGCAGGACGTCCGGTTCGTTGACCAGGGCGCGGGCCAGGGCCACGCGTTGTTTCTGGCCACCGGATAGCTGATGCGGATGGCGCCGGGCCATGGGGCCAAGGTCCAGCATCTCCAGCCGGCGGTCAACCCGCTTTTTAATTTCATCCTCGGGAAATTTGCGTGAGCGCAGGCCGAAAGCCACGTTTTCGTATATGGTCAGGTGCGGAAACAAGGCGTAGCTCTGAAACACCGTGTTGACCTGGCGTTTGATGGCCGGCAGGTGGGTGATCTCTTTGCCGCCGCTGAAAATACGGCCCGAATCGGCCAGTTCCAGCCCGGCAATGATCCGCAACAGGGTAGTTTTGCCGCATCCCGACGGTCCCAGGAGGGTAAAAAACTCTCCCGGGGCAACATCCAGGCTGACATCGTTCAGTGCTTTGACGTCACCGAATTGTTTGCAGATGTGTTGAATCGAGAGGCCTTGGTCAGTGGTCAACGTCTGATTCATATCCTATGGATCGATTTTCTGTTTTTCGCGGGCATGGCCCGCTACAAGCATCAATGGCTTCGTCAACTACGGTGTTCTGTCGAACTGGCCATGCCTGCGACCGTTAATCGAGTGCCCATCCAGAAATGACCAATTTGCCTATTTCTGGATGGACACTAATCTTATGGAACAGGGTCCGGATGCGGCTGTCTTGGGAATATGGCGGCCACCTGTAATGCGATTGCCGCTAAAAGTCAAAGGTCTTTTCAGGCAAACAGGGTGAATTTGTTCTGTTTGTAACCCCTTGATCTTACATGTCTGTAGAATATGCAACGAATCTATCATTTCAGTTGGTTAGCATTAGAACAAATTTACCGTGTCAGGCAAACGATGCGGGTTGAACGGTCTGCCCGGACCGCCCCACAGCACTTAAGGGGCGCTTGGAAACCGCTTTGCGGCGCCGGCGGGTGTAGACGGTTCGCTGCCGGAGGGTTTCGTCGATGGTCACCCCCAGTTCGGCGAGGTTGCGAAAGCAGTACTCGCGGGCACCGGCGTCGAGCTGCTCGGGCACGAACAGCCCCGCCGCGTTGAAGACGTCGTCAACCATCATCTTGACAAAAACCGAGGCGCACTGGCCGGTCAGGTAGGCTTCATGGCTGAGTCCCGAGGTCTCGAAGGCTTCCACCAGGCCGGGTCCCACGGCGTAGCTGTCGATGCGCACGGGATCCTTCCCCTTGGTTCCCTCCACACGCACCAGAAAGGCACCCTCCTCGGCCACGACACCGTCATCGATGATGGACTTGAGTTCATCGGGATACTTGGGTGCCGGCGGGCAGAGTTTCAGGATCAGATCCATGGGCACCACCGGGGTTCCGTTCAGATCCACCGACTGGTTGGAAAGCAGGCCCATTTTGTAGAGCAGTTCGGAAAATTTGACCCCGAATCCGCCGTATTTGAAGTCGACGTTCCTGACCCCCTTGAGCACCGTGTCGGCCAAAAGCCCCATGGTCACCGGTTCATCGTGCTCATGATCCACCATGCGCACTTCCCGGTCGATGCCGCGCAGCTTCATGCGGATCGGACGGCTGAAGGGCTTGTCCGTAACGTGCCGGCCATTTTCGAATCGGAAGGTTTTGTAGGCCATGTCCCCGAACGCCACTTGCGGGGACCACCAGAAGGGGGTGAAGCGCCGGGTCAATACGTTTTCATAAACATAGATACTGATCGTTTCGCAGCGGTCCATTTTTTCGACCGCCTCGCGGGCCATGATGTTGGCCAGGCCGGGAGAAGAGCCGGCACCGACCAGGGCGGTGAGGCCTTTGGCCTTGAATTTCGCGTGCCAGTCGGAAAACAGCAGTTTGTAACTCTCCACGAAACCGATGTCTTCCATGGGACCGGCCATATCGAAGTAGGAAGCGCCCACGGCCAGCGCCGCTTCCATGATCGTCAGGTTGTACTCCAGGGGCAGGCCGTTGACGATCAGGTCACACCCTTCGGCCGCCTGGATGACATTCTTGACCGCACTGGCATCCAGCTTGAGGGCCGATGCCTTGCCCAGCGAATCACTGAGGACACGGGCGGCCTTGAAGTCGTAATCCGCACAAATGATCTCCGATACTCCGGGGTGCTCGTTCAGGCGTTTGGCAACGGTACTGCCCTGGGCGCCCACGCCGATAACGATGATGCGTTGCATGCATTCTCCTTGTATAGGAATTGAACCGTCAACGCCTCAGATGGCCAAGAGCAGGCTCCCGTCAACAACTTACCCTTCTGGAACGGTTATCAAATACCATCGAATGCGTTGCGTATCCGGCGCAAATGCGCCGTTGTCGACGACAGAGCAACCATTGCTCCCAATTTCCATATAGTTATTTCTTATTCCTATTGCAACATTTATTTTGACTATTTTAGCGTTTTTCGTTATATTTTTTTATATTTTTAACTTTTTCCGCTTTTTTCATCCAATTTTTAGGTATTCAGTCAAGGAAAACCACCCATGAAAGCCACCTCATCCGGGATACAGAAGCTCGATCGGGTCGACCGTAAAATGGTCGGCCTGCTGCAGAAGGACGGACGCATGCCCATCGTCAACATCGCCAAGGAACTGGGTATTTCCGAAACCACGGCCCGGGGGCGGCTGAAACGCCTGATCAGTGAAAAAATCATCAGTGTGGTGGCCGTCAGCAACCCGATCCGACTGGGGTTTGAAATCATCGGCAACATCAAACTGGACATCGACCTGAAGAAAAAAGACGCCATCCTCCAGGCCCTCAAAGCCATCGAAGCCCTCAACTATGTGGCCCTGACCACCGGAGGCAACAACATCGACATCGAATTCATCGCCGGTTCCCTGGCGGAATTCAAAACCCTGATCTTCGAAAAGGTCAGCCAGATCGATGGCGTCAACTCGGTGGAGACCTCCCTGATCGTCGAAATTATTAAAGACACGTGGGACTATGGAACGGCGTGGGATGACGGACCGTGACGCCCCCTGAAGGGGAAAGGAATGGATCCGCGGGAGCCGTTTGGCGACCATGCGGGGACCGGCCCGGGCAATCGGCTCAAATAACATTATTGTATTTTTTTATTTAAATAAATACCATTTTGTATGCGCCACCCCCATAACCGGATTCCGGATTTTCCTGAAAACCGGCCTTATCCGCTGCTGGAAATTATTTTTCCATAATCATTCAAAATAGTTAATTCCCATCCCAAGGTCCTTCCATTCCAAGTGGCACACTACATGCCATTCATGGTGATCGGTTACGCGTATTACCATCGTAATACTGAACACTGTCGGTTGCACACTCAATGTACTCAAATGCAGGGCTGAAAGGAGCTAAAAATGAAATTCGGTTATCGCGCATGCCTCGGATTGATCGTCGGTTTGGTCGGTTGTCTCTTGGCCGGGACCGGGTTCGCCAAAGAGACCATCAAGGTTGGCGTTCTGCACTCCCTTTCCGGGACCATGGCCATTAGTGAGACCACCCTCAAGGACACCATGCTGATGCTCATTGACGAGCAAAACAAAAAGGGAGGCCTGCTTGGCAAAACCCTTGAACCGGTGGTGGTCGACCCGGCGTCCAACTGGCCGCTGTTCGCCGAGAAAGCCCGCGAGCTGATCGAAAAGGAAAAAGTGGCCGCCGTCTTCGGCTGCTGGACCTCGGTTTCCCGCAAGTCGGTCCTGCCGGTTTTCGAGGAATTGAACAGCCTGCTGTTCTACCCGGTTCAGTATGAGGGCGAGGAATCTTCCAAAAATGTATTTTATACCGGTGCGGCACCCAACCAGCAGGCCATCCCGGCGGTCGACTACCTGATGAACAACGTGGGCGTCAAACGCTGGGTCCTGGCCGGTACCGATTATGTCTATCCGCGCACGACCAACAAAATCCTCGAAGCCTATCTCAAATCCAAGGGCGTGGCCGCGGCGGATATCATGATCAACTACACGCCCTTCGGCCATTCCGACTGGCAGTCCATCGTTTCCGAGATCAAAAAGTTCGGCACGGCCGGCAAAAAGACCGCCGTGGTCTCCACCATCAACGGCGACGCCAATGTGCCCTTTTACAAGGAGCTGGGCAACCAGGGCGTCACCGCCGAATCGATCCCGGTGGTGGCCTTTTCCGTGGGTGAAGAAGAACTTTCCGGTATCGATACCAAACCGCTGGTGGGCCACCTGGCCGCCTGGAACTACTTCATGAGTGTGGATACGGAAATCAACGATACCTTCATCGACAACTGGCTGGCCTTCATCAAAAATGACAAGCGGGTGACCAACGATCCCATGGAAGCTCATTTCATCGGCTTCAACATGTGGGTCAAGGCGGTCGAGAAAGCCGGCACCACCGATCCGACGGCCGTTCAGGAAGCCATCATCGGAATCACCGTGCCCAACCTCTCCGGCGGCTATTCCGCCATGATGCCCAACCATCATATCACCAAACCGGTGCTGATCGGTGAGATCCAGGATGACGGTCAGTTCGAAATCGTCTGGCGGACCAAGGGCCTGGTGGTGGGTGACGCCTGGTCCGATTACCTGCAAGGGTCCAAGGACCTCATCTCCGACTGGCGCGCCCCGCTGGCCTGCGGCAACTACAACGTCAAGACCGGCAAGTGCTCCGGGCAGCAGTAACCCGAGAGGGTTCTCTCAGACGCCGATGGCAGGCGTCCGGGGAACCCGTCAACCATGGCTTCCTCCCACCCTGTCGGCAGGGGTAAACGGCGCCGTCGGGCAACCGGTCTCTACCATCGGCCGGTTGCCCGGCCCGCCAACCGGGGTAACCGCATCAAAGAAATCGTGCCATGCGCCTAACGTCTGGATTGCTGCGAAAATGGATTTTCTGTGCCGCCCTGCTGGCCGCCCTGGTCGGTAATGCCGCCACTGATGGCGTGTGGGCCGGTACCGTGGACACGGCTGCCTTCGACGAAGCCATCAACCTGCTCGTCAAGGGCGATTTTAGCGAAAAAGCACGGGCCGTCGATCACCTGGCGCGTTGTGGCGACGAACGCGCCGAACCGATTCTGGCCGCGCTCCTGGCCGGCGACCTCTACTATAGCAAAATTCACCGTCATCTGGTGGTCGCCCAGGAAAACGGCAACGGCGACTACGCCATCCGCAACGCCCTGGACAATGAGCGTCTGGAACCGGTGAAAAAGCGTAAGCTGAAAAAAATCGGCATCAACAACAACCTGCGCTCGGCATTGAAAAACGCCCTGGCCCGTATCCGGCTGACCCATCCGGACGCCGCGGTACGCCTCAAGGCGATCAACAAGATGCTGGGCACGTTTCCCCCCGACGCCGACGGCTTCATCAAGGGCCTGCTGGAAACCGAATCCGACCCGGATGTGCGCAACGGTCTGAAAAGCGCTCTGGCCCTGACCGTGCTGCAGGCGAAAGACGATGCCGGTGATGCCGCGAAACTGTCCGCCCTGGAACAGCTGGACGGCAACCTGCATCCGGCCGTGCGCAACGCCTTGAGCCGCCTGGTGGCCGGTGACGCCGATACAGCGGTGCGTGCCCGGGCGGCCATGATGCTCAAACGCATTGAAGGCCGCATCGCCTTTTACGGATTTTTCGAGACCTTCTTCTTCGGCCTGAGCCTGGGCTCCGTGCTGGTACTGGCCGCCATCGGCCTGGCCATCACCTTCGGCGTCATCGGGGTCATCAACATGGCCCACGGCGAGCTGATCATGCTGGGCGCCTACACCACCTATGTGCTGCAGCAGATGATGCCCGGTTCCATCGGCACGGCCCTGCTGCTGTCGGTGCCGGCCGCCTTCGTGGTCGCCGGGGTGGCCGGCATCGTCATCGAACGCACAATCATCCGTTTTCTCTACGGCCGCCCCCTGGAGACCCTGCTGGCCACCTTCGGCCTCAGCCTGATCCTGCAGCAGGCCGTGCGTTCGATCTTCTCACCGCTCAACCGCAGCGTGGCCACACCGGCGTGGATGAGCGGGGCCATTCAGTTCAACCCGGTGCTGGCCCTGACCACCAACCGGGTGGTCATTTTCGTTTTCGCCCTGCTGGTCTTCGCCGGCCTCTCCCTGCTTCTGAAAAAGAGTGCCATCGGCCTGCAGGTGCGCGCCGTCTCCCAGAACCGGGCCATGGCCCGCGCCATGGGGGTGCCGGCGGCACGCGTGGATGCATTGACCTTCGGCCTGGGCTCGGGCATTGCCGGCATCGCCGGGGTGGCCCTCTCCCAGCTGACCAACGTGGGCCCCAACCTGGGCCAGGCCTATATTGTCGACTCGTTCATGGTGGTGGTCTTCGGCGGGGTCGGCAACCTGTGGGGCACACTGCTGGGCGGTCTGACCCTGGGGGTGACCAACAAGTTCCTGGAGCCCTGGACCGGTGCCGTGCTGGCCAAAATCCTGATTCTCGTCTTCATCATTCTCTTTATTCAGAAACGGCCCCAGGGACTTTTCCCGCAAAAGGGCCGGGCTGCCGGATGACATGCATATGACCGCTTTCCCCAAGATACTGCAAAACGACCGCGCCGGCACCGTGCTGATCGCCGTGCTCCTGCTGGCCGGCGTGCTGGTGCCGCTGCTCAACCTGTCCACCGGTGAAGCCAGCCCCCTGCACGTTTCCACCTACACCATGACCCTCTTGGGCAAGTACCTGTGCTATGCGTTGCTTGCCATCGCCGTGGACATGGCCTGGGGCTATCTGGGCATCCTCAGCCTGGGCCACGGCGCCTTTTTCGCCCTGGGGGGATACGCCATGGGCATGTACCTGATGCGCCAGATCGGCACCCGCGGGGTGTACGGCCATCCAATCCTGCCCGACTTCATGGTTTTTCTCAACTGGAAAGCCCTGCCCTGGTTCTGGCACGGGTTCAACTGGTTCGGATTCGCCCTGCTCATGGTGATCCTCGTACCGGGGGCGCTGGCCTGCATCTTCGGTTGGCTGGCCTTCCGATCGCGGGTGACCGGGGTTTATCTCTCGATCATGACCCAGGCCCTGACCTACGCCCTGATGCTGGCTTTTTTCCGCAACGAGATGGGCTTCGGCGGCAACAACGGGCTGACCGACTTCAAGGATATCCTCGGCTTTTCGCTGCAGTCCGACTTCACCCGCGCCGGTCTTTTCGTGGCCTCGGCCCTGGCCCTGGCCGCCGGTTACCTCGCCTGCCGTTACATTACCGGCTCGCGGCTGGGCCGCCTCTGCACGGCCATCCGCGACCAGGAGGATCGCGCCCGCTTCATCGGCTACCGCGTGGAAGACGCCAAGCTGTGGATTTTCACCTTCTCCGCGATTCTGGCCGGGATCGCCGGGGCCCTGTACGTGCCCCAGGTGGGCATCATCAACCCCACGGAGTTCGCCCCCCTGGCATCTATTGAAATCGTCATCTGGGTTGCCGTCGGCGGCCGCGCCACCCTGTACGGCGCCGTCATCGGCGCGTTGATGATCAATTACGCCAAAAGCGTGCTCACGGCGGCCTTTCCGGACGCCTGGCTCTTCGGTCTGGGGGCGCTTTTCGTACTGGTGACCATCTTTCTGCCCGACGGCGTGGCCGGTCTGCTGAAACAGACCCGGTTTTTCGGAAAGCGGGTGCCCTCATGACCGCCATCGAGAAATTCCGCGAATTCTGGCCCCGCGACCAGGTGTTCGATTTCCTTATCCCGGATACGCCGCCCGACCTGGACCTCACCCACGGCATCATCCTCTACCTGGAAGGCATCACGGTCAGCTTCGGCGGGTTCAAGGCCGTGAACGACCTGAATCTTTATATCGGAGACGGCGAACTGCGCTGCATCATCGGCCCCAACGGGGCCGGCAAAACCACCATTATGGACATCATCACCGGCAAGACCCGGCCCGACAGCGGGTCGGCCTGGTTCGGCCAGCAGATCAACCTGCTCAAAATGAACGAGCCGGAAATTGCCCGGGCCGGCATCGGCCGCAAGTTCCAGAAGCCCACCGTTTTCGAAAGTCACACGGTGCATGACAACCTGGAACTGGCCATGGTGGGCAACAAACAGGTCTGGCCCACCCTGACGGCGCGGCTGAACACGGCCCAGCAGGACAGGATCGAGGCGGTGCTCACCACCATCGGCCTCAAGGAGAAGATCCGTGCCCGGGCCGGTTCGCTTTCCCATGGTCAGAAGCAGTGGCTGGAGATCGGCATGCTGCTCATGCAACGCCCCAAACTGCTTCTGGTGGACGAACCGGTGGCCGGCATGACCCAGCAGGAGACCGAACGCACCGCCGAACTGCTGGTCTCCCTGGCAGGCACCCACAGCGTGGTAGTGGTGGAGCACGACATGGATTTCGTACGTTCCATCGCCCGCAAGGTCACCGTCCTGCACCAGGGCAGCGTCCTGGCCGAGGGCCGTATGGACGAGGTTCAGAACAACCCGGCCGTCATCGAAGTCTATCTGGGAGAGGCGCAATGCTCCGCGTAGAGAAACTGAACCAGTATTACGGCGAAAGCCACACCCTCTGGGATGTGGACATTGACGTTCCCCAGGGAGAGTGCACCTGCCTGATGGGCCGCAACGGGGTCGGCAAGACCACCCTGCTGGGCTGCGTCATGGGGCTTTTGCCGGTCCGCTCGGGTTGCATCCGGCTTGAGGATACGGACATCACCCACCTGCCCGCCGACCGGCGTGCGCGTCTGGGTGTGGGCTACGTGCCCCAGGGCCGCCAGATCTTTCCCCTGCTCACCGTGGAAGAGAATCTTTGCATCGGCCTGTCCACCGGCAGGGAGAAGTTGAAACGCATCCCGGACCTGATTTTCGAACTGTTCCCGGTGCTGGACGAGATGCGCGGCCGCCTGGGCGGCGACCTTTCCGGCGGCCAGCAGCAGCAACTGGCCATCGGCCGGGCCCTGGTGCTGCAGCCGACCCTGTTGATCCTCGATGAACCCACCGAGGGGATCCAGCCCAATATCGTGCAGGAGATCGGGGAGATCATCCGCCGCCTGTGTGCCGAAATGGGCATGACCGTTTTGCTGGTGGAGCAGAAGCTGCATTTCACCCGCCTCGTGGCCGACCGGTTCACCATTCTCGACCGCGGCCGGGTGGTGGCCAGCGAACGTATCGAACGGCTGGACGAAGAGATGGTCCAGCAATACCTGACGGTGTAGCGTGACGTCGGCGGCCGTTTCCCAACCACCGGCCGCAGGCTGGTTGGCCGGCCTGGAACTGGGTTTTGTGCGGCACGGCGCGGATACGTTGCTGCAGACCAACCGCCACCAGGGGCCGCTGCGCCTGCAGCGCCCCCTCTACCCGGAACCGGGGGTGTGCCACGCGGTGATCCTGCACCCGCCCGGCGGTGTGGTGGGCGGCGATCGGCTGGAAATCCGGGCGGCCATCGAAAAAGAGGCCGCCGTCCTGGTCACCACCCCCGGGGCGACCAAATTTTACCGCAGCGGCGGGGCCCTGGCCACGCAGGTCAATCACCTGCAGCTGGATGACGGCGGCTGCCTGGAATGGCTGCCCCAGGAGACGATCGTCTACCCGGGCGCCCATGCGGCCACGACCACCCGTATCCGCCTGGCGGCGGATGCCGTCTGCATGGCCTGGGAAGTCCTCTGCCTGGGCCTGCCGGCCTGCGGTCAGCCGTTTATGGACGGCCACTTCACGGCGAGTCTTGAAATCGACCGCCGGGACCGGCCGCTCTTGCGGGATCGCCTGCGGATCACCGGCGCGGCCGACCTGAACCGGCCGGCCGGACTGCGCGGCCATACGGTAACGGCCACGATGGTGGCCACCGGTGTCAGTCAAAAGATGCTGGCAGCGCTGCGCGAGCAGCTTGCCGAAAAGGCGGGAGATGTCCTGACCGGGGCCACCCTGATGGAAGACCTCCTGGTGGTTCGCTGTCTCGGGAACTGCTCGGCCCGGGCCAAAGCCATCTTCCAGGGGATCTGGTCATGTCTGCGACCGTTGCTTTGCGGCCGGAGTGCCTGTGTGCCGCGGATCTGGGAGACGTGATGGAAGCAATTACAAAACGATCTGTATTCAGACTTCTGATTGAATGCGAATAAGAAGAAGGAACCCAACATGAACAGCCATCAACGATCGAAAAAGCCGTCGCTGAAAACCGATCCCGGACCTTCGGTGGTCTATTTTTTCGCCATCGACGATACCCAGCCATCGCTGCACTCGGCGGTTTTCATGCGCCTGTGGTCCTTCCGAGGCGTGCCAAAGGGAATCTTTCCTATCACCATCACAAGGGAGGATCAAGAATGGAGCTGACCCCCAGGGAGAAGGACAAGCTGCTGCTCTTCACCGCCGCCCTGCTGGCCGAACGGCGCCAGGCGCGCGGCCTCAAGCTCAACTATCCGGAGGCGGTGGCCCTGATCAGTGCCGCCATCATGGAGGGTGCCCGGGACGGCCGCACGGTGGCCGAACTGATGGCCCACGGCCGCACCCTGCTGGGACGCGACGACGTGATGGAGGGGGTCGCCGAAATGATTGACGAGGTCCAGGTGGAAGCCACCTTCCCCGACGGGACCAAGCTGGTAACAGTGCATAATCCGATCGTGTGAATCGGATCGCGGGCATGGCCCGCTCTACAACCGTCACGATTATGGAAAACCCCGTAAGAGCGGGCCATGCCCGCGAAAATACGGGATCACCCCTTGGATAGGCAACCGCAACGCTTAGGCGGAACAGAGGAAAAAAGACATGATTCCCGGAGAGATCATCCCCCAGGAGGGAGACATCACCATCAACGCCGACCGGCCGACCGTCGCCATTGACGTCGTCAACACCGGGGACCGGCCCATCCAGGTCGGCTCCCACTATCACTTCTACGAGACCAATCCCGCCCTTGACTTCGACCGCGAAAAAAGCCGCGGTTTCCGCCTGGACATCCCGGCCGGCACGGCGGTGCGTTTCGAGCCGGGACAGAAACGGTCCGTGACCCTGGTGGCCTACGCCGGCCGGCGGCGGGTTTACGGATTCAATGCAAAAGTCATGGGCGATCTGGAGGTGGCATCATGAAAACCATGACCCGCAAGGCCTACGCGGAGATGTTCGGTCCCACCACCGGTGATCGTGTGCGCCTGGCCGACACCGAGCTGTGGATCGAAGTTGAGGAAGACCGCACCGTTTACGGCGACGAGGTCAAATTCGGCGGCGGCAAGGTGATCCGCGACGGCATGGGCCAGAGCCAGGCCGGCGGCGCCGATGCCGTGGACGTGGTCATCACCAACGCCCTGATTCTCGATCACTGGGGGATCGTCAAGGCCGACATCGGCATCAAGGACGGCCGCATCAGCGGCATCGGCAAGGCCGGCAATCCCGACGTTCAGCCGGGGGTGGACATCGTCATCGGTCCGGGTACCGAGGCCATCGCCGGAGAGGCGTCCATCGTCACTGCCGGCGGTATCGACGCCCACATCCACTTCATCTGCCCCCAGCAGATCGAGGAGGCCCTGACCAGCGGCATCACCACCATGCTCGGCGGCGGCACCGGACCGGCCACGGGCACCAACGCCACCACCTGCACGCCCGGCACCTGGAATATCCAGCGCATGCTGCAGGCGGCCGACGGCCTGCCCATGAACCTCGGCTTTATGGGCAAGGGCAACGCCAGCCGGCCGTTGGGTCTGGAAGAGCAGGTGCGCGCCGGCGCCATGGGCCTCAAACTGCACGAGGACTGGGGCACCACACCGGCGGCCATCGACACCTGCCTGGCGGTGGCCGACCGCATGGACGTGCAGGTGGCCATCCACACCGATACGCTCAACGAGTCGGGCTTTGTGGAACATACCCTGGCCGCGTTCAAGGATCGCACGATCCACACCTACCACACCGAGGGGGCCGGCGGCGGCCATGCGCCGGACATCATCCGGGCCTGCGGCCTGCCCAACGTGCTGCCCTCTTCCACCAACCCCACGCGGCCCTTTACGGTCAACACCGTGGATGAGCACCTGGACATGCTCATGGTCTGCCACCACCTTGACCCGCGCATCGCCGAGGACGTGGCCTTCGCCGAATCGCGCATCCGCCGCGAGACCATTGCCGCCGAGGATATCCTTCACGATCTGGGCGCCTTTTCCATGATCGCCTCGGACTCCCAGGCCATGGGCCGCGTGGGCGAAGTGATCATCCGCACCTGGCAAACGGCCCACAAGATGAAAGCCCAGCGCGGCAGCCTGCCGGGCGATCCGGCCACCAGTGATAACCTGCGCGTCCGGCGCTACGTGGCCAAATACACCATCAACCCGGCCATCGCCCACGGCATCGCCCACGAGGTGGGCTCCGTGGAGGTGGGCAAACTGGCCGACCTGGTGCTCTGGAAACCGGCCCTGTTCGGGGTCAAGCCTAGCCTGGTCGTCAAGGGCGGCATGATCGCCGCCGCCCCCATGGGCGATCCCAACGCATCGATCCCTTCGCCCCAGCCGGTGCACTACCGCCCCATGTTCGGCGCTTTCGGCGGTGCGCTCCCGGCGACCACGCTCACCTTCCTCTCCCGGGCAGCAGCGGATGCCGGCGTGGCCGGGGCCATCGGCCTAAAATCGCACATCGGCGTTGTGCAGGGATGCCGGGGCATCGGCAAGGCGGATATGCGCCTCAACGACTATCTGCCGACCATCGAGGTCGATCCGCAGACCTATCAGGTACGGGCCGACGGTGAATTACTCACCTGCGAACCGGCGACAGTGCTGCCCCTGGCCCAGCGTTATTTTTTGTTTTGATGGGTCGTAGGGGCACGGCGCGCCGTGCCCCTACCCCTGCCACGAAGCAACAAGAAGAAAGACCTCATCCATGATCCACCTGACCCATAAACTGAAAAACCATCAATCGCCGGTCACGACCCTGACCCTGCCCTGGGAAAAACGCATCCGCAGCCGTCTGCGGGTGGTTCTGGACAATGGTGCCGAGGCTGGCCTGTTCCTGCCGCGCGGCACCGTGCTGCACGATGGTGACCGGCTCGTATCGGACCGTGGTGACGTGGTCCGGATCTGTGCCGCCGATGAAGCGCTCTCCACCGTTACCGGCCATGACCCCCTGACCATGGCCCGCGCCTGCTACCACCTGGGGAACCGGCACACGCCCCTTGAGATCGACAGGGATCGCATCCGTTACCTGCACGACCCGGTACTGGACGAAATGATCCGTGGCCTGGGCCTTGACGTGCGGCACGATCAGGCACCCTTCGACCCGGAGGCCGGCGCCTATGGCGGCGGACACCATCACCATGTTTGACGGAGATCATCGTCTGCTGCGCCTGATGCACCTGGTGAGCCCGTCTCTGCCCACCGGTGCCTTTGCCTACTCCCAGGGGCTGGAGTGGGCTGTTGAAAGTGGGTGGATCAAAAATGCTGACGATCTTGAAGGCTGGCTGCGCGACCTGATCGCCCATAACCTGACCGGCGTGGACGTCCCCCTGTTGGATCGCATGCGGACGGCTTGCCAAAATCAAGACGAGGCGGCGTTGATGCGCTGGTGCGATCTGCTGCTGGCCTTCCGCGAAACCCATGAACTGCGCCTGGAAGAGCACAACCGGGGCAGCGCCATGGTCCGCCTGCTGGAAGGTCTGGCGGTTCCCCTGCTCCCATCGGGTCTGGTCGAACGCTGCCAGCTGGCCGGCTTCGCCCTGGCCGCGGCCCATTGGCAGATTGACCGGGTGGCGGCGGCCACCGGTTACCTCTGGTCCTGGCTGGAGAACCAGGTGCTGACCGGCATCAAACTCATCCCGTTGGGGCAGACCCAAGGCCATCGCATCCTGTTGCAGATGGATCCGGCGGTGGCGGCGGCCGTGGAGCAAGGCCTGTGTTTGGACGACGATGCCATCGGCGCATCCAGTCCGGCCATGGCCATGGCCAGCAGCGGCCACGAAACCCAATACACACGACTCTACCGGTCGTGAGCGAGGCAACCATGACAGACAAACCCGCCCCCTTGCGGGTCGGCATCGGCGGGCCGGTGGGCTCGGGCAAGACCGCGCTCCTGCTGGGCCTGTGCCTGGCCATGCGCGAAACAACCGATATCGCCGTGGTGACCAACGACATCTACACGCGTGAGGATGCCGAATTCCTGATCCGCCACCAGGCCCTTGACGCAGCACGCATCATGGGCGTGGAAACCGGCGGTTGTCCCCACACGGCCATCCGCGAGGATGCCTCCATGAACCTGGCCGCCGTGGCCGATCTCACCCAGCGTTTTCCCGGGCTGGACTGCATTTTCGTGGAGAGCGGCGGCGACAACCTCAGCGCCACGTTCAGCCCCGAGCTGGCCGATCTGTTCATCTACGTGATCGACGTGGCCGCCGGTGACAAGATTCCCCGCAAGGGGGGACCGGGAATCACCCGCTCGGATCTTCTGGTGATCAACAAAATTGACCTGGCGCCCCTGGTCGGTGCGTCGCTGGATGTCATGGAAACCGACACCCGACGCATGCGCGGGGAGAAACCCTTTGTCTTCACCAACATGAAAACCGGTCAGGGCATCGACGACATCGTCGTCTTTATTAAGACTCAGGGGATGCTGGAGTCTAAATAGTATCCATCCAGAAATGACCAATTTGCCCGATATCGGCGTTGCACGAAAAATTTTATCCTCGGAATATCAACCATATGCCTGTGGTAAAATTTTTCGGACGCCTTGATCTCAACCCAATTTGCCTATTTCTGGATGGACACTAAATAACAACAGGGAGGAGACGGTCTGATGAAAACATTTTCAACATACGACCCGGAGGATTTTTACGATGAATTGATTGTTGCCGACGGCAGTCCCAGGCCCGGCGCCCGGCTGCTGGTGGACATGATCGAGTCGCTACCGGCGGGTGACCTGGCCCTGCGCCAGAAGGCGGCCGAAGCCCTGCTGCTGAAAATGGGCATCACCTTCAATGTCTATGGCCGCGAGGAAGGCACCGAGAAAATCTGGCCCTTTGATATCATCCCGCGCATCGTATCCGCAGACGATTGGCAGCAGATTGAAAGCGGACTCAAACAGCGCATCTTCGCCCTCAATGAATTCATTCAGGACATTTACAACGCGAAGAAAATCCTCAAGGACAAAGTGGTGCCCGAGGACCTGATCATGACCAGCCGGACCTACCGCCCGGCGTGCGAGGGGTTCACCCCGCCCAAGGGGATCTGGTGCCACGTCACCGGTACCGACCTGGTCCGTGACAGCGACGGCCTTATTTACGTGCTGGAAGACAACCTGCGCTGCCCGTCGGGCGTTTCCTATGTATTGGAAAACCGTGAGGTGCTCAAACGCACCTTTCACCAGGTCTTCGAGGCCAGCCGGGTCCGGCCGGTGGACGGGTACCCCTCCAAACTGCTGGAAATGCTGGAGTACCTGGTCCCGGAGCATATCGTGTCGCCGACCATCGGCGTACTGACGCCCGGCATCTACAACAGCGCCTACTTCGAGCATTCGTTTCTCTCCCAGCAGATGGGCGTGGAACTGGTGGAGGGCCAGGACCTGGTCGTGGACAACGGCTGCGTTCACATGCTCACCACCAAGGGCCTCAAGCGGGTGGATGTACTCTACCGGCGGATCGACGACGACTTCATCGACCCCGAGGTGTTCCGGCCCGATTCGCTGCTGGGGGTCAAGGGATTGATCGGCGCCTACAAAAACGGCCGCCTGGCCCTGGCCAACGCGCCGGGTACCGGCATCGCCGACGACAAAGTGATCTATGCCTATGTCCCGGCGATCATCAAATACTACACCGGCGAGGATGCCATTTTGCCCAACGTGCCCACCTACATCTGCCGCGATGACGACGACCGCGCCTATGTGCTCGAGCACCTGGACCAGTTGGTGGTCAAGGCGGCCAATGAATCGGGCGGATACGGCATGCTGGTGGGCCCCCATGCCACGGCCGAAGAACGCGCCGATTTTGCCGAGAAGATCAAAGCCGAGCCGCGCAATTACATGGCCCAACCCACCATTTCGCTCTCGCGGGTACCCACCATCGTGGGGGATCGCATCGAAGGGCGCCACGTGGACCTTCGCCCTTACGTTATCTTCGGCGAGGAGATTTACGTGCAGCCCGGCGGCCTGACCCGCGTGGCATTGCCCAAGGGATCGCTGGTGGTGAATTCATCGCAGGGCGGGGGCAGTAAAGACACCTGGGTGCTTTAGTTCATTTCGCGGGCATGGCCCGCTCCTACAATGCCCCACGGGACACCCGGCGTTGACGGTGCCGTAGGAGCGGGCCATGCCCGCGACCCCATATCGTCTGAAGGATTGTGCCTATGGCAACTGTAAAATAAGGAGAAAAAAAATGCTAAGCCGCGTCGCCAACACCATTTACTGGATGTGCCGATATATCGAACGGGCCGAGAACGTGGCCCGCTTCATCAGCGTCAACCTCAACCTGCTCCTGGACATGCCCATGGAAAAGGGCAACCACTGGGAACCGCTGGTAATGATCACCGGCGATCAGAAGGTGTTCGAAAAGAACTACCCCGATTACGACAAGAAACAGGTGATCCGGTTTCTCACCTTTGACCGCGAGTATCCCAACGCCATTATCACCTGCCTGGCCGCGGCGCGCGAGAACGCACGCTCCATCCGGGAAATCATCTCCTCGGATATGTGGGAGCACCTGAACAATTTCTATCTGGAACTGTCGGATAATTGCAGTCCTGATTTTGCCCTGTCCGATCCCCATCGCTTTTTCAAAATCATCCAGATGCGCAGCCATCTTTTCACCGGCCTCATGGACTGCACCATGAGTCATGGCGAGGCCTGGAACTTTGCCCGCATCGGCATGATGCTCGAACGGGCCGACAAAACCTCGCGCATCCTGGACGTGAAATACTTCATGCTGCTGCCCCAGGCCGATCTGGTCAACACCCCCCTGGATAATATCCAGTGGAGCGCGGTGCTCAAATCAGCCAGCGCTTTGGAGATGTTTCGCAAGCGCTATCATCGGATCACACCGCGCAACGTGGCTGATTTTCTCATCTTCGATGAAGGCTTCCCGCGTTCCATGCGCCACTGCGTCGCCAAAGCGAATGTCTGCCTGAACCGGATTGACGGATCGGCGCCGACGGGGCCGCCCCAGAATGCCGCCGAGAAACAGTTGGGCCGCCTTGAGGCCGACTTGACCTATACCGACATCGACGAGGTGATCGATCAGGGCATGCACGAGTACCTGGACGGCATGCAAACCCGGCTGAACCGGGTGGACACGACCATCGGCACCACCTTTTTCAACATCAAACTGGCGGCCAATACGGGGGTTCAAGAGCAGTAGCCGGTGCCGGCCGGTGGCGAAAGATACCGTACTTCGCCATTCGGCCGTAATGTCAAAGCCCAAATTAAAAATGTCGGGCTTGATTCTAACTTCGCCCACCTGGATTTAGGAACGATTAAAACGGGCTGATCCCATATTACCTCTCGTTTCCACGCTCTGCGTGGGAACGTATAAGGCCAACCATTCCCACGCAGAGCGTGGGAACGAGGGGGTAAGTGGACGAAGTTGGAACCAAGCCCAAACGGCCTTTATCATTCAATTGACATTTTACTTTTTTCATTTGACACTAACGAGTCCCGGTCGTTCCCAAAAACGCTGAAACGACAAGCGACACCACGATTTCAATCATTACGGAAAGGACTGTGCCTTGGGAATCCACGTTGCCCTGAACCATAAGACCACCTACCGCTACGACCGACGCGTCAGCCTCTCTCCCCAGGTTGTCCGCCTGCGTCCGGCACCCCACTGCCGGACGCCGATCCTGAGCTACTCCATGACGGTTACCCCCAAAGCCCACTTCATCAACTGGCAGCAGGATCCCTTCAGCAACTATCTGGGCCGCCTGGTCTTCACGGAAAAAACCGACGTCTTCCGGGTCGAGGTGGACCTGGTGGCCGAGATGATCATCATCAACCCCTTCGATTTTTTCCTGGAACCCGACACCAAGACCTTCCCCTTCTCCTACGAACGCAGGCTCAAAACGGATCTGGCCCCCTACCTGGAGCGGGAACCGGCGGGCAAGCGACTGGCCGCCTACCTGGCCGGCATCGACCGGTCGCCCAAATCGACCATCGATTTTCTGGTGGAACTGAATCGCCGCTTGAGCGAAGAGGTCAGCTACCTGATCCGCATGGAAGCCAACGTGCAAAGCCCCGAACAGACCCTGACCCTGGGCAGCGGATCCTGCCGCGACTCGGCCTGGCTGCTGGTCAACATCCTGCGCCATCTGGGGCTGGCTGCGCGGTTCGTCTCCGGCTACCTGATCCAACTGGCTCCGGACGTCAAATCCCTGGACGGCCCCTCCGGGCCGGAGGCCGACTTCACCGACCTGCACGCCTGGACCGAGGTCTACCTGCCCGGCGCCGGCTGGGTGGGCATGGACCCCACCTCGGGCCTTTTTGCCGGCGAGGGGCACATTCCCCTGGCCTGCTCGCCCGAACCCCTAAGCGCGGCGCCGATTACCGGCGCCGTGGAAAAATGCGAGGTGGAGTTCGGCCACACCATGAGCGTCCGGCGGGTACGCGAGGAACCGCGCTCCACACGGCCCTACCCCGAGACGGTATGGGACGCCATCGTGGCCCTGGGCGACCGGGTGGACCGGGAACTGGAAACCGCCGACGTGCGCCTGACCATGGGCGGCGAGCCCACCTTCGTTTCCATCGACGACATGGACGGCGAGCAGTGGAATACCGCCGCCCTGGGCGAGGAGAAGCGCGAGCTCTCGGAACAGCTCATCAGAAAGCTGCGCGGGCAGTGGGCTTCCGGCGGCCTGCTGCACTACGGCCAGGGCAAGTGGTACCCGGGCGAATCACTGCCCCGCTGGGCCCTGGGCTGCTATTGGCGCACGGATGGCAAGCCCATCTGGCAAGACGATCGCTGGATCGCCGACACCGACAAGGATTACGGCTTTGGCGCGGCGGAAGCCAAGCGGTTCATCGAAACCCTGGCCGACCGACTGGCGGTGAACCGGCGGTTCATCCGTGAAAGCTACGAGGATACGCTCTACTACCTGTACAAGGAGCAGCTGCTGCCGGTCAACGTGACGCCCACCGACCCGCGTCTGGACGACCCTGAGGAACGGGTGCGCATGGTGCGCACCTTCCGCAACGGCCTGGGCGCCGTGGCCGGCTATGTGCTGCCGTTGCAGTACGGCTCGTGGAAAAGCGGCCCGTGGCCGCTGCGGAGTGAGCACATGTTCCTGCTGCCCGGCGATTCGCCGGCCGGGCTGCGCCTGCCCCTGGATTCCCTGCCGTGGGTCTCCGAGACCGACTACCCCTACGACCATCCCCTGGACCCCATGGCCGAGCGCGGCCCCCTGCCCGACCTGCACGACGGCCAACACTATCTGAAAGGTGCCGATGAGGCGACAGCAGGCGACGGGGTGCGCCCCCAACCCTGCCCCTTTGACGACCCGCAGCCGGTGGTCGGCGAGTCGGCGGCCTGGATCGTGCGCACGGCCCTTTGCGTGCAACCCCGGAACGGCCGCCTCTACGTCTTCATGCCGCCCATTGCCAACCTGAACGGCTACCTGGAGCTCATCGCCGCCATCGAGGCCACGGCCGCGGCCACCGGCCTACCCGTGGTGGTGGAAGGCTATACGCCGCCCAATGATCCGCGCATCAACAGCCTCAAGATCACCCCCGACCCCGGCGTGATCGAAGTCAACATCCAGCCCATGCACAACTGGCGCGAAATGGTCGACACCACCACCACCCTTTACGAAACCGCCCGGCAGTGCCGCCTGGCAACGGAAAAGTTCATGCTCGACGGACGGCACACCGGCACCGGCGGCGGCAACCACATCGTGGTCGGCGGCGCCACACCGGCCGACAGCCCGTTTCTGCGGCGGCCGGACCTGCCGCGCAGCCTGGTGACCTTCTGGAACAACCACCCCTCGCTCAGTTTTCTCTTTTCCGGCCTTTTCATCGGCCCCACCAGCCAGCAGCCGCGTATCGACGAGGCCCGCCACGACAGCCTCTACGAACTGGAGATCGCCTTTGCCGAGCTGGACCGCCAGACCGGTTCCGACCAGCCCTGCCCGCCGTGGCTGGTGGACCGCCTCTTCCGCCACCTGCTGGTGGACGTTTCGGGAAACACCCACCGGGCGGAATTCTGCATCGACAAGCTCTATTCGCCGGACAGCAGCGCCGGCCGGCTGGGGCTGCTGGAGCTCCGCGCCTTTGAAATGCCGCCCCACGCCCGCATGAGCCTGGCCCAGCAGCTGCTGCTGCGCATTGCCGTGGCCTGGTTCTGGAAAACGCCCTACCGGAAAAAACTGGTGCGCTGGGGCACCCGGCTGCACGACCGCTTCATGCTGCCCGATCTGGTGCGCAAGGATTTTGCCGACGTGCTGACCATCCTGCGCCAAGCCGGCTACCCGGTCACCATGGAATTCTTCCACCCCCATTTTGAATTCCGCTTTCCCATTTATGGGCGCGTGGTCTACCAGGGAATGGAGATGGAGCTGCGCCAGGCCCTGGAACCCTGGCACGTGCTGGGCGAGGAGCCCGGCGGCGGCGGAACCGCCCGCTACGTGGACTCATCGGTGGAACGGGTGCAGGTCAAGGTGTCGGGTATGACCGGCGAACGCTACATCGTGGCCTGCAACGGCCGCCGGGTGCCCCTGCAGCCCACCGATGCCGGGGATGTGTTCGTGGCCGGCATCCGCTACCGGGCCTGGCAGCCACCCTCCTGCCTGCACCCGACCATCGGCGTGCACACCCCTCTGACCATCGACCTGTTCGATACCTGGTCAAAACGCGCTGTCGGCGGCTGTACCTACCATGTGGGCCACCCCGGAGGACGCAACCACGAAACGTTCCCGGTCAACAGCTGGGAGGCCGAGGGCCGACGGCACGCCCGCTTCATCCCCGGCGGCCACACTCCGGGCAGCGCCGAGGCCGTTCCCGACGCGGAGACCAACCCGGAATTTCCATACACCCTTGATTTGCGACGCCAAACCGGATAAATCGACCTTCCGGGGAAACCGGTTTGGTCCGAGCCTGTTGCGTGGGAACGGCTTCCGGTTTCCCATACCCGAGGGCGACATTGCCCACCACGCGTTCTTCAAGATTCAAGGGGTGCTGTTCATATGACCGAACCCGACATCAACGGCCCCGCATCGCTCTTTGATGCGATGCGCTTTTTCGGCGACACCTTCTGCGAGGCGTTCGATCCGGGAGGCGTCCCCCGGGCGCACTGGCAACCGCTGATGAACGCCCTGGACACCATCGCCCCATCGGTGCTGGCCCAGCGGCAGGAACGGGTGCGGCGCATGCGCCACGAAGACGGCGCCACCTTCAATCCGTTCAATGATACCGGTGGCCGGGGAACCCCATGGGCCCTGGACATGATTCCGCTGCCCATCACCGCCGGCGAATGGGCCGGTCTCGAAGCCGGCCTGATCCAGCGCGCCGGGTTGCTCGAACAGATCCTGGCCGACGTCTACGGCCCGCAGAACCTGATCCGGCAGGGCCACCTGCCCGCGGAACTGATCTACGCCAACCCCCATTTCCTGCGGCCCTGCCATGGCATCCTGCCGGCCGGCAACCGCTACCTGACCTACTATGCGGCCGACCTTTACCGCGGAACCGACGGACGCTTCCGGGTACTGCGCGATTACGGCGACCACCCGGCCGGGATCGGCTATGCGCTGGAGAACCGAATCGTCATTTCCCGGGTCTTTTCCGAACTCTATCACCGTACCCAAATCCGCCGGCTGGCGCCCTTCTTTCATACCTTTCACCTCAGTCTGGTCGAACGGACCACCCTTCGGCGAAATGATCCGGGCATCGTCCTGCTCTCGCCGGGGCCGGAAAGCCGCATCTATTTCGAGCACGCCCTGCTCTCCCGCTACCTGGGCTATCCCCTGGTGGAGGGGCAGGATCTGACTGTCCGCAATGGCGACGTCTTTCAGAAAAAGCTGGCCGGGCTGGAACCGGTGGAGGCCATCTTTCGGCACATCGCCGACGACAGCAGCGATCCCTTCGCCTTGCGGCGGGCCACCGGCAGCGGGGTGGCCGGACTGATCCAGGCCTGCCGCGAGCAACAGATCGAGGTGGTCAATCCCATCGGCAGCGGATTCGTGGACACCCCGGTGCTGGCGGTGTTCCTGTCGGCGCTGTGCCGCCAGTTGACCGGAGGCGACCTTCTGCTGGAGAACCACCCGGCCTGGTGGTGCGGTAACGAATCCGATCGCAACCATGTTCTGGCCAATCTCGAGCAACTGACCCTCATGCCGGCCATGGAACCGGACGAACCGCCCGCGGTGTCGACCGACCGGATCGCCGACATCGGCACGGCCCCGCACCGCTTCATGGCCCGGGCGTTGGTTCAGCCGGCAACGGCACCGGCCTGGAACCCGGACAGCGTCGGGCCCCGCTACACCCTGCTGCGGGTGTTCGCCTGTGCCACCGAAAACGGATTCACCCTCATGCCCGGCGGCCTGGCCATCACGGCCGCCGACGTGCCCACCCTGCTGGGAAGCGCACCCGAACAGCAGCAAAGCAAGGACATCTGGGTGTTCTCCGACCGACCGGTGACCCCCTTCAGCCTCATGGGCGGCCTGCAGACCATTGATCAATTCAAGCGCGGCAGCGACCTGCCCAGCCGCGTGGCCGACCATCTTCTATGGCTGGGCCGGTACCTGGAACGCGCCGAAGGCCTGATCCGCCTGTTGCGCTCGGTCTTCCGCCGCCTCTCCGGGGAGACCCGTCTGGCGGATATTCCCGATCTTCCCTTTCTGCTGAGCCTGCTGAGGGCGGAAAACACCATTCCACCGGTACCCGACGGGGGCGCCCCCATTCCGCGCTACCGCGAGCTGGCCGGCCAGCTCAATGCGGCCATCACCAACAAAGATCGCCCCGCAAGCGTGGTGGCGGTGCTCAAACGGGTACAGGAAGCGGCCCGGAACGTGCGCGATCGGCTTTCCCTGGACTCCTGGCGGGTCATCAACCGCCTGGATGGTTTTGCCGACGCCCCCAATGGGGATCCCCTGGACCTTCTGGACGACACGCTTTTCACCCTGAGTGCCTTTTCCGGTCTGGCCATGGAAAGCATGACCCGCGGCCTGGGCTGGCGTTTCATGGACATGGGCCGCCGCGTGGAACGGGCCATCAACCAGACAACCCTGATTCGCCTCGGCCTGCCCCGGGTGTGTATGGATTCGAGCAGTGCCCTGGAGGCCCTGCTGGAGGTGTCCGACAGCATCATGACCTACCGGGCACGCTACCGCACGGCCTTTCAGTTGGCACCGGTGATGGATCTTCTGGTGGTGGATGAAAGCAATCCCAAATCGCTGGCCTTCCAGTGCAGCCGGATCGCCGGCCACGTGGAAGAGCTGCCCCGCAAGGATCCGCGACGCTACGCCACCGCCGAGGAACGCCTGGCGCTGGAAATGCTCACTGCCGTGCGCCTCCTGGACCTGTCCGGACTGGACTGTAAAAAAAGCAATGATCGCCGGGCCGCCCTGGAAAAATTTCTCAAAAGCATGGAACAACGCCTGACGGACTTTGCCCAGCAGGTCAGCGCCCACTACCTGACCCGGGTGCCGGCAACGCCTCATTTTTCAGCCATCCGTGGCGAGTCGCAGCCATGAGATACCGGATCACGCATAAGACGGCCTACCGCTATTCGGAGCCGGCCTCGCTTTCCCAGAACGAGTTGATCCTCAAACCGCGGATGACGGCCACCCAAACGGTGGGCCCGTGTCGCCTGGAAATTGTTCCCCAGCCCCAGTACCTGAGCGAACGCATCGACTTTTTCGGCAACACGGTGCAGGGGTTCATGGTGCAGCATCCCCACAGCGAGCTGGCCATGACCGCCTTCAGCGAGATGGAGATTCTGCCGCAGGGCAGCCCGCCGCCGGAATCAACGCCCCCCTGGGAGCAGGTGGCCCAGCAGCTGACCGCCCATACCGGTTCGAATGAACTGGACGCCTACCAGTTCGTCTTTGCCAGCCCCCTGGTCGCGGTGGGTGCCGCCGTCCGGGAGTATGCACGGGTTTCTTTTCCGCCACACCGGCCGGTACTGGCCGGTGCCATGGACCTGATGGGTCGCATCTTCACCGGATTCACCTACGACAAAACCGCCACCACCGTGGACACCGGTGTGGACCAGGTGCTGGCCGACCGCAAGGGGGTCTGCCAGGATTTCGCCCATCTGGCCATCAGCGGCCTGCGCAGCCTCGGCCTGGCTGCCCGCTATGTGAGCGGTTATCTGGAAACCCTACCCCCACCGGGAAAGCCCAAACTCGTCGGTGCCGACGCCTCCCACGCCTGGCTCTCCCTTTTCGTTCCCGGTTTCGGTTGGGTGGATCTGGACCCCACCAACAACCTGATTCCCGGCGAGCGGCACATCACCCTGGCCTGGGGCAGGGATTACGGCGACGTCACCCCGGTGAAAGGGGTGGTCATGGGTGGCGGCGTGCATGCGCTCTCCGTGATGGTGGATGTGGCGGCGCAGTCGTGAAAGGAGAAACACATGAACTACTGGCTGATGAAATCCGAGCCCACGGCGTTCAGCATCGATGATCTGAAAGCGGCACCCGATCGGACCGAGCATTGGGACGGCGTGCGCAACTACCAGGCCCGCAACATGATGCGCGACCAGATGAAGGTGGGCGACCAGGTCTTCTTTTACCACTCCAACTGCAAGGTGCCGGGAATCGTCGGGCTGATGGAAGTCGTACGCGAAGGCTACCCGGACCATACCGCCTTCGACCCCAAGAGCAAGTATTTCGACGAGAAGAGCGATCCGGAAAAGCCGCGCTGGTTCATGGTCGACATCAGGTACATCCGCCACACGAAAAGGGTCGTCCCGCTTTCAGAACTCAAGGAGCATGCGGCGCTTGAGAACATGCCCCTGGTGCGCAAGGGCAACCGCCTCTCGATCATGCCGGTGTCGGCGGCCGAATGGAAGTATATTCTGGCGCTTGAAAAGCGGGTTTCCTCATCCGCCAACCCATAGTCCAAACGTTAACCGATGTGAAAGAAAATCCCCTGTGTTAACCTACTCTTTTACCCGCCGCAGTTCGACTTGTATCCGATTCATAGGGTTCGGGCAATCCCATACCTGTACATCGGGATCCGGACCGGCGGGAAATGTGCCGCCGAATTGAAGTGTCTGTACCCATCCCTGTATATTTTTGTAAAACAACCCGCAAAATTCGCCGCACTTGTGGGTACTCAATTCGAACTCGTCACCGGGTTTCATCCCGATGGTACAGTTCCCCTTGTTACCGATGACTTTTGCAATCACTTTGTTACCGATTGGTGGATAATTGATGTCAGCCATTTGAAGTCTCCTTGATTGTTGTTGTCCGTAATATCCGGACGGTTTGATTGGTTCCCGATAGGGGATTACTCCATAAACATTGTATATTTACCTGACCGTATCAGGTCCTTGACGATGTAGGTGAACGACTCGGGCGACCGGTATTCCGGATAGCGACGGAACATGGCAGTAGTGCGCTCGATTTCGGACAGTTCATTTAAATGAGCTACCGCTTCGGCCCTGCCTTTCGCAACACCATCCCTCTTGATAACAGGCCGCATGGCCGGAATTCTCGGCATTGAAGCCAGTTTTTTTCCGGCTTGTTTATGACATCTGCAGAAATTGTTTTTATTGACCAAGCCGCAGTGCTTCATCATGAATTCCCCTATACGCATTCTGCTGCGGGAAAGGCGCTTTCGAAACGTCTCGGGAGTGATGTCGAATATATAGGCCCCCTCATTGCTCGTGACGCCAAAAATGTCACCCAGGATATAGATCATTCGCGTCTTTTTATCCAAACAGGCCAGCACGGCCTGCATGCATTCAAGCCTGGCTTCCTCGGCCAGAAGGTCCCGCTCCGGGCCTGAAACGGTCAAGGGATAGGTCTTATCGGCATCGGCCTGAATCATGTCTTCCAGAAAATCGAAGGTTACACCCTCGCGCTCGTTTTTCCGTTTTCGTATGGTTAGGAGATGATTACAGGCCACCCGGTAAACCCAGGAACTGAAAGCACTCTCTTCACGATAGTCGCTCAAATGCGTGATCACTTTAATAAGGATCTCCTGGGTTTCATCTTCGGCATCCTCGGCGTCACCCAGAATCCGCAGTGCCAGTCCGTAAATTCGGTCCTGAATGTGTCCCACGACCTTCTCGAGGGCTTGTTTTTTCCCCTCTTTAGCCTGCCTGACATAGTCTTCCAGATTTGAAGCCATTTGCTCACCCTTTGATTGTGACTTTTTCTGTTTAGACTAAAATTATTGAAAAGTGTGACATGAAAAATAGAAAATTTGCATTTTCAATTATCAAGATATGTACCGGGGGCGACAGTGCGGTAGACGAGCACAAATACAAGCAGGCGGGTATATTCTTTAACAGAAATCGCCTTAGGCGATTGGCGGAAAAGAATATACCAGGATGCGTAGGATTTTCATTCGTATTCAAGGCGGGCTTTTTTACGCATAGTGGGGCTATGTGTGGAAAAGCCCAACTCCGAAGACGGATGAAAAGACAAGCAGGATGGTATATTCTTTGACAGAAACCGCCTTAATACGGCAGCCATTCCGTTCGGTCCACCAGCACCTGGCGGGGTTTGATCCCGTCGGAAGGACCGACGATCCCTTTTTTCTCCATCAGGTCGATAATCCTTGCGGCTCTGTTGTACCCGACCCGCAGCGCCCGCTGAACACTGGATATGGAGGTCTGTCTGCTCGACAAAACGAATTCCAGGGCCGCCTGGTATTTCTCGTCGTATTCGTCTTCGCTGATTTCCGCAGCTTCCGATTCGTCCTCTTTTTCCGAAATCACGTCAAGCACGTACTCGGGTTCCCCCTGACGTTTCAGGAAATCGGTGATGGTGATCAATTCCTCTTCAGACAGGTAGGTACCGTGGACCCGGGTCAATCTTGCGGTTCCAGGCGGAACAAAGAGCATATCCCCCCGGCCCAGCAGGGTTTCGGCGCCATTGGAGTCAATAATCGTCCTGGAATCGGTTTTGGAGGAAACCTGGAAGGATATCCGCGTGGGGAAGTTGGCCTTGATAATACCCGTAAGCACATCCACAGAGGGGCGCTGGGTGGCAAGGATGAGATGAATGCCCGCCGCCCTGGCCATCTGGGCAATACGGGTAAGGGAGAATTCAATATCCTTGCTGGCCGTCATCATCAGATCGGCCAACTCGTCGATGATCACTACGATATAGGGAAACGCGTCGAACGCCTCATCATCATCGAATGACGACAAGTCTGCATTTTTCACCTTGTCATTATACTGCTCGATGTTCCTCACCTGGAGTGCGGCGAGATTTTCGTAGCGGCGTTCCATTTCCCGGACCACCCACTGCAGGGCGATATTGGCCTTTCGCATGTCAACAATCACCGGGGTGAGCAGATGGGGGATATCATTAAACAGCGACAGCTCGATCCGTTTGGGATCGATCATAATAAATTTGACCGCATCCGGCGGCGATTTGTACAGGATGCTGGTAATCATGGCGTTCAGGGCAACGCTTTTCCCCGTTCCCGTGGCCCCGGCAATCAGCAGGTGGGGCATTCTTTCCAGCCCAACGACCACCGGTTTGCCGATGATATCCTTGCCAAGGCAGATGGGCGTGGGGGAGTCGATCTGAGCAAAGGCCTCGGATCCCACGATATCGACAAAGGGAACGATGCTCATCTTGGGATTGGGAATCTCGATGCCGATCACATCCTTGCCGGGAATCGGGGCAACGATACGAATGCTGACCGCGCTCAGGGCCAGAGCCAGGTCATTGGCCAGGTTCACGATCTTGCTGATCTTGATCCCGGGGGCCGGCTTGTATTCAAAAGTGGTAATGACCGGACCCGGAGAAACCCCCATGACCTCTCCCTTGATACCGAAATATCCCAGCTTCTGTTCGAGAAGTTCCGCATCCCGCCGGATGGCCTCATGATCCAGCACGACTTCCTGGTCGGCCTTTCTTAAAAAGTCCAGGGAGGGCCTTTTGAAATCGCCACCGGAACCGTCAATGGCGTCTTCAACCGGCGATGAAGAGCGATCCTGGGGGGTAATCCGCAACGCTGGCGGGAATGACTGGATGGCCGGCGTCGGTGTCGACTGCGGCTCGACACAAGGCCCTTCCACGGATGGAGTTGCGGATTCAGGCGCCCGGTCAGTCTCCTCTGACACCGGCAATACTTCAGGCCGGGATGGGGGCACTTCCATTTCACAAGTATCCGGTGCCGGTTCGTCTGGCGGTGTGGGTGGCAAGGCCCCATGCGTCCGGGTCGGCGGGGTGGGATCGGCGGTCAGTTCCAGCGCCCTCTCGTCCTCCGGTTCTGTCGGTGCGATCGTCGGCGCAGTCGGCGGTTGGACCAACGGTGTGCCCTGTGGCAATACTGCCCCAGGTTGTCGGCATTCCATGGCTGGTTCGTTCTCAAGGTGGGCAGGCACGTAGGCCACTGTCTCGGCGACCGTTGCATCCCCGCCTCCGGCGATCATCTTTTCCCGTTCGAGACAAAGCTGGTTATACTTGCTCTCCAGCCGGACATACTTGTCCGCCATGTTCAAGTTGGCCAGCAGCATCTTGGCGTAAGGACTCGATTTCCTATTTGCCCGCTGAAATTTGGCCTCGACGTTGTCCATCTCAGCGATCATCAACTCGGCAATCTGCCGTGCTTTGGTCAGACGGGTGTCGCTTTCGATCTTAAATTTATATTCTCCACACTCGGTGTGGATGAATAAAACGTCATCCTCGAATCTGAAATAATTTTTTTCCACACGACCATCTTTTTATTGAATAATGATAAAACGTTAACACTCCCCGGATCAGGGAGCGACCACCCCCCGGCGGCTCTCTATAGCACATTTTAACGCGAGATGCACCTTCCGGGTGCCGATCCGGATAACGATATATCATCGTAATTCCAATCAGATAACTTTATATCAACATTTTATCATCCGTGTTTGGGGCAGCGCATGAATGCGTTAATATATAATTGGCTATAATTGACATAATGGGGAATTTAAGGGTAGTGCCTAAGATGTAGTGGCCGCATTGACTATTTTAGGAGCTATTTCGGCGTTATAATGATGAATGAAATTCCAGACAGCTCCAACATGATTTTCAAATTTCTTTGAAAAAGAGAGGGTTTTCCTTACAAGCCGAGAAATACGCTGCCTGACAGTAAGGTTAAATCTTTCAATGTAACTGGTTTTGCCGCTGTCTTTCCCAACAGAGTGATGCCTATTAAAAGGGAATATATCATCATAGGCTCTCCAGAAATCCGTAAAGGTGACGGCACATTGTCTATAGACTGGTGGTAAGGAATCCCACAATCCCTTTGCACCGGAACGATCACGGCTGCCAATATATGCACCGACGATTTCTCTGGAGTCTACATCCAAAGCAAACCAGAGCCATTGCTTATTCTTTTTGTTTTGGATAAAAGACCACATTTCGTCACACTGAATCGTTAACGGTCCTCTTTTTTTTTGGATATCAATTACTTTGCTTATTTCTTCATATTTGTTGTTTATGTACCGCTGTAATCATGGCTCTGATATTCCAGTAACCCTTGATATTCCAGCAATTGGGAGCTTTTCTAAAAGTAATTTGTCAACAAGAAATAGAACTGGAGATGATTAGGATCGGGATCCTTTTATCATTTACGATCATGTTCTGCAAGACATTAACGGTGGTCTGACAGGGCAATCGCATGTAGCTTGATTTCTTTTTTCGCGGTCATGGACCGCTCCTACAGCGTCCTGTAACTTAGTCAATTCACTGCTTTTGCTGTAAGAACTGACCTTGCCTGCGACAACGGTTCCCTATATTTGGTTTACATGCGATTACCCTGGGTGGTCTGAAAGTAGAACATCACCGTACCACACCACCCGGCATACGGATCGCGTACCAAAGCGGTTCGGCTGGCACTAACGGAACCGGCGGTGAGTTATGATTCCGCCGGGCTTTCAGAGTGAGCACGCCTTACCGCTATACCCTTCGCCTCCATCGGGCTGGGTTTGGGACTTGATGTGCACCACAGAAAAGGCTATGCTCATCACACCTTTAAGAATACGTGCCGTGCCCGGCACACACCATGCTAATTCAGCCGACGCAAAAACGCGCGGCTGATTAGGCTGGCGGAAAAATCAATCGTTCGCCGAGTCCCTGGAGCCGCCTCAGCCCAACATGTCCGTTTTTTGAAAGAGGAGCGATGATGCGTCGATTATGCACTTGCATCGTAATTGGTCTATTGGTGTTCTGTTATGTGTTATCATGTCGATCGCCGTATATGGGACGTTCGATAACGCCGTACACCCCCTTGGTCTGTGCCATTGGCCGCCTACCGATGGCATGTAATTTTGAAGACAACAACTTTACCATCGAGTACCAAATTGCCAAGCCAAACAGGCCCAACAATTTTACCATCGACGCCACGGCCACCTATCATGGATCGCTCACCTGGCAATACTATAGAAATGGCGTTTTTACCTTGCTGCTGATTAAAGATGGGGCCATCGTAGAGACCGCTTCGGTATCTCTGATAAGGGGATCTCTGGAAAACGAAATTCGCTTTGCAAGGTCCTTTGCCACGCACTCCGATTTCGATGCCGTGTCCATCGCCTACAATCTGAACGTTTCTGATAAAGGCGGCGGCAGCGGCTTTGGCAGTAAAAAACCGGACATCGTGACTGGTACGATCAGATCCCGGCCGATTCGATAGTTTCCGTTTTTAAAGGTGTTGATAAGGCCAGAGGGAAGAAGCCGTATTGTAATACTGCGACGATCGATAACGCAGCCCAAAAACATTATCTTGAATGCTATACAATACAGCACTCCTTCACCAGAGGGAACGGAATCTATAGCCGTATGTCTGCCGGCATTCTCACCAGACACAGAGAAAAGAGACGAATAACATGGAATCAACATCTTATTGGCTGGTATTCTTTACAACAGTTTTCGTGATTAACATATCGCCCGGTCCGGACGTTATTTACATTGTTTCCAGAACGATATCACAGGGTCGGAAAGTAGGCATTGCTTCATCTTTCGGTATCTGGTCAGGGGCATTGGTGCATGTGGCAGCAGCAGCACTCGGTCTGTCTGCGGTTCTTGCCGCTTCCGCAACCGCATTCGGCATTGTAAAGTATATGGGTGCGGCATATCTGATATATCTCGGAGTCCGAAGCCTGATTTCCGAGGGTGAGACTTTTGATATGCATCAAGATACAGGTGAGAAAACAACTCTTTGGAAGGCATTCAGACAGGGAATGCTTGTGGATATCCTCAATCCGAAGGTCGCAATTTTTTTCATGGCCTTTTTGCCCCAGTTCATCCGTCCTGAATTGGGGCATTATTCCGCCCAGATTGCAGTTTTGGGATTTCTTGTCATTCTGGTGGCTGTTCCGATTGAATTTTTCTTCGTTGTTACAGCATCCCGAACAACCTCCTTTTTCCGTAAGAATCGTTGTTGTTCTCTCTGGCTTGAACGGGCTTCAGGTTCTATTCTTGTCGCTCTGGGGATCCGTCTGGCCTTAACAGAAAATACCAATGCTTAGGCGATTTGTAAGCGTTCACGGGGTATATTGGGCGCTCAATCCGGCGCACTTTTTTCGCTCCGCTAACCTCTCGTAATTTCAACATTCCCATACAAAATCAATAACTTGTTGAAATAATTAAAAATATCTAGACTTTCCATTTCTGGTATGCTATCGTGCTTTTCATGAAGTCCGATAGACCCATTTCAGATGCCGATTGGCAAGCTACTGCTGAACCGGTACGCCAGTACATCGTTTCTCTGGAAGATGAGCTGCGGGCGATTAAAACTCAAAACGACAAGCTGGAGAAAAACAACGAGAAGCTTGAAAAGCAAAAACGCCAAAACTCGACCAACTCCAGCAAACCGCCCTCATCCGATCCGCCCTATAACAAACCCAAACGCGAAAAGCCCAAAGGCGAGCGCAAACCGGGCGGACAAAAAGGACACCCGGGGCATGGGCAAATGCTGCTAACGCCCAACAATACTCAAAATGTGATGCCCAAGTGCTGCGGTTGCGGTCTCCATTCATCAGATTGGGATAATCTGCGACCCTTTCATACTCACCAACATATCGAATTGCCTGAAATCGAGATGGACATCACCCATTTTGTTCTGCACCAAGGTCAATGCCCTCGGTGCGGCAAGATTGTCAAAGCACAGGTTCCGGAGGCGTTTAGCACCGGCTACGGCCCGCGGTTTTGTGCGTTTATCGCCGAACTGAGTGGCATCAAGGCCATGAGTCGGAGAAATGTGCAGCAACTGGTCCACTCCGTGTTTGATATCAAAATCGCCACCGGCACGATCCAAAAGGTTATCGACCGCGCTTCCGAGGCCATTGCCTCCACCTATGAGCGTATCGGCCAGGTGGCCCGCAGCAGTGAGTGCAACTTCATCGATGAAACCAGCTGGTTTGAAAAACACAATCTGCAATGGCTCTGGGTAATGGTCAATACGATGGTGGCCTTTTTCCGCATCGATCCGAAAAGATCCAAACAGGCCTTTCTCGAACTGATCGCCGACTGGAAAGGCATCTTGATCAGCGACGGTTATGGCCTTTATTGCAAATGGGTCCATGGCCGGCAAACCTGCCTGGCCCATTTGATCCGAAAGGCCAAGGCGTTAATCGAGAGTAGAAAACTCAACGAAAGGCGAGGCGGCAAGTTAATTTTGGCACATTTGAATACCCTGATCGAATTTTCAAAAAACAAACCGCCACCTTTAAAATGGGAGCGTTTTTATAACTCCTTGTTGCTCATCCTCAGCCTTTTTGAAGACGACACCGATGATGCCGGACGCCTGGCCAGGCAAATAATACGAGAAATTGACGCATTGTGGACCTTTCTCGAACATGATGGCGTCGAACCCACCAACAACCGTGCCGAACGCTCTCTGCGCTTTGGCGTGCTATGGCGCAAATGTAGTCTGGGAACGCAAAGCGACAAAGGCAACCGCTGGGTCGAACGAATCTTGTCTGTAAAAGAAACCTGCCGACTGAGAGATAAAGCCACATTCCCGTTTCTGGTCGAATGCCTGGAATGTTACTTTGCAGGCATCTCTGTTGATGTGAGTTGGATCTAAGCCTCTCTTCAGCTAATAGCCCCGTGACCGTTTACGGCGATTTCTGTCAAAGAATATACCCGCCGGCTTGTCTTTTCATCCGTCTTCTGCGTTGGGCTTTTCCACACATATAGCATTTAAGATAATATTTTTGGCAAGGCCAGAGGGAGGAAGCCGTATTGTCATACTGCGACGACCGATAACGCAGCCCAAAAACATTATCTTGAATGCTATAGCCCCACTATGCGTAAAAAAGCCCGCCTTGAATACGAATGAAAATTCTGCGCATCCATCCTGATTGCGGCCTCTATGGCGCTTTATTCAAGATTGCTCCAAAAGACAAATCCGATTTGGATTTGGATTTGGATTTGGTGTTGTGCGCTTTTATAGCATTTTGCTGTCTTATGATTTAATCAGGCAATAAAGGAGCTTGCGGAAATGAAAAAAATTTTTATCAAATATTTGATTGATACAATGTTGTTCGTAGATATTTGTTCGATATCCGTGGTTGGATTACTGCTTGCCTTCGTTATTCCTGAGGGAAGGACAGGTTGGGGCTCAAAATACTTACTTGGACTGCATAGACATGATTGGGGAGACATTCATCTTTATCTTTCCATTTTGTTGTTGTTGCTTTTGGTTTTGCATATCTGGTTCAGCTGGACTTGGATCGTTCAATCTTCGAAAAAATATTTTGGCGATAATTGGAAAAATATGTTGATGTGTATCTCGGGAGCTTGGATTTTGGTGTTGGCAATCGCCTATATTATAAAAAAATTTTAGAGCCCGTTTGATAAATCCGTCTAAATCCCGCTAACGGCGTTGGAAAGTGTCTAAAAATGCTCACATATTACATATATGCTCCGCTTTTGAGCCACTTTCCGCCTTGTTATCGGGCCTGATCCAGACTTCTCAAACAGGCTCTTAGAGGTCAAAATGAGTGAAAAAAAATCCCCTTACGTAAATCATATGAACATTCTTTACGATTCGTTGCAGCTTGTAAATATTCCAGAATTAGTCAGACAATGCACCGATGAATGGTATAATCAAACATTGTGCCAAGTAAACGAGTCTGTGGTACGGCTTGGAATTCTAAAAGGAGAGTATCATTGGCATAAGCACGATGTTGAAGATGAGTTTTTCTTCACATTAAATGGAGAACTCTTCATCGACATTGAAGACAGTGAAACTGTCACATTGAAACAGCATCAAGGGTACGTTGTGCCCAAGGGTGTGGTACATAAAACCAGAGCACCTGAAAAGACAGTCGTTCTAATGATTGAAAAAGCAGGTATTGTAGCAACAGGTGATGCATAACCACCCGGCTTCATACTGGCCCCGAAAACTGCGCGGGTCATGTGATTTGGAGCGGTTATAGACTTCAAGAAAATGTTTTTGGGCTGCGTTATCGGTCATCGCGGTATTATTATACATCTTCCTCCCTCTGGCCTTGCCAAAAACATTTTCTTAAATCCTATATATTGAAGTTTCAATAAAGGAAGCCATTGAATTGACGGCCCATCCCACACACCCATCCCCACTGGTTCATGCAAGAATTGCTGGTCTTCTCTATCTTATCATCATTGTATTCGGTATCTTCAGCGAAGTCTTTGTTCGCGGCAGTCTGATTGTAACGGGCGATGCCGCCGCTACCGTCACCAATATCTTGGCGTCGGAATGGATGTTCCGCATCGGCTTTGCAGCTGACGCAATCATGCTATTGAGTGACGTCGCTATTGCAGTGCTTTTTTATGTACTGCTCAAACCGGTCAGTCGACTGCTGTCCCTTGCAGCCGCGGCTTTCCGGATGACGCAGGCCGCTGTACTTGGAATTAATTTGCTGAATTATTACGCTGCGCTGCTTCTATTGAACGATTCTGGAAGCACTGCTGCCTTCGAAACCGATCAGTTGCATGCGTTAGTGATGCTGTTTCTTGATATGCACCGCCATGGTTATGATATCGGGCTGATTTTCTTTGGCCTTTCAAGCCTTATTCTCGGACACCTGATTGTCCGATCAAAGTACTTTCCCGGCATTTTCGGATGGGGGCTGATCGCCGCAGCAACGGTCTACCTGGCGGGAAGTTTCGCGCGTTTTCTTGTTCCGGAATATGCATCACGCATTGAACCCGCTTATGTGGTACCGTTTATCACTGAATCTTCATTTTGTTTATGGCTTTTGATAAAAGGGGTACGAAATCGCCCTTGATATCCGAAAGGCAAAGGAAACAATGAAAATTTCAAGAATTACAATACTGACGCTTGGCGTAGCCGACCTAAGCAAGGCTACAGAAAAAGGCAAAGAAGGTTGAGACAAATCAGGTTTTTTATCGACGGCCATACACCTGCGGTGGACCCCAAAAACTGGACAGTGTGCTAAGCTATAAGTCAGACCAAAATCAGGAGGATCTGACAATGGGTAACAAACGCAAGACACACAGTCCACAGTTCAAAGCAAAGGTCGCTCTGGCGGCTATTCAAAACGATGAAACTACCGCACAGCTGGCCAGTCGGTTCGGAATCCACCCGACCATGGTATCTAGTTGGAAACGGCAGATGTTAGAAGGTGTCGCCGACATTTTCGACAAAAACCACAAATCCAGAAAGCAGGCAGAAGATCAAACAGACGAGCTTTACAGGCAGATCGGCCAACTGAAAGTGGAAAACGATTTTTTATCGCGAAAGCTCAGCAGATGACGTCAAAACAACGCAAGGCAATAATTGACCCGACGGATCAGACGCTGAGCATTTGCCGGCAATGCGAGATATTGAAAGTTAGCCGATCATCCTACTATTACCGGCCCAAGCCTGTAAAACAAGAAGACCTGGACTTGATGCGGAAAATCGACGAATTATACCTTGAAAATCCATCCTCCGGAAGTCGAACGATCCGTCGTCAACTAAAGCGCCAGGGTATCATCGTCAGCCGGAAAAAAACACAACGCCTAATGCGGCTAATGGGAATTGAGGCGGTATATCCAAAACCCAAAACCAGTCGGCCTCATTCCCGGCACCGTGTCTATCCCTACTTGCTCCGGGGGCTGACCATCGACCGTCCGAACCAAGTGTGGGCAACCGATATAACCTTCATTCCCATGGAACATGGATACATGTATCTTGTGGCGATCATGGACTGGTACAGCCGCAAAATTCTATCCTGGCGGCTTTCCAATACGTTGGATACAGACTTCTGTATCAATGCCCTGGAAGAGGCGCTGAGCCGTCTTGAGGCGCCCGAAATCTTCAACTCGGACCAAGGCGCCCAGTTCACCAGCAATGCATTTACACAGGTACTCAAAGACAACCAGGTGGCCATCAGCATGGATGGCCGGGGCCGCTGCCATGACAACATCTTTGTGGAGCGGCTATGGTGGACCCTTAAGCACCAGTTCATTTATCTCCATTCATTCGAGGATGGCAAGTCCCTCCGGTTGGGGCTGGCCAAGTGGATTCAATACTATAATCTCGTCAGAGGCCATTCTTCTCTTGACGACAAGACCCCGGATGAGGTTTACTTCGGATTACCTCGTCCATTTGCTGAGGCGGCATGACGCTGTCACACTTTTCATTTTTATTTTTGCTTATAGCTTATTCACTCCGTCCGGCTGCCCAACCTTTGGGGTCCACCTCACACCATCAATGGGAAAGGATAACTCGATGCAAGCAAAAACTCCCGATTGCGCCCGCTGCCCTTACAAAATCTCAGAGCGACTGTGCCGGACACCAGACGGCAAATCCCCGGATTTTTGCCCCACCCGCCACATGTCGGATCTGGTCGAGCAGAGTCTCGAGGAGTACGATCATTCACCCGGTATTTTGGAATTTGCCCAACAGGCTTCAATCCAAGAGGGAGAGGGATATCGGAACCGGGAACTGGGTTATGAAAACGTCAGGGGCGCCAAAACCCGGATCGAGGAGATCATGGAGTTCGCCACAAAAATGAACTACCACCGTCTGGGTCTGGCTTTTTGCCTTGGCCTGCGCCAGGAGGCCAAAATTGTGGGCAAACTTTTTTCCTCCGTTGGCTTTGACATGGTTTCAGTGGTCTGCAAGGCGGGACGGATACCCAAAGAACGGCTGGGACTGGACCGGGCCCAGCAGATCGATGCAAGCGAACCGGAAAGCATGTGCAATCCGATTTTGCAGGCCATGGTTTTAAACAAGGCCGAAACCGAATTCAATGTTCTCCTGGGACTGTGCGTGGGACATGATTCGCTTTTTTTCAAGTATGCCCAAGCGCCCTGCACGGTGCTCGCTGTCAAGGACCGGGTGTTGGGCCACAATCCCCTGGCTGCCGTTTACAACCTCGATAGCTATTACCGAAGCCTCAAAAGGTTTCAAACCCGGACAACCCCTTGACATAGGAGCAAAGTCTTCCATGAGAATTTCGGAATGGCTGAATCAAAAAGAAAAAGAGGGCGTGGATGTCTCCCAAATCGAACTGCCCAAAGACCTGGCGTACGACCGGGACCCGGATGAAACCGTTTTCTTCGAGGAGCACAATCCATGCGGGGTGCTTTGCAATAAAAACCACCCCTTCTCCAAAATTGAACGTTTCGGGCGCTGGTACGTGTGCAAGGGGCAGAACAAAAAGGCCGGTATTCACTCATCGGAAGGAAAGTGGCGGCTGATCACCAGGGACAAGGAAGAGGCCCTTCAAATGGCGAAGGCCCACATGGAATAAGGAACAGGAACCGGCAATCGAGGGCGGCCGTCATCGCGCCTGCCGTGATGCCATGGCCAGGGCCTGGCAACCGGCCTCTTCCAGGACGGCTTTCAGTGGAACGTTGTGCGCCAAAGCCACCCGCCTGCAATCGTCATACTCGGGGGTCAGATTGATCCGTTCGTCGCCCAGAATCGCCGCTTTGCAGCGGATCGGGCCGAAGCGGGTCTTTACGGTGATGAATTCGCGCTGCAGGGTAAACCGGTTGTCCAGCCGCCAACGCAGACCGATGGTGGTGGTCTCGCGGAAGAGTATGTCGGCCACGGCGGTTACCCTTTCCGGACGGCAGAGAATCGTCACCAGGGTGCCGTTGCGGTTCTTCTTCATCTGCACCGGCTGCATGAAAATATCCAGCACCCCAAGGGAAAGTACCCGTTCCATGAGATGCTCGTAAATCTGAGGATTCATGTCGTCGATGGTCGTTTCGACGGTGGCCGTCTGTTCCATGGCAAATGCCTTCCCGTGCTCGGCGGCCGAACCGATGAACACCCGCAGCATGTTGGCGATGGCGCGATCGGCACTGCCGGCACCAAAGCCGATGCAATCCACGGTCATGGACGGCATGGGGCCGAAGTCGTCGGCCAGGGTCGTCAGGATGGCCGCCCCGGTGGGGGTCAGCAGTTCCCCGTCAACGCCGCTGGAATAGATCGGACAGCCGCGAACTAACTCGGCCGTGGCCGGCGCGGGCACCGGCAGGGTACCGTGGGCGCAGTCGATGGTGCCGCTGCCCACATTAAGGGGTGAGCAGACGATGCGTTCGATGCCCAGGGCGTGGATGCCGGCCACGCCGCCGACCACATCGAGGATGGCGTCCATGGCCCCCACTTCGTGGAAATGGATCTGATCTACGGTGGTGTTGTGCACCTTGGCCTCGGCCTGGGCCAGGCGATTGAAGATCCGGACACTGTCGCGCTTGACCGCTGGATCCAGCCCGCTTTTTTCGATAATGGCGGTGATATCGGAAAGATGGCGGTGGTGATGATGCCCATCGTCCACGCGCACCATGGCCTGGCTGCCGCCAATGCCGCCTTTGACAACATCCTGCCGATCCAGGGTCCAGTAGGAAAGCCCCAGCGTGTTCAATTCGCTTCTCAAAACAGATAGATCCAGTCCGGCGTCCAAGAGTGCACCGAGAATCATATCGCCGCTGGCGCCGGCAAAACAGTCAAAGTAGGCCATCTTCATTGTCATCGTTCCCTTGGAAAATCCTTCATGGCCGATCGGCGCCGCTCTCGCGGCAGGCAACCGCAATCGGTTTTTTTCATGGATTTATCGGCCTTGTCCGGCGCCCCCGTTCATCGCAGGCGCCCGTGGCCAGCTTGTTGATCAGGCTGGCCTGGTAAGCGGCGCCGAAACCGTTGTCGATATTGACCACCGAAACCCCCGATGCGCAACTGTTGAGCATGCTGAGCAGGGCAGCGAGACCGCCGAAGCTGGCACCGTAGCCCACACTGGTCGGCACACCGATGACGGGACAGGAGACCAATCCGCCCACCACGCTGGCCAGGGCACCCTCCATGCCGGCAATGGCGATGGCCACGTTGGCCTTGAACAGGTCTTCGCAGGAATCCAGCAACCGGTGAATGCCGGCCACACCCACGTCGTAGTGCCGGTCAACCCGGTTTCCCAGGGTGATCGCGGTCACGGCCGCCTCCTCGGCCACGGGGATGTCCGAGGTTCCGGCGCACACCACGGCGATACGACCGACCGGGGTCACCGGTTGCGGACGGACCACCACGATGCGCGCCATCTCGTGATACCGGCAGTCGTCGGTAAGAGCCAGAATACCCTCATGGACCCGGGAATCGGCGCGTGTCGCCAGAATGTTGCTGTGATGAGGAATCATCCGTTCCACGATCCCCTGAATCTGCTCGACCGTCTTGCCCTGGCAGTAGATGACCTCCGGCACGCCGTTACGCAGGCAGCGGTGGTGATCCACCTTGGCGTATCCCAAGTCCTCAAACGGCAGTTTTTTCAGGCGCTCCAGCGCGTTATCCGGGCTCACGTCGCCGTTTTGTATGCCGGCAATCAGCGCTTTCAACTGCTGGTTATCCATGCTGCAACCGCCTCTGCAGGAAAAAAGGGCCGCGCCCCCTGGTTGGTGACGCGACCCTGGAATGTCTATTTAGAATAAACGAATTGCGGTATTAGTTTCCGGCCCTGCCATCGTCGCACGCCTCATCGGCGCCCTCACGGCCGGCATGCTCGGCCGTTCCGGCCAGGGTGCAGGCATCTCCGCCCTCTGCGGGTTCGGCCAGTTCGCCGGTCGCCGCCACCGGTTTGTACTCGGCCTCGGCCATCTCCTTCAGCTTGGCGTAACGGGCGGTAAACTCCGCTTCCAGCCGGGTGTGCAGCTTCCGGGCCTCTTCCGGGAAAAGCTTCTGCAGGGACGCATAGCGGACCTCACCGGCCAGAAATTCCTGCAGGCTGCCGTCCGGTTCCTTGGAATCCAGAACAAAGGGATTCTTGCCCTCGGCCGTAAGCAGGGGGTTGTAGCGGTACAGCGGCCAGTAACCGCTCTTGACGGCCAGGTTGGTCTCTTCCTGGCTCTTGCCCATGCCCTTTTTGATGCCGTGGTTGATGCACGGCGCATAGGCCATGATCAACGACGGACCGTCGTAGCCTTCCGCTTCGGTGAAGGCCTTGACCAACTGCTGCTTGTTGGCTCCCATGCCCACGTTGGCCACGTAAACATACCCATAGGTCATGGCCATGGCGCCCAGGTCCTTCTTGGCGGTCTTCTTGCCCGAGGCGGCAAACTTGGCAATGGAGCCGGTGGGGGTGGCCTTGGAGCTCTGCCCGCCGGTGTTGGAGTAGACTTCCGTATCATAAACCATCACGTTGATGTCCTCGCCGGATGCCAGCACATGATCGATCCCGCCGAAGGAGATATCATACGCCGATCCGTCACCCACAAAGATCCAGTAAGATCGTTTGGTGAAGTGGGCCGACAGACTGTCGATCTTTTCCAGCAGCGGATTGCCGGCATAGGCGAAAAGCATCTCGCGGATCTGGTCGCCGTATTGTTTCGATCCTTCGGCGTCCTTCATGTTCGCCAGCCAGCCCTCCATGGCCGCTTTGAGTTCGTCATCGATATCCGTCGTAACAGCTTCGGCAACCCATTCGGCCAGCTGCTGGCGCTGCTGCAGGGCCCCCAGAAACATGCCGTAGGTAAACTCGGCCGGATCCTCGAACAAGGAGTTGCCCCAACTGGGACCGTGCCCTTCGGCGTTGACGCAGTAAGGAATCGAGGGTGCGCTGCCGCCCCAAATGGAGGTGCAGCCGGTGGCGTTGCCGATCACCATGCGCTCGCCGAACAGTTGGGTGAGCAATTTGGCGTAAGGCGTTTCCCCGCAACCGGCACAGGCACCGGAGAACTCCAGCAGCGGCTGGTAGAACTGGCTGCCCTTGACCGTATTGCGCGAGACCAGGCCCTCACGCACCGGCAGGCTGGACGCATACCGCTGATTGGGCACCTGCCGGTCGATCTGCGTGCCCAACGGCTTCATCACCAGGGCCGGCTTCTTGGCCGGACAGATATCGGCACAGTTCCCGCAGCCCATGCAGTCTTCGGTAAACACCTGAACGCGGAATTTGTACGCCTTGAGTTCCTTGCCCAGGGCGTTCTTGGCCTCGAATCCCTCGGGTGCGGCGGACAGTTCCTCGTCGGTCACCAGCACCGGACGAATGGCCGCATGGGGGCAAACCATGGCGCACTGGTTGCATTGGATGCAGTTTTCCATGACCCACTCAGGCACATTGATGGCCACCCCGCGTTTCTCATACTGGGTGGTGCCCACCGGAAAGATGCCGTCCGGCGAAAACGCGCTCACCGGCAGCTTGTCGCCCTGCTGGGCCAGCATGGGCCGCATCACATCCGTGACCCACTCGGGCTCGTCGGCCGTGTCGGCGGCGACCAGGCCGGCATCGGCCCAGGTGTCCGGCACCTGGATTTCCACCAGATGATCCAGGGTCTTGTCCACGGCGGCGTTGTTCATGTTGACGATCTTGTCGCCCTTTTTCCCGAACATGCTCTTGATCTGGTCCTTGAGGTAGGCGATGGCATCGTCCACGGGGATCACATTGGCCGCCTTGAAGAAGGCGGTCTGCATGATCATATTGATGCGTCCGCCCAAGCCCACTTCACCGGCGATGGCGACGGCATCGATATTGTAGAACTTGAGTTTCTTGCGGGCGATGGTGCGGCGCATGGACGCGGGCAGTTTCTCTTCCATCTCCTCCAGGCTCCAAGGGCTGTTGAGCATGAAGGAGCCGCCCTCCTTGATCCCCTCCAGGACGTCGTAGGTCTGAACATAGGATGGGTTGTGGCAGGCGATATAATCGGCACTGTCGATCAGGTAGGTGGACTGGATCGGCGTTTTGCCGAACCGCAAATGGGAAATGGTCACACCTCCCGATTTCTTGGAATCGTAGGCGAAATAGGCCTGAGCGTACATGTCGGTGTTGTCGCCGATGATCTTGATGGCGCTTTTGTTGGCGCCCACGGTTCCATCGGCCCCGAGGCCCCAGAACTTGCACTGGACCGTGCCTTCGGGCGCCACGTCGAATCCGGTCTCGACTTCCAGGCTGGTATGGGTGACGTCGTCGATGATGCCCACGGTGAAATGATTCTTCGGTACCATGCCGTTCATGTTGTCGAACACCGCCTTGACCATGGAGGGGTTGAACTCCTTGGAACCCAAGCCGTATCGGCCGTTGATGATGGTGGGCATGTCGCCCTGCTCCATGAAAGCGGTACAGATATCCTGGTAGAGCGGATCGCCCAGTGCGCCGGGCTCTTTGGTGCGGTCGAGCACGGTGATCCGCGACGCCGTGGCCGGAATGGCGGCCAAAAGGTGTCTGGCCGAGAAGGGACGGAACAGGCGCACCTTGACCAGCCCCACGGATTCGCCGCCGGCGTTGAGGTGGTCGACCACCTCCTCAATGGTTTCGCAGGACGAGCCCATGGAGATGATCACCCGGTCGGCATTGGGATCGCCCACGTAATCGAACAGGTTGTATTTTCGGCCGGTCAGCGCCGACACCTTTTTCATGTAGTCGGCGACGGTATCCGGCACTTCCTCGTAAAAGGCGTTGACCGCTTCGCGGCCCTGGAAGTAGATATCCGGATTCTGGGCGGTACCGCGCAATTCAGGCGCCTCGGGATTGGTCGCGCGGCTGCGGAAATTCTCCAGCGCTTCCATGTTGACCAGCCCGGCCATATCCGCATAATCGATCATTTCGATCTTCTGGATTTCGTGGGACGTGCGGAATCCGTCGAAAAAATGAACAAACGGGACACTGCTGTCGATGGCGGCCAGGTGGGCCACCAGCCCGAGGTCCATCACCTCCTGCACCGATGCCGAGGCCAGAAGGGCAAACCCGGTCTGGCGAACCGCCATGACATCCTGGTGATCACCGAAAATGGAAAGCGCATGGCCCGCGATGGCCCGGGCAGTCACATGCAGGACGCCGGGCAAGAGTTCACCGGACATCTTGTACATGTTGGGAATCATCAGCAAAAGCCCCTGGGATGCGGTATAGGTGGAGGTCAGGGCACCGGCGGCCAGGGAACCGTGGACGGCGGCCGCCGCACCGGCCTCGCTCTGCAGCTGACGGACCAGCAGCGTCTGACCAAAAATATTCTTAAGCCCATTGGCCGCCCATTCATCGCAGATCTCGCCGATGGGAGACGATGGGGTGATCGGATAAATGGCCGCCACCTCGCTCATGGCGTAGGCCACATGCGCGGCAGCGGTGTTACCGTCGACAGTCTTCATCTTTTTTGCCATAACTGCTCCTTATAACTGGTTAAAAATGAATGGAGATCCGACAGCATCCGGCCTTGTGGGGACACTACCGCGGACGACGAGTGCGTATTATCAGGAAAAAAAAGGGGGGGTGTGAAATCGCATCAGGCATCGGTCCCGTTGTACTCCAAATAAAAAATTTCTCTATAAAACACATTCAAACCGAAATGGCAAGCATAAATTGAATCTTGTTAATTACCCCCAACCAGCTGATATTTGAAAAAATTCATAGGGATCGCGGAGAAGATGGTTACGGAATGTCGTTTCAGCGGACACTGTCGAATCTCTGCGTAAGGGAGATAATAAATGGTCGCATGATGCGAACCTGATGGGCGAGAATCGTTTGGAAAGCTATGCGCCCACCGGATCGGCCATTTCGTCGAAGCGGCACTTGAGCATCAGGGACTCTCCGTCAAAGGTGGTTTTCACTTTGTAGGGCAGCGTCTTGAACAGCGCCACCATGGCCTTGTTCTGGGGCGCGGTGTAGGCCACCAGTCCGGAAATCCCGTTTTCCCGTGCGGCCCGGGCCAATTTGCGCAGAAAAAGTTTGCCCAGCCCTTTCCCCTGGTACGCTGTGGATATGGAAAAGGCCACTTCGGCGATGTTGCTTTCGATGAGCAGCAGGTATTCGCCGACGCCGATCACTTTACCAAAGCCGAACTCGCCGACAATCGCCACCAGGGTAAGATCCTTGATGTAGTCGATCTGGGAACGGGTCTCCACGTCGCTGCGGTCGAAGCTGTTTTTGTCGTGAAAAAAACGCAGCTGAACATCCTTTTTGTTCAGATTGTAGTAATGCTCCTGAATACGGCGCTCGTCCACCGGCTTGGATGGCCGGATGGTGATCTCTTCGCCGTCGCGCACGATGGTCTCTTCCAGGTGGATGGGATAAATCCCCTTGGTCGCCTCCCCCAGATGGCGTTCGCCGCCAATCAGCCGGGCCTCCTTGGCGGCATTGAAAAGCCAGTCCCGGTGATCCGGATGGGCGATCCCGATCAGGGCCAGCACCCGCTCCTGCAGGCTCTTGCCGAAAAGGTTGACCGCTCCGTATTCGGTCACCACATAGTGGACATCGCCACGGGGCACCACCACTGCGGTGCTGTCCAGTGACGGTACGATGCGGCTGCGCTTGCCGTCCTTGGACGCGGAATAGAGCATCAGAATCGACTTGCCCCCCTTGGAACGTTTGGCGCCGCGAACGAAATCCGGAATGCCGGAAACACCGGCAAAGAAGGTGTGCTTGGACGCTTCGGCAGCCACCTGGCCGGTCAGATCGATGGTATGGGCCACATTCATGGAGATCATGCGGTTGTGCTGGCCGATAATGAAAGGATCGTTGATATAGTCGGACGGCCGGAAGTCCACCCCCGGGTTGTCATGCAGAAACTCGTACAGGTTCTCGCTGCCGATGGCACACGAGGCTACCAGCTTGCCCTCGTTGAGCCCTTTTTTGCGGTTGGTGATCACTCCCTTGGCATACAGGTGCATGACGTCGTCGGTGATGTATTGGGAATGAAACCCCAGATCGTTCTTGTCCGCAAGCCCCTTGACCGTGGCCTGGGAGGCGGCATCCAGACCGATCTGCAGGGTCGACCCGTCCTCGACAAACCGGGCGATGTGCTTGCCGATCCATTCGGCCGCCCCGGAACGTTTGCGCAATTCGGCAGTCAGGAGCGGCTCTTCATGCTCCACCAGCACATGCACATTGTTGACGTGAATAAAACTCTGCCCCATGGTGCGGGGCATCCGCGGGTTCACCTGGGCGATGACCAGATCGGCACTCTGGGCGGCCGCCAGGGTGACATCCACCGACACGCCCAAGCTCATCCAGCCGAAATCATCGGGTGGCGTGACCTGGATCAGGGCCACATGAATCGGCAGTTTCCGGGTGAGGAAGAGGCCGGGAATCTCCGACATGTTCATCGGTGTGATAAACCGCATGTAGCGGGCAATGGCCTCGGTATCCGCCGAGCCCAAATAGATGGTACGGATGTTCAGGCTGTGGTCGAGGGTCTTGTCGGCAATTTCGGAAAGCGAGGTGGTTTCGAGGCTCATCAGCCGAACCACCTCCAGCCCGGAAAGCCGCATGGTCGCCGCCGATAACGCCCGCACCAACTCCTGGGGTTCACCGGTGGCGCTGCCGATAAACACCCGCTTCCCCGGGCGGATCATGGCGATGGCCTCCTGGGCGGTATGTAATTTTTGAACATAACCATCGGCCCAGTACAATGAGCGTGTCATAAGCGGTCTCCTTCGCCAGGGTGGTCTATCAGTCTCTTACAATAGCGGCTTTATCTTTATGGGGAAAGCGCTTTTTCATCGTCCCCCGCCAGGGGGCACACCAACGCCCCGGCCAAAACGTACCGGGGCCTTGGTGGATGATCCGCAACGCCGGATGCCTACTCCGGCTTTTCGAGGATAAAGCGGCAGTCGGCCACGGTAACCCCCTCGCCCTCCGGATGAACCAGCAGCGGGTTAATGTCCAGCTCCTTGATTTCCGGATGATCCATAACCATGTCGGACAGCCCCACCAGCATGCGTTCGATGGTAGCGATGTCGGTTTTGGGCTCACCGCGGAAACCGCTGAGCAATTTATGGCCCTTGATGCTGCGGACCATGTTGCGGGCCCCGTTACGGGTCAGGGGGGCCAGGCGGAAAGCCACATCCTGGAAGACCTCCACAAAAACGCCGCCGATGCCAAACATGATCAGGGGCCCGAAAATGGGATAGCGGCTCATGCCCAGGATCACTTCGTGGCCCTTGGGGGCCAGGCGCTGGATCAGGACCCCGGTGATCTCGGCATCGGGATTGAACGTTTTGGCGTTCTGCACAATGGTATTGTATCCGGCCATCACCGCGTCCTTATTGTCCGGCCCCACCAGAACGCCACCGGCGTCGGATTTGTGGATAATCTGGGGGGAGACGATCTTCATGACCACGGGATAGCCCATCTTCTCCGCCGCTTCACCGGCAGCTTCGGCACTGGTGGTCAACTCGGTGGGCAGGACATTGAAGCCGTAACACTTGAGTAGCTCGGTACCGCCGATCTCGCCGATGTAGGTCTGACCGCTGTCCAACGCGTTGGCAATAATCTCGGACGCCCGCTTTTTGTCGTGCTTGACCGGAAACGGGGCGAGTTGCTGGCGGTTCAGCCAGCGGGAATAACGATAGAGGGCACCGAAGGTTTTGGCCGCGCTTTCGGGAAAACGGTACACCGGCACGCCGTGCTCCTGCAGGTACTTGACCCCTGCGGAAACGTCGATAATTCCCATGAAACAGCACAGGATCGGTTTGTGGGAACGCCCTGCAATCCGCACGATGGCTTCGGCCGTGCCGATAGCGTTGGTCATGCTCTGGGGCGTCAGGATCACCAGTGCGCCGTCAACGCCTTCGTCTTTGATCACGGCGGCAAGGGCATTTTCGTAACGGTCCTGGGCGGCGTCACCGATCACGTCCACCGGGTTGTTGAAGTTGGCCGTCTGGGGCAGGTGGCTCTTCAGGGCCTCGACCGTCTCTTCGCTGAATTTGGCCAGTTCCAGGCCGGAGTGGATCGTCATGTCCGTGGCCACAATCCCGGGTCCGCCGGCATTGGTGACAATGGCTACCCGGTTGCCCATGGGAACCTTGCGCCGCATCTTGCCCAGGGCGCTCTCGTTTTTATAGGCGAATGCCGTCCCGAAATCGAACAGTTCATTGATCGATTCCACCCGGATGATGCCGCTTTGGATGAATATCGCATCATACACCGATTCGCTGCCCGCCAGGGAGCCGGTATGGGATGCGGCGGCCTGGGCGCCGGCACTGGTCCGACCCGATTTGATGGCCAGAACCGGTGTGGGCCGGTCGCCACCGGTGATCTCCTTTACCGTCTTGATAAACTCGGGCCCCCGCTGCAGCTCTTCGATATAGAGCATGATCACTTCGGTTTCCGGGTCGGCATGGAAATAACGCAGCAGGTCCAGTTCATCCACATCGGCCTTGTTGCCGATGGAGACAAACTTGGAAAAGCCGAATTCCTTGTCCGCGGCAAAATCCAGGACAGCCGTACACAAGGCGCCGCTTTGGGATATAAACGAGATATTGCCAGCCTTGGGCATGCGCGCGGAAAAGCTGGCGTTAAGCTGCACATCGGCCTTGGGATTGATCACGCCCAGACAGTTGGGACCGACCACGCGCACACCGGCTTCACGGCACATGCTCACAATCCGCCGCTCGATCTCAAGTCCCTCCCCCCCCACTTCCTTGAATCCGGCGGAAACGATGACCACCGCCTTGACGCCTTTGTCGATGGCATGCTGGATGGCGGTTTCCGCCTGTTGCGGGGGAAGAATGATAATTGCCAGTTCAATGGGATCCGGGATATCCTGGATGTCTGCGTAGGCGCGCACGCTGGAGATGGATTTGGCTTTGGGGTTGACCGGGTAAAGGGTTCCGGTAAACCCGCCCTTGAGGATATTGACAAAAATATCATGACCGACTTTTCCGGGTGTGCTGGAGGCGCCGACCACCGCCACGGATGACGGGTTGAACAGTGCATCAAGACCTTCCATGGTAAAATACCTGCTTTCATCTAATTGGCTGTTTCAGCCGAAATAAATAAATTAAGACCAAAACCAACATAAGATTGGTTTAACCATTATTATCCAAGGGCAAAGACGACTGTCAAGCACAAATGACAAAATAGATTGATATTACTGTAGCTACATGGTATCCAGACGTTAACGGACAGTTACCGTATGGCCTCATAAATGGCCTTGATGCATTGGTCTGACCAATTTTCCAAAGCGGAGCCTTTATTGATTATGCCCCCCTCAATCAAACCGATTCGACCCAAGCGCATTTCCGATCAAGTGTTCGACCAACTGCGGGAACTGATTTTCCGTGGTGAATTCAAGGCCGGCGAAAAGATCATCACGGAACGGGAGATGGCCGCCGCCTTCGGCGTCAGCCGGACATCGGTCCGGGACGCCATCAACAAACTGGTGGTCATGGGCCTGCTGGAGCAGCGGCAGGGACAGGGCACCTTCGTCCGTTCTCCCGAATCCCGCAAGCGCAGTCTGCTGGCCACCATGGTGAAAAGCCAGGACGCCTCGCTGACCGATGTACTGGAGGTCCGCCTGGGGCTGGAGTGCAATGCCGCCGCCATGGCAGCGGTACGGGCCGACGAAAAGGATTTCCGGTTCATGGAAAAAAGTATCGAAGCCATGGAAAAAGAAATCAACGCCGGCCGTTTGAGCTCCGAGGCCGACGTCTCTTTCCATATGGCCGTCTCCTACGCCACCAAAAATCGCCTGCAGGTCCTGATCATGAAAAATGTCTATGATTACTTGTTCACCGGCGTCCAGGCCAATCTCGAGGATCTGTACCAGAATCCCGTTGACATGCAGACCATTCCGGAACAGCACCGGGCCATCTACCGGGCCATTCGCGCAAACGACCCGGAAACGGCCCACCAGGCCATGAAGCAGCATATCGAATATGTGGACCAGATGATCGCAAGACAGGGACGGTAACGACGGGTACGCAGAAGAAATGACGGAGGCAACGGAATTCCACTGACGAAAAGGGCATAACCGGGGACCGCCGTGAGCAGTCCCCCGGTTATGCTTTGGATTGGCAGCCTACAGCAGCTTTTCGAAAAAATCGTTGCCCTTGTCATCCACGAGAATAAACGCCGGAAAGTCCTTGACCGTGATCATGTAGATCGCCTCCATGCCCAGTTCGGGATACTCGAGCACCTCCACCGAAGTGATGCACTCCTTGCCGAGCCTGGCGGCCGGCCCACCGATCGATCCCAGGTAAAATCCGCCGTATTGTTTGCATGCATCGGTGACCGCTTTTGAGCGGTTGCCCTTGGCCAGCATCACCATGGAGGCCCCCTGGGCCTGAAAAATGGGTACGTACGCGTCCATGCGGCCGGCCGTGGTGGGCCCGAAGGAACCGGAGGCGTACCCGGCAGGGGTCTTTGCCGGACCGGCGTAGTAGATGATATGGTCCTTGAGGTACTGGGGCAGTCCCTGGCCGCTGTCCAGTCGCTCCTTGAGCTTGGCGTGGGCGATGTCGCGCCCCACAATGATTTTACCGGACAATTTCAACCGCGTGGCCACCGGGTAGCGGGTCAAAATGGCCCGGATTTGATCCATGGGCTGGTTCAGGTCGATGGCCACGGCATCTGCTTCATCACCCGCCGGTTCGGGAAGATAGCGCGCCGGATCGGTTTCCAACTGCTCCAGGAAAATCCCCTTGCTGGTGATTTTGGCCTTGATGTTCCGATCGGCGCTGCAGCTGACGCCGATGCCGATGGGACAGGAAGCACCATGGCGCGGCAGGCGCACCACACGGATGTCATGGCAGAAATATTTTCCGCCGAACTGGGCCCCGATACCCAGTTCCCGGGATTTTTCCAGCAAGGTGGCTTCCATCTCGCGGTCACGGAAGCCGTGGCCGGCGTCACTGCCGACAGTGGGCAAACTGTCCAGGTAGCCGGCCGAGGCCAGCTTCACGGTCTTGAGATTGAACTCCGCCGAGGTTCCGCCCACCACCACGGCCAGGTGATAGGGGGGACAGGCGGCCGTTCCCAGGGTTTTCATCTTGGCGGTGATGAAATCGACCAAGGTGCCCGGATTGAGCACCGCCTTGGTTTCCTGGTACAGATAGGTCTTGTTGGCCGATCCGCCCCCTTTGGCAATGAACAGGAACTTATAGGCATCCCCGTCGGTGGCGTAGATCTCCACCTGGGCCGGCAGGTTGCAGCCGGTATTCTTCTCTTCGTACATGGAGAGCGGCGCATTCTGGGAGTAGCGCAGGTTCCCCTGGGTGTAAGCGTTGAACACCCCTTTCGACAGGGCCTTCTCGTCGCCGCCGCCGGTCCATACCTGCTGCCCTTTTTTTCCCATGACAATGGCCGTGCCGGTATCCTGGCACATGGGAAATTCCATTTCCGCAGAAATCACGGCGTTCTTCAGCATTTCCAGGGCCACGTAGCGATCGTTGTCCGAACTCTCCGGATCCTTGAGAATCTTTTCCAGCTGGGCCAGATGCCCGGGCCGAAGCAGGTGGGAAACATCCCGGAAGGCGGCTTCGGCGAGCATCGCCAGCCCTTCGGGGGCCACCTTGAGGACAGGCTGGCCATCGAACGGCACGCTGGAGACATGCTCGCTGGTCAGCAGCCGATAAGGGGTGTCGTCATCGCCCAGGGGCAACAGTTCCGCATACTTGAATTCGACCATGGTTCTATCTCCTTAACATTCGTTAACCACCAGCAAACGGTCCAGCGTCTGATCTTTTTCCTGCCACAGACGGTTGAGCCAGTCCTGGAAATTGCGTTTGAACTCCGCGTCCTGAAGATAATCCCCCATCATCTCGCTGTTCACCGGCAGGATGTTGATCCGCACCCGGATCTCTTTGACCCGGCCGCAGACAAAGTCCCAGAAACTGCTTACGCCCTGGGGATAGGCGATGGTCACGTCCACGATCTCTTGGAACTTGTCCCCCATGGCCGCCATGGCAAAAGCCAGGCCGCCCGCCTTGGTGCGTAACAGATGCGTGTAGGGCGAACGCTGGCGGCTATGCTTTTCCCGGGTGAAACGGGTGCCTTCGACAAAATTCATCACCGAGACGGGAATGCTTCTGAACTTTTCGCAAGCCTTACGGGTAATCTCCAGGTCCTTGCCGATCAGATGCGGGTGCTTGCGCAGAAACCGGCGCGAGTATCGTTTCATAAAGGGAAAATCCAGGGCCCACCAAGCCTGGCCCAACAGGGGAAACCAGAACAACTCTTTTTTCAGAAAGAATTTGAGAAACGGGATCTTGCCGTGAAAAACATTCTGCAGCACCAGAATATCCACCCAGGACTGGTGATTGGCCACCACCATATACCATCCCCGGGGATCGAGGCCATCCAGACCCTGCACATCCCAGCGGATGCCGTTGGACAGGCGCTGGTTCATATTGTTCACCCAGATCCAGCAACTGGCGATACCGGTCAGCAACCGCCGGCAGAAGGTCTGGACCGGCCGGATCGGAACCAGCGACCGAACCAGTGCCACGGCAAAAATCGGAATGCAGCAGGCGACCGTGTTGATGGCGTAGATAAGGATCGAAAATGCGCCACGCAGGCTAGTTAAAATGGATTTCATGGCAATCATCCTCTATAAGTTCAGATCACGCCGAACCGGTCAATGTCCGGAAAGCAAATGTAAAGAACCGAAATAAGGATGACAAGCCGGAGCAAAGCAGTTGACAAAAGTTTTACAAAACAAGTTTTAAAAAAAATCGGGGTTCAGTGGTCAAGGATCATTCTGACCTTGCCGGCCAGTTCCCGACGGGAAAACGGTTTTTGAATAAAATTGAAGCCTTCTTCCAAAATCCCCCGGTGAGCGATCACGTTGGCCGGGTAACCGGACATAAACAAGACGCGCACATCCGGGCAACGGTCGTTCACCTTCCCGGCCAGATCACGGCCATTCATTTCCGGCATGACCACATCGGTAATCAGCAAATCGATATGACCGGCATGGGCGGTGACCAGCGCCAGGGCATCCCCCGGAGTGGCAGCGGGAAATACCGAATAGCCAGACATCTCGAGCATTTTGCAGCCCAGCTTCAAAATCTCCGGGTCGTCCTCAACCAGGAGGAGGGTCTCGCCGCGGCCAGTCGGAATCTTGGCGGGAGGATCATCGGCCGCCGGCACGTGCGCGTCCGCATGCCGGGGCAGGTAAATTTTGACGGTGGTCCCCACCTCTGGTTCACTGTATACGTTAATAAACCCATTATTCTGCTTGACGATGCCATAAACGGTAGCCAGCCCCAGGCCCGTTCCCTTGCCCAATCCCTTGGTGGTAAAAAAAGGCTCGAATATTTTATCCAGGGTCTCCCGCGACATACCGCTGCCATCATCACTGACCGCCAGTTGGACAAACGCACCGGGAATAAATCCGGTATGCCGGGCGCAATACGCCTCGTCGAAGTGAACATTCTCCGTCGTGATGGTCACCTTCCCCACCCCGACAATCGCATCCCGGGCATTGACACACAGGTTGGCCAGAATCTGGTCCACCTGCACCGGATCGATTTTCACCGGCCACAGATCCAGCCCCGCATTCCAGGCAAGGTCAATGTCCTCGCCGATCAACCGCCGGAGCATGTTGAGCATGCTTTTCATGATATGGTTCAGATCAAGCACTTGGGGGGCGACGGTCTGCTGGCGGGCAAAGGCCAGCAGTTGCCGGGTGATTTCCGACGACCGATTGGCCGCCTGCAGGATTTCTTTGAGATCGGTCATCAGGGGGGAATCCTCACCCGCCTTATCCATGGCCAGTTCGGTATAGCCGATAATGACACTGAGCATGTTGTTGTAGTCGTGGGCCACGCCACCGGCCAGCCGTCCCACCGATTCCATCTTCTGCGCCTGAACCAGTTGACGTTCCAGCGAAACGCGTTCATGCTCCGATTGCTTGTGATTTTCGTCCAACTGCAACACCCGCAGCGCATAGGCGATATCGCCGGCGGCCTCTTCCAGCAAATTCAGTTCCTCGTCGTCCACAGGCAGATCACCACTCAGGGCGACAACTAGGCAGCCAAAATAATTATCGTCGGAAACCAGGGGTGCGGCCAGCGAATGCATGCCCCGGCCCTTCTCCAGAATATGGCACCCGATGCAATAGTCCTCTTTTTCGGTGACCGACACGATTTTGACCCCGCTTCGAACCTGTTCGCAGCAGCGGGGAAGCTTGCCGCCTTCAAGTATGCGGTTGAGAATGTCCGAAGCCTTGACAAGACCGGCCCTGGCCCATGAGCGAGGGCGGTCGTTATCGTCCGTGAGAATGATCATGGCGGAGGCGAAGCCGCGATTGTCCACCAAAATGTGACAACCGTTGCGAATCAGCGACTCGGAATCCTTTTCCCGGACGACCAATTGATTCAGATCACGGATCGCCCGCAATACCCGATTCAGGTGGTCGATGCGCTGCTCGAACCGCTTGCGCTCGGTGATGTCCTGAAAAGAGCCCCGGACGTGGGTCACCCGCCCCGCCTGCATCTTTGGCCGGCCAATCGTCCGCACCCATTTGCGGATCCCCTTGGCACTGACCAGTTCGATTTCCAGATCATAGGGCGTACCGTTTTCAACGGCCGCCTTGACGGCACGTTGGATGATCTCGCGGGACTCACCCTCATAGAAACCCAGACCATGCTCCATGGAAGTCAGCTCGCCAGGCGAGAGATCGTGAATCCGGGCCACTTCTTCGGTCCAGGATCCCTGGCCGGTGGCCGGATCGAACTCCCAGGCACCGATTTTTGCCAGCCGACCCATCTCCTGAAGCAACCGGGCCTGGTATTCCCGGTCTGCCTCGGCCGCTTTGCGCCGGGTAATATCCCGCGTGACGCCCTGGAGGCGGGTGGGCTGACCATCCTCGCTGTAAATCACCCTTCCGCGAATTTCAACCGGCAGCAGGTCACCGTTTTTCTTGAGCATTACCGCTTCGAAGGAGATACCGCGGCTCTCCTCTCCCTTGGCCATTTCATTGGCCACGATGGTGGCCATTTTATTGAAGTTTTCCTCGTCGCAATGGTCTGGCAGGCGGGTGCCGATCCACTCTTCGGGGGTGTAGCCCGTGATGCTGGTGATGGCGGGATTGACGTAGGTGAACTCGAGGTCGAAATTCATGATCCAGATAACGTCCACCGTATTGTCCGAAAGCAGCCGGTATTTCTTTTCGCTTTCGATGATCCGGTTCCGGTAGCGGCGATCCTCGGTCTGGTCCCTGAAGACCAGCACCACGCCGATGACTTTTCCATCATGGGCCTGGATCGGGGCGCCACTGTCGGCAATCGCCCGTTCGCTGCCGTCCCGGGCGACCAAAACGGTATGGTTGGCCAGCCCGACAACGCTGCGTGAGGCCAGTACCTTTCCCACCGGATTTTCACAATTCTCACGACTATATTCGTTGATAATGGTAAATACCCGCTCGACGGGTTGGCCGAGCGCCTCCGCTTCGGTCCAACCGGTCAACTGCTCCGCCACCCGGTTCATCAACGCCACCGCACCATTCTCATCCGTGGCGATCACCCCGTCACCAATGGATTTCAAGGTGACGCCCAGCTTCTCTTTCTCGTCTGCCAGGGCCGCCTCGTTCTGCCGGCTGCCTTTTATGGTGAGAAATGCAATCGTCGACGCCAGCGCAAGCCAGGTCAGGGAAAAGATCAATGACCACCTGGCAAGGTCGGCATCGATCCGTTCACTCTCCTCCAGAAATCCCGATGCCTTGTCCCTGGCGTAATGGTTCAGCGCGGCCATTTTATCTTCCAACCGGCGGACATGATCGGCCACCTCGGTTCGGATGATCCGGATCGCCGCGTCCCGGTCCCCCAGGCGGATCCGTTCGAGGACCTTCTCTTTAAGGGGTATCCCGGTTCGGAACAAATCCATGGCCTCAGACGCCAGCTGCGCGCCCCGTTGGCCGAGAATGTTCGCGATGACGATATCAAGCTGCTTGAACACATCCGTCTCGTGCCTGTCAATGGCGCGCATCACCGAATCGGTGGAGGTTGGATCATCGAACAAAACCATGTCTTTGATGTCGCCATGGATAAGGCCGATGGATACGCTGGCCCGCAGTGCGGCATTGGAAACCACCAGCGGGTGCGCATGAATGGTCCGAGCCAGGTCCGAAAGACGCTGCATGCACTGGAATGAGTAGAACGCATGACCGGCATACAAAAGAATCAGCACACCGAATCCATAAATGAGGTTCCGGGTAATGCCCGGTTTTCGACGTGGTTGCATATCCCCTCTTGACAGGCCGGTGAGGCGCAAGGAGTTAGGCTGGCGGAAAGAAATAATTCCCCCAGATCGCGCCGGACTTGTGGTCGTCTACAAGGCGCCGCCACCGGCGCATATCGAGATATGTGCCAGTGGCGGCAAGACAGCAGACGGTCACAAAGACAAGCAGGATGGTGGAATTATTTCTTTCCGCCAGCCTTAAAAACGCTGATGACAGATATGGTATCAATCAGGGTCAGGTCGAGCGCGAGCGGTCAGGATGGAACCGGCCGGTATGGACGAATCGGGCCGATCCCTGAATCAGCAGTGGAAAAACAATTCCGGTTACTTTCAGTCAGCGTAGGGTATAACGTGGCAGCCATCCGTCAATGATCCCGTGGTCTGCTTCCGGGTGAAAGCCGTTCGTTAACTGTACACGATTTTGTCCGGAATCGCCAGCATGGTATCGATCTCTGGCACCGATACCTTCAGCACCGGCATGAATCGAAGCCGATCGGGGGGGTGGCGCGCTGGTTAAACGACAAACCGAATCCATATCGTTGAATCGCACCTTCATTGGCTTTCGCCCGCCGTTGGTGACAACCGACAAATCACTCCAGGCCACCTGAACGAACCAGTGGCAGGCTGATCCCGCCATGGGTAAGTACGGCAACCGTCTTGTCGCAATGGCCATCGAGTGCATCGGCAAGGGCACCCTCGACATCGGAATACCAGGGAAAGCCCATGCGATCGGCATCGCTGTGGCTCAAGTGCGCGGAGACGAGGGCGACCTTGACCCGTTGCCGGATTCGGCAGATGGGGACGGCGAGGGCACACGCCACGGGATCCTCGATCGTGCCACGCGCCAGTTGAGCCAAAAGCTGATCCAGGTCTCGTCCGATATAGTCGGCGTAGTGGGGATGGGTCCGGGTTCCCTCTGGGCAGTGGCTCACAAGGATCAATGTTCCGCCGTCCCGGGTCATCAGTTCACCGCTGGCCAGGCCTTTGACACTCTGCCACAAGTCCCGATCGGCGGGATAGGAATTTGAAATCACAATTGAAAAACGCTTTTCCACAGGAACGCCAAACACCTGTCGGGCCACCGTCACCCCCTTGCGATGCGCCATGATGCAGTCGCCGGCCACACAGTCGAACAGGTCCCCGCCCTGGTCGACAATCGCATTCAAGATAAAATCAAGGCCGATGCGCTCAGCCACAAACCGTTCAAAATCCTGCCGCATGGGCGCGTCAACCAGGCCCAGTTGATTGCCATACAGGGCGGCCTGGCGGCAATGAAACGCATCCACGGTACGTTGGCCGCAAACCCCGGGGAGAATGATTTTTGCGCCGCCACTGTATCCCACGTCCATATGCGGCGTAATCATTCCCACGCCGATGCGGAAATCCGCCTCGGCCACGGTTCTGTTCACCCAGGCCGGAATGCCATTGGAGGAGGTGCCCACATAGACCTGCTGATCCGTCTCCTGGCTGGAAAGATTGACAATCCGGTAACGATCGACGATCCGGGGTCCGGTTTTCGCCAGGATTTCATCCGGGGTCATGGGCCGGTGCGTTCCCAGTGCGATGACAATCCGGATATTTTTTTCCTCTATGCCGGCATCGTGCAGCTCGCCCAGCAGCAGCGGCAGCATCCGGTGGGTGGGGGTGCAGCGGGAGATATCATCGATAATCACCGCCACGGTGCCGCCGGGCGAGACCATTTGCTTCAGTGGCCGTGTTCCCACGGGCTGCGCCAGTGCCTTGGAAATGATATCACCGGCGTTGTGCCGGGACCGGACCGACTGAGGACTCAACACCGTCCCCAGGCACCTGTCCGGAAGGTTAAATTGAAGGGAACGTCCACCGTATGGGATCTTGATGGTGGTCATTTGCGGTTGCTCCTGAATCGCCTGCAGACAGTTTCCGGGGTTCGCGGAAGCCATTGACATTCAATACAAATCCAAAAATCTCCAACCGATCTTGCGTGCTGGTACAGACAACGCCGTATGGTTGTCAAGGGAATTTGTGGCAAAAATCCATTCAGCGGGCGAATGCCCTGTCCGACCACCAGGGAAATCTGGTTTTTCGGTAAAAAGTAGGTTATGTCGTTTTCACGGGTAACCGGGCAACGCCCAGGCTTGGACGCGAGGTACCGGCGGGCCCCGCCAGATCAATCGAACCATGAGGAAGTTTCCATGACCAGACCACTTCGCCGGGAAGACCGGCGTATGGACCGCGCCACCGCCATGGCCCTTTTAAAATGCGGGGAATACGGCATTCTTTCCACTGCGGACAACCACCATCAGCCTTACGGCACGCCATTGAACTATGTGCTCATGAAAGACCATATCTTTTTCCACTGCGCCCCCCGAGGTCACAAACTGGAGAACATCGCGGCCAATCCCGCGGTCTCCTTCTGCGTGGTCGGGAAAACCGAATTGATTCCCGAAAAATTTTCCACCTGCTATGAAAGCGTGATTGTGTCGGGCGAGGCGGAAATCGTGGCCAATGCGACATTGAAAAAAGATGCCCTGCGCGCCCTGGTGCGGAAATACGCCCCGGACCAGGTTGCCGCCGGCGAGGCCTACATCGACAGGCTGGAGGACAAAACGGCCGTGGTGCAAATCACGATTCAACACCTGTCCGGCAAAGCCAGATTACATGGGTAACGGATGTCCATCCCGACATGGTCCGCCGCCGGTCCCGGCAATGGAATCTCACGAAACCGTGCAGCGCCTGATCCGGAGGCATTTTCAAAAAGGGGAAAGTCTCGGTGGCACCGGATCGAGTTGCCTGAGTTTATCGATCAGCGGTTTTGGGTCGGTATGGACGGCCAGAAGCGCCTGGGTCCGCTCCAGGCCGTAGATCGCTTTGGCAGCGATCCTGCCGGCACTGCGTAAATTTCCCTGTTCCATATGCACATAGGCGCCGGCAGCCCGGATCAGCGCCTGGAAAAGCGTTTTCTTTTCTCCGGTGGCCGGCAGCCAGTATTGTTCCAGGAATTCGTGGGTTTCAAAAAAAAGGCCCCGATCCCAAATGACCATGGCAATGTCGATGGGGTCATCCAGGTGACGGTCGGAGAGATCGGCCAGCACCCGCGCGTAGGCCTTCACGCGCGTCTGAATATATTGCTTGATCGCTTCGGGAAGTGCGTCGTCCATAAAAAATTCGGCGATGCGGTGCACCGGTAGCAACTCATTTCTTTCCAGCGTATCCATGAAGGCCACGGATAACGCGTTGCGCACATCCCGGGACAAGCGATCATTGAACGGGTCAAACCGGTCGGCATTTGTCTCTCGTTCGGTCTGTTGATTAACCGTTGGCAAAATTAGTGCCTCCTTTGGAGAATATTTTAACCGTTGCGTTGCTTAGAGGTTGTCAGACACGCCGGTCTGTTCTATTATGTAGGCACGCAACCGCGATTTACAATGCCAGTCCATCGTCAGCGTCGTTTTAATCAATTTCCCACCGGTTTGGCAACTATCGTTAGGGAATTACCGTCAACGCCACCCAGAATCCGGCTCCGTAAATCTGATCGGCTTCCACAACAGCTTTGCATTACCGTAAAAAAGGATTATTGCGCCAATGACAGTCACGTTTATGTACAACACCACCGATAACGATCCGGACAACTGCCGGATCGACATTCTACTGACCGGCAAACACCATGAAACAGCATAACCCCGGGAGAAAACCAGTGAAAGCGGTAAGTGGACATCTAGAGATACTGGACAAGGGATTCGGTTTTCTGCGCAACATCGACGGCAACTACCAGGCCGGTCCGACGGATACCTTTGTACCGGCCTTCATGATCAACAAATTCGGTCTCAGGGAAGGCACGTTTATCGAAGGCCGCGGCGAACCGGGCAATCCGGGCAACCAGAACCTCAAGCTGGCAGCCATCGACCAGGTCAACGGGATCACTCCGCAGCAGTTCGGACGCACCGAGACCATGCACACCATGACCAGCATCAACCCGGAGCAGCGCCTGTACATGAGCCAGGGGCCCAAGGACCTTACCGGTCAGGCCCTGGACCTCATCGTTCCCATGGGCCGGGGACAGCGGGGATTGATCATCTCTCCACCGAAATCGGGCAAGACCACCCTGTTGCGCCATATGGCCAATTCGGTGACGGCCAACGACCCGGAAATGAATGTTTTCGTTCTGCTGGTCAACGAACGCCCCGAAGAGGTGACCGACTTCAAACGCGGGTTGAGAAACGCCCATGTGCTCTACTCCTCATCCGATCAAAGCATCGCCCAACACATGCGCATGACCCGCCTGGCCGTGCATACGGCCATGCGTTGCGCGGAAACCGGTCGGGACACGGTGGTGTTCATCGACTCCCTGACCCGCATGGCGCGCGCCTTCAACGCTGAAACGGAAAGTTATGGACGGACCCTGTCCGGCGGACTGGGCGCCAACGCCATGGAGGTGCCGCGTAAAATCTTCGGCGCCGCCCGCAACATCGAGGATGGCGGTTCCCTGACCATCATCGCCACCATTCTGGTGGAGACGGGCAGCCGCATGGATGACATCATCTACCAGGAGTTCAAGGGCACCGGCAACATGGATCTCGTACTCAGCCGCGACTGCGCCGAACACCGCGTCTTTCCGGCCGTCGACATTCGCCAGAGCGGCACCCGCAAGGAAGAACTGCTCTTGGACAAGGAGGAATTGAAAAAGGTGGTAGACATTCGCCGGGCACTCTCCCAGAAAGACACCACCAAGGCCATGGCGGACCTTCTCGAATACCTGGATCGCCAAGGTCGGAAATGAGGGGCCTCCATGGACGGACAGAACCGCAATGCCATCCACCCGGGTGCGACCGTCGACATTGTCCTCAAAAAGGACCAACGCACCGGTCGGCTCACCCGGGGAACGGTCAAGGATATCCTGACCCGCAGCGCCCGTCATCCCCACGGCATCAAAGTGCGGCTCGCCGACGGCCAAGTGGGGCGGGTGAAAACTATTTTTCCAGATCAGGGATGAATGAACCGGATCATCCGAGGCCGCGCCGCATTAGAATTTGATTAAATCTGATTATATCGGATTTTGGGGAGGTCTCCGGTACCCACCCAAAGAAGCCGAAACGTACAAGTTTTGCAACCAGTTGTTGTGATATCTGAATTGGTTTAGCTGTTCCGCCGGACTTTTAAATCCATTGTGCAACTTAACCGTTCGAGGATTGTATGGTGAAAAATTATTGATGAGCGTCCATCCTCGAATACTCAACTGCGCTGCATCCATCGATCCATGAAAATATTGGGTACTGTACAGGTGGCGATCCATTCTTTGCATCAACCGGTCAACCATGTTACTGGTTCGGTGTGCTTTAGGATGATCGTAGGCAACACGATAGGCGGCAATGTTTTTCCGTAACTTCGTTATGGGATCTATGATAACGGATGGCACAGCATTCTTTTCGCACCATTCGTACAACCTTCTTATTCTTTGGGAAAACGATGCCTTACTTTCAGCGCGATAACACTCCCATAGCTTTGATGCGGCGTTTTCAAAAATATCTCGGTATTTCTTTTTGGCACGGTCACGAATTTTGATAAACACATGAAGAAAACAGCAAATGATAACTACTGCCGGGAAGAGGAATTGCCACGCATTTCGGGTGGCTTTCCAGCCGTCCATATTCACGGTTTCCGGTGAATATTCCGGCTTTATACACTGGGCCTCTTGTTTGTACACTTGATACGCATCTGTTAACGCTTGTTCTCCGGCGTCTTTGGCAACGGCTGCACCGAGAATACAGCCATCACCAACTGTCGTGGCCACATACGTTTTTTCACCTAAAATTCGAGTATGCTTTTCATCAGCGGCAAGATGTTCGGGAACATCTTGAGGATTTCGGACAGTTGTTCCGACAATGCTGTTTCGCCCGATAGATTGTTCGATTCGATACCAATACATGGGATCTTTTCCGAAAACACGACTTATGGCCCAAAATGGTATGTCGAACTTTCTAAAAAACATTGCATCTTCGATTTCGTCAACAAATCCAACGAGGTATGGCAGTACAAATGAAGGACGAATGGTGTAAGCAACACCGGATATTTTAATTCGACGGATCCATATGGATTGTTTTTTTGAGTAATAAAGATCCTTCATCCGATATCCATTTTCGATTTCAGCCGGGAATAATTCCGGAAACAGTTCGATCCTTTTGTTTACGGAAGTTCTGAAATCAACCGGGTTGAGTATGTTGCATTCATAATTGCCTTGAGAAAAGGGCAAACATATGATTCTGTTGTTTCGGTTAGCGGATCTTGTATCTGCTATTCCCATATAGTTAGAGACCTCCTTTGGCGGGATGTGTCTCTAACTATATAAAATTATTAGTAAAAAGTCTAGACTCAAATCTTCAATAATATCAACATGTTGTGTTTTTGTCGGGGGATAGGCCACTGTATGTTCGGCTTATTGGAATCAAACTCCCCAAAATCCGTTATAATCAGGATTAAATTTTAAAGAAACCGGCGGGGAGTGGTTGCATTCTCCAAGGCCGGACTTATTATCTCCTGCGCACCCCGTCGGCAAACGGCGGGGTGTATTGTTTTTACTAAAGTTTCCTAAATTCAATCAAGCCGCCATGCGCAGCAGTACGTCCACGAGAGAATTAAAGACGGATTTGCGTGGCACCGGGAAGAGCCTACCAAAATCCTTGTCCATCGCGGCCTTTGTAACGGATCGGCGGACATCCGAAAAGGCAAAATGACGGCGGCCGCCGACGGCATGCCGGCGAGATGGCGTTTTCTCGACCCGGCTGGCGTAAATCCAGGCGACGGTGGTCGCCAGCATGCAAAAGTGCAGATGGTTGCTGACGGCCTGCGGATGACGGCTTTGCGTGTCAGCGCTGCCGATGTCGTTTTTCAATTCCTTGAATAAGGCTTCGATCTTCCAGCGGGCCCCATAGTATTCGATAATCTGCTCAGCCGAAAGGGACAGGTCGGTGGAATAAAGTGCCACCCACTGTGTCTTACGATAGACCCAGACCACCTTGACCGCACATCGGATGGTCTTGAGCATCACCACGCGTTCATAGGCTACGATGTTCCGGTTGCGGCCATACAGGTTGACGATGTATTCTTTTGCCAGCGATTTGAATCGAACGGCCAACGCTGCCGCATTCCCCAGCTTGCGGCCATATTTACGCGGGCGGCCTTGTCGTCCGGTCGGAGGTGGCGGCAGTTCAAATATTGTGCTGTTGGATCGAAGCCTGGAAATCATATCCACCCATATGCCCAACTGTTTTTTCAATGGCTTCCACAGGCCGCCATTGCCGAACCATGAGTCGGTGATGATGACAATCCGTTTTCTGGGAAACACCGCGGCAATCTCACCGATCATGTCGACCGCCATGGCAAGCTTGCTCTTGAATGTCACTTCCGGTCCATTGCTGTCACGGTTCATTCGTTCGATGGTTTTCTTCAGGAGGTAGAAACGATAACTCAGCGGCAGACAGGCCCAACGTCCCTTGATCATCTTCAACAACCCCACAGCAACGATGTTCTGGGCCCACGGATACCTGGACTGGTTTTGCTTGGCAGCATGATCGAAAACCTTGTCGCAGGCGAAAATCTTCTTGCCTGTCTTGGCGTTGATACTGTCATCCAGAGCCAGCATTAACCGCCCACCGGTCGTTGGCAGCGGAATCAATTTCCACAGCGTGGGCCATAACCGTTGCCATGGAATCCGTGGGGATGCCATGAAGGTATAGAACTTTTTACGACTGATCCCGGAAAAGCCGAACACCGTCTTCAAGCACCGTAGAATGTTTGAGGTCCTCGATGAGGCGAAAGGAACAATGATCGCCACGATCGTGTATACGAACCATATTCCCCGTTCCTGACCTTTACTGGACTGAGCAAATTCGTTTTTGAGTTTTTCAAGGATGTCGTGTAGGATAAGCATGCGAGGCCTCCGGTTGGGTTGTTTGTTTGTGGAAGAAGAAACATACCACAACCGAGCCTCGCAATCAACATTAACATACTGTATTAACTAAATATTTGATCATATTGCCAAAAATCGGTCCCGATATCTGTAATGATTTCAATAGGTTACAGGCGACCGCCATTTTGCTAACCATCTGTTATTACAGGAAATATTAATATTCTTCAGTAGTACTCACCCCGCCGGGCTGCTTTCAAAAAGGGGAAACTTTAGTTGTTTTTATACGGGATGGTTGGCAACGCCCGGTGGCTTCGTTTCAGGGCCGTTTCGAAATAATCATGTAAGAACCAAGGAGAAGAAAATGACAGATCGTTCCCATATCACCCTTTACAGCGGCGGCCACAAAGGGGCCGAATCCGAATTTGGTCAGTTGGCCGAACAGTGGGGGATTCAAGAGGTCAACTTTTCATTCGACGGACACACCAGCATCCAGCGCACCCGCGGAATGAAGGTCCTCGATCCGGAGGAACTGGACAAAGGCAACGTGAGCATGGAGATCGTCTCCGCCCGCATGGGGCGCAAATTCGCCCATGCCAACAAGATCCGCAAGGTGATTCAGTCCATTTTTCACATGGTCAACAATGGGTATCACGTGCTGGCCGTCGGCTGGATTCAACCGGACGATACCGTCAAGGGGGGAACCGGCTGGGGCGTCGAACTGGCCAAGCTGTTCAACCGGCCGGTGCACGTCTACGATCAGGAACGCAACGGCTGGTTCACCTGGAAGGATAACGCCTGGACCGCCGAAGTGCCCGAGCTTGACCGGGATACATTCGTGGGAACGGGAACCCGCAACCTGACCGCAGAGGGGAAGCAGGCCATCCACGATTTTTTTACCCGCGCGTTCGGGCCGGCCTGATGGGTCTGACGGAAGCCAGGTCAGGGCAATCGCATTTGGATGTATTCTTGGCGGCGGTGTGATCAGAAACCCACCGCCCCAATTCAATCAATGCCAAATGATAAGGCGATTTCTGTCAAAGAATATACCCGCCTGCTTGTCTTTTCATCCGTCTTCTGCGTTGGGCTTTTCCACACATAGCCCCACTATGCGTAAAAAAGCCCGCCTTGAATACGAATGAAAATCATGCGCATCCTGGTATATTCTTATCCGCCAATCGCCTAAAATCCAAATGTCAATTGAAGGATCCGATCGATTATAATATGGACAGAATACCACCATTTGGCATTTGTGACCCATCGCTATCGGGTAGAACAATTGAAAAACAGTTACATGCGATTGCTCTGGAAGCCAGGTCGCCGGTTACCGCCAGCCCGCTGCAATCGGGCGGTTAAGGTCGTTTCCCGTATCGATTGAAACTGACCTTGTCCTGCTGCAGGGATTCGTGGGGATGGGGCGTTGACGCCTGGTCGGGATAGCCGATGGCCATGATGGCCGACACCGTCATGCCGGCCGGCAGCCCCAACACCTCGGCCGCGAACTGGCTGGCGGTTTTTTTGGCATCGTGGTCGCGCTTGCGCAGCTGAATCCAGCAACTGCCCAAGCCCAGGTCAGTGGCCGCCAGATGCAGGATGATGGCTGCGATGGAGACATCCTCCACCCACACATCGGATTTTTTCGGATCGGCACAGACGGCTATGGCCAGGGGCGCATGGGCCAAAAAAGAGGCCCCGTGGGGTTTGGACGTCGACAGGTGCCGGATCGTTTCCGGATCGTCGACCACAACGAACGACCAGGGATTGAACCCCCGAGAGGAGGGCGCCCGCAAGGCCGCTTCCACGAGCAGGTCCACCTTGTCCGGCTCAACGGGCCGATCGATGAATTTTCGGACGCTCCGGCGTGATCGCAAAAGATCGATAAACATCTTTTTCTCCCACCCTGAAAGATAGTTCCGGCAATGCCCGCCCCGGCCATGGGCCAACGCAATTTTTCATTGCCAAAGGGACTCAGGCCCCGCAGCACTTCTTGTATTTCTTCCCACTGCCGCAGGAGCAGGGGTCGTTTCTGCCCACCTTGGGTCCGGTTCGGACCACCTGGACCGGTGCCGGGGGCTGGCCGTCCTTAAAGTACCAACGGTCGTCTTCCTTCACGAACTCGGCGATTTCGTGGTGATCAAAGGCCTTGCCGTTCTTGCGGTAACGGGCCAAGAACGTCACCGTACCGGTCGTATCGTCGGCGCCGCCCGCCGCCACGTCGCGGATTTCCAACCGCTGCCAGTCCAGCTTTCTGGACCACGCCGCGGTGCCCTTGCGGTCCTCTTCCTGACGGCTGTCCGGGTAGGTAGTATCGAAAATATAGTCGAACTCTCTTTTGGCATGGGCGGTATAACGGGAACGCATCAAGGCTTCGGCGGTCTCGGCCGCGCGCTCACCGGTAATCAGCGGCTGGCAGCAGTCGGCATATGCTTTTTCGCTCCCGCAGGGGCATAATTCCATGGTTTTGCTCCAGTAGTATGGGTTCTCTGATCGGGTCAGGCAAAATTGATCGCCATGGCTGGAAAGGCCGCCACCTGACTTCGGCAAAGGCCTATACGGGCTCGGGCCCGGTTCTGTCAAGCAAAACCGGTTGTCCGCCCAGGGTAACCGCATTGAGCGGATCAATTTTCAACCATGTTGTTGCGGCGGTTTTCCCGGGCGGCGTCCTCAGGATGGATGCGCCAGGTAAAAAGCGGTGACAGCAGATAAAGAACCATGTAGCCGAGGCAGATCTGGCCGAAGACCGGGGTGAACATGCCCACGGTCAACAGGAGTAAATTGGCCCTGCCAAACCAGGGATGGCGGCTCATGGTGCGTCCCAGATGAATGTAGCGAATCGGATAGAGATTCATGATCACCCCGGCGAAAACCATGGTCCCGGTTGCAAACATCCCCCAGAAAACGACGCGCTGGGAGGATAGGGCCAGGGCATGATCAAAAATCACCAGCGGAGAGAGGACCAGCATGGCACCTCCAGGCGATGGCAGCCCTTTGAAAAAACCGGGGATGGGCGTTTTGTCCAGGGTGAAATAGACCAGCCGCCCCATTCCCATGAGAGCATAAAAAAGGGCGATCCACCCGATGGGCAAATGGACGAAACGATCATCACCGAACCGGCTGAGGACAATGTAAAAAATCCAGGCCGGTACAATACAGAAACTGATGGCGTCGGCAAGGTCGTCCATGATGCTGCCCATGTTGATTTTTTTCCTGGGCAGCGCATCGGGAAGCGGCTCTGTCAGTCCCAATCGGCGGGCCAGGGAACCATCCAGTTTGTCGAAGGTGGCCGCCCCGATCATCACCAGATAGGCTTCCCGGATCCGGCCCTGGTAGGCGAAAAAAACCGCCAGGAGCCCCATCAGGGCATTCATCACCGTCAGGGCATTGGGGAACACCGAAAGAATTTTGCGCCGCAGGATCTGGTCGCCAAAACAGAGTTCATCCAGGCAGGCCGTGCCGTATTTGCGGCAATAGCCGGCAATGGACCCTAGATTGATAATCAAAAACAGAATTTCGACAAACAGCAGGATGCGCAGACTGACATTCCCCAGGTAGGAAATGCGAAAATAAATCCACGACTCCGGACCTTCGGGGATGTAAAATGCGTAGGCATAGAGCAGGGCGCTGACCGGTGCGGCAACGATGGTACGCATGCGATTGTACTCGCTGCTCTCGGGCTCCACCCCCTGGCGGATGGCAAAGCCGCGCATGAAGGCGGCAAAGCTGTCCCGGACCAGAACGGTAACACACAGAAGTAGAACAAAAATGGCGTTGAGCAGTTCGATGCGGCTGGGGTCGGATTCCGACACCAGCAGTCGCCACATCATTCCGGTGGCAATGACCGGAAAAATAATCGAGTAGACCAGTTTGTCCATGAGCCGGTCGGCCAGCGGTGCCAGGGGGGCGTTGGGCCGGAAACGAGCCGAGAACCAGCCGTCCACCAGATCAAAGGCCATGGAGGTGATCAGAAAGGAGACGCCCACGGTATAGACCAACGGGTTACGGCCCCACATGACCGCCAGTGCGCAGATCATCCCGCCGAAGATGAGAGTGGGACGACTGTATACGAAAATGGCGGCCAACCTCGCCGGTAGCGGAATTCTATCGATCATGGAAGCAATGCCTGTCGGCTTTGTGCATATTGGTGATTCACCTGACGCATCAGGCGTGAGTGCCCCTTTAGGGGAGTGCGGAATTCAGGCGGTCTCGTCAAAAGCCGGCCGATCAGGCCTGCGGATCCGGAGGATCCCGCTTGATGTGGGCGGCGGAATTTCCACGAAACGGCCAAATTCGATTATAATAAAGGCATTGCACGATCGAGTCAAGAGATCCGCGGATCCCGAATAAATTTTATCCGCCCTGTAACCCGCTGATCTGAGGTGTTATATTGGTGAAATTGGGGAACGTCGATATCTCATATCGCCGCATTCCACCGGTATGGTATCGAGGATGGCAGGTCTCTTCCCGGCAGCCGAAGATTTCACGGCTGCATTTTCAACGACGCTGGAGGAGGAGGAGGACGCGGGAAAACGCTTTTTATCAGAAGTGCGCGTGGGGAGATGGGGGATCCGCAACCGCTGCCGGAGATAAACGGTGGCCCGGTGATCCAGGTTGTTGGCCAGGACCAGATCCGCCACCCGCACCCGGTGCATGCGGGCAATTTTACCGGCGGTGTCCCCGTCCCGGACGGTATAGTAACGACTGGCCCGCTGCGCCGGTTTGAACAGATCCAGGGGCAACACCGCCATGGGTTCGGCGCCCTCGAATGGATTCTGCCGGGGCAGGTTCAGCACATACCCCCGGGGAAGATATTTCTGGCCACTGAGCACCGGCGGCATCAGCGCCGGATTCAAGGCCTGCAGCACCTGGGGATGGCACTCCAGATGACGACACAAATCCGCCCAGGCAACATACCCATCGAGCGGCAGCGTTTGCAGGGGCACCGGCGTTTTCAGGGTCAGCTGACCAAAATAGTGCGGGTAGTTGACCGCCACCTGCCGGGCCGCCAGAAATTCCGAATAGAAATTGCGCGAGGCGAATTTGAAAGTCCGCCCCTGGTAGCTGGAAAAAATGGCCGGGTAACTGCCATGCGCGGCTTTGGCCCGCTGCATTCCTGCGGCACCATGGTTATAGGCCGTGATCGCCAGGGGCCAGCTGCCCAGCTTTGCATAGTTTTCCATAAGCAGTTGGGCGGCCGCATGGGTGGCGGCAATGGGATCGCGCCGCTCGTCGATCATATGGTCCACGGTCAGAAACCGCCGCCCGGTGGAACGGGTGAACTGCCACATGCCGGCAGCGCCGGATTTACTGGTCACCCGGGTATCGAATGAGGACTCCACGTGGGGCAGATAGGCCAGATCGCCGGGCAGGCCATAGGCTTGAAAAATCGCCCGCATCTGGTCGAAGTAGGCCCCCGAACGAATCAGACCACTCCGGAAGCGGTCCCGCTGACCGATCTGGCAGCGCACCCGGTGGCGTGCATGATCGAAGGTGCGCGCAGTGGCCCGGGGCCCGAACAACCCGGCAACCCGCTCGCTCTCCGTATCCTTGGCCTGCGGGTCGGCAGCCAGCCGTTTCAGGATGCGACCATATTTGAGCCGAGCCGCTTTCATGCGCCGCCGGTTGACTTTACGGGAACCCGGATGGTCGACCGGCTCCAGATCGATCACGTCATAAACAATATTCAAGCGCAAACTGTCGTGCACAACGGCCCGGGTGGTCGGATAGGTCGCATAGATATCGGTCCAAAAAGCGACATTGGCCGTAATCTCCGGATATTCGGGGAAAAGCGGGTCGGCGGTGTGGCCGGGTAAAACCGGTACGGTCAGCATCAATGCAGCGACCGCGATCCAAATGGATAGCCACTTGAAGATCATAACAGCACATCCTCAGGTTTGGTTATTTGAATTATTGTCATCCATCAATCGATTCATCGCCGATCGTGCAAAAAACTTGAATCGATTCGATCAATGACCATATTTTTGAGCACATCAACGCATGCTTGCACCATCGGAATCGTCCCATCCGAACTGCCCGGGAGATAAAAATGAATCTGTTGCGCCATCTGGTCCGCCCCTATCTTTACACCCGGTACGGTTTTCACCGTCTGACCGCCAGTGGGTCATTTCGTAAGGGTGGGGTGAAGTATGTCGATCCATCGATCAGCCCCTGGTGGAACCCACTCAAACAGGCCATCTGGAAGCATCATGTCAAGCAATTCCACGGCTCGTCATGCTCGGTGGCCAGCGTGGTGGCGTGCATCAATGCCCTCCGTTCATTGGGTGCCAACGGCATCCGCCCCATCACCCAGGCCGAAATCCTCGACCAGGTTCCCACCGGACACTGGAAACAGCGCATGAGCTCAGGCGGTTATCACGGTCGCCGCGGGCTGCCCCTGCCCCTGCTGGGCCAGGTAATCAAAGACAGCATCGCCATTTACGGGTTGACGGCCGGCCATGTGGACATTGTTCCCACGCCCAAAAACACGCCGCATCAATCACCGCTCCGGACGCTGCTGAAAAAACGGCTGATCGATTTTGACCGGCACGGCAGGGGATTGCTGATCGCCCATTTTGATCAGGGCAGCCTGATCCCCACCCTGAATATTCCCCATATTTCACCGGTGGGCGCCTATGATGCCAAAACCGACCGCGTCACCATGCTCGATGTGGATCCCGATGAAACGCGACCCTATCAGGTCGGTTTCGAAACCTTTTTCAACGGGCTGTCAACGGATTACCACCACATGTTTAAAATGCACGGCTACGGCAGTGGCGGGTATGTCTACGTCGCTCTCCGATAGCCCAAACATGAGGAGAAAAAATAGGTTGCTTAAATTGCCATAATCTGCTTTTTAGCGCCGGTTTTCAGCCGATAAGCGATCCATGACGATCGGAACGTGTCTGCCCTTTTTTGGTTGAGGTGACGCCCATGGCAAATACCATTGGTGCATTCGGCGCCCTGTTTACCGCCACGATCATTCTTTTGACCGGCAGCGGCCTGTTGAGTACCCTTCTCAGCACACGCATGGCACTGGCGGGATTTTCCACGGCCACGTCCGGCCTCGTTCTTTCCTGCTATTTTTCAGGCCTGCTGGCCGGATCGTTCCTGTGCCACCGGCTCATCCAGCGGGTGGGACACATCCGTGCCTTCACGGTCTTTGCCGCCACCACCACCGCCGCCGCCCTGCTCCACGGCCTCTACCTGTCGGCGTGGTTCTGGGGGGCGCTGCGATTTTTCAGCGGCACGACATCCTTCGGCCTATTCATGGTCATCGAAAGCTGGCTCAACGAGTGCACCGAACCGCACTTCCGCGGACGGATCTTCTCCATCTACATGACCTTGAGCTACCTGGGAATCGGCATCGGCCAGCAGCTGCTCAATGTCGCCGATATCCAGGGCCCCGATCTGTTCGTGATCAGCGGAATCCTTTTCGCACTGTGTCTCGTGCCGGTATCGGCCACCGAAGGGGTCCATCCACGCCTGCCGGAGACCAAGCCCTATCACTTCATGACCATCTTCCGAAAATCCCCCCTGGGAATGCTCGGCAGCATGGCCGCAGGACTTACCAACAGCGCGTTTTATGCCCTGACGCCGCTGTTCTGTACCCAAATCGGACTGACCCTGCACCAGTTGTCGTGGATCATGACCACGACCGTCTTCTCCGGCCTGGCGGCCCAATGGGTCATCGGCTCCCTGTCGGATCGGTTTGACCGTACCGTCGTGCTCAGCGTCATTGCCACCGCCATCGCCGGCTTCAGCGCCGTCATGTTCATCGGTGGCAGGCACTCCTTCGGGGCACTGCTGGCCGGCATGGGCGTTTTCGGCACCATGATGTTCGCGGTCTATCCGGTGGCGGTGGCCCGCGCCCACGACATTTTCGGTGGACAGGATGCCGTGGCGGTGAGCGCCGGTCTGCTCTTTGCCTACAGCATCGGCGCCAGCATGAGCCCGATCGTCGCCTCGGGAGTGATGACCCTGATGGGCACACCGTTCGGCCTCTTCGCCTTCTGGTGCATGGTCAACGCCGCACTTGCCGGCATTACCCTCTACTTACGCAAGCGGGAAAAAATCGATATTGTTCCGGTGGAGGAGCAGGTGGCCTTCGTGCCCATGAAGAGCACATCCCCGGTGGCAACGGCCATGGACCCCCGTACGGAGCCGGAACCGGGCAACCCGTAAGGCGATTGGCGGATAACAATATACCAGGATGCGCCGGATTTTCATTCGTATTCAAGGCGGGCTTTTTTATGTATAGTGGGGCTATGTATGGAAAAGCCCAACGCAGAAGACGGATGAAAAGACAAGCAGGCGGGTATATTCTTTGACAGAAATCGCCTAAAATCCTTGGTTAGATGATCCTTGCGCAGGAGCCCGCCGGACAGTATGGTCAGCGACCATGAATAACGGGAAATCACCGCTGGTCAGTGTTGTCCTGCCCACCTACAACCGGGCCTGGACGGTCCGGTCCGCAATTGACTCGGTCCTTAATCAGGATTACACCGCCCTGGAATTGATCGTTGTGGACGATGGGTCCACCGACGGCACGGCCGACCTTTTGGCGGACTACGGGACGCAGATTCAGGTCATTCGGCAAAGCAATCAGGGGGTCAGCGCCGCCCGAAATGCCGGCATTCAGGCTGCCGAAGGCAACTTGATCGCCCTTTTGGACTCGGACGATGCCTGGCTGCCGGGCAAAGTGGCCGCCCAGGTCGATTTTTTTTCCCGTCATCCCGATGCCCTGATCTGCCAGACCGAGGAACTCTGGATCCGAAACGGAGCGCGGGTCAATCCGGGCAAACGCCATCGCAAGGAGGGCGGCATGATCTTCGAGCGCAGTCTGGAACTGTGCCTGGTAAGCCCCTCGGCAGTAATGTTGCACCGGTCCCTGTTGGATGAAGTGGGGGGGTTCGATCCCGATCTTCCGGCCTGTGAGGATTACGATCTATGGCTACGCATCGCCTGGAAATACCCGATCCACCTGATCGAGCGCCCGTTGATCGTCAAACACGGCGGCCATGCCGACCAACTCTCGCGCATGCCCGAACTGGACAAATACCGCATCCGATCGATCACCCGCCTGTTGCAATGCGGTTGTCTGTCCGAGGATCAGCAAACGGCCGCCATCGCCATGTTGAAAAACAAGTGCGCTATTTATGCTCAGGGATGCCGCAAACGGGGACGGATAGCTGAAGCCGGGGAGTATGAAAAGTTGACAGAAAAATTTTAACCATGTTATCAACAGCAACTTTATCGGCTGCAAGCCAGCAATCGAATCGTGTTTACACCCTGAATCATAATTATCTGGCGATCGTCGGTCGGATTGCAGAAATTTTGCGTTCCCGTCCGAACCTGAAAGCAACGCACCTGACAACCAGCGCCATTGCATGTACCCTTTAGCGACGACATGCCTACAGAATCTTACAGGGGGGAGAACCAATGACCACACAGGAAAGTGGGCGGCAGGGAGAGAAAATCGAAATAGAAATTATCGGGGGCCGTTTCGACAAGGTCACCACGATTCTCGAGGAATTCAAACCCGGTGATGAACGCTTTATCCGCGACTACGAAACGTTAGGTATCGAACCGAGAGGCTACAACCAGGTCAAGCATAACGAGATCGAGGTCAAGGTCCCGGCCCGGCTGCATCCCACGGTGCTCGACATGAACCGGTTCAACCTCAACCGCCCCGGGGGCGGGGGCCTCGGGGTCAGCATCGCGATCTACTTTCATGCCAAGATAAGGGCCATCGACGAACCGGAGATCCGCGCCTCCGGTGAACGGCAGCTCATCGTCAGCCATTTCGGACACATCTTCAAAAAACTGCTGGGATATCCCGGTGGGTTCGAGATCGAACTGCACGACCACAAACGCCGGCATGTGGGTCTGGGGTCTTCCATCGGCACCATGTGCGCGGCGTGCATCGGCATGAACGAGGTGCTGGGGCGGCCCTTCCATGGCTGGGAACTGCGTCGCATCATGGGCTACAACTCCTGTGAGGAGAGTCCGGAAAACAACGGTTTCCTGCTGCCCGCCTTCGAAACCGGCATCGGGGCCATGGTGGGCGTCAACGGCGGCTGGGTGGTGGCCAGTGACGATCTCATGCTGGCTCATCGGGTCGAGTTGCCCAATACCAAGGCGATTATTTTTATTCCGGAGGTCCAAAGCCTGGAAGACGAATTCCGCGGCAAGGAGACCTCGGCCGAATCCGAGGTGGAACTGCTGATGCGGCGGGCCCGGAGCCTGGATGCCCTGCAGGCCGGGGCCAAGGCCCAGATCGTTCTCTTCGATATGCTGCCGGCCATGATCAAGGGAGATCTGCAGAAGATGGGCGATGCTCTGTTCGACATCTGCTATCTGGGTTCCAAACGGGCCGAGTGTGAGCAGCACGGTAACTTCGGCACCCCCATTTACCAGTACATCAACGTCTTTAGAAAGATCGGAGTGGAGATTGCTGGCATGAGCTCGGTGGGGCCGACGGTATTCGCCTTGACCCAGAAACCGGATGTGTACGACCGGGTGCTCTCCTATCTCGAGTCGCTGAAGATTTCCAAGACGCGCATTATCGAGACCGAGGTGGACAACCTTGGCGGAACCATTCGCGAGGATGGCGTGGAGCGCAGTTTCACCAACGACAACTGGCTCAAGGGGTAGATATGCCGACACCTTACCATGCCAAAATCTGCTGCACCACCAATCCGGACGATGCCCGGCTGGCGGCCGAGGCCGGTGCCGATTTTTTCGGCGTGGTGGTGGAGGTGGATTTCTCACCCCGGTCATTGACCATCGAAGCGGCCCGGTCCCTGTTCGACGCGCCGCCACTGCCGGCCGTGGCCCTGGTGTGTAAAATGCCGGAAAGCCGCATTCATCGTCTCATCCAGGACCTATGCCCCTTTGCCGTGCAGTTTCTGGGCGATTCGGACCGGGCCGTGCTGAAACGGTTGAAATCGACTTTCCCGGAAACGCAAATCTGGCAGTCCGTGCATCTGCCCCAGGCCGGCGGCCAAGTCGAGCTGGACGATCTGAAAGCCGGCGTGGAGGCCTATCTCCAGGCCGGTGTGGACGCCCTGCTGCTGGATACGGCAGCGATCAAACAGGGCCAGATCAAATTTGGCGGAACCGGCCTGACTTTTGACTGGGCGCTGGCGGGCACCTTCATGCAGATGGTGCCCGCCGGGTTTCCCGTCTGGCTGGCCGGCGGCATCGATCCCGACAATGTCGCCGCCGCCCTGGCCGCCGTGGATCCGTATGGCATCGATCTGTGTTCAGGGGTGGAAGCACGCTCCGGAAAGAAGGATCCGGCCAAGGTCAAACGGTTAATGGATGCCATCCGACAGGCATCAACAAAGAGAGGTGAGAAAACGTGAAAGCGGCGGTTGTATACGGAAAAAACGATATTCGCATCGAAGACTACCCCACCCCCACTGCCGGTGAAGGGGAAATGGTGGTGCGCACCCGGGTCTCCGGGATCTGCGCCACCGATATCAAAACCCTGCTCGGCCAGGGCCTGCCCAAGGAGCTGCCCACGATTCTGGGCCACGAGGTGGTGGGCGAAATCGCCGAGATCGGGGCGGGTGTATCCGGTTATGCCATTGGCGACCGGGTCGCGGTCTATCCCATCGCCGTATGCGGCCGGTGCGAGTACTGCCGCAAGGGGCGGCATAATCTGTGCGACCATGAGTTCGGTCTGGCCCACGGCATCGAGGGCGGATTCGCCGAATACGTGCGTCTGCCGAAGCAGATCATCGACATCGGCGGTGTGGTCAAGATTCCGGACGACCTGCCTTTTGAGAAGGCGGTCCTGGCCGAGCCGCTCTCCTGTGTCTACGCCTCCCTGAAGGCATGCCGGGTAGCGGCCGGCGACCATGTGGTGATCCTGGGGGCCGGTCCCATGGGCCTCATGCACCTGAAAATGGCCAAGTGGCATGGGGCCACGGTGATCGTGGTCGATATCCTGGACAGCCGGCTGAAGGTGGCCGCGGCCATGGGTGCCGACCATTGCATCAACCCATCCACCACGGACCATGCCGCCGCCATCGGGAAGATCACCGATGGCAAGGGGGCTGCAGTGGTGATTGCCTCCCTGGGCATTCCCAAGGTCGTGGAAGCCAACCTGAAGCTGACCCGCAAGGGGGGAACCTTCAACGTCTTCGGCGGGCCTCCGGCCGGTGAGGCCATCAGTGTGGATCCCCGCTGGTTGCACTATATGGAGATTACCCTGACCGGCACGTTCGCCTGTTCCCCCGACGATTTCAAAAAATGCCTGACATTGATCGAAACGGGTGAGATCCGCGTGGACGACCTGGTGTCCGATACCTTCACCCTGGATAACTTTCTGGATGCCGTCGAACGGGCCAAGGCCCAGGAGATGATCCGGGGGATTGTGATGTTTTAGGCGATTTCTGTCAAAAATTATCCCTAACCGACTAGAGGAACAACAACCATGCATGGAAAAAAGAGACGCCTGAGAAGAATACTGAACAAGGATACCGGGCGCAGCCTGGTCCTGGCCGTGGATCATGGGATGGCTCTGGGACCCATGACCGGCATTGTGAATGTTGCTGAAACCATCCGCCAGCTGGATGCCACCGGAAAGGTCGACTGCTGGCTGATGACCAAGGGCATTTACAATCACGCCTTTGATCCGGCCGGCGATCCCGGCGTGATCCTGAGGGCCAGCGGCGGGGCCACCATCGCCGGACCGGAGCTGACCCGTGAGGGGCAAACCGCCACGGCCAAGGAGGCCTTGCACCTGGGCGTGGATGCCGTGGCCACATCGGCCTTCGTGGGCTCTCCCTATGAGCACGAAACCCTGATCAGCATGGCCGGCCTCTCCACGGAGTGCCGCAAGTGGGATCTGCCCCTGCTTGGTGTCATCGGCCTGGGGAAAACCAATGAAGACAAGAAAAAAGATCCCAAATTCATTGCTCTGGGTGCCCGGGTGGGTGCGGAGCACGGTGCGGACATCATCAAAACCTATTACACGGAAACGGATTTTGAAAAAGTGGTCGCCGGCTGCCCCGTACCGATCATGATCGCCGGTGGTCCCAAGTGCGAAACCGATCTCGACACCCTCAAGATGATCCACGGCGCGCTGCAGGGCGGAGCCAAAGGAATCGTCATGGGCCGCAATGTCTGGCAGAGCCCCTACCCGGTGGCCCTGCTGACGGCGGTTCACGGCCTGATTCACGAAAACATGACGGTCAACGAAGCCGCCCAGCTGCTCGAAGAGATGCGCAACCGCTGATATACCCGTCACGGTGGCAACGCCAGTTTTGGCTGGCGTTGCCACCGCCGAGGATGGAAAGCGATGTCATTCGCCGCTGGCCAGCAACTTGCGGAACTGGTCGATATGGGCTTTCTCTTCGGTGATGATCCGGGTGAATGTCTCACCGATCGGAAGATTGGTCGATGTCAATGATCTGCTGGTCCAGATAGATTTTGGTCTTGTAACGGGTGACGTGCATCAGTTTGCGGGTAATGCCGCCCACCTTATCCACCTGTTCCATGATTTTTTTCAGTCTGGGGTATTGTGGATCTGCCTAGCAGCATTCCATCAAAAGAAGTTCCGCGTAGCCGGTAATCGCCATCAGCGGCTGATTCATGTCGTGGCAGACGGCCCCGGCCAGTTCCAGTGCCCCCTGGAGCCGTTCACTGTCACGGGCGGCCTCTTCGGCCATTTTGATGGCGGAAATGTCTCGCAGGATACTGACAATGCCCAGGGTTTTATTATCTTCCCGCTTCAGCCGGGTAACATTGGCGATGACGGGAAAGACCTCACCGTTTTTGCGTCTGGCCACATACTCAATCGTGGTGCTTTCCCCCTTGGTCAGCTCTTCTTTTAATCGTGTGTTGAAAGCCATAAAATGTTCATGATCCACGTGCAGCAATTCCGTGGTCTGGTTTTTCAGATCTTCCAGGGCATATCCGAAAATTCGCCGGGCGGCCCTGTTGGCGTTTACAATCATGCCTTGTGAGGTGCCGATGAAAACGGCTTCTTCCAGGGCGTTGAACATCTTGGTGAGCCAGATGGTGGTTTCCTGAAGCGCCAACTCAGTCTTCTTTTGCCGTGTGATATCGTCCAGTACAATCACGCAGCCGCTGAACGTGTCGCCGACATCGGGCATACGTTTGAGTTTAACGGAAAGATGCCGTTTGCCCGCGACCGTTTCCACCCGCTTCTCAATCACGTCTTCATCCCTGCCACTGGATACGAACCCTCTGACGTCGTCGGATATCCAGGTTGCCAAAGTATGGGGCCGGCTTTCCGTATCGTTGCCGGCACCGGCATGGGATGCATCCCTGAATAAGTTTTTCCAGGCACTGTTCATGGCATCGATGCGGCAGTCTTTATCCAACAGGGCGACGGGGAACTGCAGGCTCTCAAAGAGGGTCAGGTACTTGTCTCTACCGGTTCCGGAATGATCCACCATAGCCTTATTTCGCTCCGCTCCCAAGGGCGGCCATGGACGCCGCCAGCAACTGGGGGTTTTTGCTGAGTCGTTTTTGCAAAACGGCGCCGATGTCGTCTAAGTTGCAATAGAACGGCGGGGGCCCCGGTGGGTTGGACACGGTGCGGGCCAGGAAAAAACCCAGCATGATCAGGTTGACGGCCCTCGGGTTGCCCATTTCGCCGGCCAAGTGATCCGCATCGATGAAAAATGCCTGTGGTGAAGATCGGTTTTCGGTGGGGGCTGGCCCATTGACCGCCGCCCACCCGGCGGGGTTGAGGTACCCCCCGTGCTGAGCGAGGCTTTCGGCTTTCATGGCGATCAGTCCGTCGGCCCGGCCGGGATTGATCAGGGGGCTGGCGAACGGCCCCACCTTGAGATGGGAAATGACCGTCCCCCCCCGCTGGGCCATGCCGTGGGTTTCCGATGTATACACCGGAAGGCCTTTGGCGATGGCGGCCTCGGCCAACAGGCGGGTGACGAACAAGACCCCCTGGCCACCCACACCACTGATCACAATCTGACAGGTTGTTTCTGATTTCATGATTTATCTCGATTTCCCGTCTGCTCGAATGTGTGGAATTCTGTCCAATTTAATCGATTTTATCCTTCAATTGACATTTGGATGTTGGCATTTGACACTCATCCATTTCAAATGCGGTCGCCCTGGTCGATGCCGAGATCTACCTGTCTGCCACGATGGCCCCTTTGGGGCATACGTTGAGACACACCCCGCATCCGGTGCAAATCAACGGATCCACGGCCGTGCGGGCGCCATCGTCCACGGCGACCAGGGCCGGGCATTCGAAGTGCTGCAGGCAGTAGCCGCAGCCGTCGCAGTCATCGTTGACGGTTACCCTGACTGGATCGGTACCCTTTCCCTGGCGCGAGAGGTCGATGATGCATGGATGGCGGGCAATGACCACGGCCGGTCCGTGGCTGCGGCTGAAGGCCACCGCCTTTTTGACCATGGCGGTGAAATTTGCCAGGTCATAGGGATCGCCGACCTCCAGAAATTCCACCCCACAGCCCTTGATCAGGGTCTCCATATCCACTTTGACCAGTGCCTCGCCGCTGACACCGGTACCCGTGGCCGGTGTGGGCTGGCTGCCGGTCATGGCCGTGGTACGGTTGTCCAAAATCACCAGTACGAAACGGACATTGTGGTTCACCGCGTCGATGAGGGCCGGCAAACCGGCGTGAAAAAAAGTCGAGTCACCGATGGTGGCTACCACATCGGGCCGTTTCTCGGCATTGCGGTAGGCATGGTAAAAGCCGGCGGCCTGGCTGATGGCGGCCCCCATGCAAAGCACCGTGTCCACCGCCTCCAGGTTGAGCCCCAGGGTGTAACAGCCGATATCGCTGGTGTAGATGCCCCGCGGCGCCGCTTTCTTGATGGCGAAAAAACTGGCCCGGTGGGGGCAGCCGGCACACAGGGTCGGCCGCCGGCCCGGGGCTGGGGGCAGCTCCGGGATGGTGACCGCCTGGCCGGTGAAGTCGGCCAGCAACCGCTCGACTTTTTCAGGCAGCAGTTCACCCACCCGCGGAACCACATGGTTCAGCTTGCCCTTGACTCGCCGGTGATCGGCCAGTTGCATCTCGATGATGCCGGTGGACTCCTCCAGGATCAGCACGTCGTCATGGTTGGCCAGCAACTGTTTCATGAAATCGGTGTGCAGGGGAAACGGCTGCAGCACCTGATAGAAGGGCAGGCGCTCCCACAAGCCAAGATCGTTTAAGGCTTCCGCCGTGTAAGCGGCGGCCACCCCACTGGCGACCACCGCCTGCCGTCCGCCGGCCTGGGGGTTGCGCAACAGCGGGGCGGTGGCCGTTTGCCTGGCGATGTCGGCCAGCTTGGCTTCCAGTTCAAGGTGCAATTGGTAACGGAATTTGGGCGTGGCCGCCCAGCGCAGCGGGTCTTTTTTGAAATCGGGCTGCCGGGTTGAAACCGGAATGTCGCCGGGCTGCACATCCTGGCGGGAATGGCACACCCGGGTGGTGGGCCGCAGCATCACCGGGGTCTTGAACGTTTCGGAAAGGTCATAGGCCATGCCGACCATCGCCTTGGCCTGACCGGGGGAATCGGGGTCAAGCACGGGAATCTTGGCCATCACGGCCAACATGCGGCTGTCCTGCTCGGTCTGGGAGGAGTGCGGGCCGGGATCATCGGCACTGATGATAATGAATCCACCGACGCAACCCATGTAGGCGGCGCTCATCAACGGATCCGAGGCCACGTTCAGTCCCACCTGTTTCATGCTCACCGCCGTTCGCAGGCCGGCCTGGCTGCCGGCGTAGGCGATTTCAAAAGCGATCTTCTCATTGACCGCCCATTGGGTATGCATGTCGATACCCAACTGCCGTCGATACATTGCAACGGACGAAAGGATTTCCGATGACGGGGTTCCCGGGTAGGCCGTCGCCACGCTGCAGCCATTTTCGACCAACCCGCGGGCGATGGCCTCGTTGCCCATCATGAGCGCTTTGTTTTCTGCCTGGTTCATTTCTGCCTCGATTTTGTCAGGAAATCATCATCCCGCATTGGGATAACGGGGTATCTGGCTATTACACGGAATTGTCGCAAAAGTCGAGAGTGGTGGTTTGACCGGACAGGGCAATCGCATGTAACTCAAGTTTATCGAAATCGGGATCGAAATCGACGATGTATATTGAAATCACGGGTTGACAAAAGGGCGCTAGACGGTTCCCAGTTTCCCATGGCGCCGATGACCATTGACCGCAAGTCGCCAAACATCCCGTCTGCATGCCTACGCCCCATTTCTTTTCGATTTCGATAGCGATCCCGATTTCGATTTGGATCATCGTAACGATCCGTACGCGATCGTCCTGTAAAGCACATCACATACCAAGGTTACATGTGGTCACCCTGGAACCGCTCCAGCGCCGGCTTGACTTTGCCGGTGCTTCCTTTTATGGTGCGAGCGTTTATCTCTCCGCTCGAATCGACGTCTCACTTAAGGAAAGTGGATAACCATGGACCAAACGCCCGACGATTCTCCACAGATGCTGCTGCTCGTCGCCGGTATCAAAGGCGCCATCGGCACCACCCTCGCCACAGCGATGGCCGCCATGCAGACCGCCCCCGATCTGATCGTTCCCGGACTCACCACGGCCGGCAAATTCAGCGCCCTTGGCCAATGCCCGCAGGTGACCATGGCCGGATGGGACCTCTCAACCGAGACGATCACCACCGCAATCGGGCGCCACGGCGTGTTGCCGGAGGGGATCTGGCAGCCCCATGCGCCCATGCTGGACCGTCTGCCGGCGTTCAGCGCACCACCGGCCACCGGCCGCGTCGGCGACCAGGTCGCCCGGATCACTGCGGATATTGTGCGCTGCCGCAACCGCTGGCCGCACGCCCGTCCGGTGTTGCTCAACCTGCTGCCTGCCGCCTGCGACCTGGCCGATCCCTCACGCTACACGGATATGGCAATGCTCCTGGAAGAGGACGCCGGGGCACTGTTGCCGGACCTGGCCTACGTGGCCGCAGCCGTCGAAGCCGGCATCCCGGTGGTCAACTTCAGTCCCAACACCGTCGAACTGCCGGCCATCGTCGACCAGGCCCGTGAAAACGGCACCCCCATGGCCGGCCGCGACGGCAAAACCGGCCAGACCTATTTCAAGGTGGTGCTGGCATCCGCGCTGAAGGCCCGCGGGCTTTACGTGGACGGATGGTACAGCCTCAACATCCTGGGCAATGCCGACGGGCTCAATCTGATGGACCCGGAGCGTGCCTGCGGCAAGCTGAACAACAAAACCCGCCTCCTGGACGATCTTCTCGGATACCCGGTAGGCGAGCAATACGGCCGTTCCACCCACAAGGTACACATCGACTACTACCCGCCCCGGGGGGACGCCAAGGAAGCCTGGGACGTCATCGATGTGAAGGGCATTTTCGGGATGCCCATGAGCCTGCGTCTCAACCTGCAGGGCCGGGATTCCATCCTGGCGGCCCCCATGGCCCTGGATCTGGCGCGCTGGGCCGCGGCGTTGCAGGTGGCCGGCATGGGCGGACCGGTTCCCGATCTGGCATTCTTCTTTAAAAAGCCGGTCGGCGGCGACGCGCCGCTGACCTTTGCGGACCAGTTGGCCGCCCTTGACCGGTTGGAAGCAAAAATCAACCGCCGCATCGACGAATCACCCGACGGTGGTAAATAACAAGCATTGGCGGTGCGATCCCCATGCTCGCGAAAAGAAAGGCTCCGCTCCTATGATTTTCGGCTACAGTACCAACGCCTTCGTAAAATTCCCGCTGTTGGATTCATTCGACCGCATCGCCCGGCTGGGGTTCGCCGGTGTGGAAATCATGTGCGACCAGCCCCACCTCTACCCGCCCGAGTACGATGCGGCCAGGCTGGCCGAGGTCAAGGCCGCCCTTGAGAAAAACGGTCTGACGCCCACCAACCTGAACAGTTTTACGCTCTTCGCCGTGGGCGACACCTATCTCCCGTCCTGGATCGAACCGGAGGCCGAGCGTCGAAAAATCCGCGTGGACCATACCCTGGCCTGTCTCGACATCGCTTCCCGCATCGGCTGCGCCAACATCTCCGTACCGCCGGGCGGGCCGCTGCCGGCGGGAATGACCCGTCAGGAAGCCCTGCGCCTGTTTCACGCCGGCATGGATCAGGTCATCCCCAGGGCCGAGGAACTCGACGTGCGGCTGCTCATCGAACCGGAGCCGAATCTTCTCATGGAGCGCACCGCCGAGATCAAACCCTTCGTGGCGGAGATCCAGGCGCCGATCGTGGGGATCAATTTCGACATCGGCCATTTCTTCTGTGCCGGCGAGGACCCGGCCTCGGCTTTCGAAGAACTGTTTCCCTGGATCGGGCATATCCATATCGAAGACATCGCCCCCACCCGTGAGCACAACCACCTTATCGCCGGCCTGGGCGCCATCGACTTTCCGGCGGTGCTCCGGGCCATCAAGCAGTGCGGTTATCGTTACGACATGAGTCTCGAACTCTATCCGTACACCGACCGCCCGGAGGAAGCCGGCCGGCAGAGCCTGGAGTATCTGCTGCCCATTCTGAAAGAAGCGGGATTGGCAGCTTAGTCTCAGGACCCCACCATATATGGGTGTATTTTCAAACTTGACATACAAGATATGTTTTCAGTATTGTATGGCAATGATAATCGTCAACCCACTTATCCGGCACTGCTGATCCACCATCTGAGCCACGAACGAATTTAACGATACAGTTGACAACCAGCCAAAATGATTGAACAAACATCATCCGTACGAATGAAGGGTGTCGGTGACAGCCTTTGGGTAACCGTGCTTCCGGACTCGCCTGTCGAGCGGATCCAGGAAGATCTGGCAAAACTCTTCGACCCCTTGCGGCACATGGCCCACGCCACACGGGTGGTTCTGGATACCGGGACGCCGGACAGCGATGATCGCTATCGTCAGATCCACACGTATCTGAAAAATACCTATCAGTTGAAAGAAATTGTCGCGCCCAAGGAAAAAGCCAAGCATGAAGAAAAACGGTTCAAAATGAAAAATTCGGACAACACCATCGCCAAGCACAGCAGAGACACCCTGGTTCTGGCCGGGCGGGTCCGTTCGGGACAGAGTGTGAGTGCCCGGAAGCATCTGATTATCATGGGGGATGTCAATCCCGGGTGCGACCTGACCGCCGGCGGCGACATCCTGGTTCTCGGCAGCCTGCTGGGAACGGCGGCGGCCGGCCAACCGAACAACGACGAGGCCATTATCCTGGCCCTCGATTTTCGCCCCCTTCAGGTCAAGATCGGAAACGTCGTGGCCGCCGGCCTGCCGGCCAAAGGCCAGGGCATGACGGAGTTCGCCCATCTCGAAGACGGCGCCATTGTCGTCGAGTCGTACCTGTCGGCCAATCCGTTCAAACGGATGCCATGGCCGGTGGTTCGATAAAGACCTATTTTTTGTCTGTTCAGAAATAAACAAAACAGAGGTGAAACGTGAACGGTAAAATCATCGTGATATCTTCCGGGAAAGGCGGCGTCGGCAAGACCACCGCGACGGCTTCCATCGGTGCCGCCCTGGCAATGGAGGGCAAGAAAGTGGCCGTGGTGGATATGGACATCGGTTTGCGCAACCTCGATGTGGTTATGGGGTTAGAGAACCGGATCGTCTTCAATATTGTCGATGTCGCCCGGAGCAAATGCAAACTGACCCAGGCAGCCATCAAGAGCCGCCGTATCGACAACCTGTTCCTGATTCCGGCATCCCAGAGCGACAACAAGGACGCCCTGACCCCCCAGGATATGATCCGGATTTCCAAAAAGATGCGCACGGAATTCGATTTTATCCTGATGGACTGCCCGGCCGGCATCGAACGGGGATTTGAAAACGCCGTGGCCGCCGCCGATGAAGCGGTGATCGTCTGCACCCCCGAGGTCTCCTCGGTTCGCGATGCGGATCGGGTCATCGGGCTGTTGTACGCCAAGGAGATCCCCTCGAAGCTGTTGATCAACCGTATTGTGCCGGCCATGGTGGAACGGGGAGACATGCTGAGCCATCAGGATGTGGTCGATGTGCTCTCCATCGATCTGGTGGGACTGGTCGAAGTGGATGATCAGGTCGTGGTGGCCACCAACAGCGGCACTCCCCTGATCATGCAAAACGATTCCAGGGCCGGGCAGGCGTTTAAACGGATTGCCATGCGCCTCAACGGACAGCCCGACCTGCCCATTGAAATTCCCAGTACGTCCAAATCATTATGGAAAAAAATCGGATCGAAGATCGGTTTCGGCAAATAGGGGAAATCCAATGCTAAACGGTTTGGTAAAAAGAATATTCAGCAAGAACAACAGCAAGGATACGGCCAAGAAGCGGCTGCAGTTCGCGCTGGTCTACGACCGCCTGGAAGTATCCGATGACATCCTGCAAAATATGCAGAAAGAGCTCGTGGAGGTTATCTCGCGCTATTTCGTCATCGACAAGGACCAGTTGAAACTCGACATCACGCGGCACAACGACCTGTCGGCCCTGATCTTCAATACGCCCATCATCTCGGCCAAAAGTCGGCGGCGGCCTGCCTGAGGACGGCTGCACAAGAATTTGATCGTTCCTTTAAAATTAGACGGATTCGTAAGAAGCCCGAGATCAAGGCTTGCGAATCCTGAGAATACCGCTATCGCGGGTGCCGTAGGCAGCGTACTGAGCGTACGCCGCAGTGACGAAGGATACGCGCAGGCGCCGATATCGGGCTTCTTACGAATCCGTCAAGAGCTGTTCATGCGCCCATGAAGGCCACCACCCGTACCAGCAGGGCAGCGGCCATGCCGAGCATGAGCACACCGGCCATGAGATCGGCCGGGCGGCGGTAGCGGTTCAACAAAAGCCCGGCCCCGGCCCCCACTGCCAGCAGCCCCGGCAGGGTGCCCAAACCGAAAACCAGGCCGGCACTGCCGCCGGCGAAAATCCGGGCGGCGGCAAGGGCCTTGGCAAACGCCGCGTAAGAGAGCCCGCAGGGCAGTCCGCCCAATAGCAGCCCCATGAGCAGAAGGTCCAGGTTGCTGCGCCGGTGGGCGGCCTTGGCGATCAGACGCCGCCATCCGGGCATGCGGGTGGGTGTGGCAATCCGCAGCCAGTCGGGCTCGGCGATCAGCCCCAGGCGAGAGAGACCGAAAAAAAGCAGTAACACGCCCGCCAGCAGGCTGACGGCCACCTGCCCCCGGCCCACCCACGCCATGGGACTGGCGCCAACGCTGGCGGCCAGACGGAGCAACCCGCCGCCGGCCGCCCCCATCAGGCCACCGATGATCGTGTAGGTCATCAAGCGGCCGGCATGGTAGGCCAGATGGGCCGAGAAGCGTCCCGTCTGCCCGGGCAGGGCCACCACCAGGGGACCGCACATACCGATGCAATGCCCGGTGCCGAAAAGCCCCAGCATGAACAGCGCCACCAGATCCAGAGAAGTTGTCATCATCTCCCCCATGCCCTATTTTTGTTACAATGCCCCCCATCCCTTGGGCGCTTGCAGTTTGGCATAAAACTTTTTACATTGGTATTCTCTTTTGACGGGTCCGTAATAAGAGGAGGTGCGGATTGAAGTACTCACCCGGAAACAGCAGTCGGATCGCCGCATTGCTGCTGGCCCTTTGCTGGGTCCTGACCGCCGGCAACGCCGAAGCGGAGGCCGGTGGCCCCAAACCGGCGTTAAAAGCCCTTTCCGCCGATGGTCAGATGGTCATGAGCCCGTCCGACCGTTGTCCGGTGTGCGCCATGTTTCCGGCCAGGCGACCCGATTCGGCAGCGGCCATGACCCTGACCAGCGGGGAGACCTTTTACTTCTGCAGCAACGGCTGCCTGCTGCGCACCTGGCTGCGACCGGGCGCGTACCTCGGCCGCGACCGCTCCGAAATTGACCGGCTGGTGGTCTGGGACTATTTTTCCGGCCGTCCCATTGACGCGCGCAACGCCGTCTGGGTGGCCGGTTCCGATGTGATCGGCCCCATGGGACCGGCCATCGTTGCCCTTGAGGACAGCGGCCAGCTGGACACCTTCAACCGACGCCACCATGGCAAAACCGTGTTCAGATTTGATCAATTGAACGACGATCTGTGGCGACGGATCAGCACCCGCGACCTTCCGCCGGCAGGGTCCGAGTAAGTGCCCGGCCCATCCTTCCCGTCTCCCGCGCCATGCCGGTTGGCCTGGCGTCTGCTGATCATGGCCGCTGCGACGAGCCTGCTGATCGTTCTGATCATCGGGGTTCATCTGGCAGCCGGCCGGTTCCGGGCGGAAAACGATCCCTCGGCAGGATGGATGCACGTCTTTGCCCTCTCCCGCCCCGCCCTGTGGAATGCCGGCAGCCCGGCAAGGCACCCGGAAACCGTCCATCCGGGGGTTCCCCTGCGTTCGATGGCCGGCCTGGAAGGGGCCCCCTGATGCTGGCAAACCGCCATCTGCCCATGGCCATCTGGGCCGCACGGGAAATCCAGCGTCATCCCGGCCGCGCCCTCCTGCTGTTTGCCGCACTGGCCAGTCTGGTTTTTCTCACGGCCACGCACCTGCTGTTCAGCCAGGCCCTGGATACCACCTGGGCCCGTCTGATGCAAAACGCACCGGATCTGGTGGTGCGACGGGTCGACAGCGGTGGCTGGGCCTCGCTGCCGATCGACACCGGCTTATCCGCGGCCCGGGGCGTTCCCGGCGTAATCGGCCTGACCCCGCGCCTGTGGGGGGTGGTCAGCGGCCCCGAGGGGCCGGTAACAGTGGTCACCGCCGGCAGCCTCCCCGACTCATCCCTGTTGGACGGTATCGCGCCGCCGGCGGCCGGTCAGGCGGTGGTGGGCCAGGGCGTATCGCCGACGCTGCCCGGCAACCGCCTGACCCTGACCGCCCGAGCCGCCATCGCAGTTGAGATCACCGGCCGGTTCCCGCCCGATACCAGCCTGGCCACCGTTGATCTGGTGTGGCTGACGGAAAAGGACGCCCGGCGGCTGCTGGGCATCCCCAGCGGCCAGGCCAGTGATCTGGCCGTCCGTCTGTTCCGCCGTGAAGAGGAACAGGCCATCCAGGCCGACCTGGCCGCCGCCATGCCCTGGCCCGTCCGGATCACCGACCGCAGCACCAGCGCCCTGCGCTACCACACCCGCGCCGTTCAAACCGGCGCCAGCACCATGTTGGCCGTGATTCCGTGCCTGCTCGCCCTGCTGTTGATCGTCACCGCCGTGATCGCGGAAAACCGGGGTCAACTGGCCCGCCAGGGTCTGCTCAAAGCCATGGGCTGGACAACGGCCGATATCGTCCGCATGCAACTGTTCAAGGCGCTCATCGTTGCCCTGCCGGCACTGCTGGTCGGGCTGGCGACGGCCTATGGGATGGTTTTCTGGCCACCCCTGGCCGGCGTCACGGCCATGTGGATCACGGGCGGAACGCACCTGCCCGCCCTGGCCCTGGACGGCCACGGCGCCGGTCTGATCCTGCTGGAGATGACCGCCATGGTGGGGCTGCCCTATCTGGCCGCTGTTTTTCTCACCACGCTGCGGGGTGCGGCCAATGATCCCGGAAGCGCGCTTCAGGCCGGGCCATGGAACTGAGCGCCGGACTGGCATGCCGCGGGCTGGATTTCCGCTGGCCCGGAAAGGCGGACACGCAAACGGCTGTCCTGCAATCGGTTCAGGCGATCTTTGCACCGGGGACAATCAACCTGATCACCGGTGAAACCGGTGCCGGCAAAAGCACCCTGCTGCACCTTCTGGCCGGCCTGCTCAGCCCCACGGCCGGGACCGTCTGGGCCGACGGCCAGCCGGTGTCGCACTGGCCAGCCCATCATCGGGATCGCTGGCGGCAGAAAGCAGGCATCGTGTTTCAACATCTGGCACTGATTCCCGATCTCAGCGTGGCGGAGAATCTGCTGCTGCCCCTGGTTCCGCGCAACCTCGCCTGGCCGCGGATGCAAACCGCCATCCAGCAGGCCCTGGAGGCAGCCCAACTGGCGGATCTGGCCGACGCACCGGCAGGCACCCTCTCCGGCGGCCAGCGCCAGCGCGTGGCCATTGCGCGGGCCCTGGTGGCGGCCCCGCGATTCATCCTGGCCGATGAACCCACCGCCTTTCAGGACGACCGGCAGACCCACCGGATCGCCATGCAGCTGGACCGGGCCGCCCGCCGGGGTGCCGTAGTGGTGGTCTGTTCCCACGACCCCCGCCTGAGGCAGTCGGCGGTCGTGGGGCACCGTTTTCACCTGGCGGCCGGAAAACTGGCCGCACCGTGATCTGGCATCCCTTGACCTGGGCCTTCTGGGTCGCTGCGGCGACCGGCACGGCACTTTACGCTATCGCTACCGGCTGCGCCGTGGACGTGGCCCTGAACTGGCGTCCGGATCATGCGGATCACGGGCAACTACGCTGTGAACGGCATGCCCAGATGGCATCCCTGCTTGGCCGCTGGGCCCTGGGGATCCTGGCGGCAGCGGCCCTGATCGGGCTCGTCGGCATCAGCCGGGTCTGGCACCGGATCATCCCCGGCGCCATGTGCGGGACCGGCGTCCTGCAGGCCATGGGCATATATGGCAGCCAGGCGTTGATTTTCTGGGGCCTTCTCCTGGCGCTTTTTTGGGGATGGTCGGTCGGCGACCGGCTGGATCAGTCCCGCCCGCAAAGTTGCCTGGCCGAAACCGGCGCCCGCCTGTTGATCGCGGTCTGTCCCATTCTCGTCCTGGCCCTCTTCCACACCTGGCAGGCCGTTATGCAGATCGACGGTGCGCCGCCGGTCAGCTGTTGCGCGGCGGTTTACGACCGCATCCTGAACAACGATTCGGGTCTCGCCACCCAGTCACGAGCCATTTCCATCGCCCTGTGGAGCAGCCTGAGCGGCATCGCCATCCTGCCGCTGGTAGTGATGATGGCGGTCAGGTATCCCCACGGCCCCACCGGCGGCATCGCAGCACTGCTTGCCATCGCCTGGACCGGGACATCCACGGTGGCCGTCAAGCATACCTGGTCAGCCTATTACTACCAGGTGCTTTCCCATCCGTGCCCCTGGTGCCTGTTTCTCCCCGATTACAACGGGGCCGGATTTCTCATCTTCGGCTGCCTGGCAATCATCTTGCTCGAAAGCATCGCCCTCTGGACCGCCGGCCGGATCCGCAGCCACGCCCCGCTGGTCGACCCGGCCGACCAGCGCATGCGCCAGGCGGTATGGCGGATCGTTGTTGCCCTGGTCGGTTTCACCCTGCTCACTGCCGGCCCGGCAATTCTCTGGCGCCTGCGTACCGGTGTGTGGATGGACGGGACATAACGCCCCGGGCCCGTCCTCACACAGTTATGGTCCATGCATCAAAATTATGGAGATTGACAACTATTCCGGCATTTTGCTATTTTAACGGTAATCTTGCTTCAGATCGATCCAAATCCCGACATCACCAATGACAACGCCGCAACCATTACGGCGGCCTGATTTTCTCTCGACAACCGAGCAGTCCATCGGTAACAAAACAGGCATCCATCCATGCCAGCAGCATAGTCAACCTGGCACAAACGGGCATCACGCATGAATCGTCGAACATTTCTCAAGATTACCTCCATGGGCAGCGTCGCTTTTGCCGCCGGCTGCTCCGCGAAAACGGAAGACAACCTGTTCACCATGGTCCAGGCCACCGAGGACATGGTCACCGGACGGGCCAACTGGTATGCCTCCACCTGCCGCGAATGCCCGGCCGGCTGCGGCGTACTGGCCAAGAACCGCGAAGGACGGGTGATCAAGCTGGAGGGCAATCCCCTGCACCCGGTCAACCGGGGAACCCTATGCATCCGCGGCCAGGCGGCCCTGCAGGGGGTCTACCATCCTGACCGGCTGACCCTGCCCCAACTGAAAACCAAGGACGGCTGGGAATCGCTGCCTTACTACAAAGCCGCCGAGTTAGTCGCTAAACAGTTTCGAGCGGCGATCGACAAGGGCGACGGCCGGGTCGCCATGCTCACCGAAACCGTGGGCCGGACCCAGTTGGATCTGTTTGCCACGGTGATGCAGCATGCCGGCGCCGCCGCCCCGGTGGTTTTCGAGCCCCTGGCCTATGAAGCCCTCAAGTTCGCCCACACCGAACTCTGCGGCGCCCCCATCCTGCCGTCACTGCACCTCGACCAGGCCGATGTGCTGGTCGGCTTTGGCGCCGATTTTCTGGAAACCTGGCTCTCGCCGGTGGAATACGCGCGCAAATTCAAGGCCATGCACGGCTACAAAAAAGATGACAAGGGGCGCTTTCTCCAGGTGAGTCCCTTCCAGTCCCTCACCGGTGCCAATGCCGATCGCTGGATCGCCTGCCGACCGGGCAGTGAACCCGCCGTGATCATGGGGTTGATCCAGATTGTGATGGGCGACGCCAACGGACGGCGGATCGACGGCAAGCTGCTCAGCGCCCTGGCGGACCTGACCGGCGACCACACGCCCGAGGCGGTGGCGAAAATTTCCGGGGTCAGTCCGAAGGACCTTACCGCCATCGCCCGGCAGCTGATCGCGGCCAGGCGGCCGCTGGTCCTGGGTGCTGGCGCCGCAAGCAGCGGCAAGGCGGCCGTAGCCACGGAGCTGGCCGCCCTTTTTCTCAATTTGGCGCTGGACCCCGCCCTCCCGCTGTTCGATTTCGCCAGCCGCCACCGTGTGGAGATCGCCGACCGGCGCGCTGCGGTAAATGATTTTTTCGACAACCTGCAGAAAAACGATGTGAAACTGGTTTTGCTTAACAACATCAATCCGGTGTTCACCCTTCCCGACGGCGGACGCATTGCCAAAATCCTGGGTGAGAGAAAACGGTTTGTGGTCGCCTTTGATAATTTTCTCAACGAGACCACAGCTCAGGCCGACCTGATCATCCCCGTGCAGATGGCCCTGGAGACCTGGGACGCCTATGAGAGCAACACGGCCAGTCTGGCCACCCTGCAGCCGGCCATGGGGCGCATCAACCGGGCGCCGGCCATCGGCGACCTCTTCCTGGACCTTTTGCCTGCTGAAAAGCGGCCGGCGGAGAATTACCAGGCCCTGGTGACCCGAACGGTCCTGGCCGACGAGGCCAAGTCCACGACCGCGGCCTGGCTGAAAACCGTTCAGCAGGGCGGTCGGTTTGCCGACACCGCATCCGCGGCAAACACACCCCAACCCAACCTGAAAGCCGCCGCCACCCTGAAACGCTGCCTGGCGGATCTGCCGGCCCCGTACAACACACTGACCCTTCTGGCGCCGCCGTCGATCCGCTTCTTCGACGGTCGCGGGGCCAATCGTCCCTGGTTGATCGAGACCCCGGATCCCCTGACCCAGATTCCCTGGCAAACCCCAGTACTGATCCACCCGGAAACCATGGCGGCGGGCGGCATCAAGGACGGTGACCGGGTAACCCTAAAAACCGAGGCCGGTACGATCGAGGCGCCGGCCTACGGGTATGCCGGTCTGTTTCCACAGGCCATCGTGGTCCCCACCGGCCAGGGACATACCGGCTTCGGCCGTTGGGCCAGCGGCCAGGGTGTCAACCCCCTGGCGCTTCTCGCTGCGGCGACCGACCCCGACGCCGGGGCACCGGCTTTTGCCACCGTTCTGTCCAGCCTGGAAAAGCGCCGGCAGCATGACCAACTGGCCATCACCTCGGGCAGCCGAACGGCCCTGCACCGCAAAATCGCGCCCACCGTGGCCATGGATGAAATCGGCCACCGGGACGCGCACGGCGAGCCCGCCCTGACCATGGACACCTTTCCGCTGACCCCGCCCACGCCGGAGGGATACGATCCCAAACGGGATATCTATCCGCCCCACGATCATGCCGGCTATCGCTGGGCCATGATCGTGGATGTGGACCGCTGCATCGGCTGCAGCGCCTGCGTGGCGGCGTGCTACGCGGAGAACAACATCGGCATCGTCGGTGAACAGCGCATCATCGAAGGCCGCGAGATGGCCTGGCTGCAGATCCAGCGCTACCATGACCCGGCGGACATGGCACGCATGACCTTCCTGCCCATGATGTGCCAGCATTGCGACAACGCGCCCTGCGAGGCGGTCTGCCCGGTCTACGCGCCCCATCACTCCAAGGAGGGGCTCAACAACCAGATCTACAACCGCTGCATCGGCACGCGCTTCTGCGCCCAGAACTGCCCCTACAAGGTCCGGCGCTTCAACTGGTTCGACTGGAAATGGCCCGAACCGCTGAACATGCAGCTCAACCCCTGGGTAACCGTGCGCAGCAAGGGCGTGATGGAGAAATGCTCCTTCTGCGTCCAGCGCATCAAACGGGCCCACAACGCGGCCAAGAACGAGAAACGGGCCATCCGTGACGGTGAGGTGGTGCCGGCCTGCGCCCAGACCTGCCCCACCGGCGCCCTGACCTTCGGCAGCCTCATGGATCCGGACAGCCGGGTCAGCCGAATGATCAAGGATCCGCGGGCCTATCAGGTGATGGGTTACCTGAACACCAAGCCGGCGGTGATTTATCTGAAGAAGGTGGTACAGGAGGTGTAGGGGCGAAAAATCTTTCGCCCAATCGACCGTGCCCGACAAGGGCGAAAAAAATAAAAAAAGAATTCAGAAGTCAGGAGACAGAATCCAGAAGAAACAACCGTATATTGCATTCAGGTTACATAAAAGACCCGCCAAAGGCGGTTCCGCGCCTTCTGACTTCTGACTTCTGACTTCTGACTTCTGTATTCTGTATTCTGTATTCTGTATTCTGTATTCTGTATTCTCGATTATTTAAAAGACAGCATGTACGGACAGGAGAACTTCTGGCAATACCATCGGTAGTGGAAAGATAAATATGGAACAGACACTGACTTACCAATCCATCGACGACACGGTCCTCGACACCCTGCTGCCGCCCCGGCGCAGCTACTGGGTGGTCGTGTCCCTGCTCTTCGCCGGCGTGCTCATGGGCGGCGCCTGCTGGATGGTTCAGATTCTGGTGGGCATCGGCGTGGGCGGCCAGAACAATCCCGTGCACTGGGGAACCTACCTGATCAACTTCGTCTTCTGGGTAGGAATCGCCCACTCGGGAACCCTGATCTCGGCCATCCTGCATCTGTTCCGGGCCGGCTGGCGCAACCCCATCGCCCGGGCCGCCGAAACCATGACCGTTTTCGCCGTCTGCACCGCCGGTCTCTACCCGTTCATCCACCTGGGCCGGGTCTGGATGGTCTACTACATGCTGCCGGTGCCCAACCAGCGCACCCTGTGGCCCAACTTCCAGTCCCCCCTGATGTTCGACGTGGTGGCCATCTCCACCTACCTGACGGTGAGCAGCCTCTTCTGGTACACCGGCATGTTGCCGGATCTGGCCATCATCCGCGACCATGCAACGGGGGTGCGGCGCAAAATCTTCTCCGTCCTCTCCCTGGGCTGGACCGGTGAATTCGAGATCTGGCGCCACTACACCCGCGGTTACCTTTTCTTCGCCGCCCTGGCCACGCCCCTGGTCATCTCGGTGCACAGCGTGGTCTCCTGGGACTTTGCCCTGAGCGTGGTGCCGGGCTGGCACACCACCATCTTCGCGCCTTACTTCGTGGCCGGTGCGATCCACTCGGGTCTGGCCATGGTGGTCACCCTGATGATCCCCCTGCGCGTCATCTTCCGCTACGAAAACATCATCACCGACCGGGTACTGGAGAGCGTGGCCAAAACCATCATCTTCACCGGCCTGATCGTCGGCTTCGCCTACGGCACCGAGATCTTCATCGCCTGGTACAGCCACAACCCGATTGAGATGGAGTCCTTCCGCTGGCGGGCCTTCGGCGATTATTCCCTGGAGTACTGGATCATGGTCAGCTGCAACGTGCTCATCCCGCTGCTGCTGTTCTTCAAAAAAATCCGCACCAACATCCGCGTGCTCTTCATCATCTCGCTCCTGGTCAACGTGGGGATGTGGTACGAGCGTTTCGTGATCATCATCGGGTCGGTGGCCCACGATTTCCTGCCCCACGCCTGGGGGCTCTACTCTCCCAGCTGGGTCGAATTCGGCATCATGATCGGCAGCTTCTGCCTTTTCTTTTTCCTCTTCGTGCTTTTCGTCAAGCACATGCCGTCGGTCTCCATGACCGAGATGAAAGAAACCCTGCATGAAGGAGATTCCCATGCCGGCTGACACGGTTTCCATCATGGGCATTTTCGCCAGTGAGAACGGGGCGGCCGTCGCCATTGACGGGCTGCACGAAACCCCCTGGACCATCGAACGGGTGCACAGCCCGATTCCCAGCCATGCCATCGAACAGGCCCTGGAGCTGCCCAAAAGTCGCGTGGGCTGGTTCACCCTGGCCGGCGGCATCATTGGTTTTTTTGCCGGCTTTCTTCTGGCCGCCTTCACGGCCACACGCTGGTCCCTGATCGTCAGCGGCAAGCCGGTGGTGGCCCTGGTGCCGTTTTTCATCGTGGGGTTCGAATTCACGATCCTCTTCGCCGTTTTCGGAAATATCCTGGGATTGATCTCCCAGGCCCGGCTGCCACGCTTCAAGGCCGTCGCCGGTTACGACGAACGCTTCTCCGGCGACCGCTTCGGGGTGCTGGCCCGCTGCACCAGTGACGAGAAAGAACGCTTGACCCGGTTTTTCGAAGAAAAGGGCGCCGAGACAAAAGTCGTCGTTCAGACGGATTCGTAAAAAGCCCAAGATCAAGGCTTGCGAATCCTGAGAATACCGCTATCGCGGGTGCCGTAGGCAGCGTACTGAGCGTACTCCGCAGTGACGAAGGATACGCGCAGGCGCCGATATCGGGTTTTTTACGAATCCGTCAAGAACAACGGGAAGGGAACCATGATAGACAACCACAACCACCCCCCTTCGCTCATGAGGATCTTCTATGGCCTCGCAGCCGCCGGGGCGCTGATCTTCATCGCCGTGGCCATTGTTGGCGACACGGCCCGGGCCTGGCAGGCCTACCTGCTCAACTTTCTCTTCTTCTCGGCCATTGCCCAGGGGGCGGTCCTCTTCTCGGCCCTGATGCACACGGTCAAGGCGCGCTGGAGCGGTCCCCTGGCCGATGTGGCCGAATCCTTTGCCGCCTTTTTCCCGGTTTCCCTGGCATTGTTTCTGATTCTGTTCCTGGGCCGCCAGTATGTTTTCCCCTGGCTGCACGAGGATCTGCACGGCAAGGAGGTGTGGCTCAACCTGCCGTTTCTCTTCGGCCGCGATTTTATCGGCCTGTGCCTGCTCTACGGCTTAGGGCTGGTTTTTCTCTACCACCGGCTCTACTTCACCTTGACTGCGCGCGGGGCGCGCGGCCCCCTGGGCCGGCGGCTGCTGGACCGCTGGGCCAGGAAAACAGTGGATGAACAACGGATGGCCGGACGCACCACCGTTTTCGCCATTCTCTACCTGCTGGCCTTCGCCATTGTCCTCTCCCTGATCGGCTACGATCTGGTCATGGCCGCCGACCCGCACTGGTACTCGACCCTCTTCGGCGCGTACAGCTTTGTCAAGGCCGTGTACATCGGTTTCGGGGCCCTGATCGTCCTCAGCGCGAGCCTGCACATGAGTGAAAGAAACAGCTACCAGGTCCAGGAAAACCAGTTCCACGACATCGGCAAGCTCTTCTTCGCCTTCTGCCTGGTGTGGGCCGATTTCTTCTACGCCCAGTTCGTGGTCATCTGGTACGGCAACATTCCCGAAGAGACCAGTTATATCATCGAACGCACCATGGCCACGCCATGGAACACCCTGGCCTGGACGATCTTCATCGGCTGTTTCATTGCACCGTTCATTATCCTGATCAATCGCCGCATCAAAACCCGTCCCAGGGCCATGACAGTGATCTGCCTCCTGGTGATGAGCGGCATCTGGCTGGAGCACTACCTGCTGCTCGGCCCGGCCTTCCATCACCATGCCGAGCATCTGCCCCTGGGATGGGTGGAAGCGGCCGTGGCAATCGGCTTTTTCGGGTTGCTGGCCGCTGCCGTCACCGCGTACTTTAAAAAACTACCGGAACTGCTGGAAAACGGAGAGCCTGACCGACTGACGGTCGAGGCCGGTTAGGAAAAAATGGAAATTCTGATTACCACCTTTATCCTGCTCACCCTAGTGGGGGTTGTTATTCTCATCGGCACCCGGGGACGGCCCATGCGCTTTTTCACTGCTTTCGGCGAAACCCTGGTCCACGTCTGGGAAAACCGCGGCCCCATGTTCTGGGTGGGCGCATGCGTCATGCTGGTACTGGGATTTCTCTTCTTTTTCTATGCGTCGCCGGCCACGCGCATCGGGGCGGCCCAGCCGATTCCCTTCAGTCACCGGCTGCACGCCGGCCACAAGGCCATCGACTGCCGCTTCTGCCACTCGTATGTGGACAAATCGATTCATCCGGGAATGCCGCCCGTGGAGAAATGCCTCTTCTGCCATAATTACATCATCGCCAACCACCCGGAAATCCAGAAGGAGCACGACTATTTCAACACGGACACGCCCACGCCATGGGTCAAGGTGTTTACATTGGCCGAGCATGTGGTTTTCAACCACGAACGGCACATCAAACGGGATATCGCCTGTGAATCGTGCCACGGCGAGGTCCGCGACATGGACCGGTTGAAGGGAGAACGGTTCAAAATGGGATTTTGTATCGAGTGCCACCGGTCCTTGGATGTCAATATTGGGTGCTGGTTGGCGTGTCACAATTAATTAGGAATTTTTAATTTTAAATTTTGAATGAAGGAATTCTTCCGATTGGGAACGCGAAAATGTTGAATTATGAATTTTGAATTGAGGAATTCGATCAATTATAAAATCGGCACCATCCAATCATTCAAAATTTAAAATTCATAATTGAGAATTTAACTTGCAAGGAGTCGCTCTTGTCCACCGACACCAAAATCATAGAATCCAACACCACCGCCAAGGGGTTTGCCCTGACATCCGCCTTCTGGATGATGGTGGCCACCTTTTACGGGCTGTTGGGAGCCACCGAACTGGTCGCCCCGGACCTGACCGCCAACATGGGCGGCATTGTCTTCGGGCGCGTGCGGCCCACCCATGTCAACCTGGTGCTGTTCGGGTTCGTCACCCCGGGCCTGCTCTCGGCCGCCTTCTACTTCATTCCCAGGTTGCTGCGCACCCGGCTCTACAGCGAGCGGTTGGGCGTGGTGACGGTCATTTTGTGGAACCTCGCCCTGATCGGCGCCGTGGCCAGCCTGGCCGCCGGCATGACCCAGGGGCGCGAGTACGCCGAATTGATCTGGCACCTGGACGTCATGGTCCTCGCCGCCTTCGGCCTGGTGTTCATCAATTTCATCATGACCGTCAAGAACCGCACGGAGCCGATTCTATACGTGTCGGTATGGTATATGCTCGCCGGCGTGGTGCTCACCTTCAGCACCTTCGCCCTGGGAAACGTGGTCTGGAGGCCGGACAGCGGCGCCCTGGTGGGCATTCCCGATGCCATCCTGCTCTGGTTCTACGGCCACAACGTTTTCGGTCTGCTGCTGACGCCGTTTTCCATTGCGGTCGCCTATTACGTGATCCCGCGCGCCTGCCGGGCACCACTTTACAGCCACACCCTCTCCCTTCTGGGATTCTGGGCCCTGATCGTGGTCTACACCCATATCGGCACCCATCACCTGCTCCAGGTGCCGGTGCCGACCTGGCTCAAGGTGGTGGCCATCGTGGACAGCATCGCCATGGTCATCCCGGTCATGGCCTTTCTGATCAACATCTGGTACACGGCCCGGGGCCGGCTGGGCGAAATCCACGCCGACATCGGTGCCAAGTTCATCTTCACCGGAACGATCATGTACTTTTTCGTCAGCATCCAGGGTTCCCTCATGGCCCTGCCCGATGTCCAGCGCGTGACCCACTTCAACAACTGGGTGGTGGCCCATGCCCACATCGGCGTGCTTGGTTTCGCCGGTATGATCGCCCTGGGCGGGCTGTACTACACCGTGCCCAAGATGTCGGGCAAACCGCTCTTCAGCCGTTTCCTGGCCGACTTCCAGTACTGGATGGTGCTGATCGGCATGGTCGGCTTCACCGTGGTGCTGACCATCGCCGGACTGATCCAGGGCAACGCCTGGCTCAACGGCGAAACCGTCTACCGCGTCCTGCCGGAAATCCACGTGTATTACGTGGTGCGCGCCGGCCTGGGATTGATGATCTTCTCCAGTGCGGTGCTGGGGTTTTATAATATCGTCCGCTCACTGTTCGGAAAATCCGGAGCGCCATCATGAAAATGACTCCCCTTGCCGTAGTCGCCGGATCGCTCCTGATCCTGGCCACCATCGTCTTCGTGGTCATCCTGCTGCCTTATGTGCACACCAGCCAGACCGCGCCATCGGAGATCTTCCGCCAGCGCTCCGTGGATGAGGCCGCCGGCCGGAAGCTTTACATCGCCAACGGCTGCGTCTACTGCCACAGCCAGTCCATCCGCACCATCGACTGGGGGCTGGGCGCCGAACGCATCGCCCAGGCCGGCGACTACGTGGAGGACTACCCGATCCTGCTGGGTTCCCAGCGCACCGGCCCGGACCTTTCCCAGGACGGTGGCGAGCACCCCGACGACTGGCACGTGGCCCACTTTGTCAATCCCCGCTATACCCGGCCGCTCTCGATCATGCCGCCCTTTGAATTCTTGGGCGATACCGGCATGAACCAGCTGATCCGCTACGTGCAGAGCCTGGGCATGAAAAACGCCGACCACCGCATGAAACGCCAGGCCTTCTGGAAGGCCGAATCCATCAAGGCCTACGAGGCAGGGCCGGACGCCAATGTACAGTGGCTCAGCGAGAACATTCCCCAGGGGTGGCGGGACGTACCCAACCCCTACCCCACCAGCGAAGCGGGGCTGGCCCGCGGCCACAAGATCTACCAGGATTTCTGCTTGGGCTGCCACGGCCCGGTGGGTGACGGTATGGGACCGGCCCAGCCGCACATCTACCCGCCGCCGCTCAACTTCACGATTCTGAAGAACCGTGAAATCAGCGGAGGAATCCTCTACTACCAAATCATGAACGGCATTACCGGCACGGCCATGCCCTACTTCAAGCGCGAGCTGGAGTCGGAGAAAATCTGGGACGTGGGCAACTATGTGGCGGTAAATTTTATTAATGAGAGCGATGCGAATATGGAACCTAAGGGGATTGACGCGGCGTATGAGCCGTAAGCGAAATGTCAAAGGCCAAATGACAAATGTCAATTGAAGGTATTCTATCCTTTTTAAGAATGATTTATTTTGGTGGATACGGTTGAATTTAATTTGGAGGAACGGACGGCGATTTTTGGCGAGCGGATCATTGAACTCGCCCAATCCCTTCCCGACAATAGCGTAAATGATGTACTTATCAGGCAAATCGTCAGATCCGGGACCAGTGTCGGAGCCAACTATATGGAAGCAGACAGTGCCGGGTCGAAAAAAGACTTTAAATACAAAATCGACCTATGCCGTAAAGAGGCCAAGGAGACCAAACACTGGTTGAGAATGATTGCCAAGGCGAACCCGAACGAGAAGGAAACGATTCGCCCGCTTTGGCAGGAAGCCCACGAACTGACGCTGATCTTTTCATCGATCGCCATGTCGTGCCGGAAAAAATAAAAAAAAGGAGTCAACCGCCATTTGACACTTGTCATTTGAAATTTGACATTTAAAAAGGGAGTCAACCACCATTTGACATTTGTCATTTGAAATTTGACATTACCATTATGTACTACCCCTACTTCATCGCCTACATCACCATCGGCCTGGTCATCAGCCTGGCGGTCTTTTACTGGGCGTTCAAGACCGGCCAGTTTGGCGATCAGCAGCGGGCCCGCTATCTGCCCTTAAAGGACGATGGCGATGCACCGCCGGTCAAGGCGACCCGGTTCAGTCGGATCGAAATCTACGGTCTTTTTGTCCTGGCAATCGCCGGATTGGGGGCAACGGGGGCGGTTCTGGCATTCGCCCTCTATTTCAGCAAACAGTGAGGATCCAGCATGCGATTTTTCCAACTGCTCAGTTTTCAGCATACCATGGCCTGGCTCTTTCCCACCCTGATTTTCATGGTCATTTTCGGTGTGGCGCTGGCCTTTGCCCATTTGCATGGCAGGGACAGCGAGGCCAGCAAGAAACGCATCACCGGCCGCTACGCCGACGGTATCGAAGAGCGCAATGCCCCCTATCCCCTGGTGATGATACTGATCATCGCCGGCACCTTCATCTGGGGCTTTTTCTACATCGTCATGCACGGTGTACTGGGAGTGAAAATCTGAAATGAACAACAACCCGCACCAACACGAATCGATTTTCAGGACCTGGATCTGGATTGGTGTCATGCTGGGCATTATCCTGTTCAAGGGGTTCCTGTCCTTCTATGTGGTCTCGGACATGGGCCAGCCCACCTGGGCCTACCGCCCGGTCAAGGATGTGCCGGCATCCTCACCCTATGCCGTTTACCAGCGAATGCCCAATCCCCAGCATGTCAGAGGGGCCGGAGGAGAATAAATGGGTCGCATACTCGCAGTCATGCTGATTGTCTGTACGGTGGCCCTGGCCGCCTGGGGCGTGATCACCGCCTATGATGAACTGATGCCCGCCGGCCGCATGTGGAAAACGCCGGCCATCAAGCCCCACGAGCATCCCATCCCGGTCATGGCGGCGGGCAGCGTTCCGGTATCCGGCGGGGAAGCCTTTTTCCATGCCGCGGCGGCCGAGGATCTCAAGCCACCCTTTGACCTGACCGATCCGGCGGTGATCGCCACCGGAAAAACCGCTTATGGGTACTACTGCGTCCACTGCCACGGAAAAAACGTTGACGGCTATGGCACCGTCGGCCAGAGTTTCGCCCCGAAACCCAGGGACCTGCGGGACGCCAAGGTCCAGACCATGGCCGGGGGAACACTGTTCAAGGAGATCAGTTTCGGCCTGCCCGGCGGCCGCCAGCCACCCCTGGCCACCACCATCGCCCCGGATGACCGGTGGCGGGTGATTGCGTATGTCAAAAGCCTGGGCCGGCGTAATTGACGCCGGCAATGACAAATGACAAAGCTCAAATGTCAATTGAAGGATCGGGCCGATTTTAACCTCAAATCGACAGCATTCCACCATTTGACATTTGGATTTTGCCATTTGGCATTTTCCCAATCCATCTGAGATGATTTTTCAAACCCCAATTCTCGCATTCCCGATTGATTCCTTCCATGCCCTCCCACTGTGATTTATGTGGTCTGCCGTTACGCTACGGAACGATCACCCACACCATCGATGGTCACACGCTCTCCTTCTGCTGCCAGGGCTGCCGGATGGTCTACACCATGCTGCTGGAGTCGGCCGAGGTGGACGACCCGGCCCGTTTCCGGGAAAGCGACCTGTTCCGCCAATGCGTGGCCGCCGGGGTGATTCCGGCCAGCGAGGCGGATCTGCGCCGCATGCAGGAAACCACGCCGACGAAGCACGCCTCGCCCTCCCAAGCGGAGACAGCAGGCCACGCATCCGATCCACCGGACACCCTGAGTGTTGACCTGAAGGTGGACGGCATGTGGTGCCCGGCCTGTGCCTGGGTGATCGAAACGGCTCTTTCACGGATGGAGGGCGTGGAACAGGCCACCTGCCATTTCTCCACCGACCGCCTGCGTTGCCATTACCGGCCCGACCGCACCGATCCGGAAGCGATCCGCCAAACCGTCGCCCGCCTGGGGTACCCGGTCCATGACACCGAGGCCGGCAGTGACGGGCAATCGGCCTTTCGCCGGGAACTGATCCGACTGATCATCACCGGCCTTTTCTCGGCCAACGTGATGATGCTCTCCTGGGCGCTGTACGCCGGGTTCTTCACCGATCTCACCGATGATGCTGTGTTCAAGATTTCCCTGCCCATTGTTCTCATGGCCACGGTGGCCTTTGTTTACGGCGGCGGCCCCATGCTGCGCAAAGCCTGGTTCGGTGTGGTGCATCTGGCGCCGGGCATGGAGACCCTGGTGGGCATGGCGGCCGGTTGCGCCTACGTTTACAGCCTCTTCAACTGGCTGACGGGCAGCATCCACCTGTACTTCGATACGGCCAGCATGCTGATCACCCTTGTGCTGCTGGGCAAACTGCTCGAACTGCAGGCCCGTGGCCGGGTTCGCCGGGATCTGGACAATTTTTTCGCCCTGCAGCCGAACAAGGTACGCATCGTCACCGATGGGTGGCCGGCGGGACGGTATGCGTCCATCGGGCAGTTGGCCGCGGGCGACCGTTTTGCCGTCGAGGCCGACGAAATCGTGCCGGCGGACGGGCGGGTGGTGTCGGGCAGCGCCCGCGTGGACGAATCCGCCCTCACCGGTGAGCCGCGGCCGGTGGCAGTAAAGGCCGGTGACATCATCAAGAGCGGTACGCGGGTCATCGACGGCCGTGTGATCGCCATGGCGGAGACCATTGGCGAGGCCAGCGTGCTTGGCCAGATGATCGCCATTATGACCCGCAGCCTGGAACAGAAAAGTGATTTCGAGGGTCGCACGGACCGAATGTTGCGCGGATTCGTGCCCCTGATCGTCCTGCTCGCCACCGGTACGGGGATCGCCTGCGCCATGATCGGTTACTCCCTGCACCAGTCGCTGGTTCGGGCCGTGACCGTCATGGTCATCTCCTGCCCCTGCGCCCTGGGCGTGGCCATTCCCATGGCCCGCCTGGCCGGGATTTCCCTGGCCGGCCGCCGGGGCATCCTGGTTCGTGACATTGAAGCCTTCGAACGGGCCGGCACGACAAGCAGCATCGTGTTCGACAAAACCGGGACGCTCACCCGCGGCCGCTGGCAACTGAGTCAGGTAGAATGCCGTCCAAGCCTTGATCCGGATCAGGTGATCGCCTGGGCCGCCGGCCTGGAACAATCCGTGGAGCATGAAATCGCCCGCGCCATCAACGCCCATGCCAGGGAAAAGGGCATCTCACCGGCCCGCGTCGACGATATCGTTGTATCTTCCGATGGCATCGCGGGACGTTTGGAGAAAAAAAACCTGCGCATCGGCAGCCGGCAGTTTGCCTGGGGAACTGCAGAAATGGCGACGGGCAAACCGGTTGGGCAAACGGAAACGGCCCTCTCACAAGTGTTCATAAGCGTAGACGGCCAGCCGGCGGCCAGCCTGTATTTCGGTGACAGCCTCAGGCCAACGGTGCCGGACTTGATCGACAGCCTGAAGGCCGAATACCGTCCGATTGCCGTCATCTCGGGGGACGGCGAGCGGGTTACCCGTGAAGTGGCCGAGGCCCTTGGTGCGGATGTCGCCCAAGGGCGCCTGCTGCCGGCGGACAAGGCCGCTTTCATCGACAAACTGATCCAACAGGGACACCGGCCGGCCATGGTGGGCGACGGCATCAATGACGCAGCCGCCATGGCCCGCGCCCAACTGGCCGTGGCCCTTTACAACGGCCAGGCCCTGGCCGCCGAGGCCGCCCATCTGACCCTCATGCGCGGCGATCCGGCCCAGTTGATGGATGTTTTCTTACTCTCCCGACGGGTCAACCGGAAGGTCACCCAGAATCTATGGTGTGCCTGGATCTACAACCTCATCGGCATCCCCGTGGCCATGAGCGGCCTTCTCACCCCACTGATCGCCGCCACGGCCATGCTGCTCTCCAGCCTCACCGTCATCGGTAATACGCTTTTACTTGTCAGACGGGACTGATTTTACGGGTGATGGTGGATTCAAGTTGAAAAACCATTGAAAAAATTGATCCATACGAATAAGTCGATCAAATTCATTGGTCCGGCCTCAATGTATCAAGGTCACCCTCCCATTTGACTTTGAACCGGTCGTGTATTTTGATCAATGTGTGGCTGTTAAAAATCAAGCGGACTGGCGGCGTCTTTAATGGTACGGCTTTCTATTGTGTGGGTGTAAATCATGGTTGTGCGCACATCGCTGTGGCCAAGGAGTTTCTGAATGGTACGGATGTCATAGTTGGCCAATAGCAAATGGCTTGCATAGCTGTGACGAAACGTGTGTGCCGATGCGCGCTTGGGAATTTTCGCCGTTCTTACGGCGGTTCTTATGGCTTTTTGAACGTGGGTAGGGTGCAGGTGGTATCGTCTGTATTGGCCTTCATCGGGAACAAGCGTCAAGTTTTTCGCTGGGAAAAACCACTGCCACACCAATTCTTTAGCTGCATTTTTGTATTTCTTATCCAGTCTTCCCACAAGAAATGTTCCGCCATATCCGATATCCAGGTCCTTTTGGTGTAACTCGACGATTTTTTCCAGCTGGATTTTTAGTTCCGAAATGATCGTCTTCGGAAGAGGAACAGAACGATCCTTTTTCCCCTTTCCGTCGTGGATGGTCAGAACGCCACTTTCAAAGTTGATGTCCTGGACACGTAGCCGCAGGCATTCAGATAAACGAAGCCCGCATCCATAGAGCAGCTTGGCAACTAAATCGAACGGTTCATGGAGCATTCCAATAACCGCGTCAACCTCTTCGCGAGATAATACGGCAGGTATATAGGGTTTCCGTTTGGCCCTGGGAATATTTTTTAATTCACCGAATTCGGTTTTAAGAACGTGCCGATAAAGAAACAGAAGTGCATTGAAAGCTTGGTTTTGGCTGGACGCGGATACATTTCGTTCCACTGCCAGATGGGTTAAAAATTTTTTAACATCCTGGGATGACAGCAGTTTAGGATCTTTGCTCTTCACAAAGCTTTGCAGTTTTCGCGCCCAACCGCTATAAGAGGCCAACGTTTTTGGTGAGTAGTGCCTTAGCTTTATTTCCGATGTCAAACCTTTGAAGACGTTCGTCCAATCGGCGTTTTGAGCTTTGGGGGTTTCTTTTTTTATTGTAAATTGGGTTGTTTTTTCGTTTACTTGGTGAAATTTATATTGAGGCCCCTGTTTTTGTTCCTGAATTTCGTAATAAATTGCAATTGCATCTGACGCCTGCCTGATTTGCCAGGCTGTCTGTTTCTTTTCCTTCAGCTTATTGCCAAATTGAATCAGGCTTTGCGGGTTGGAATGAATGTGTCCATATTTTGAGCAAAAGTCCAGATAATAACGCAACCACTTTCTATAATTGAAATGGTGCTGCTTAGGAATGCCTTTTGCGGTCAAATACGCATCATAGGATGCTTGTAGGTGGTTTGGAATAGCTTTCATGGGTTATCCCAGTTTTCCGTATAACATTCATATTTGGAGTTATACAGTTAGAACTGATTATATTTGAACTGAAATCCATGTCAAGCTTTTTTAACTTTCGTAGTTATACCGAAACAATACAATAACTTGTTAGGTGTGCGTATAAATGGTATCAGCCAAGATCAGGCTGGCAAGATTAAGGGAGAAAGCCTTTGGCAAAGGTAAATTTTCTGGATAAGAGAATTTTCAGGCAATTTCTTGAAGTTGTCTCTGTAATAAGTGTAGTGGCATCGCTTACATTTATATTTGTTGAGATACCCAAAGAGTGCAAGCTCGCGGTGGGCGGCATATTTCTAATATTACTTTTATTCGTTTATGTGGCTCTGTGGGTCAGATCTAACAACTTGCAGCAGATTCACACTAAAATCGAGGGAAGTGATGTCACGATAAAAAAAGGGGATATATTTGAGCAACCTGATTTTAAAGTCATAGCATTTAATGAATATTTAGATACGCAAGTGGATGACAAAATTATATCTAGCAACTCACTGAACGGCATATTCATTAATAGCCATCTTGACACCTCGGTTGTTGATCTTGATCGTCATATCGAAAACTATCCTTTCGAAGATGAAGATGTTGTTGGCGAAAATCCGGAGAGAAAGAGCGGGAAAAAGACTCGTTTCGAAATTGGCTCCATTTGTGTATATGGTGAGTATCTTTTAACAGCTTTTTCGAAATTTGATGATAAAAACCGAGCTCGGTTAACGATGCCGGAATATCTCAGCTTTCTTATTAACTTCTGGGACAGGGTAAATAGAGTCTACGCACAAAAAAGCGTTTCGGTACCGATTTTTGGATCAGGAATAACGCGGATTAAAGAACACAAAAATATCAGTGATGAAGACTTGCTTAAGATCATGCTTTGGACATTCAGGATTAGTGAGATGCGATTCAAGTATCCAGCAAAGCTAACTATTATTATTCATCCAGATAAAATGGATACTATTAATTTACTCGATATTAAATCGTCCAACAATGGGCTTTAAATATTAGCGCTAAAAACAAGACTTATAGAATTAGGAGGAGAAATGGCATATCGCAACGGAAACTATTCAGCGTTTTACGTCAGCGAACCTTTTACTGAAGGAGGTTTGGGTGCTCATGCAACGAAAGACTTCGTAAGCTATAGCATGTTAAGAGCTTGGAAAGGTGGCGACTCTGCGTTCCCATTTAATGATTCTCACAACAAAAACTATAATGTTAGAGATGGCAGTGATTGGGAAAAAACGTTAAAGCCAAGAATTAGAGAGCGGCTAAGCAAATCCAAAAACATAGTACTGTTCTTAAGTTCAGTAACGAAGAGCTCTAAGGCAATTCGTGAAGAGATTGACTACGGCATTAATACATTGGGCTTGCCGGTTATAGTTGTATACCCAGAGTATAAAGAAAAATCAGACATCATTAACTGTCAATCGAAAACGATCAAGAAGCAGATAAAAGACCTTTGGGATAAATTGCCCAAATTCCGAGATTCAATGGATTCAGTTCCAACGCTCCATATTCCCAACAAAAAAGCGTTAATCAAAAAAGCGCTTGAAAATGAAGGTTTTATGGTAAATACAAAGAAAGAGGCTGATGAGTACTTTTATCCTTGTTAATTCCTTTCACTAATAGCCTGATTGCACCTATCGGGATAGGGAGTAGCCTCGCGGCCACCCCCTCCCACACCACCCGGCATACGGATCGCGTACCAAGGCGGTTCGGCTGATCAGGAAGGTTATTGAGCAGGCAGGAATAGTCCTCGTTCGAAGAAGTAACGGTTTGGTAGAGCAAATATCACCCACTTGACCTTGCTCATGCGCCAGTACTTTTTGCGGGCGTTACCGCAAAGCATGGCGTCCTTATGCGCAATGCCAAGCTTTTTGAGGTTTCGGACCTTGGTCCTGGGGTTTTTCCATTGTTTCCAGACAACGCACCGCAGCCGGCGGATGATCCAGCCATTGAGTGACTTGAACAGGTGCCTGGCTTCTGTCAGGCGATAATAGTTCCACCAGCCAATCAGGTACTGATTCAGATCTTTGATAATCTGGCTCAGACTTCTCCCTTGATTACGGTTCGTCAGTTCCCGGACTCGCTCCTTGAAACGTGAAATTGTTTTCCGGTGGATCCGGATCTTGGTCTGTCCACACATACTGATAAAGGTAAATCCCAGGAATTTGCGGAGCCATGGTCGGCTCACTGCGCTTTTCTCCTCGTTCACCTTGAGCTTGAGCTTCGCGGTGATGAACTTCGTGATGCTCTTGTTCACACGCTCGGCGGCTTTCCGGCTTTTGCAGTAGATCCTGAAGTCGTCAGCATACCTGACGAATTGGTGACCCCGCTTCTCCAATTCCTTATCCAGTTCATCGAGTACGATGTTGGAGAGCAACGGCGACAGAGGACCACCCTGGGGCGTTCCTTCTATGCTGGGACTGACAAGCCCCCCGATCATCGTTCCGGCCGTAAGGTACCGGCGGATCAATTTCAAGACCCGTTTGTCCCGGACCCTGGTGGCCAGCCGGCTTAAAAGCCGGTCGTGGTTAACTCGGTCAAAAAACTTGGACAAATCCATGTCAACCACGTGGGTGTACCCGTCCAGCAGATAGCCTTTGGCTTGTAGGACAGCGTCATGGGCTGATCGTCCTGGTCTGAATCCGTAGCTGTACTCAGAAAAGGTCGGGTCCCAGATCTGCTCCAATACCTGAGCTATCGTCTGTTGGATAAGGCGGTCCAATACCGTGGGGATACCAAGCAGGCGGACACCGCCATCCGGTTTGTCGATCTCCTTCCTTCTGACCGGTAAGGGACGATAATCCCCATTTAGCAGGTCCTGCTTGATCTTCGGCCAGTGCCTTTTCAGGTACCCTTTCAAGTGGTTGGTTTTCATGCCGTCCACACCCGGGGCGCCTTTATTGGCAACGACCTGGTTCATTGCTCTGAGCACATTACGTCGTTCGAGAATCAACTCCAACAACTGCTCTCTGCCTCCCAGACTTTCGGCAAGCCGCGACGCTACAAACATTTCCATCTGCTGTGGCTTTATGTTCATAAGTACACGTCTCCTAATGGTCATTTTCATTTACCCGTACCATTCGGGCCGGGCACCGTTCGGGCCTTTCACCGGGGTGAGCCTCCTGTTACGCTTGACCCGCGGGTAGCTCGCGCATCTCGTTTCCTCCGGTTACATTATGCCCTCTGCTGACTCCCGCTGCACGGTGGGCGCACCTTGCGGTTTGCTCACTCGGATCATCTGCCGCCGCCGGATCCTTTGGTTTCGTGTCCCTCTCCATAGCGGAGTTTGGCTCATCGCCGGTCAGGAGCCGGTCTTCCGACGATGCCGGGGGTTTTGGTGGCCGGAATCCCCCCTACCGGCAATTTCACACGACAAGTCCCGAGATGCAGCGGGCCTCCCGGGGTAAACACACATCTTTCGGTACGTAAGCGCCGAGTATACGAGCACTGCCTGAGATGGATAGAGGACTTAACCTTGTGTTGCAGGCTGGTCCCACAGATGCGCGCCTGACTCGATTTCTGTTCGTCACCCCGTACCTTCGCGACGGCCCTGCCGCAGCAGGGCGGCTTCCTCCCCAGGCACCGTTGCCGGATACCCAGTTGCCATGTCGCTACACCCTTCGCCTCCATCGGGCTGGGTCTAAGACTTGCCAAGCGATCCAACAGACTGATATGCTTGGCTCACTTTTAAGATGTGTGCCGTGCCCGGCACACAACAAGCGGCTGCTAGGGACTGCATTACGCTGCGCTCCATGCAGCCCCAGAGCCGGGCGTTGTAAACCTTCTCGCATGCTTAATTTTGGGGTGTGTTTTCCACCGCTTATTTTTCTAACAGCGTTGCAAATATTTGCCTGTTATCGCTTTTGCCGGCGTTTTCTGCTGCTTTTTTGAGCGTCAGCTTCGGCAAGCATTTTAAAAGTTTCACTGTTTCAGCATTCGGCAACATCTCGCCTTGTTTTTTGTGGTTTTTTTGGTAAAATCAGCATTGCATCAACAAACATTGTTGCAGAATGCAGCAAACAGCGCTTTACGCTTTGGCAGTCGTTGTTTCATTTTAATTATTTTTCGCCATAGGCTGCCTCCCGTTTCGCTTTATGTTACTGTTTTTCAAGGCGTTGCTTTGTTTTAAGTGGCTGTGTCGCAAGTACCACCAAACAACGGTGCGTTTGCCAACTTTGTATTATTTGCAAGCGTTTAATTACGCTTTCGTAAATCCGGCAGCCTCACAAAAAGCAGGTTGTCGGGGGGCAGTTGGGGACGTCTCTAATTATCTAATCAACTTGATTTGCCTCTCAACATTTGCTATGAAAGGTGCCATGCCACGGTTAGCCCGATTAGACGCTCCCGGGATTTTGCATCACGTGATCATCCGGGGGATCGAAAGAAAAAACATTTTCCGGGATACAACCGACAAGCAGAATCTTGTCGATCGGCTTGATCAGTTGGTTCCGCAGACGCAAACCAGATGTTATGCTTGGGTTTTGCTAAGTAACCACGCCCATTTTTTATTTCGCTCAGGCCCTGACGGGCTCGTAAGCTTGATGCAGCGGCTGCTCACCGGATATGCGGTAAGTTTCAACCGCCGACATAAACGCCACGGCCAGTTGTTTCAGAACCGGTACAAATCCATTATTTGTCAGGAAGACGCCTATCTTTTGGAACTGGTGCGCTATATTCATCTCAATCCATTGCGTGCTGGCATGGTTGAGGACTTCAGGGCGTTGACAGATTATCCATTCAGCGGCCACCGATTATTGGTGGGAGTCGATGATTGTAGCTGGCAGGACGGCGCTTATGTTCTTGGCTGTTTTGGAAAAAAAGTGGCGAAGGCGCGCAAGGCTTACCTTGACTATATCCAAGCCGGAGTTGCTATGGGACGTCGTCCTGAATTGGTCGGGGGAGGATTGGTTCGCAGCCTGGGCGGATGGTCGGAAGTTAAAAAGATGCGACTGAAAGGAATGGACCGTATAAAAGGCGATGAACGCATTCTTGGTGATTCGGATTTTGTATTGTCGGTTTTGTCCCAAGCCAAAGAACGGTTTGAACGGCGCTATGAACTCAAACGGCATGGCTACGATATAAACCGTGTTGCCGAAAGGGTCGCCGAGCTATTTGGGATCGATAAGGAAGAGATATTCCAAAAGGGCCGCCCCAAAAAACGCGCGGATGCCCGGGGTCTATTTTGCTACTGGTGTGCAAGCGAGCTGTGCCTTTCCCAAACCGAGCTTGCCCGGGCACTTGATATGACGGTGTCGGGCATCGGCTATGCCGTTAGAAGAGGCGAAGCCATAGCCGCATGCGAAGGATACGTGCTGATTGATTCAATTATTTAGATAATGAGAGACGTCCCCATTATGCCATTTAGATAATGAGAGACGTCCCCATTATGCCGATAATGAGAGACGTCCCCATTATGCCACTGGGATACGCGGCAGCGATTCAAACCGATGGCTGACGACAAGGAGTTTTGACCGATTATGAACCGGGTTGCGGAACAGTTCCCAGGCATGGATGAAAAGAATCAGGAAATTTATCTGCTTCTGTCACTGCTGCCCCCGCCGATTTCCCTGGATGTGCTGTGCGCCATTACCGACCTGGCCCCGGTCCGGGTTCTTCAGCTTGTCGAGGCGTTGGTTAAAGCCGGTTATTTGCACCGGTATTTGGAAAAGGGGGCCGGGTACTACTATCTGTCCGATCCCAAGGCGGCGGGTGACTTTATCAGCCGGGTTCCGGCGAAGGCGCTGCACAACGCCGCCCGGCGGGCCATCGCCGGTGTATGCGACCACCTGCCCGATGACACCAAAAGATGGCTGAGTCTCGCTTATGTTTACCAGGTTTCCGGTTTGCCTGTGCGCCATTTCAAGGAACTGGTCCAGGCGGGGCACTACTGCCTTGGCCTGAACCTGCCGATCGATGCCGCCGCTTATTATCGAATGGTCCTGGACGCCATGGAGACGGAAACGCTCGATCCGGTAGCGCAGGAAACCTTCATCGATGCCACCGTCGGTCTTTGTACCTGCCGGGACACAGCGCTGTCCAAAGATATCCAGAGAAAATTCCTGGGACGGTCGCTTGAATTCTGCGCCACGGTCGGTGACCCCGTGCGCAAGGTCAGGCTGATGGTACTGATCGCCAAGACCTACATCAAAACCGCCAGGGCCGACGAAGCCAACGAATATCTGGAGCAGGCCTGGCAGATGCTGGCTGACCACGATTTCCCCGCTGACGTCCGCGTCCAGGTGGCCCTGGCCAACTCCGAAGTGCTTTTCTGGCAGGGATACATTACCAAGGCCATCGAACGCTACGAGTCGGCGATCGGCAATCACGGGGGCATTGGGGACGTTCGTCGGATTTCCGGTTTACAATTTTAGATCTGGGGCTAATGGGGACATTCTTTTCCGCCAATAGCCTTACTTACTTCTCAGACGAGACTGATTTTACAGGTGATGGTGCTTTTACTGCGGAGATGGTGTTTTCAGGTTGAGGTATGATACCATCGGGTCAAAATCGCGATCATCATGGAGCAGCGATAATCCCTCCATGATACAAAATGTCCCGATGATTACATCGATTGTTTTTCGAATGGTAACCCCTGATTTTCTGAGGGTCCTGTAATTTTGAGCACTTTGGATGGCGACGGCATATCCCCCAATTTGGCGAAATTGAAGCGCACTGAGTAAATCCCTGGCGGTTTCGTAATCTTTGTTTGATTTGAACCCCTGGAGGACTTCCGTCAGAATCAAATCGCCAATAATAATGGGAATGCTGGAGAGGTAGTCGTCAAGCAGGTTTGTCTGCCAGGTTGAAAGTCCATTGAAATAATTGATCCATACGGATGAGTCGACCAAAATCATTGATCCGACCTCAATGTATCAAGATGCCCCTCCCATTTCAGTTTTCCACGGAAATTTTTTATCCGTTCTTGTTTTTTAATTTGAACCAGAAGCCTGAGCCCTGTTTCAACCACAGCCCTTTTCGTTTTTATTTGACTGAGTGCCATGGCCTCATTGATAAGTTCGTCGTCGATAACAATGTTGGTTCGCATAATTCTTTTGCCTTCCTTGAATATGTATCAATCTAACAATACATACACATTCAATCGTTGTCAAAGAAAATGATGCCCAAAGGAATTGATAATTGGGTAACCGGTGCCTTTACCCGGAATTAGACCGCCAGGGCGGGGCGGCCTTGGCAAATTAAAATTCAGCATTGCCCTTGCAGTTAATGAGCGTGGCGTTGGCAATCATAATCACGTTTGACGTTAATCATGCCATGCGTTATTATGTGATATATGATTAAATCATTCAAATGCAAATATACTGAATCGCTATCAAGAGGCACTAATGTCAAGAAATTCAATAACATTGCAAAGGTCGCTCGGCGCAAGCTCAGGCAGCTCGAAATTGCTAATTTGCTTGATGATTTAAGAGTACCACCCGGCAATCATCTTGAAGCGCTCAAAGGGGATCGTGCTGGTCAATACAGCATCCGCATCAACGATCAGTGGCGAGTCTGTTTCAATTGGACAGATGCAGGTGCAGAAAATGTTGAAATCGTGGATTACCACTGAGGAGAGGTTAATATGAAAAAACTTGATCCCGTCACTCCAGGTGAAATTTTGTTAGAAGAGTTCTTAAAGCCTATGGGACTGAGCCAATATCGTTTGGCCAAGGAGATTGGTGTTCCCGCCCAGCGTATCAGTGAGATCGTTTCCAATAAACGTTCAATTACAGCTGATACGGATTTACGTTTGTGCCGTTTCTTTGGTTTGTCTAACGGGTATTGGCTACGTGCTCAGGCTGCATATGATACGGAAGTTGCAGAAATCACTCTTGCACCATTGCTTAATAAGATTAAACCTTGGTCAGAGCACTTGGCCCAACAAGACTAATTCAGCCGCGCGGCTTTTTTCGTCGGCTGAATTAGTAACGTTGTTGAACATCGAAAGATCTTCTCTTCCTCACCTCACGGATCGCCGCCACGGCCATGCTGCTCTCCAGCCTCACCGTCATCGGCAATACGCGGTTACTTGGCGAGGAGGGACGATCCTTTCAGCAATCTTTCGAATCGTTCATCAACCAAACGTTTGGGGAGGATGGGGGAAGGGGAGGATGGGGACGTCTCTAATTATCTAATCAACTTGATTTGCCTCTCAATATTTGATATGAAAGGTGCCATGCCACGGTTAGCCCGATTAGACGCTCCCGGGATTTTGCATCACGTGATCATCCGGGGGATCGAAAGAAAAAACATTTTCCAGGATACAACCGATAAGCAGAATCTTGTCGATCGGCTTGATCAGTTGGTTCCGCAGACGCAAACCAGATGTTATGCTTGGGTTTTGCTAAGTAACCACGCCCATTTTTTATTTCGCTCAGGCCCTGACGGGCTCGTAAGCTTGATGCAGCGGCTGCTCACCGGATATGCGGTAAGTTTCAACCGCCGACATAAACGCCACGGCCAGTTGTTTCAGAACCGGTACAAATCCATTATTTGTCAGGAAGACGCCTATCTTTTGGAACTGGTGCGCTATATTCATCTCAATCCATTGCGTGCTGGCATGGTCGAGGACTTCAGGGCGTTGACGGATTATCCATTCAGCGGCCACCGATTATTGGTGGGAGCCGATGATTGCAGCTGGCAGGACGGCGCTTATGTGCTCGGCTGTTTTGGAAAAAAAGTGGCGAAGGCGCGCAAGGCTTACCTTGACTATGTCCAAGCCGGAGTTGCCATGGGACGTCGTCCTGAATTGGTCGGGGGAGGATTGGTTCGCAGCCTGGGCGGATGGTCGGAAGTTAAAAAGATGCGATTGAAAGGAATGGACCGTATAAAAGGCGATGAACGCATTCTTGGTGATTCGGATTTTGTATTGTCGGTTTTGTCCCAAGCCAAAGAACAGTTTGAACGGCGCTATGAACTCAAACGGCATGGCTACGATATAAACCGGGTTGCCGAAAGGGTCGCCGAGCTATTTGGGATCGATAAGGAAGAAATATTCCAAAAGGGCCGCCCCAAAAAACGCGCGGATGCCCGGGGTCTATTTTGCTACTGGTGTACAAACGAGCTGTGCCTTTCCCAGACCGAACTTGCCCGGGCACTTGATATGACGGTGTCGGGCATCGGCTATGGCGTTAGAAGAGGCGAAACCATAGCCGCATGCGAAGGATACATGCTGATTGATTCGATTATTTAGATAATGAGAGACGTCCCCATTATGCCACTGGGATACGCGGCAGCGATTCAAACCGATGGCTGACGACAAGGAGTTTTGACCGATTATGAACCGGGTTGCGGAACAGTTCCCAGGCATGGATGAAAAGAATCAGGAAATTTATCTGCTTCTGTCACTGCTGCCCCCGCCGATTTCCCTGGATGTGCTGTGCGCCATTACCGACCTGGCCCCGGTCCGGGTTCTTCAGCTTGTCGAGGCGTTGGTTAAAGCCGGTTATTTGCACCGGTATTTGGAAAAGGGGGCCGGGTACTACTATCTGTCCGATCCCAAGGCGGCGGGTGACTTTATCAGCCGGGTTCCGGCGAAGGCGCTGCACAACGCCGCCCGGCGGGCCATCGCCGGTGTATGCGACCACCTGCCCGATGACACCAAAAGATGGCTGAGTCTCGCTTATGTTTACCAGGTTTCCGGTTTGCCTGTGCGCCATTTCAAGGAACTGGTCCAGGCGGGGCACTACTGCCTTGGCCTGAACCTGCCGATCGATGCCGCCGCTTATTATCGAATGGTCCTGGACGCCATGGAGACGGAAACGCTCGATCCGGTAGCGCAGGAAACCTTCATCGATGCCACCGTCGGTCTTTGTACCTGCCGGGACACAGCGCTGTCCAAAGATATCCAGAGAAAATTCCTGGGACGGTCGCTTGAATTCTGCGCCACGGTCGGTGACCCCGTGCGCAAGGTCAGGCTGATGGTACTGATCGCCAAGACCTACATCAAAACCGCCAGGGCCGACGAAGCCAACGAATATCTGGAGCAGGCCTGGCAGATGCTGGCTGACCACGATTTCCCCGCTGACGTCCGCGTCCAGGTGGCCCTGGCCAACTCCGAAGTGCTTTTCTGGCAGGGATACATTACCAAGGCCATCGAACGCTACGAGTCGGCGATCGGCAATCACGAGGAACTGCCCGCCGACGTGGAGACCCTGAAAAGCTGCATCCGGCTGGGCTGGATATACGGCATCGCCGGGGAGACGGCCAGGGGGGTGGGCCTGATCCGGGCGGTCCGCAGGAAAGCCAGGGAACTTTGCGCCCCGGATCTGGAACGGTATGCGACCCTGATCCTTGTCGTCGTACTGGCGGAGGCGGCCAGAATCGATGAGGGCGAGGCCTTTCTCGATGAAATTTTCAGCACCCCGACCAAATTTCTGGACCCCTACACCCTATGGCCGGGAAATGGGAAGCGGGCGTATTTTGCCTATTGCCGGGGCGAATACGAAAAAGCCTTCGAATATCAGAAACAGGCCTATGAAAACTCCAAGGCCCTGGGAACGCCCCATCACCGCGGGCCGGACAATCTTGAAGTCATGCTCGCTTTAGAGGAACGGGGCATGGTTCATCCCGAATGGAACTTTAAATCGGATGTCAAGCGGTTGCTGGGCTGGCCGGACATTTATATGAAGGGAGTGGCCTTCCGGTTCCGGGCACTCAAGACCCTGAAGGAAAAGGGGGCGACGGAAGCGATAGAGGCCGATTTGAAGGAAAGCATTGCGCTTTTGACCCGGGCAGGGGCAAGGGTCGAATTGGCCCACGCCCAGACACTGATGGCCCGCATCCGGATCGGTGAGAATAAGATCCCGGTTGCGGAAAAGCTGCTGAAATCCGCCTGGGAAGTCTTTTCAAAAGTCAACCCGGCCCTTTTCCCCCCAGCAATTGTAATTATGCGGTTCAGGTTTGTACCAGCATGGCAATTCGATCAGTTCTTCGAAAAATTTAGTTCAGGTTATGATCAAAAAGTGAAACAAAACTGTACGCAATTAGCCAGCCGATGAATTTTTTCATTTTTGGCTCTCTGTATCAGAAATTTTGATCAAACCTATCCATTGGTTAATAAAGGAACTCGTACGGTTTGATGTGAAAATCTGCCAAGGATTTTAACTGGTGTCTACGTATTCGATCTCCAGGCCTCGCATCATAAAAGTTAACATCGCCTCCCAACTGGGAAAATACATATATCGCGTCAAAGCGCGCACATCGTCAAAAAAGGTTTTGCGCGTTGGTAACTCAGCACGAACCAAGCTGTACTTCTCATCCATCAGTTCAAGAACGGTATGGAACAGAAAGGCTAACAAGTTGAAGGTCAGCAATAATGATGAAAGGTGCTTGTTCCCGTGACCGAAGTTGTGTTCAATATTATAGCCTCTGTTTTTCAAAACATTATTATTTTCGTTCTCGACTTTCCAGCGTGCTCGGCCATCTTTGACAATTTGCTTGACGTTGCTCTTTGAAACTTCAAAATTGGTTGCAAATGCGTTTTTGTACACGATTTTTCCATCGGGCAGGGTTGTTGTCAGTTCGCACCAATTAACATCAATGGCGTTTTCACTATCACGTAGCGGCAGTTTGTTGGCAAAGCGATACGTATCGATTTCATGGGTTTTGCCGGTCCAGCGCTTCTCCACCACGGTTTCGATGGTCTGCATGGCGTCCAATTCATCCAGCCACTGGTAAAGGGTTTTATGAGAATCGGGTTTACAGACCAAAATGAAATCAAGTTCTTGATCTAATAGTTTTTTGCAAATCGGTTGTTTACAGTATAGATCATCGCCCAATACAGTGATGCCAAAAGGTTGATACTCCGCCGCATATTGATCGATCCAGCGTTTTGCTGCCGCGTTTTCGCAATCTTGTTTATCATGGCCATCCTGGGGGGTAATAAATTCCGGTTGCAAAGCAATCACCTTATTGTTTTCCGGTGCCACAATCACCGGGGTCACGACTGAATGCGAATAGGTTACGGTTCCATTTTTATGGTGCTTGCGACTACAATTATCACAATGAATTGTATTTGAAGCAAAATACTGCGTTCCGTCAAAGGCAACCAATAAATTGTTGTCGTATGAGCGAAACCCGTCCAGATGACCGGATTTTTCCAATCCGTCGAAAAGATATTTGAACACGGGCGTGACATAAGAGGGATGGACCTCGTCCATTAAACTTTTGATGTGGTTGGTACAGGGAATTTGAGTGAGGCCGAAAAGTGATTGCGCATTGTTTTTGCCTTTTGTTTGCTGCATAGCGGATTGAAAGGCTAAAAAGGATGGGCTTTGGGTAAAAAAAACAGAAAAAGCTCCCAGGGCTGCGTCTTCTATGCTGTAGCTGGTATTAGTGCCGATGCGCCGGTCAGGAAATGCAGAAATAGTTTGGCGAAAAAATTGGATCACTTTGTCAAATGTGAATTCTGCATGTTTCCTTTCAAGTAGGATGCGGTTTTCTTCTTGTTCTGGCAATCGCATGGCCCTGGCTCGCTTTTGGTAAAAGTGGATGAGTATTCACCCTCTTATATCCATTACAAGCTTCTGTGTCCAGAACATTTTGAAATAATAAAGAAAATAAATGCATCGAACTTTGATTGAAAAAAACTTCTGTTTGGGTAGCAAAGAGAGCCATTTCAAAATTACAATTGCTGTTTTCCCCCAGGACCTCAAGCCCTATCTCGATCGCACGTCGAAAAACGCGCTTTGGGTGGAATCCCTTTTGAGTGTCGGCAACGCCCTGGGGTCCATCCGGACCCGCAACGAACTTTTCAACCAGATCATAAAGCAGGCCATGCGCATCGCCGGTGCGGAGCGGGGCGCCATTTTCCTCAAGCAGGATACGAAACTGGAGATGGTCGCCAGCCGAAATATCGAAATCCCGGAGACATCCTCCACCGTGGGGACAGGCCAGACGGCTTTTATTCAGGAAGTTTTCGAATCAGGCCGCGAGATCGTAAGAAAGGCGGAAAACCTGAGACCGGCAAGGGTGAAGAACCTCGATGCCATGGGATGGACCGCCGGGTTTCCCATCCGGCTCAAGTCCAGGGTCATTGGGGTGATCTTCATGGCCTGCGAACTTGCCCGGATGCAACTTCCGGAAGATGAGATTTCCCTTCTCCGGATCATCAGCAACCAGGCCGCCGTTGCCCTGGAAAACATGGAAGCCTATGAAGAGATCATCGATCTGAAAAGCGACCTGGAGGCCGAGACCCATTTTTACCGGGAGGCTTTCGAACCGGGCCTTCCCGGGGTCCAGATGATCGGGCGAACCACACCCTTCAAGAAGATGCTGGGATTAATCAGCCGCGTGGCGGCCTCCGATACCACCGTCATGATTACCGGAGAAACCGGGGTGGGCAAGGATCTGGTGGCGCAGGCCATCCATCAGAACAGCAGCCGCTCCTCGGGTCCTTTCATTGCCGTAAATGTGGTGTCGCTCAGTCCGGAACTGATCGCCAGCGAACTTTTCGGTCACGAAAAAGGCGCGTTCACCGGCGCGTCCCGGACCCGCAAGGGCCGCTTCGAGCTTGCCGGTGAGGGAACATTGTTTCTCGACGACATCGATGCCTTTTCCCTGGATATCCAGGCCAAAATGCTACGAGTGCTGGAGACCAGGACGTTCGAGCGGGTGGGCGGGACCCGGACCCTGAAAACCAGCTTCCGACTGGTGGCGGCCAGCAACCGCAATATCGAAGAGCTGGTCGAGCAGGGGCTTTTCCGCTCGGATTTCTACTACCGGCTCAATGTGTTTCCCATCAAGGTTCCCCCCTTGCGTGAGCGGGCCGAAGACATTCCCGCACTGGCCCGTTATTTCCTGAAGAGGTTCGCCAAAAAATTCGGGAAGACGTTTGACAAGATATCCAAAAACGATCTGGATCGGTTGATCGAGTACCATTGGCCGGGCAATATACGGGAGCTGCGTCATGTGATCGAGCGGGCGGTGCTGCTCAGCAGGGACGGGCGCTTGGTCATTCCGCCCTTGGAGACGTGTGTGCCGGCGTGCGGTGCCAATACGGAAAAAATTCTGCCCCTAAGGGAGATGGAGGCCCGGCATATCATGGGCGCCCTTTCCCACTGCCGGGGCAAGGTCAGCGGGAAAGGCGGCGCAGCGGCACTGCTCGAGGTCAAGCCCACCACGCTTTATTCAAAAATGAAGCGCCTGGGGATCGAAAGAGATGCCTACCTGGTAAAAAAGACGGGGCGATAGAGAAAAAAACGGCACCGCCGGTTGCCGGCGGTGCCGTGGTGCTTTTTCGATGCGGATGCCGCTTAAAACATCTTTTTGCTCATCTTGTCGATGGCTTTGCTCGCCGCATCGTATACCCCCGGGAAGGAGCTGAAATTCAAGCCCTGGGTCAGACAGGGGATAAAGTAGTGCTTCCCGCAGCTTGTGCACGCCTTCTCCACGTGTTCCTCGATCAGCTTGGCGTCCCAGTCCTTAACGTCCAAGGGCCCGGAGTCGAGCTCGCCCATGAAAGAGATCTGGCCGCCATACGTTTTGATCAATTCGGGGGTATTGTTGGTGGTCATCACCCCCTGCCAGATGTCGACGCCCATTTCGATCATATAAGGAACCAGGGTGGCGGCGTAGGAATCGCTATGGTGCACGATCAGTTCAATACCGTTGTCCCTCCAGAATTTGTAGGCGCGTTTGTACGGCTCCAGGTAGAATTCCTTGAACATGTCCGGAGAAAGGAACGTTGAGATTTGTCCGCCCCAGTCGTCATGATGGAACAAGGCGTTGGGCTTGAGGCGCTCGATGATCTGCTCGGCATAATGAATCTCATAGTCGGTCAGACACTCGATCAGTTCATGCATACATTCCGGTTCTTCATACAGGCCCATCATGGCATCTTCCATGCCCATGAGATAATGGGTCATCTCAAAAGTCCCGGAGGAAAAGAAGACGGCCACATACTGGTCATCACGGTCCACGGCCTTGGCGTGTTCGATGGCCGGGGCCCACACCTCGTCGGAGAACTCCACGGAAGGCACCTTGACGATCTCTTTCCATTTCGTAATATCCTTGAGTGCCCGATGCTCGTCATCGTGAACGGGAAAGGGGCCTATCTGGTCTTCGGGCCAGCTTAAGGTGATTCCCCATTCGTTGAGGATGGTTTCCCCTTTCGTCGGACGAATCCTTTTGGGCGCCTCGGTGATGATTTCCAGAAATTCGTACTGGTTAACGAATCGATCCGGGTTACCGCCCTTGATCGTTTCCAACAGGTTTTGTTTTTTGGTCAGCATTGTGTCACCTCCCTTTTGAACTAAGCTGCGTTTACCAGTTGTTTGGCCTTGACCGCCGCGCTGCCGGCATCCTGTGCATAGCCATCCGCCCCAATTTCGCTGGCGAACTGTTCGGTTACCGGAGCGCCGCCGACGATGACCTTGAACCCGTTCAGGCCGCTGGATTTGAGTGCCGCCACGGTATCCTTCATGGCCGGCATGGTCGTGGTAAGCAAGCCGGAGCAGGCCACCAGGGTCACATTCTCGTTGGTTTTGACGGCGTCGATGAATTTCTCCGTGGAAACGTCCACGCCCAAATCCACCAAGGTGAAACCGGCACTTTCAACCATCATGGCCACCAAGTTCTTGCCGATGTCATGCAGATCGCCCTTTACCGTGCCGATGATGCAGGTCCCTAGGTTGGTTGACGAATCACCGGCCATATGGGGTTTGAGCACTTCCACACCCTTTGACATGGCCTTGGCGGCCATCAGCATTTCGGGGACAAAAATTTCACCGGAGGAAAACCTCTCGCCCACCACCCCCATGGCGTCGACCATGATTTGTAGAATGTCGCCTGCCGCGCTGCCCTCGTCCAATGCTTCCTGAACCAATCCGGGAACCAGCTTGGCCTTACCCTTTTCGACGTTTGCTTTTACTTCTTCGATTTTAGCCATTATTAAACCTCCTTTGGTATTGTAAAAGTCTATTTCACTTGGCCGAATAGCCCTTCGCGGTATCCGTTGATGTATTCCATGCAGTATTCGTCCATGCCCATCAGGGCTTCGGTGGCGTAGATCAGCCCCATCATGTGCTTGTGCAGGGGGTTGATGATGGCGCTGTCCATGCCAGCACCCATGGCCAGGATCAGGAAGGCTTGGTTGACGAACTTGCGGGCCGGCAGGTTGAAGGAAATATTGCTGGCTCCGCCGGTCACATGGATATCGGGGTATTGGGCTTTGATTTCCCGGATCACGGTCAGCACGGTCTTGATCCCGTCTTCTGAAGTGCAAAGCATTTCCACCAGCGGATCGATATGCAGGCGCGAGGGTGCGATGCCGTACTCCTTGGCCTTGGCCATGATGTCCGCGAATACCTTCAGGCGCTGCTCTCCGCTCTTGGGGATGCCCGTGTCGTCGCACAACAGCGCCACGCATTCCCATTTGGTGTCGGCGATGACGGGAAATACCTGCTCGATTTTGTCACCTTCCATGGAAACCGAATTCACCAGGCCCGGTTTGTTGCACAGCGTGATCGCTTTCGCGCAGATTTCGGCATTGGGGCTGTCCACGGCAATGGGGGTCTCCGTGGCCCCCTGGACGGTGTCGATCAGCCATTTCATGGCCTCCAGTTCTACCGATACGTCTGTCGAGGCGCACACGTCGATGAAGCTCGCGCCGGCATCGGCCTGGGACTGGGCCAGGTTTTTAATGAACGCCGCATCCCGCTTTTCGATGGCTTCGGCCACCGACGGGATGGCTCCGTTGATTTTCTCTCCAATAATGATCATGGCAATATCTCCTTATATGGCGTGATTGGCAGATTGAGGTATCGGCCCTGACCTCAATCCAATCTGCTTACGCGCAGCGAGTTCTTCTTGAATCATTTTTTGCTTTTCAGGCGTGAGCCGGTACAAAAAGATGATGATCAGCAACCCCGCGCCGATGAATAACGCCGGAATCAGGGCAATACCGTTTTTGATTCCCTGAATGAGTTCGGGGGTGGGCTGCATGTCCGCCACATACCCCGCCGATACGAGAACGCTGGTGATGATGACGCTCCTGATGAAAACGGCGGTTTTAACGGGGAAGGAGAACAGAGACATGATGAATCCCCTCGCGTTTTTGCCGGTTTTCCACTCACCGTAATCGACTGTTGCCGAAAACATGGCCACACCAAGAGCATCGGGCATGCCGTATCCCAGATAGGCGACGAACATGACGATCATGAAGGAGACGTGGTTCATGGGCAATGCCCAGACCGCGATCAGTCCGATGATGAAAAGGCTCAGGGAAAAGATATAGACGTTGCGCTCTCCAAATTTTTTAGCCAGGGGAGCCGTGGCCATGGCGCCGAAGAAGCAAACCACGTTCAAGCCGGTGAAAAAAAGCGAAATCACAGCCAGGTTGTTAACAACATACTTAAAATAATAAAAGGCCATGCCAAAAATAATGAAACGGCCCAGGTAACGACCCAATTCCCCCAGCATGATGCCGATCAGGGGCGGGTTGCGGACGATCTGCATGAGCATTTCGCCAATGGGCATCTTGTCTTTGGCTTCAGCGTCGGCATGCGCCTTGGGATGGTAGGCGTAGTCTTTGGTGAGGACGAAGAGAGTCCAGTAGCACAGGGCCATGAAGATGGCCGCGATGATTACGGTCAGGGTGCATCCCATGGCTTGGTTCCCATTGCCCAGGGTCTCGATTGCCTTGGCACCCACAATGGAAAAGGCGATGGCGCCGAGGGCATTGAACATTCCCCGGTTGGAGGACATGGTGATCCGTTCCTCCCGGACCGTGGTGAGGGAGTTGTTCATGGCAATGTGGCCGGCGTAGAAGATGTTCCAAACCAGATGGGAAACAATGAAGCCGATCGAAACCAGAATGGCGTTGGTGGTTGGATTGCCAATCTTGGCAAACTGAAAGGTATAGAACAACATGGCTATTGGAGGTCCAATGAGCAGCCAGGATCGGTACCGGCCCCAGCGCATGCTGCTTTTTTCCAGGATTACCCCTGCCGTGGGCACCCAGACGATATCAAAAATACTGGTAACCATCAGAACGGTTCCGGCCATTGCCACCGGGATTTTCGCATAATCTGTCAGGAATGCGGCAAAGAAAAAGACCTCCATGTTCACAATTAACTGGAATCCAAACGACGGCAGCCCGTATAAATTGATAATCGATTTTTTCAAGTATTTCTGCTGGTGCGGCATACATCCTCCTCCCACGTGTCAGGGGTGACGGCAAGCCGGCTTGTCCGGTGCCGTATTGAGATAAATAGAAAAAATGATACGCTTGCTTCTGTAATAATTAGAGCAACCCCCATGCCACACTCTATAATGATAAAATAAGTACAAAATATAAGGATGTTATGATAAATAAGCGGAGGATTGGGCAAAAGATAGAATGGCGAGATATCGTAAAGTTACTTTAAATCGTAAATAATGATCGAGCGCTGGAAGTTTTCGGATGCAAGGCCGTCCCTTTCGCACGGATTGGACCAATGTTGCACCATTGGGGCAGTTGGGGGGGCAGTTGGGGGCAGTTGGGGACGTCTCTAATTATCTAATCAACTTGATTTGCCTCTCAATATTTGCTATGAAAGGTGCCATGCCACGGTTAGCCCGATTAGACGCTCCCGGGATTTTGCATCACGTGATCATCCGGGGGATCGAAAGAAAAAACATTTTCCGGGATACAACCGATAAGCAGAATCTTGTCGATCGGCTTGATCAGTTGGTTCCGCAGACGCAAACCAGATGTTATGCTTGGGTTTTGCTAAGTAACCACGCCCATTTTTTATTTCGCTCCGGCCCTGATGGGCTCGTAAGCTTGATGCAGCGGCTGCTCACCGGATATGCGGTAAGTTTCAACCGCCGACATAAACGCCACGGCCAGTTGTTTCAGAACCGGTACAAATCCATTATTTGTCAGGAAGACGCCTATCTTTTGGAACTGGTGCGCTATATTCATCTCAATCCATTGCGTGCTGGCATGGTTGAGGACTTCAGGGCGTTGACAGATTATCCATTCAGCGGCCACCGATTATTGGTGGGAGCCGATGATTGCAGCTGGCAGGACGGCGCTTATGTTCTCGGCTGTTTTGGAAAAAAAGTGGCGAAGGCGCGCAAGGCTTACCTTGACTATGTCCAAGCCGGAGTTGCCATGGGACGTCGTCCTGAATTGGTCGGGGGAGGATTGGTTCGCAGCCTGTGTACAAACGAGCTGTGCCTTTCCCAGACCGAGCTTGCCCGGGCACTTGATATGACGATGTCAGGCATCGGCTATGCCGCTCGAAGAGGCGAAACCATAGCCGCATGCGAAGGATACGTGCTGATTGATTCAATTATTTAGATAATGAGAGACGTTATATATTGAAAAAACAAAAGAAAAGATCTCCACAAGTAGTATTTTAACCAATATTTTTTCGCGTAGAAAATGAGAGTTACTCCTGTTAATAAAATAGAAAAACTTGAACGGATTGGATAACAGGAGGTTATGAAAATGGACGACATTGCCCGCTTCGAAATGTTTTGTAAACTACGCAGCCAGATCAGAGGATCTGAAAACCAATTGATTGTCGGTATCGATATTGCCAAAGACAAGCATCATGCTTTCTTCGGGACCGCTAGGGGAAAGTCACTCTGGCGCCGGCTGATCTTTACCAATGATCTGATCGGCTTCGAGCGACTCATGGAACAGGTGGAGACGCTTATGAGCCAGCACAATATGGAAAATGTCGTTTTCGGCTTGGAGCCGACCAGCAACTACCACAAGCCGCTTACCCATTGGCTGACCGGGAAAGGCCATCTGGTGGTCTTGGTAGCCGGCAAAGCGGTTAAGGACAACCGGGAACTCCTTGATGGCCGCTGGGATAAAAACGATACCAAAGACAGCGCCAACGTCGCCGACCTGGTCAGCCAGGGAAAGTGCCTGTTCTATGAAAATCCGGAAGCCGATATGCTGGCGCTGCGCAGTCTCCTGGCGGTTCGGCGACAGCTGAAAAAAGAGGTGCATCGACTGCGCATGCGTATCCGCAACGGCCTCTTGGCCAAGTACTTTTTTGATTTTGAGGATCTTTAACTGATTGATTTTAAATGGTTAAAAAATCTGTTGACATAAGGAATATAGAATGTCCCCATTATGCCACCATTATGCCCAGCAGTTCTTTGAGGTTGACCGCATTCACGCCGCTTTTATGGGTCGTGAACCACCACATGGCCTTGAGCCAATAGGGAATCGGCTTTTTTGAGTTTTCCATGATCGTTCCAGCGGTTAACGAATGTTTGTGCTCACATCTTGTACAGATATACAGGTGCTTTGAACCAGCCCTTTCAAGGTAGTACTATGACTTCTTTCTCTCAGCGAGTATTTTCGCGGTTGAAACATGTGGCTTGTTTTTCATCGCAACCCGCTTCGGTTTGGGCTTTTTGGGACCTCGAGGATGCTTCTGGTACTTTGATAATTTTACGTTGCCAGCTAATTCTTCAAGCAACCGAACCAGATCACTTTCTGGCATGTCTCTAAAAACGACCCAATGGTCGCTTTCGATAACGATCATCATCCCTTGGTAGACGCCTTCGATTTCATTGGCGATGTAATAACCAGATACGTTCCGTTCTATGAAATCGACACCGTGAACACTGCCCAGTGCTGCTTTTACAACGGACATGCTGATATAGGCGACCAGAGCAACGCAAAAACCGAAAAGAGCGGCACGAGGATAGCCCAATGCATTAATTTCAGAGTTTAAATATTCAGCGAGACGCTGAAAGGCCGTTTCGATGGTCCATCGATCCCGATACAACCGGGCAACTGTTTTAGCGTTTGCTGCGCTCTTTGATAGATTCGTGATGATGAAAATCTCGGTATCACCATCACGGGTTTCACCCTTCAGCTTCACGCGAATCCGCCTGAAGGCGTGCTCTTCGCCAGCTTCATCACGAACCCGGATGGGTTGCTCGTATACGGTTCCTGTTTCGATTTTGCCGATATATTTTTCCTTTCCAATTAGCTCGAGAGGATAATTCCCATGCTCACGGATAATGAACCACGCATCCCGCTTATCGATGCCGCAGGTGAATTCAACCACGCAGAAATTGCGATCGGCAACCCAAACATCATCGGCAACAATAGTTTCAAGCACCGTTTTCAATAATGAGCGTTCTTGCGCATGGCCGTCTTCGCAAGGAAACACATCGATGGGCAGGTGCAACATCGAATCGTACACAACCAATGATTTCCCCGGAAGAGGACCTGAGGCTATGGACCGCAACTCTTTGATTCGGTGATGGCTCTTTTCGATACAGTTGCCATCAAGCAGTTTGATTCGTTTGCCAGGCAAAGGGGAGTTTTGTTTACCCAACAATCTTTGAATAATAGGTTCCACCTGCTCGGCGGCATATCGGACCAAAGCTGCCGATGTACTTGGTTCCATGCCGTTCAACTTATTGTAGATTGAGGTAACTGAAACGGCAATATCCTCTTTTGAAGCCTGGAAGGCTGCGTGAATTGATCGCTGGCTTCCCTGAACGACCTGGCTCATCAGGTAAAAAAGCGTCGAAAACAAAAGGTCCCTTGTGTATTGTTCTTTAGCGGTGTTCTCGAACCATTCGTCCAATTGCTCAGGATTCAGTACCTTCTCCATCAAACCACGAGCCATGACAGAAATCGGAGAATTCTTGATGAACGGCGTAAAAACAGGACTCAACATGATGTCACCTCCCAAATAATACAGTTTTTCTTTTTTACTGTATATTTTGGGGGTGGGTTTGTCCAGCATTTATTTAATAAGTTCATCCAGTTATGAATGGTCTTTTAGTGCTACCTTGAAAGGGCTGGTGCTTTGAACTTAACCAGTACTGTTGATGGCCACATTCCCGACACTCAAACCCATCGGGCCACTTTTGTTGAAACAGGTATTCATAGCATGCCTCAGGTTTTGAAAAACGTGCATCAAACTCGATTTCCGATCGTGGAAAATCCTCGATAAGGGTGAATTTTGTCATGGCGGCCTCCTTTTTCCTTGGATGTGGGGCCACAATAACATGGACCTGTGACAGATACGGTCACAGCCAAGATCACTGGAGCTTTATAGAGAACCGGTTTAATGAATTCATTTTTTTGTATTTTTGTCATGGTACATTTGTTGATCAGCTACCCGCAAAAGTTCATCTGCGCTCTCCCCGCTTTCTGGGAAGAGAGAAAACCCAACACTGGTTCTGCTCTTTATTGTCAACTGACCAAGATCAAAAGGTGATTGAAATGCAGAATCTATTCGTGCCATCAAAGCTTCAACACCTGCTTTGCCATCTACCTGGGGCAACAGTATCACAAACTCGTCACCGCCCATACGTGCCAGAGTGTCTGAATCTCTCAACAACCCCTGCAACCTGTCAGTAACCTTGTTAAGAAGCATGTCTCCAACATCATGACCATGAGTATCATTGACCTGTTTAAAGCCGTTCAAATCTATGAAAAGCACCCCGAGGGGCTGCTCAGAGCGCCGTGCTTGAGACAATGCCTGCTCCAATCGCTCCATTAACAGATATCGGTTGGGTAATCCGGTTAGGCTGTCGTGATGGGCCAGAAAGCGCATGGATTCTTCCGCTTCTTTGCGTTCGCTGATGTCAGATATAATATTCAGGGTCGCCGGGCTTCCATTCCAATTTATCAACACTCCTGTAAGTTCAACCGGATAGGTGGTACCGTCACGCTTAAGAAATTTGCTCTCGTAACGCTCGGGTGATGCTTTGCCGGCAAGTCGCTTCAGATGGTTGGCCATCATGGTTTCACGTGCCTCTGGAGCTATTAGAGGCAAAAATGATTCCAGACCCAAGAGTGAATCCTTATCATAGCCGGTCATTTTACACATACTTGGATTGATATATAATAGCCGCTTGTTCTGAACCACGACTATCCCTTCACGGGCATGATCAGTCAGAGAATTAAAAGATTTTTGACTTTCTGCCAGTAAATCTTGAGCTTTTTTCCGTTCACTGAGATCACGAATGGCCGCTACCCTAACCATTCGATCTTGATAGAAAAGCATCCTGCCGTGAACTTCTATGGGAATTGCGGTACCATCTTTTTTTGAAGCAAGAGTCTCGTACGATCCTTCAAAATTCGACAATATTCTTTCCAAAACATCCTGTTGCATTTCAGGGGCTACAAAATCAATAATGCTCATTTCAATTACTTCTTCTTTTGAATAACCTACCATCTCCAAAAAGGTTTGGTTGGCATCAATAATTTCCCCGTTTTCAGTTATTAAAATCCCTTCAAAAGAAGCATCCGATAGTGAGCGAAACCGCTCTTCACTGTCTTTTAGTGATAGGTTTGATTCAGTCAAATCCGTTTCGAGTCTGTGATGGTTAGCAAAAACAAGAGCAATCATCACCAGGATTTGATTAACAATGTATACAACGAGAGTAACCCCATGAAATGCGCCTGCTTTCATAAAATCATTGATTTCCCACGGGCCAATCACGGTAATTATTGCTCTCAAAAGAAACCATACAGCTGTGAACCATAGTGCCCCCAATAAAAGTGGGTGCCGCAGGTGATCCCCTCCGTATTTCAACAGAAATATTGCTTTGCCACTGAAATAACTGAAACAGAAACTTATAATAACAATGCGTACTTCAACGCTTGGCTTTATGTATGTAAACTGAAGGAGTGCGCCAATAAATAGAAGCAATACAACATAATCAGGCCAACGAAAGATTCTTCTTCCTACGAATTTTTCCATCCCCCACGCGACAAAACTCATGAACAGTACGAGTAGAGTATTTGCAGCGATAATGGAAACCAGTTGAGGGGCATACCCACGCATACACATTAATATGCCACCAACTCCGGCACATACAGCCCCATTGCTCCACAAAGAAAAACCTGCATAGGTTTTGTGGTACCATTGCAGATAGACCACACCAACAGCTAAGGTAATAGATACCACCCCCATCATCAGAGCAAGCGTACGAATATCCAGGTAGTTAACCATCTTCTTCCAATTTCTGTTTTTAAAATGATAGCAGCTGTTTCATACTCTCATAAAAGTATTAATAATACAAACAGTTCCTATTTGAGGCCGGTCGTCAATAGTGGAATCAAACCTGGCCAGACTGAAGGTGTATGAGGGCAAGGTTAATGGCTGTGGGTATACGCTGGCTTTAGATTATTCCTGAATCCGATCACAGCCGGTCAGTTTTCCAAAATTAAGGATTTCTCCTATTCATCTCAACAATTATTTTACTTGTCAGATTTGATTGAAGTTTAAATCCAAAAATCTCAGATCAAATCGAAACTAATCCAATTTATATGAAAAGGCCAACCACAACATCTGGTGGTTGGCCTCTCAAACTCAAAACTTGCGATTAGGTCGATCAATCTTTATGAAATCATCGCTTTAGAAATTGCACCCCATGGCAAACAGCATGGCGGTATTCTTGGCCAGGGTGTAGGCTTCTTTTTTCAGCACCGTGGTGCAGAGGAACCAGTCCGTCAGCCAGGCCGATCTAGACGTCGGAGAAATTGCCGGCCTGCATGGCCATTTTGAGCAGCCGCAGGGTTTCCGGGGTGTCGGCGATGGGACGCTGGCGGGTGGCGGCGGCCGTGGCTTGGACGATCCGCACATGCTGGGAGAACCACAGGTCCACGGTTTCCGCCGCACCGGCAACGATGCGCTGCTGGTGGCTTTCGACCGTCTTTTCCGTGATCATCCGGGTGCTGTTGTAAGTCACACCGGCCAGGATCAGGATCATCCCCAGGCCAAGGCAACTCCAGATATAGGTTTGCTTACGGTTCATGGTGCCCCGGTGGTGCCCGGAATCCGCTGGCGGTGGCTTTCGTCATCGAAGATCCGGATAGCCTTCCGCGCGGCGGCAACGCTGCCTGGGGTTTCGGTTTCGATGACCTCGACCAGATAGTCGAAGGCTTCCTCGCTCCGGGTGATCGCAATGGGCATCAACAGCAATTCCTGCCATTCGGGATTCGGGCTCGCCTCCCGGTGTCGCCGCAGAATCGCGAACGCCTCATCCAGCCGGGATTCACCCAAGGCAAAGGCCGCGTTTTCGGCGATGATCATGTCAGACGAATTCAGGAAGCGCGCGACAAAGTCGATTGATCGTCCGGCGTTGATCCGGACGAGGGCGGACAGGCACTCGGCGATCACCCGGTGGCTGTCATCACCGATGGTTGCCTTCAGGCGCAGCAACGGCTCGCTTTGCTCGCCGGGTATCCCCACCAGGGCCCGTACCGCGGCGATGCGCGGTTGTGGTTCCGGATCGGCCAAAAGATCGACAAGTTCGTACACCGTATCCGGGCCGCCCAGGCGCGCTATAGCAAAGGCGCACCGCCCGCGCATTCCGGCCGCGGTGTCCACCGGCCGGCCATACGCCGGCTCCGCCTGGACCCATCGGATGCCTTTTACAAAGATCTCCGCATCGTCGAATTCCATCTCGTCCAGTGCCTCGATGATGGCTTCCTTGGCAAGACATCCCTTGTCGCGTTTGAGGGGATTTTCTAAGAAGCGCCCGAAAGCCTTGAGCAAATCCGGGGTCAACGCTTCGACCCGGCGCTGGCCGACGATCGTGGCGGCCTTGGCCACGAGGATATTGTTGGCCAGGGACAATGTCTTACCCAGCGTTTTCTGGCTTTCCGGCGTCAGGGGGCCTTGTTCAATCTGCCCGAGTAGCACCAGTTTCTCTTTGGTCAGGTCTCTCTTTGCCATGTTGCCTGCCGTCTGTTCCGAATTAGGCGATTTCTGTCAAAGCCCAAATAACATCCACGCGCATGAAAGTCGACCGAGGGTATGATGACCATCAGGGCGATCGCATTTGGATGTATTCTGGTCGGTGGCGTGATTGCAAACCCATCACCCTGATTCAATCAATGCCAAATGTAAAAATCAAAATGTCAATTGAAGGATCTTATCGATTATAAATAGATAGAATACCACCAGTTGGCATTTTTCATTGGACATTTGACATTTGTGATCCATCGCTATCGGGTAGAAAGATTGAAAAATAGTTACATGCGATTGCCCTGGGGATCCGTTGGGTATAGCTTGTTTGGGCCTTAAAAAGATGCTATCGACTCCGCTACATGCGCTTTATTGGACCTGTGATCAATGCAGCCATTAGCCATGGGGGGTATAAGGTTGCCGGAAATAAATTGCAGCATATCGCCAGTAACCAGCAACCCTTGCCGCATTGCTTCGCCTGGCTCCCGTGTAATCTTTTCGCCGGACCATCAGGGAATTTCCGTTTCGATGATCCCGGTAGTAGTGTGGAGCCCAATCGGCCCGATTCGGTGGGTGATGGGCTCTGGACCCAATTGGAAGATTTGAAAAAGGTGCTTTATGTCCAACCCCAATCCGCATGACGATTTGAGGCAACTCGTCGCCGCCGCCAGCCACATGGTGGCGTTTACCGGTGCGGGAATCTCCGCCGAGAGCGGGATTCCCACCTACCGCGGTGATGACGGTCTATGGAACAAATACGATCCGGCCAAGTTCGCCAATATCGACAACTTCTACAAGGATCCCGGCTACTATTGGAATTTTTTCAGGGAGGTGCGCTACCCGGCGATCAGTAAGGCGCAGCCCAACGATGCCCACACGGCCCTGGCCGAATTGGAGGCGAAAGGTATCCTCAAGGCCGTCATCACCCAGAATATCGACGGTCTGCAGCAGGCCGCCGGCTCCAAGAACGTTCTGGAACTGCATGGAAACACCCGGCGGATCATCTGCCTTCAATGCTCGCGTCAACGCGCCATGGACGATGTTTACCAGCAACTGGACACCGAACTGCCGCCCACCTGCCCATCCTGCGGGGGCACCCTGAAACCCGACGTGGTCTTTTTTGGCGAGTCGCTTCCCGCAGACGTACTGGAAGGGGCCGTCGCAGCGGCGCAGGCTTGCGACCTGTTCCTGGTGGTGGGCAGTTCCCTGGTGGTTCAGCCGGCAGCCGGGCTGCCCGCGCTGGCACGCCGAAACGGTGCCCGGCTGGTGATTATCAACCGTGATCCCACGCCCCTGGATCAGATGGCCGATCTGGTTTTTAACCAGCGCGCATCCGACGTTCTGCGTACGGTATCATCATGATCAGCATCGAAAATTTGAGCAAGAGTTACGGTGACCGCGTTTTGTTCGACGGGGTCAGCTTCAAGATCAATTCAAAGGAACGGGTGGGCCTGGTGGGCCGCAACGGCCACGGCAAGTCAACCCTGTTCCGGATCATTGTCGGCGAGGAGGGATACGACGACGGTGCCATCACCATGCCCAAGGGATATCGCATCGGCTACGTCCAGCAGTTGATCCAATTCACCGAGGCGACGGTGCTGGCCGAGGGCATGAAGGGGTTGATGCCCGCGGAAAAGGATCATCACTGGAAGGTGGAAAAGATCCTGGCCGGCTTGGGCTTCTCCGATGGCGACTTGGTGCGCAGCCCTCACGATTTTTCAGGCGGTTTCCAGGTGCGCCTCAATCTGGCCAAGGTGCTGGTTTCGGAACCGGACCTGCTGCTTTTGGACGAGCCCACCAACTACCTGGACATCACTTCCATCCGCTGGATCGAAAACTTTCTGCTCTCCTGGCCCCACGAGCTGATGCTGATCACCCACGACCGGGGGTTCATGGACAAACTGGTCACCCACACCGTGGGGCTGCATCGCCGCAAGGCACGCAAGATTGCCGGCAATACGGAGAAGTTCTACGAACAGATCGCCCAGGACGAGGAGATCTACGAGAAGACCCGGCTCAACGACGAGCGCCGCGAAAAGGAGATCCGGCTGTTCATCTCGCGTTTCCGGGCCAAGGCCCGCCTGGCCAACATGGTCCAGTCGCGTGTCAAGACCCTGGCCAAGATGGAGAAGCGCGACAAACTCGAGGAGGTCAAGAGCCTGGAGTTTTCCTTCCGCAGCAAACCCTTCAGGGCCAAGCAGGTGTTCAGCGTGGAGTCGCTGGCCTTTGCCTGGGGCGCGGGGCGGCCGCTTTTCGAGGATCTGAGTTTTTCGATCCTGGCCGGCGAGCGCATCTGCGTGGTGGGCAAGAACGGTAAGGGCAAGACCACCCTGCTCAAGGTGCTGGCCGGCACCCTCGACCCGCTGGCCGGAACCATCACCTACAACCCCCAGGTCGAGTCCGGCCTGTTCGAGCAGACCAACATCCAGCGTTTGGTGGACAACCGCACGGTGGAAGAGGAGATCCTCTATGCCCAGCCGGACGTGGACCGCCAGAAGGCACGCAATATCTGCGGTGCCATGATGTTTGAAGGCGACAGCGCGCTGAAGAAGATCGGTGTGCTCTCCGGTGGCGAGAAAAGCCGCGTGATGCTGGGCCAGCTGCTGGTGACCCCGGTCAACCTGCTCATGCTCGACGAGCCCACCAACCACCTGGACATGGACGCCTGCGATGCCCTCCTGGCGGCCATCGACGCCTTTGACGGGGCGGTGATCATGGTTACCCACAACGAGATGTTCCTGCACGCCCTGGCCGATCGGCTGATTGTCTTCGATGACCTCGGAGCACACATGTTCGACGGCACGTACCAGGATTTCCTGGAAAAGGGCGGCTGGGGGGACGATGTATCCATCACCCGCCGCCGGGACGACCCGGACGCCGGAGAACCGGCCGCGGCACCCCGGTTTACCAAAAAGGAGCTGCGCCGCCTGCGCTCGGAGGTCATCACCGAGAAATCCAAGGTGCTCAAGCCCATGGAGGAAACCATCGCCGCCGCCGAGCGGGAGATCGAGGCGAACGAAACCCGGCTGGAACAATTCAACCAGGAGATGGTCGACGCCTCCCAGGCGGGGGACGGTGCGCAAATCGCTTCTCTTTCCCAGAAGATCCGCAGCTGCCAGGAAATCATCGAGACCCGTTTTGCCGAAATGGAAGCTGCCGACGAACAGCGACAACGGCTGGAGAAAAAGTTCGCCAAGCGGCTGGCCGAGCTGGAGGGATGAAAAACCAATCCATCCTCCTCATCCACCCGCCGGTGGCCAAACCCGGCGAACCGCCGGCCGGGCTGGCCAAACTGGCCGCTGCCCTGCGCGCTGATGGCATCGACTGCAGAACCTGGGACGCCAGTCTGGACGGTATCCTGGGGCTGCTGGCGAAACCGGCGGCCGATGCCACCGACACCTGGACGCGCCGGGCCCTGGCCCACCGCCGGGAGAATACGGATGCCCTTCGATCGATCTCCCTGTACGGTAACCGGGACCGCTACAAACGGGCCGTCATGGATCTCAACCGGGTCCTCTACGCCGCCGGAAAACCCGCCGGCGTCGCCCTCTCGCTGGCCAACTATACGCATCCGGACCTATCTCCGGTGCGCAGCGGCGACCTGATCCGGGCCGCCGAAACGTTTCGGGACAATCCCTTTTTCCCCATTTTTTCATCGCAACTGGAAGAGCTGTTCAAGGAACGGGAACCCCATGTGGTCGGCCTGTCGATCAATTTCATGAGTCAGGCCCTGTGCGCCTTTGCCATGATCGGCTGTATCCGCAGCATGCTTGGCGGGGCTACCATCGTTTGCGGCGGCGGGCTGGTCACGTCGTGGCTGAACATACCGGGGCTGGGCAACCCGTTTCACGGCCTGGTGGACGAACTGGTGGGCGGTCCGGGAGAGGCGCGATTGATATCGATGTGCACGGGCAGCCGTCCGGACGCGCCGTCGACAACCGGCTATGACTTTTCGGACATGGGCATGGACCGCTATCTTTCACCGGTACCGGTAAGGCCCTATGCCGCCTCCCGGGGTTGCTGGTGGAAGAAATGCGCCTTCTGCCCGGAAACGGCCGAGGACGCGCCCTACCGCTGCGAAGATGCGGCCACCACCATCGATGACCTGCTCCGGCTGAACGCCCGTTTCCCCGCCGGGTTGATCCATTTTCTGGACAACGCCCTTTCGCCGCGCCTGCTCGAGGAGATGACCGGACGGCCGCCCGGTCTGCCGTGGTATGGTTTTGCCCGGGTGACCCGCCATCTTGCCGACGCCGATTTCGTGCAGCGGCTGAAACAATCCGGCTGCGTCATGCTGAAACTGGGGATCGAATCCGGTGACCAGCAGGTGCTGAGCGCCCTCGGCAAGGGGATCGATAGCGAGATGGCCGCCAGCGTGCTGCACACCCTTCACAAGGCCGGGATCGCTACCTACGTGTACCTTTTGTTCGGAACACCGGCGGAAGATGAAGCCCGTGCGAGGCGGACACTGGATTTCACCCTGGCCCATAGCGGTGCCATCGATTTTCTCAACCTGGCCGTTTTCAACCTGCCGGCCCATAGCCGGGAGGCCGCTCAGCTTGAGACCCTCGATTTTTACGAAGGCGACCTTTCCCTCTACCGCGAATTTGTCCACCCCGGCGGATGGAACCGCGACCGGGTGCGGCGGTTTCTTACCCGGGAGTTCAAAAAACCGGCTCCCATCCGGCGGATCCTGAACAACGACCCGCCTTTTTTTACTTCCAACCACGCCCCGTTTTTTCATTCAACTCCAATTTAACCGATTGGGCTTGGTTCTAACTTCGTCCACTTACCCCCTCGTTCCCACGCTCTGCGTGGGAATGGTTGGCCTTATACGTTCCCACGCAGAGCGTGGGAACGAGAGGTAATATGGGATCAGCCCGTTTTAATCGTTCCTAAATCCAGGTGGGCGAAGTTAGAACCAAGCCCAACCGATTTCATCCTTCTACGCTCCCATGCAGAGCATGGGAGCGAGGGGATAACGGGTATGCTGCCGGTCGGGCCCGGATCTGATCCGGGGGGTTCAAATAAGCCCTAAAATGTCCAGCGGATGCTCGACGATTGTCGGGCAGCCGTTGACTTTCAGGTCCCCGGTGCCTTTGAACCCCCAGCCGACGCCCACCGGGCGCATCCCTGCCGCCGTTGCCGTCTGTACGTCCACGATGCTGTCGCCCACGAAAAGAATCGTGGACGGGGGCAGGTCCAGCTGCCGGGCGATTTCCAGAGCCGATGCGGGGTCGGGCTTGACCGGGAACCGTTCGCTTTGTCCCAGGACCACACTGAAGTGCCGGCCTTTAAAATATTCGTCAATGTAGCGAACGGTGAAATCGTGGGGCTTGTTGGAGAGCACGGCCTTGGGCAGGCCCTTTGTTTCAAGGGCATCGATCAGCTCATTGATGCCGTCGTAGGGACGTGTTTTGCGGTTCCAGTTGTCCCAGTAGCGCTCGCGGGCGCGCTGGACGCACCGATCCATCATTTCACTGGAGCGGCCTTCGATGGGCAGGGCGCGCATCACCAGCATGCGGATGCCGTTGCCGATGAAACGGCGGTAGTCGTCCATGGTGTGGCCGGGAAATCCGTATTCGGCCAGCATGGCGTTGATCGAATCGCCGATGTCGGCCAATGTGTTCAGCAGCGTGCCGTCCAGGTCGAATATAATCCCCCGGACCCCATTGGGTCCGCTATGCTCTTTGCTTATCGTATTCACGGTGTTCTCCCGTTATCATCGTGTCCATCCATGAATGCCCCCCTTGGCCTGTTTGTAAACAGAACACGAGCCTGTGTCTGGCAAAGCGCCTTCTGTGGCGGATCATAATGATCTAATCGGTCGGACAGCGGTTTTCTCAACCCCGATTCAAACCCGAATGGCCGGCCGGGATCGCTTTTTTCAGCCGCCCGACCGCTTGACCGTGTAGCCCATGCCTTTCAGTTCGGCGACCAACAGATTCCGGTGATCCCCCTGGATCTCGATGGTTCCGGATTTGACCGTCCCGCCGCTGCCGCACTTCTGCTTGAGTACCTTGGCCACCTGTTTGAGTTCGCTGTCGTCCGCGGGGATGCCGGTGATCACGCTTACCCCTTTGCCCTTGCGGCCCTTGGTGGCGCGGCTGACCCGGACGATGCCGTCGCCGGCGGGTCGTGCCGGGTTTTTCCCACAACGGCAGCGATCGAGCTTCTGGTTGCATTGGGGACAGGTGCCGCCATGTTCGGTGGAGTAGACCAGCCGGGTATCCCGTTGATGGTTACGTGTCATGATCGTTTTATTCCATTCATGGTGCCGGTTGCATGGGCCGTGCAGGGGCAAAAAAAATTTTGCTCCTGCATGGAGACCTGCGAATCGGTAATCATACGAACGTTGCCGTTCAGCGATCGGTCAGAAGGAAACCTTGCGGCGCAGCGCTTTAATCCGCCCCCGTTTCACCTTGCTGTCCATGCGCCGTTCCACGGCGCTCCGACGGGGCCGGGTGGGGCGCCGCCGTTTGATTGGCCGGGTGGCCGACCGGATCAGATCCGCCAGCCGCTGGCAGGCCGCCGCGCGGTTTTTTTCAAAGGTGCGGTGTTCCTGGGCCTTGATCACGATGACGCCGGCCTTGGTGATGCGCCGGTCTCGGCATGACAGCAGGGCGGCCTTGCACCCATCGGGCAGCGACGATGCCCGGATGTCGAAGCGCAGGTGAACCGCCGAGGCCACTTTGTTGACGTTCTGCCCGCCGGCGCCCTGGGCACGGATGGCGCTGATTTCGATTTCATGGTCCGGTATGGCCAGTCGGCTGTTGATTTCAAGCATGCGCTTTTCCTGAATCGTTGCGGTCTTTTTTCCAATGCCCAATATTGGACAATTCCGCCGTTTTGGCAACCCCGGCAGTGTGGGCAAACAAAACAATCGCATGTGACCTTGGCAGTGATTCCAATATACATCGTCGATTTCGACTTCGACTTCGATTTCGATAAACCTGAGTTACATGCGGTCACCCTGAAACCACCCAAATTAGCGCTTGCATAATAATGCCTGTTTCTTTAAATAGTAACGTTCGGTGCGGATTTGAGAATCGACAACTGCTTGGAAAAGGAGAGAGAATGATGAAGCGTTCAGTGCTTGTTGCAATGATGCTGGCCCTGGTGGCGGCCGGTCCCTGCCAGGCGATGGAAGCGGTCAAAATTGGTATGATCACCACACTTTCCACCAAGGCCGGCTATCTGGGCGAAGAGACCCGTGACGGCTTTCAACTGGCCATCGATATGGAAGACGGCCGGTTGGGCGGCATCCCGGTGGAATTACTCGTGGATGACGACGGCCGCAAACCGGAAAAGGCCAAACAGATCGCCGACCGCTTCATCAAACGCGATGGGGTGAAAATCCTCACCGGCATTGTTTTCTCCAACGTGGCCATTGCCGTGGTGCCCAAGGTGGTCCGCCAGGATATGATCTATGTGAGCACCAATGCCGGGCCGAGCCTGCTGGCCGGGAAGGGGTGCCATGCCAACTACTTTAACGTGGCCTACCAGAACGACAACCCGGACGAAGTCGTGGGTAAATATGTGAGCGACGCCGGATTCAAGAATGTCTACCTGCTGGCGCCCAACTATCCGGCCGGTAAGGATCATCTGGGTGGCTTCAAACGCTACTACACGGGAACGCTTGCCGGTGAGGTCTACACCAAGCTGGGCCAGTCCGACTATGCGGCCGAGATCGCCGCCCTGCGCGCCGCCGCGCCGGACGCGGTCTACTTCTTCCTGCCCGGCGGAATGGGGATCAATTTTCTCAAGCAGTATACCCAGGCGGAACTGAACCGGACCATTCCCGTTTTCGGCCCGGCCTTCTCCTTTGACGAACGCCTGCTGCAGGCGGTCAAGGATACGGCCATCGGCGTCAAAAACGGCTCCCAATGGACCCACGATCTGGATTTTCCGGCCAACCACCTGTTTGTCGACGCCTTCCGCAAGGCCCACGGCCGCACCCCCACGCTCTACGCCAGCCAGGGCTATGAAGCCGCCCGGCTGCTGGGCAGCGCCCTGAAAAAGGTAAACGGCAAGGTTGACGATCTGGCCGCCCTGCGCAGCGCCATCCGCAGTGCCGATTTCGACAGCATACGCGGAAAGTTCGCCTTCTCGGCCAATCAGCACCCCATCCAGAACCTCTATATCCGCGAGGTGGTCAAGACCGAAGACGGCACCTACACCAACAAGACCCTGAAAGCGGTCTTTACCGATCACAGCAATGTATACGTGGACGAGTGTAAAATGAAATGATAATGGACTGATCCCGCTCCATGCTCCTGTTTCTCGAACAACTGCTCAACGGCCTCCAGCTGGGCATCACCCTTTTTCTGATGTCTGCCGGGCTGACCCTGGTTTTCGGCATTATGCAGGTGATCAACCTGGCCCACGGCTCCTTTTACATGATCGGTGCCTATGTGGCCGCCACGGTGACCGCCCGCAGCGGCTCTTTTCTCCTGGGGCTGTTGGCCGCCCTGCCGGCGGCAGCCCTGGTGGGCATGCTGGTCGAAATGCTGGTTCTGCGAAGGCTTTACAAGAAGGATCACCTGGATCAGGTGCTGGCCACCTTCGGGCTGATCATGTTTTTCAACGAGCTGACCCGCATGGTCTGGGGACGCCAGCCGCTTTTCATGGATGTGCCGGCCTGGCTGGCCGGCAGCGTCGAACTGATCCCCGGCGTGCCCTATCCCAGCTACCGTTTGGCGGTCATTGCCGTGGGAATCCTGGTGGGCGTCCTGCTCTATCTGCTGTTTGCGCACACTCGCGTCGGCATGCAGATCCGGGCCGGCGCCAGCAACCGCGAGATGGCCGGCGCGCTGGGGGTGAACATCCGCCTGCTCTACACCCTGGTGTTCGGGCTGGGAACCCTGCTGGCCGGTCTGGCCGGGGTAATGGCCGGGCCGATCCTGGCCGTGGAGGCCGGCATGGGCGAGAGCATCCTGATCCTTACCTTTGTGGTGATCGTCATCGGCGGCATTGGCTCCATCCGCGGCGCCCTGGTCGGCGCCCTGCTCGTGGGGATGGCCGATACCCTGGGACGGGCATTTTTGCCGGCACTCTTCCGGATCTTCCTGTCGGCGGCGGTTGCCGACGGGGTGGCGGCGTCACTGGCCTCCATGTTGGTTTACATCCTGATGGCGCTGGTGCTGGTGTGGCGTCCCAGGGGACTGATACCGGCCCATGGCTGAAACCTCCTGCCGGGAACCCTCGAAGGCCAAATGAGCGGCAAATGCGCATGACTCGCCAGAATATTTCCATCGCCGTGGGGACGCTGTTTTTTCTTACCCTGCCGGTGATTGCCACAATGGCCGGTGAGCCCTATCTGGTGACCCTTTTCAGTCGCATCCTGATCTATGCCCTGGCCGCGGTCAGCCTCGATCTGATGCTCGGTTTCGGGGGCCTGGTCAGCCTGGGCCATGCCGCTTTTTTCGGTATCGGTGCCTATGTGGTCTGCATTCTCTCCATGCACGCCGTCGACGGAACATCCGTCCTGAGCTGGCCGGTGGTGATCAACGGCAGCGAGCGTGCCCTGGTGGCGTGGCCGGCCGCGGTAGTGCTGGCCGCGCTGGCCGCTGCGGTGATCGGAAGCCTGAGCCTGCGCACCAGCGGCATGCACTTTATCATGATCACCCTGGCCTTCGCCCAGATGCTCTATTACTTTTTTGTGTCCCTGGAAGCCTATGGTGGCGATGACGGCATCAGTCTTTTCATGCGCAACACCGTTCCCGGTGTCGACCTGGCTGCCGACCATCAGTTCTACTACGTCTGCCTGGCCGCCCTGGGATTGTTTCTCTGCTTTGCCTGCCGGCTGGTCGACTCGCGTTTCGGCATGGTGATCCGGGGCTGCCGGGAGAACGAGCGGCGCATGAAATCCATGGGGTTTGCCACTTTCCGCTACCGGCTGGTCTGCTTCATCATTGCCGGTGCCGGTGCCGGCCTGGCCGGTGCCCTGATCGCCAATCAGACCGAATATGTCAGCCCCGGCCTGATGCACTGGACCCGTTCCGGTGAGATTCTGGTCATGGTGCTGCTTGGCGGCATGGGTACCCTCTTCGGACCGGTGGTGGGTGCCGCCGCCCTGCTTCTCGTGGAAGAATTCCTCTCCATCTATACCGAACACTGGATGGTCTACCTGGGCCCGTTTCTGGTCCTGGTGGTGCTGTTTGCCAAACGGGGCATTTACGGCGTCATTATCGGAGGCAATGGCAATCATGGCTGATCGCCTGCTCGATGCGCAATCGCTGGTCAAAACCTACGGTGCCCTGCGGGCCAGCGACAATTTTTCCATTGCGCTGCGCCGTGGCGAACTGCACGCCCTGATCGGCCCCAACGGTGCCGGCAAGACCACGGCCCTGAACCAGCTTTGCGGGGAGCAGTTACCGGACAGCGGCCGCATCGTTTTCGACGGCCGGACGGTCACCCGCATGCCCATCCATCGCCGGGCGCGGCTGGGGCTGGCGCGTTCCTACCAGATTACCTCGGTCTTCGAATCCCTGACGGTCCGCCAGAATTTCTCACTGGCCATCCAGGCCCACAATGGGCATAGTTTCCGATTCTGGAGAAAGGCTGCCGACGATCCCCTGATCCGGCGGTCGGTGGCCCCGGCCATGGATCGGGTGGGGCTGACCGAGCGTGCCGACCTTCCGGCGGCCAGCCTGTCCCACGGCGAGAAGCGGCAACTGGAAGTGGGCATGGCCCTGGCCGGCCACCCCAAATTGCTGCTGCTGGATGAACCCTACGCCGGTATGGGGCCGGGCGGTGCCGTGGAACTGACCAAGCTGATCCGTACGCTGAAAAAAGAGGTCACCATTTTGCTGGTGGAACACGACATGGCGGCAGTTTTCGCCCTGGCCGACCGGATTACGGTACTGGTCTACGGCCGGGCCATCGCCAGCGGCACGCCTGAGGAGATTCGTGAGAATCCCGACGTGCGCCAGGCCTATCTGGGAGAATCGGTGGATCCATGCTGGAAGTAGAGAATATCGAAACCTTCTACGGAAAAAGCCAGGCCCTGTTCGGCGTCAGCCTTGAGGTCTGCGAAGGCGAAGTGGTGACCCTTCTGGGCCGCAACGGCATGGGCAAGAGCACCACGGTACGGTCCATCATGGGGCTGTCGCCGGTCCGGTCGGGCCGGATCACGTTTGCGGGTACGGCGATTCATGGCCTGCCCAGCTACGCCATCGCCCGCCTGGGGATCGGCCTGGTGCCCGAGGGGCGCCAGATCTTCCCCAACCTGACCGTCCGTGAGAATATGCTGGCCACTGCCGCCAACCGCCTGGGCGTGAAAACGCCCTATACGCTGGACCGCGTGCTGGCCATCTTTCCCCGCCTGGCCGAGCGTCTCGGCCACTTTGGCAACCAGCTTTCCGGTGGCGAGCAGCAGATGCTGGCCGTGGTTCGCGCCCTGATGACCAATCCCCGTTTGCTTATCCTCGACGAGGCCACCGAAGGCCTGGCGCCCCTGATCCGCCAGGAGATCTGGCGGGCACTGACCCTGCTCAGGGAGAACGGTCACGCCATCCTGCTGATCGACAAAAATCTGGACGCATTGGTGCAGATCGCCGACCGGCACTGCATTATGGAAAATGGCCGGATCGTCTGGCGGGGGACCAGCGAAGATCTGACTGCTGACGACACGCTGAAATCCCGTTACCTTGGGGTATGAGGGAATTCTACAACTTGTGTTTTTATTGAGAACAAGGAGGGCTTAGGCTGAAAAACGACTGCAATGGGAAATGGCTTTTGGTGAAAGCCTTTCCCTTCATTTGCATATTCTGTCAATTACCACTTCAGCCTTTCTGTCATAAAAGCCTGTTTCTGTATCGCAGTAATAGGATCCCGTACAAAGATGAACCATGCATCAGGACAATCCCTCAATGACATATCTGTTTTTTCCGGCCGCTTTGGCTTTGTACATCAAATCATCGGATAACTTGATCAAATTATCAATGTCCTCTTGATCAGGACCGCAGAACAATCCACCAATGGAAATACCCAAGCCTTTTTTTTGTGACAGTTTTTCCGCAGCCTTGGGGACAGCTTTAATAATACGGTTGATGACTTTCTCAACAGCTTCCCTTGATTCAACTTCTGGTATCACGCATACAAATTCATCACCGCCGACTCTGGCAACCACATCGTTTTCACGAATGCACTTTTTAAGGATTTTGGCGGTGTTGACAAGAACCCTATCGCCTACATTGTGGCCAAAGGTATCATTAATTCGTTTGAATCCATCTAAATCCATGTATAAAATAGCGATGTTGCTTTTATCGCGGCGTGCTTTTTGAAAAATTTTTAATGACAACTCAAAAAACAATCTGCGGTTGGGGAGCTGTGTCAATTCATCATAGGTTGCCATATGCTCCATTGCTTTGAACGCCCGAACCTTTTGCTCATTTTCACTGACGAGCAATCGATTCGATCGGAAGATAACAATGGACAATAACAAAATGACTACCGACAAAACGGAAACAATGGACACTGTTATGATGTGCTGTCGGATAAATTCAGCAAAGGTGATTTTACCATATTCCTGGTAAGGGCCAACCCGCAGTTCCTTCAACAAATTATGAACCGGTTGATAGTCATATGGCATGGTCCAGCGCCAATATCTGCCTTTGCGTGCCACTTCACCATTTGCCGGAATGGAAATAAGTACCCTGGAAACCCTGTTGGCAAGATCGTTGGACACTTTTGTCGTTCTGGCAAACGCCCACTCTGGAAAGAGTTGCGTACTGACTCGCTGGTTGAAGTGCGGATACCTTTTCTCATTAATAATACGGATATCATCAGGGTCCATTCGATGTTTAGCAATCGCTTTTTCAAGAATTCCTGTCCGGATAACACCAAGATCGACTTCACCGCTAAGTACGGCATCCAGCACTTTATTCTGAGTTCCTGGGAAAACGACTTCAGCCGCCTGCTTATATGGATCTACACCGGATTGAAGCATCTCATGATAACCGATCAGCCATCCGCCGAACCCCAACGGCGCAACGCCGGCAACCCGCTTATTTTTAATATCCGCCAGCGAATGGATATCGCTGTCACTCTCGGTAATCAACAGCGAGCCGAACTCGGCAATCCCGTCCATCTTCTCCAAGGTCAGAATTCTACTGATACCATGCGAAAGCTCCAAATCAACATACATGGCCGGTTGGGTAATCACAAAATCAATGGTCCCGGACGCAACGAGCGATTTGATTCTGTCAAAATCTTTTGGAATTACCGGGAGCAGATTAAATGTTAAGTCAGGGATATTTTTTTTCAGGCAATCAATGGTCGGTTGCCACTCTTTGAAACCTTCATCGACTCCCGAGATAGCGACAAGAAGAATATTTACTTCACTGGAAGCCTCGTTGGCGATGCTGAAATCTCTAAGACTATAAAATAGCAGCAAAATAAGAACGACCAAGAGGCTTGCAATTGTCAACTTGGATTTCACCATAACTGACCTGATAATTGTTTGCGCACAGATGATAAATTTTTCTTTGATCCCATTGCAGGGAATTTCTGACCGTCCATATATTGCACAGATGCTGGAACGTACCTTGGACCGGCCAGCCTTGTCAAATGTTGTCATAGACCGCCCAACGCCATATTCCCGCAGTCGTTGTCTCAATCACTTTTGTTCTCACTCAGCGCACCCAACAGCGCCCCCTTGACAACGATCCCCTTAAGACGATGTTTTTCGTCTACCACTGCAAGGGGATAGCTGAGTTGAGCCATCAGGGGGAACAAGTCTTTGGCCACGGTGTCGGGAGCAACGGTCGGGATGTCCGTTTTGATGATCTGCTCAAGGGTCTTTTCGCCCCTTTCCAGCAATTTCGAGGCATCATCGGCAAAAACGATCCCCTCGAGTTTGCGGTTCCTGCCGACAAATATGCTCGATGTTTTCAGCTTACGCATTTTGTGAAGCGCCGCCCTGGGACCATCGGTTTTGGCGTTGGCCATTTCACCGTAGTCCACCATCACCGACTCGGCGGTAAGCACCTTGGTCATGTCCACTTCTTCAACGAATTTTTCTACATACTCGTTGGCTGGATTGGTGAGAATTTCTTCTGCGGTGCCCTGCTGAACAATGGCGCCGTCCTTCATCAGCACGATGCGGTCACCCAGTTTCAGGGCTTCATCCAGATCGTGGCTGATGAAAATGATCGTTTTTTGAACGTCTTCCTGAAGGGACAGCAGTTCGTCCTGCATGTTCTTGCGAATCAACGGATCCAGTGCGCTGAAGGCTTCGTCCATGAGCATGATGTCGGCATCCAGGGCCAACGCGCGGGCCAACCCGACCCGCTGCTGCATGCCGCCGCTGAGCTGTGCGGGCATGGATTCTTCCCATCCTTTGAGCCCCACCTGTTCAATGTGGTATTGGCCACCCCAATACCGTGTTTGGTCTGATCCATGATCTGGTTTTTTGTTTTGCCCGCCTGGAGCATCGGTATGATCTCCTTGGGCGACGGTCCAAACACCTTGTACAGATTTTCAACAATAATGATCTTTTCCATGGAACCTCAGTGGCGCTATTCTTGTTTTTTTTCAGCCATGGCGAAGGTGATGCGGTCGATCACAATGGCCAGAAACACAATACAGAGACCGGATTCGAATCCCCGGCCGACTTCGATACGATTGATGGCCAGCAGCACCTCAAGCCCGAGCCCTTTGGCACCGATCATGGAGGCGATCACCACCATGGCCAGCGCCATCATGGTGGTCTGGTTGATTCCCACCATGATCGTCGGGCGGGCCAGCGGCAGCTGCACTTTGAACAGGATCTGCCAGTAGTTGGACCCGAACGCGTGGGCAGCCTCGATGACCTCCTTGGAAACCTCGCGGATGCCCACGTTGGTCAGTCGAATTACCGGCGGCACCGCGTAAATGATGGTGGCGAACAGCGCCTGAACTTTTCCGAGGCCGAACAGCATCAGGGCGGGGATCAGGTAGACGAAACTGGGCATGGTCTGCATACCGTCGAGCAACGGCTTGATGATCTGTTCGAAGGTATCGCTGCTGGCCATGGCGATCCCTAAAGGAATGCCGATGGCCAGGGAAATGATCACTGCGGCGACCACCAGCGACAATGTCATCATGGCCAAGTCCCACTGACCGAATGTGCCGATGAAATTCTGCATGACCCAGTCCATTGCCGCATCCACCCACTCGCCGAGGGGGATATTGATATATTCCGGGAATTCGAACATCGTGGCAATACTCCTTTACAATCAAAACCGTCTTTAGGCGATTTCTGTCAAAGAATATACCCGCCTGCTTGTCTTTTCATCCGTCTTCTGCGTTGGGCGTTTCCACACATAGCCCCACTATGCGTAAAAAAGCCCGCCTTGAATACGAATGAAAATCCTGCGCATCCGGGTATATGCTTATCCGCCAATCGCCTTAACGGTCATGGGCGCGTCAGCGACGCCGCGGGCCGGCGATACGGCCGGCAGCGTCGCTGACTGCCGGTATTTCCGGTTTGATACCCCGTGCGGAGTCGCCTTTGATGACATAGGTGGGAACCCAGAATCCCGGGACACTGTTGGGAAAGTTCGCTCCCAACCGGATAAATCCCTTGTCCGACGATGGATCTTTGCCCAGTTTCTCTCCTTTGTTATAGAGATCCTGCCAGTTTTCAGTCCAGGTTTCCATATTGACATTGGGTGCCTGACTTCCCCTGGCTTCGATCAGCGCCGTGTTGAGCATGATTGTCTCGCCCTGAACATAGCTGACCGGATAGCCGAGCCCATGCTCGATGATGAATGCCGCGATCCGGTTGTGTACCTGGGCGCTGTCCCAGCCAAAATCGGCGAAAATGATCGGGTTTTTGGCATGGACGACATGACTTCCCCACGGGGATACCATCATCAGCATCGTGACCGCTGCCAGGAGTACCATCTTTTTAAAGAAAGCCTTCTTTTTTTCCATACTCCTCTCCTTTCCATTGTTGTTAGGATGAGCTATCCATTTCACCCTCTGGGGTGAATTCCTCCACGAAAAAACGTTGGTTTACGAACGATTGGCCGGCGAATCCTTCGATCATCAATTGAAGGATCGGAGCGGTTGCGCGGCAGCACGACGACCAGCGATGCGTCCGAACACCAGGCACTCGGTGAGGGCGCAACTACCCAGGCGACTGGCACCATGAATGCCGCCGCATACTTCGCCTGCAGCGAATAGTCCCCGAATCGGGCGACCGTAAAGGTCGATCACGCGGGCCTTTGCGTCGATACCGACGCCGCCCGGCGTGTAGTGGACCTTGGGCCATAGCCGAATGGCGTAAAAGGGGGGATTCATCAGGGCCTGGAGACCCTGATCCAATGGTTTTCCAAAGGGATCCGCCAAACCGTCCAAAACGCGCCGGTTGTAATCACGGACGGTCTCACCGAGCGTGTCGGCGGGCATGCCGTATTCTGTTGCCAGGGTGGTCAGCGTTTCAAAATGTCGCACCTTCCCGGTCTTCAGACAGTGCTCCAGGCTTGGAAGATCCTGTTGTGCGCCGGCTGCATCGGTGATGCCCACACATGCATGGCCGGTAGCGATGATGGCATCGGAGCGGGTCCGGCGGTCGCTCCACTCATTGACGATTCGGCGGCCGGTAGCCGGATAGACCAGAATCCCGGTGGGATAAATGCTGTAAGAGGCGAAGCGGCTCCCTTTTCCGTAGCCCAGTTCGTCGGCACAGGCCCAAGGACCGGTTTGAATCCAGGACAGGTGGACCGGAACAGCACCAATTTTCAATGCGGCGACCAACCCCTCGACCGTCGCCCCCTGATGGTTGGTGGTGCCGATGGATGCATCCAGACGAGGATCCTGACGTTTACGGAATTCGACATCGCTGCTGAAACCGCCACTGGCCAGCACAACCGCCCGCGCAGCAGCGATGCGCCACTCCGAACCGCTGCCGGCCTTAGAAAGACGATGGCCGCGACGAAGCCGGACCCCACAGACAGCGCCTTCGGCATCCGTCACCAGGTCGGTCATCAGGCAGCGGGTGCGAATCTCCCCGCCGAGCTTTCGAAGACGGGCGACCTGGGCCTTCACAATATCCTTTCCGGAATGACTGCGCGTGGTCAGACAGCGGGCCACGGAGTGCCCTCCGAAACGGTCAAGCCGGTCCAGATAGGCCACCCCCAATTCATCGCGGGTCCAGGCGATGGCTTCCGCGGCCTGATCAGCCACTACCCTGAGCAGTTCAGGGTGGTTGAGTCCCCATCCGGCGTTGCGCATATCGTCGTAAAACAGATCCGGCGAATCTGTAATTCCTTTTCTCTGCTGTAGATAATTACATGAGAACCGTCCAGCTTCAGGGCAGCCGTGCCCGAACGATGGATCAGCTTGCGGTTGGCCAGCCGCTGTTCCCGCAAGGGCGAGCAAACGCTGCGACAGAAACCACACACGGTGTAATAGAACCAATCAGGATCGGATATTGCCTGCCGATAGTCACTAAAACTGTTATCAGCGGCCTGCATCTGGGGGTCCGCCTTCTGCAGACGGATGCACAGCGCATCCAGTTCCGGCTTTTTTTCCGGCAGCGGGTACCCGAGACGGTAGGGACTCCAGTTGGACCAGGTCCGGGAGGCCGCCAGGCCCTCATAACCGGTACAGCAGATCCAGCAGCAGGTGGTTGGGCCGCTTGCGGGCGATGGTTTCCGTTATGCCGGCGACGGCAATCTGGATCGACGCCTTGGGTTGAATCATTTCTGCGGGACATACCCGGCTGCACATCTTGCATCTGTCGCAGGGATGTTCGTCATCGGGGATCGGAGGATCGGGTGTCAGGGCAGCGGAGATCAACACGCTGCCCAACTCAACCCGTGCACCGTATTCCTTCGTCAGCAGATTGCCGCTCCAGCCCAGGCGTCCGATTCCGGCGGCAAGAGCCGCATAACGGTGAGAAAATTCCGGATGAAACGCGGTCATCTCCGTTACGTCGGCGGCGCCGTCCTCGGGCCGATAGTTGTTGTTGAGGTCTACATTGACGGCGTCGGCCCCTTCCGACCGAAGTTGTTCGGCAAGCGCATCGCCAATCTTATACAGTGTCCGTGCGACGGCTTTCCGGTTTTCACAATGGGGTCGCCAGGTCGTTTTGCCGATGAAGTCGTGCACCCTGTCACTGTCCAGGGCGCACGCAAACGAAATCACCGATTTTGCGGATGGCAGAAGGTAGCGGGGATCGGCGGAGGGGGGGCCGTCGGTAAGCCGGGCACTGCTGAAAAACTGTCAAAGGGATCATTAACGATCCCCTCAATTATACGTCAATCCCAATACGAAAATTTCAAGGCAGTATTTGAGAGACTGAGGGCGGACGAAGATTTTTATCGCAAGTGGTTAGAAGTGGATTATACAGCTTCCTCCCTCTGACCTTGCCAAAAACATTATCTTAAATGCTATAGAATTGTCAGCCCACAGGAACGCACTTGACAAGAAACTGAAAGTGGGGAACGAATAGGGCTTGGGTAACTATGGGGGAACTGTTTTTTTACTGGATTTGAGGTTGATGGCAAAGGCGGAGAATGACACAACATACTGAAATACCAACATTGGAAGTTTACTCCGACTACACTTGACCTTGGTGCTACTTCAGTACCGGGCGTATTGAACAAGTTCAACGGACATTCGACCTTCGTATCCAATGGCGTGCCTTTCCCTTGCATCCGGAAACACCTGCGGCCGGCCAGGCATTGGAGGACCTTTTTGCCAACCAGCCGGTGGACATTCCGGCCATCCTGAAACGGCTCACGTCGGTAGCCCGGGAACTGAACCTTCCCTTTGGCGAGCAGACCATGACCTATAACAGTCGGCTGGCCCAGGAGCTTGGCAAGTGGGCCGAGGTAAAAGGCTGCGGGGATACTTTCCACCACGCCATGTTTCTGGCCTATTTCCGCGACGGTGAAAATATCGGCAGTGCGGACGTGTTGATCGAGCTGTGCCGGGGGATTGGTCTCGATCCGGCGGCAGCACGAGAGGTCCTGAGCCAGCGCACCTTCCTTGCCGCCGTCGATGATGACTGGGAGAAATCCCGGAAAAACAACATTCGTATAGCGCCGACCTTTGTTATGGGCTCACAACGCCGGGCCGGCTACCAATCCCTTGAAACACTCAAGCGGCTGGTGGAAACCGCAGGGATCGGGCTCCGGAAATAAGGCGATTTCTGTCAAAAAATATCCCATCTTTGTTCCCCCATCTTATGCCGACAATACCGATATCCTTGCCGGCAACCCGCTTGATGAGATAGAATAACAATTGCTCTTTAAGGATATTGCCATGAAAATTCTTTTCGTTTCACCGGAAATTGCACCCTATGCCAAAACCGGAGGTCTTGCCGACGTGGCAAAGGCCCTTCCAGAAGCCTTAAGTTCGATGGGGCACGATATTCGAACGATCATGCCCAAGTATCTTAGCATCGTGCAGCAAAACCTTGTCATGGCGCAGGTGACCGACTTTACGGTCCAAACCCATCATGGGCTTCACGGCAGCGTTTTGTGGCAAACGGAAAACGACGGCATCCCCACCTATTTTGTTGAAAACGAGGCGTTTTTCAACCGTGAAGGATTATACGGACTGGGTGACTGGAACTATCCGGACAACCTGGAACGGTTTGTCTTCTTTTGCAAGGCGGTGTTGGCGGGTTGTAAAGCAATCGATTTCTTACCCGATGTGATCCACTGCAACGACTGGCAAACAGCGGCGCTTCCGGCAATCCTCAAAGCCATAACCGCAGGCTATTGCCAAGACCCATTTTTCCAACCGGTTCCGAAAGTTGTGTACACGATTCACAATATCTCTTATCAGGGCCGGTTCCCGGAAGACCACTGGCCGATTCTGTCCCTACCCCGCGGCTACTACACCAACGATTTCGAATTTTTCGGCCAGATCAACCTGACCAAAGGCGCAATCCATCTGTCCGACACCGTAACAACGGTCAGCGAAACTTACGCAAAGGAGATTGAGGAAACCGATTTCGGGTTCGGGTTGCAGGACATTCTTCAACGCAATAGCGGGAAGTTGGTTGGGATTTTAAATGGCGTGGATTATCGAAGTTGGAGCCCGGACGTTGACCCCTATACCTATGGCATCCACTATTCGACTGACGATCGATCAGGGAAATACCAGATAAAAACCCGGCTGCGTGAGGAGTACGGATTACCTGACAGGGTGGATGTACCTCTAATTGGTGTGATCAGCCGCTTGGTCGAGCAAAAAGGAATCGATCTGATCAGAGCATGCGCCGAGCAGATTCTGCAACTGGATACACAGATGATCGTGCTTGGATCCGGCGACCCGACATACCATGCATTTTTTGAATGGCTGCTTCACAGCTATCCGGACCGCGTTGGCATTTACATCGGCTTCAACAACGCGTTGGCCCATCGAATCGAAGCCGGCGCGGACATGTTTCTGATGCCGTCCCTGTTTGAACCCTGCGGATTGAATCAAATTTACAGCCTGAGGTATGGCACGCTGCCCATTGTCCGGCAGACCGGCGGCCTGGCTGATTCGATCCAGGACGGCGTCAACGGATTTACGTTCTTTGACTTCAATGCGCATTTTTTCTTTGATGCGGCAAAACGTGCCGTCGATGTATACCGAAACCGCCCCGAAAAATGGGAGGAGATGATGGCGACGGCGATGGCCCAGGATTTCTCATGGAACCGATCGGCCGATAAATATATCACCGTATACAGGCAGTTGTTGGAGGCACCCAACGAATAATTAAAATCGGATACAGCCTTATAGGAATCACACAATGATACAAAATCAAACACTGACGTTCATCCTGGCAGGAGGCGAAGGATCCCGGTTATACCCTCTAACTGCAAGACGCTCGAAACCATCCGTTCTTTTTGGCGGGAAATACCGGATTATCGATTTCACCCTGACCAATTGCCTCCACTCCGGATTACGCAGGGTTCTGGTCTTAACGCAATATAAGTCCCACTCCCTGAACAAACACCTTCGAGATGGCTGGTCTATCTTCAATCCGGAACTTGGAGAATATATCACGCCAGTTCCGGCTCAAATGAACCGTGGCGAGCACTGGTATGAAGGGACGGCCGATGCGATCTTCCAAAATCTGAATCTGATTGAACGCAGCAACTCGCAGTATACCATGATCCTTTCCGGTGACCATATTTATCGGATGGACTATGAGGCAATGCTCAAATCTCATAAAGCGTCGGGCGCGGATGTCACCATCGCCTGTATGGAGGTTTCCATTGAAGAAGCCAGCGCATTCGGTGTGGTCGTTATCAATGAAAATCAGCGGATCATCGCGTTTGAGGAAAAACCCGATAGGCCGACCCCCATTCCTTCAAATCCTGAAAAAGCACTGGCCTCTATGGGGTTGTATGTCTTTTCCAGTGAATTGTTGATGACAGCCTTGATACGCGATCATCAAATAAAGGATTCGAGTCACGATTTTGGAAAAGATGTCCTGCCGCGACTTGTGCGGGATCAAAAGGTTTACGCCTATCAATTCGGCGGTGAACGGGGCCGGGTAACGCCTGATCGATACTGGCGAGATGTCGGTACAATAGACGCGTACTACAAGGCAAATATAGATCTTCTTGCGCCCGTTCCGCCCCTGAATCTTTATCAGCATAACTGGCCCATCAGGACCTATCAACAACAACAACCACCCGCAAGAACCATTTCCGGAGCTTCAGGAACTGACGGTGTTATCATCAACTCAATTTTAGCCGGCGGCGTTGTGATCTCCGGTGGAAATATCAGGGATTCCATTTTGTCTGCCGGTAGTTATATCGATGATAGAGCGATTGTAGAGAAATCTATCTTATTTAATGACGTTCACGTTGGTACCGGAGTTAAATTGAAAAATTGTATCGTCGATAAAAGCGTTACCATTCCCCCTGAAGAGCAAATCGGTCACGATTTGGCCAAAGACCGACAACGGTTTAAGGTAACTGAAAAAGGAATCGTTGTCGTTCCTCATGGATTTATTTTTTCATAATATCGGAATCAGAGATTCTTTTTGGGTTGCCGGATAATTGGAGTTCCCAAATCTGGTTTGTGGCCACCACTTCCCTAACAATGGAGGCGATCTGTCCTGAAAATGCCACCGCACGACCTCATTTGAAAGCCCTTTTCATTCACAGCAAGCAAGGCGGCCTGGACGAGATTCGCTTCGATCTCAGCGCTGACCGATACCAGTTGGATGCCCCGCTCGGGTTTGAACGGTTTCGGCGGACTTTGGATTTGTCACAACCGGGCAGGAAAGACAAATTCAAAAACAGCGCAGGGCAACCGCGTTTGGATGTATTGTTACAGTACCTGGAATTTGTAGATAATCATATACAATTTTGTATTATATCTTTGAGTTTTTTCAATTTTGTGATTTCTTTTTTTTACATCTCCAGACTTTCTTTGAAATTCGGCAACATCCTTAATCCGTTGATAACTGATTAAAATGGCTATAAATAGGCCAAATAGAGGTTTTGAACCATCAACCCCTTAATGGATTCATGACATTACCTGAAATTCAAATGATTATAAAAAAGCGACATGGCGCGCTGCATGCATATGTCTGATACACAACCAATGCAAATCATCATTGATGATGAGGACTGAAAAAAAATTATAAATACCATCAATTTTGTTACCTGAAAGGAGAGAATCGTGTCCAAGAAAGAAGTTGAGAGATTTTTAATTGCTGGTGGAGAAGATAAAGTCCTACGCCTGAAATACGATCAGATCGAAACCATGCCTGACTTTGTCGTTGCTGCTGTTGCAGATGGTTTTGATTTTAATGAAGAAGATCTGAAGGCGGTATTGCGTGAGTCAGGTGATTCCTTCGACTCTTACGGGAACCCCCGCAAACGCGATATCTGGTGGTTCTGATATACAGAGTCGCTATATTTCTCATTTTAACATGTGTGCTATTGGTTGGATGAGGGGTGCGGCGAGATTTTTGCTGCACCCCTCTCCGGTCATAGGTCATCCCTTGTTCCCGGGGCAATCTATTTTGGCGAGGTATTGAAAGGAACAATCAAAGGCTTGCGTATAATTAAAATTAACGATTTGCTCTTACCATACAAGATCGTCATATAGTTCTTCGAATTTTGCACTTATGCGCACATCATGTTTTCCCCATACAGTGCAATGACTGGTGATGGAGCAATCATGCGAACCAAAGAAACTGGGTTGGGATGAAAATCTGTTAAAATGATAATAGGAGAAGATCATGATGAAAACCGTAATCCGAAAAGATGGGAAAAAAAGCAGAAGAGGATTTTTATTGGCCGTCGGTATCGTATGTATCGTCGTCTCCCTGGGTTTGGCGATGCCCTCACAGGCCCAAGACATTCTTAAAAAGATCGAACAGACAGGTCAGGTCACCATGGGGTTTCGCGAAGGTTCGGTTCCTTTTGGTTTCATGAACGAAAAGGGGGAGTGGGTTGGCTTTGGTCTCGACCTCGGGTATGAAATCGCTACCGGGCTGAACGAAAAATTCGGCAAAACAATCGAACTGGTGAAAAAACCAATCAATCCCAAAACGCGTATCCCCCTGGTAATCAACGGCACGGTCGATATCGGCATCGGATCAACCACGATTACGCTGGCAAGAGAAGAGGTGGTCGATTTCAGTCTGCCCTATTTTCTTACCGGTACAAGATTGTTGGTCCCAAAAAACAGTGCCATAAAAAACTTTTCCGATCTGGCCGGCAAACGGGTCGGCATGGGCAGCGGATCGACCGCCAACATCAAAGGCATCGACAGGGCCATGGCCTCCGGTATCATCCAACCAGCCTGCGAGAAGATACTCTTTGAAGAACACAACAAAGGGTTCCTGGCCCTTCAACAGGGTAAAATCCATGCCTATTTCACGGATGCCAGCATTTTGGCAGGCATGCAGGCCAAAGCGAAAACCCCCGGCGACTGGAAAATCGTCGGTCAATACCTGACCTATGAACCGTATGGCATCATTCTCCCGGAGAATCAGGGAGAGTGGCGTGACTTCGTGAACGCCGTTCTCATCAAAACCATCAAAAGCGGTCGGTTCGAGCAAATCTATGATAAATGGTTCGGTCCCAAGGGCGAAGTACCGCTGCCAATGAGCTCGGAATATAAAACCTTGCTGCAGGCGTTGAGCTACCCGGACTAAAAGCCATTGACCATTCAACATCCAACGGGTCTTTTGCGTTTTGATCGAGGCCCGGAAATCACACCATCAGAGGGTCTCGATCGACGACCCGGAGAACGGAGAACTGACGGGAATTATCATCCTGCTGGTGAAAACGGGCCTTGATGATTAATTGAAAATGGGTTTTCTGAACTACACGTTCGACTGGACGGTTTTGTGGCGTGAGCCCTATGGCGCCATGTTGATCAAGGGGATCGTCACCACTATCCACTTGTCTCTGCTGGCCTGGCTGATCGCTATGATGTTGGGGATCTCGATCGGTATTTGCAGAGTATTGCCATCGAGACCGATCCGGTTCGCAGGAAGCGTCTATGTGCAAATCTTCCGCAATACCCCTTTTCTGGTGCAGCTTTTTTTCTGGTATTTTGCAGCCCCCCTGCTTTTGCCAAAATCGTCCCAGGCGTGGTTGTACGACCATGTATCCGACTATTCTTTCTGGGCAGGCGTCATCGCCCTGGGAACGTATACGGCGTCACGATTGGCCGAGCAGTTTCGATCCGGTCTGCTGGCCATTTCACCGGACCAGTACCATGCCGCCTATTCGACCGGCCTGACCACCTTCCAAACCTATCGCCATGTCATTGCGCCGTATGCCTTCCGTATCATCATCCCCCCGTTTACGACGGAGTTTCTGACCTGCTTTAAAAACTCTGCCCTTACCATGACCATTGGTGTCATGGAAATCACCCATACGGCTTATTACATCGACTCGTTTACCTGGCACGGCTTAGAGACCACGACGGCAGCCAGTTTGACCTATCTTCTCATCTCGGCATGGGTTGTGCTTTTTATGTCGTTGATTGAAAAAAGGCTTCCTATTCCGGGCATGATCGCCCGCGGACAATAAAGAATGGATCTATCTGTCATCATCCATAACCTGGATTTCATGCTCGGCGGGCTTGTTCTGACCTTCCAACTGGCACTGATCACCATCGCGGGTGGCCTGCTGCTTGGCATTCTTTTGGCCATGGCCCGCCTGTCATCGAAGCCCTGGCTCTATTACCCAGCCACGCTCTATATTCATTTTTTCCGGGGTCTGCCGCTCATTCTGGTGATTTTCTGGCTGTACTTCCTATCACCGATCATTACCGGACAATCAATGGACGAATTCCTGGCCGCCGTCGTCTCCTTTATCGTATTCGAAGCGGCATACTTCGCGGAGATCATCCGCGCCGGCATCCAGTCCATTTCCATTGGCCAGTCAATGGCGGCGTATGCCAGCGGATTGACCTTCTTTCAATGCGCCCGTCATGTCATCCTGCCCCAGGCACTGCGCAACATGACGCCTGCGCTGGTGACGCAGGCCGTGGTCATTTTTCAGGACACGTCTCTGGCATATGTAATCGGGTTAAGGGAATTTTTACGCCGCGTCAACCTGGTGGACGCACGCGAAGCACGCTCGGTTGAACTCTATCTCTTCGCCGGCCTGGTATACTTCCTCTTTTGTTCGGCCGGTGCGCTGATCAGCCATCGGTTGGAGAATCGTCTGCAAAGGGATTGGGTGTGATTGAAATTAAAAATGTCAGCCTATGGTACGGTCCCCATCATCAGGCGCTGGGTGGGATCAGTGAAACCATAAAAAAAGGGCAGACCGTCGTGATTTGCGGCCCCAGCGGTTCCGGAAAAAGCTCGCTGCTTCGGTGTATCAACGGCCTGGAACGGTTCCAGGAAGGAGAAATCATCGTCGACGGCATATCCGTACTGGACCCCGCCACGAATATTCATAAACTACGTTCTAACATCGGCATGGTGTTTCAGCATTTCGAACTCTATCCCCATATGACCGCCCTGGACAATATCACTCTGGCACCCATCCGGGTTCGTAAACAAAGCAAAACCGAAGCCGAGCAAAAAGCTATGCAAATCCTCGAACGGGTGGGAATCCCGGAAAAGGCGCGAAAGTACCCGGCGGCGCTTTCCGGCGGTCAGCAGCAGCGGGTGGCCATCGCCAGGGCCTTGGCCATGGAACCGGCCATCATGTTGTTTGACGAACCGACCTCTGCCCTAGACCCGGAAATGATCAAGGAGGTGCTTGACGTCATGATCGATCTGTCCAGTGAGGGGATGACCATGGTCGTGGTTACCCATGAAATGGGATTCGCCAGAAAAGTGGCCCATGAGATTATTTTTATGGATAACGGCCAGGTAATCGAAAAAGGCATCGGCCATGCCTTTTTTGACCATCCGGAAAAGAAAAGGACCCGCCAGTTCTTAAATCGCATCCTGATTTAGTCGGATAGACAAAAGGGGAATGTGCCCATGAATAAAGACGTGAGGATTTCAATCCTGTGTGAAGATCAGGCCCAAATGGGCTTCAAGGACAACATCTTTCTGGCGCAACATGGGTTTTCTGTATTCGTTGCGGCTGAACAAAATATTCTGTTCGATACGGGCGCCACGGATGTTTTCATGCACAATGCCGGTTTGTTTGGCATCGACGTAAACACCGCAGACTGGATTGTACTCAGCCACGGGCATTGGGACCATGCCGACGGCCTCAGAGCGCTCGAGGACAATACGGCGACAAAAATGAAGGTGCTCGTCCACCCGGGTGCGTTTGTGGACCGGCACAAAGCAACCGGACAATACAACGGCATGTTCTACCGCCGGAAGGAGATGGCGCAAAACTTCGACCTGGTATTGTCAAAAGGCCCCTATCGAATAACGGACCGAATTTGTTTTTTGGGTGAAATCCCCCGGCTCAATGACTTTGAAGCCCAGCAGACGGCATTTTTTCACTTGCAGGGAGAAGATCGGCGTCCGGATTTCATCATCGACGATACGGCGTTGGCCATTGAAACGAAAAAGGGGTTGATCATCATTACCGGATGTTCCCACGCGGGGATTTGCAATATCGTCGACTACGCCAAAAAAGTCACCGGTCAAAAAAATGTTCACGCGGTGATAGGAGGATTTCACCTATTGGGCGACCGGCACCAGCTCGAAAAAACCATCGACTATTTTCAGCGTCATCCGGTCGCGCACCTCTATCCCATGCACTGCACAAACCTGGAGGCCTTGTGTGCATTTTACCGGGTTTTCGGGATTCAGAAATTGTGTGCCGGGGATACCATCGCATTCGAAATGTAAACAAATAATACATGGATTTTTTGTTTTTCAGCACCCCTTGGCGTAACATCGGACAGATAAACATGGTCCCATACCGGCTTGGTTTTAAAATTGTTTCCGGATACTCATTCTTCATGCCCCTTTCGCTTCAACCGCTTTGTGAGGGGGTGGTAACGGCCTGATACTCAGCAATGGAAAGGGGCAGTGCCGAAACATTTTTTCAGCTGTAGATCCAAGAATAACGTCAGCCAAGTTGCTACGCCCCTTGGTGCCGATAACGATCAGTCGAGAATTTTCATCGTTGGCGACCTCGATCAGGCGTTTGAAGGGCACACCGGTCGCGATCCTTCGGATTTCTTCTTATTACCTTTTTCTTCCTCCTCCTTTTTCGTAGAAGGTCTGAATTCGAACCGGCCAGCGCCAGTTGATGCATTTAATTGGCCCGGTTGTTAAACACAGGTTCAGCAACACATATGCCAAGTCTTTGAGGCATGATCATTCAGTGGCCATTGCCAACGGTAATCTTGAATAATAACGTACTCAAGGCGTTGACAAGTTGCGCAATGAACGCCACCGGACACACGATGTCCATACATCTTCGGAATCGGACCCCGTATGTCTGCAAACATCGGCACGCCTAGTGGGCTAAGAAATCAACGGCCCCGGTATTCGTGTGATCAACATGCGGCGGGGTTGAGTGGGCGTTGACCAGCCCCTGTACCATGCAACCGAAGCGGCTGTCTTTTGCCCCGAGGGGGCAATTGGAATCTGCGATCGAGTTGTAACTAATCGGCAGGCACATAAATTGCGTATTAAAAATTGAATAAACATTTCAACCCATATCCCAATGGACACCTGATGCAAAAACTCATCCCGATTCAAATGAAGGGTATTGTCATCGCCGCTGCCTGGGGGGAACATGGTGATATTACTGCAGTAGATATCGCCGGATATGATGAAAAACGATACCGTGTTGCCGATGACCTCGTGGGCAGACAACTAAAGCAGTTGATCAAAGAGCGGCTAATTGTCGATGGAATGATTGAGAAGACGGGGAACAGGAACATCCTGCATGTCAAAGCATTCCAGCGTGACGACGCAGCCAAAGATAAAAAGCAATGCCGATCCGGGATAGACATCTGAGCGCCGATCTGCCGCAACGGACAAAAGAAGTTCTTGATCCTGAGCTCAAAAAGCGTTATAAATCATATAACTATATGTAATAATTTAATATAGTTTTATTCGCTTCAACAGTCTCCCTATTCTCAATCATGTAGTGTCAAGATGAAGGATGTTCTGATTGTTTGCAAAGATGCCCAAATCAGCCGGTTGATCCACAGCAAGCTGGGTCGAGTGGTGACGGTGCGTACGGTTTCGGATATCAGCTTAGCTGAGATCGACAATGGCCATCCCATTGACCTGGTGTTTATTGATGTGGTCGAACTTGCCGACAAGACAGCGGCCGGATTCGAAAAAATCGTTCGGGAAGTCAGGCGGCTTCATCCTCTTGTTCAATTTATCGCCATGGCTCCCAAGCCCATGGTCAGGCAGGCCGTAATGGCTGTCAGACAGGGAGCCGACGACTACCTTACCTACCCCATTGATGGCGAAGAGATTGATCTGGTCCTTAAGTCGGTCCAGGAGAACCGATTGAAGGACCAGGAACTGGATTACCTGCGCGACCAGTTTTGGAAATCGGATTGGTTGGACATCATCCACACCAAAAATCAGTCCATGCGTAATGTGCTGGAGAGAGTCCGCAGCGTCGCCCCGACGATTGCAACCGTCCTGCTGTTGGGCGATACCGGTACCGGCAAGGGGTTGATGGCAAGGTTGATTCACCGCCACAGCCACCGTTCGGATGGCCCTTTTGTTTCATTGCATTGCGGAGCCATTCCCGAAACGCTGGTAGAAAGCGAACTGTTCGGCCACGAAAAAGGGGCTTTCACCGGAGCGGACCGCAGGAAGATCGGTAAATTTGAAATGGCTCAGGAGGGAACCATATTTTTAGACGAAATCGGTACCATCACCCATGCCACGCAGATAAAACTGTTGCAGGTATTGCAGGATGGCACATTCAATCGGGTCGGTGGCAAGGATATTCTGCACACGAATGCCCGGATCATCGGGGCCACCAACGCCGATTTAGAGAAAATGGCCAAAGCGGGAAGCTTCCGCAAAGATCTTTATTACCGCTTAAATGTCTTTCCGATTGAGCTTCCCGCCCTAAGAGACCGCAAGGAGGATTTACCGCATCTGGTCACGTTGTTTCTGGCCAACCTGGAAAAGAAATATGGCAAAGCAATCACCGGACTGGAAAGCGGAATTGCCGATGCCATGCAGGACTATAGCTGGCCTGGAAATTTGCGGGAACTGGAAAACATTCTAGAACGTGCCTATATCCTTGAATCGGGTAGCTTGCTCAGATCGGGCAGTTTCCCGGATACCTTGATCATCGGTTCCAAGATCGTGCAGGCAGCAAATGAATCCAAGTCGCTGCCTTTATCTCAAGCCAGACAGATCGCCATCGATGAATTCGAACGGACTTACCTGGAAAATCTGCTAAAGAAACACAAGGGAAGAATCAACGTATCAGCCAAGGAAGCCCACATCACTGCCCGGCAGTTAAGCAGGCTGGCCGCCAAGCATGGTGTCGATAAGACAAAGTATAAATCCTGAATGGTTAATAGGTGGGAGACAAAAAAGCGACATCCGGTTTCTGTTGTTCCATCAAAAAGCGACATCCGATGTCCTGTTTTACCCGGCGGTTTTGCCGGCATCCCGCTCCGGTCTTCATCAGTTGGATCTTCAACAAAATAAAAACAGCAGCAATGGAAAAGCATTTTTCAGCGTTCGGACCATGATGCAACCTAATTCCAGCGCGTTTGTTACTTTGGCAATAAAATTGCTAATGGCAAAAATTAGATGGTGGCCTTCTCTTTTCCGGCACGCATCAATGAATAGGACCATCAATAAAGGAAAACAGACGCCATGCATGTCATCGTAAAAACCAACCAGCAAGAAAACGCGGTTCCAACCCAAGCGGCCCCGGAAGGGGACGACGACCCGTTTGACCCCGGCAGCGGTAGGCCCCAATCGCCTGCCCAATCCGCCTCCAAACGTAGTGGACGCATTGTCCGGTTCCCCACCCATCGCGCCGGAATTCTTAACCCGGCAGTCAGATCGTTCCGCAAGAAACATTTTCCCGGTATCACCACCAAACTCTGGAATGACTGGCAGTGGCAGACCAGCCACCGTATCCGCAGCCTGAACCAGTTGGAGAAGATGATCGTCCTCTCCGACGTGGAGCGGGCTGCCTTTAAGCAGTCCGGGACCACCCTGCCGCTCGGAATTACGCCCTATTACATGAGTCTGGTTTCTCCGGACAATCCGGATCAGCCCATCCGGCGCACGGTGATTCCAACCATACACGAGACCGTGCATACCACCGGTGAAGCCGACGATCCGCTGGGCGAGGATGCCATGAGCCCGGTGCCGGGCCTGGTGCATCGCTACCCGGACCGCGTGCTCTTGCTCTTGTCTGACTTCTGCTCCACCTATTGCCGTTACTGCACCCGCTCACGGGTGGTCGGCCATGGGGCCATCCACCCCAGCCGCAACCGGCTGGAGCGTGCCTTCGCTTACATCGAGCAGACGCCGTCGGTACGCGATGTCCTGATCTCCGGCGGCGACCCGCTGATGCTCGGTGAGGAGAAACTCTCCTGGGTCCTTTCACGGCTGCGTCAGATCCCCCATGTGGAGATCGTGCGCATCGGCACCAAGGTGCCGGCCGTACTGCCCCAGCGTATCACGGCGCGCCTGGTGCGCATGCTGCGTCAGTATCACCCCCTGTGGATGAGCCTGCACTTCACCCACCCGGACGAGTGTACGCCCGAGGCCTCGCGCGCCTGCGCCATGCTGGCCGATGCGGGAATCCCCCTGGGTTCCCAGACCGTGCTGCTCAAAGGCGTCAACGACAACCTGGAGACCATGCGCGAGCTCGTGCACAAACTGCTCAAGATGCGCGTGCGCCCCTACTATCTGTATCAGTGCGATCCGATCACCGGTTCCGCCCATTTTCGTACGCCCGTTGAGACCGGCCTTTCGATCATCCGCGGCCTGCGCGGATTCACCAGCGGGTACGCCTTGCCCACCTATGTGATCGACGCTCCCGGCGGTGGCGGCAAGATTCCGCTGATGCCCGACTATGTGGTCGGCCGCGAAGACGATGCCCTGATATTGAGAAATTACGAGAACAAGCACTACCGCTACCCCGAACCCTGCAACCGCTGAATGGGTTGCATGTCCCTTACACCTGTGAGGAGATGGTATCCATGTCCCTGACCATCGGACTGACCTATGACCTGCGCTCGGCCTATCTGGCCGAGGGTTTCACCGAAGAAGCGACCGCCGAATTCGATCGTGACGATACGGTGGCGGCCATCGAATCGACCCTCCAGTCACTGGGCCACCGTACCGAACGCATCGGCCACGGCCGCCAACTGGCTGAGGCCCTGGTGGCCGGCCGGCGCTGGGACCTGGTCTTCAACATCGCCGAAGGCATGTACGAAAGATGAAAGTCGCCATTGTTCACGATACCGTCGTCGACACTGACAGCCTTGATGCCAGGGATGTGCTGGCCCAGGCCGATGCCGTGGCCGGTGCGCTCCTGCTGCTGGGCCACGATGTCAGCCGCATCGCCTGCAGCCTGGATCTGGCCGGGATCCAGCAAACCCTCCAGGATTTGAAGGTCGACCGGGTCTTCAACCTAGTGGAGTCCATCGGCGGTCAGGGCCGGCTGATCCATCTGCTGCCCTTCTGCTTTGACGCCATGCCCCTGCCCTACACCGGCGCCCCGGCCGAAGCCATGCTGCTCACCTCCAACAAGACCCTGGCCAAGCGGTGGATGGCGGCCGCCGACATCCCCACCCCGGCCTGGATCGGCCCGTGGCCGGGCGGCCATGGTACCGTGCAGGGCGGAAACGATAAAAAACGCACCTGGATCGTCAAATCGGTCTGGGAACACGCCTCCATCGGTCTTGGACCGCAGAGTCTGATCTTTGATGCGACGGCCGATACGGTTTTCCCGGGCCTGGCCGAACGGGCAGCTTCGCTGGGCGGAGCCTGTTTTGCCGAAGCGTTCGTTGCCGGCCGGGAGTTCAATCTCTCCCTCCTGGCCGGGGAGAACGGCCCCACTGTGCTGCCGCCGGCGGAGATTATTTTCGATGGTTACAACGACGCGATGCCGCGCATCGTGGACTACCGCGCCAAGTGGGACGAAACCGCCTTTGAATATCACCACACACCCCGGCGATTCGTTTTTCCGTCATCCGACAGCGACCTTCTGGAAGGTCTGAACGCCATTGCCCTCAAGTGCTGGCACCACTTCGGCCTGGCCGGTTACGCCCGCGTCGATTTTCGCGTTGACGGGAATGGCAATCCCTTTGTTCTGGAGATTAACGCCAACCCGTGCATTGCTCCAGATGCCGGATTTGCCGCGGCCTTGGAGCATGCAGGAATCGCCTTTGACGACGCCGTCCGGAGAATTCTGACCGACGCATGCTGATTGTTGCCGACATCCATGACACTCAATGGGATGGGGTTGCCCCCTGAAACAAGCAGTGCCACCAGAAAGCCCACACCATGCTTCGCATCCGACGCATCTATGACAATGTTCTGCCGGTAAACAAGAGCACCCTCTCCCAGGTGCAGGAGATTCTGCGCAGCCAGTTTCCAGCCATTGATCCCAAAGAGATCGAAACCATCGCCGAAAAGCTGCGCAATCCGTTCAAACAGCGCTTCCGCATGATCCTTTTCGTGGCCGAAAGCATCAAGGGCAAGGTGCATGGATTTGCCCTGCTGCTTCACGAACCGGAAATCCGTTTCACCTATCTGGACTGGATCGCCACGGCCTCGGCGCGTGCTGGTGCGGGCATCGGCGGTGCGCTGTACGACCGGATCCGCCAGGAGTCATTGGCCCTCAAAGTAGGCGGATTGTTCTACGAATGCCTGCCCGACGATGCTGACAATTGTCCCGACCCGGCCGAACTCAAGCAAAACCAGGCGCGCCTGCGCTTTTACGAACGCTACGGCGCCCGTCCGATTGTCGATACGGCCTATGAATCGCCGGTTAAACCGGAAGACACCGGCATGCCCCATCTGGTCTTTGATGACCTGGGTACGGACCGCACGCTACGGAAAACGTTTGCCCGGCAGGTGGTGCGGGCCGTTCTGGAAAGAAAATATGCCGCTTACTGCCCGGCGGATTATGTGGACAGGGTGGTGGCGAGTTTTCGGGACGACCCGGTCCACCTGCGCCCCTATCGCTACGTCAAACCCGAAACCGTCATCAAAATGGTGGAGAGCCGTTCGACCGAACAGATCGCCCTGATCGTTAACGACCGGCATGACATCCACCACGTGAACGAACGGGGTTACGTGGAATCGCCGGTGCGGGTGAAAAGCATTTTGAAGATCATCGAACCCAGCGGGCTGTTCACGCGCATCAAACCGCGTCCCTTTGCGGACAAACATCTCACTGCGGTGCATGATGCCGATTTCGTGAGTTATCTCAAACGGGCCTGCGCCGAGGTCCCGGCCGGAAAATCGCTTTATCCGTATATTTTCCCCATTCGCAACAAAACCCGGCCGCCCAAAGAGCCGTCCGTGCTTTCGGGATATTATTGTATCGACACCTTCACACCGATCAACGCCAACGCTTACCTGGCGGCCCGGCGCAGCGTGGACTGCGCCCTGACCGCAGCTCGCGAAATCCTCGACGGCCGCCGTCTGGCCTATGCCCTGATCCGTCCCCCGGGCCACCATGCCGAACGCCGTTCCTTCGGCGGTTTCTGTTATTTCAACAACAACGCCATCGCCGCCCAATACCTGTGTGCCCACGGCAAGGTGGCCATACTGGACGTGGATTACCATCACGGCAACGGAGGCCAGGATATCTTTTACCGCCGCAGCGACGTACTGACCGTCTCGCTGCACTGTCATCCCAAGTTCGCCTATCCCTATTTCTGCGGGTTCGAAGAGGAACGGGGAGAAGGTGAAGGAGAAGGCTTCAATTTGAACATCGCCTTGCCCGAGGCCCTCGACGGTGAGAAGTACCGCAATGCCCTGTCACGGGCGTTGCGCCGCATCGAGGAATATCGACCGCAGTTTCTGGTTATCGGTCTGGGGCTTGACCCGGCCAAAGGCGACCCCACGGGGACATGGTCGCTGACACTCAGGGATTTTGCTGCCAATGGCCGCATGATCGGTGCGCTGGGCCTGCCCATGGTGGTCGTTCAGGAGGGTGGCTACCGTACCCAGACCCTGGGCAAAAACGCTCTGGCCTTCTTTCGGGGATTGATCGAAGGGGCAGACCAATGGGCCGACAGCCGGCATGCACCCACGCATCGTATCCACGGTGTGGTCCTGCGCGATGGGGTGGTTCCCGAAGATGGTCCGCGTGTTCGCCGCCTGGTGGAGGTCACCGGTTTTTTCCACCCCGATGAGATCGATGTGGCTGAGGAACTGGTTGTCGAACGTCTGCAGAAAGGGAATGCCTCCGGCTACCATTTCGTCATGGCCGACCACTACGGCCGGCTGGCCGGGTACGCCTGTTTTGGTCCGATTCCCTGCACGGCGTCCAGTTTTGATCTTTACTGGATTGCCGTTCACCCGGACTTTCAGGGTCGCGGTCTGGGCCGGCGGTTACTGGTGGAGGCCGAACGGCGCATCAAGGCCGCTGGCGGCAGCCGCATCTACGTGGACACCTCCCAGCGTGTTCAATATGCCAGCACCCGCGCCTTCTACGAAAGCTGCGGATACCATCTGGAAACGGTACTCAAGGATTTCTATGCCGTGGGGGATGGTAAGGCAATCTATTGCAAGGCGCGGATCTGATTTCCGGCATCTATAAGGGTTTTACCAGCCTGTATCGTCGTGGGCTTTTTTACGCATAGCGGGGCTATGTGTAGAAAAGCCCAACGCAGAAGACGGATGAAAAGACAAGCAGGCGGGTATATTCTTTGACAGAAATCGCCTTAAACCACATCAGGCAATACGAAGGCCGCTTTCCCCTTGAGGTTCTTAAGAATTTCAATACTTGTCTTATATCCTTTGTACATGCGGCACATATCCATCGCCATCCCACATATTTGAGCGACGGCCTGCAGTATGGTGATGTCTTGGATTGAGAATTCCCAAGGTTCGGACGTATACACACGCAGTGCGCCAATAACATTGTTGCCTGCAATAATCGGGACACCCAGCAGGGACGCAATTCCTTCTTTTTTGGCTGCCTCGGGATATTGAATCCGCGGATCATCTTGTACGTCGTAAATCGCAATCGGCACCTGGTCTTTTGCTTCCGTTATTTCTTGCATATAAGCGACCGGCCCCTTGTCTAAATACTCATCGCTCAACCCGACAGAAGCTGTCAAACCCAATTCACGGGTTCCTTTCTTGATCAAAAATATGGAGCACCCTTTAACTTTGAAAGCATTCTTTACCCCTCCTGCCGTTAAATAAGCGACTTCCTCAGGATCTTTACATTGTGAGATTGCACCCGTCAATTGAATGAGCGTCGCATAATGCATTTCATGATCTTTCATGGAGACCTCCTTTTTTTTTAGGCCCTGACATTAAAACGACCCACGTTCTTTTCATGATCCCAATTCATTTTATTATAAGTATTTGATCAATTAAATGTCAAGCAAAAGGAGGTAACGAATAGCTATTTTGGAAGGGGTATGGATGTAGGATAGTTTGGCGGTTGTTTTTTACCGCACACGCCAAAAATGTAATTCCGCATCTTTTTTCTTGACACATACTATAATGTTTTTTAAGTACCAAATATGGTTACTTTATTTTCATATATGGTACTTAAAATGCAAAGACGTTCAAGGAGACCTTTCAAAACGACTTCACCTATCTTAAATGAAAAAGAGTTCGTTTCGATTGTCGGACGCAAGGATGACATGATCATTTCTGGAGGAGAAAACGTTCAACCGGCTCAGGTCGAGGAAATTCTCAATGAGAACCCAATGGTTACCGATTATAAGGTAACGAAAGAGAAAAAGCATGACTGATTTTAAAATCGACACCAGGGATGTTTTTTACATTCTCAAAGAACAGCTCAATTACGCGGCCCTATGCGATCTGGCGCCATTTGCGGATCTGAACGAAAAAACCCTTGACCTCATGGTAAACGAAGCGATTCATTTCGCCAAAGGCGTCCTCGACCCCCTGAATCGGATTGCCGAAGAGACTCCGTTGGCATTTACAAATGGGGAGGTCCGCTGCCCGGCTGAATTCAAAGAGGCGTTTTGGCAGTATGGAAACGATGGCTGGACCGCCGCAGTCGGTGATCCAGCCTACGGTGGCCAGGGATTCCCGCTGATGATGCGCATTGTGATCAATGAAATGATGTATGGTGCCTGCCAGGCCTTCAACAGCGCCCCGAGTCTGACATTCGGCGCGGCCCGGTTGATTCACAGCTTCGGCAGCGAGTCGCTCAAGCAGCTTTTTGTGTCCAAGATGTTCAGCGGATGCTGCTGTGGATGAAAGCGACCGCGGATGAGATGCGCTCGATGGTTTACACCGCTGCCTTTTGGGAAGACCTGTCCAAGGGGCTGCCGCCCGGGCCTGAAAAAATACGCTACCAGAACCTGATCGACTTTATGACTCCGATTCTGAAAGCCTACTGTTCGGATACGGGTGTTCGCGTTTGTGAAACGGCCATGCAGTGCCTGGGCGGGTACGGATACTGCCGGGATTATCCCATTGAACGCTATCTGCGCGACGTCAAAATCATGTCCTTGTACGAGGGAACCAACGGCATCCAGTCAATGGATCTAATGGGACGTAAGATGCTGATCAGAGATGGCGGCTGCCTGAAAGCCTTTCAGGAGGAGATCGACGGCTTTTGCGCCACCCACCGGAATCACCCTGTCCTTAAAAATCAGGTCGCTCAACTGGCGTCCACCGCGGGCGAGCTCTGGTCGTGCGCCATGGAAATGCGCGCGCAAATGAAAACCGACCCGCTCCAATGGGCCTCGACCACTTACCCGGCGCTGCTGGCGTTCGGAGACCTGACCATGGCCTGGCGGCTATTGGATATGGCGGTCATTGCCTCTGACCGGGCCACTAAAAACGGAAGAAAAAATGATTTTTTCAAAGGCAAAGTGTATCAGGCGACCTGGTTCGTTGACACCACCCTGCCCCACACGATAGCCAGAATCGGCACCTTCCTGCGCCAAGGCCGTGAAATCGTAGATATTCCGGACAATGCTTTTTAAAAAGAAGCCGATGCAACCGGAAATCAAAGACAAGATTGCCCTGATCCGCATCGACCACCCACCGGCCAATGCCTGGGATCTTACGACCATGCAGGCCTTTATAGACAAACATCGAAAAAAATAAGTTAACAAACCATCAATCGGCCCGAAAAATACAATGCCTGTACGTCTCTGACGCTTCTGGAACTGAACAAGGCGCTGACGGATGCCTGGGTCGATGCCACCGTTGGGGTGGTGGTGTTTACCGGTACCGGCGAGAAGGCCTTTTGCACCGGCGGCGATCAGTCCATCAGGGATAAAAGCGGGTATGCCGGCTTCATTGCGGCGCTGCCGGTGGAAGTTGGCTGGCAGACCGTGTCCCATCTGATCCGGAGCATCCCCAAACCGGTCATCGCCCGGGTGAATGGCTACGCCATCGGCGGCGGGCACGTATTTCAGGTCGTCTGTGATTTGTCGATTGCCGCCGAAACCGCCAAACTGGGCCAGGCCGGACCCAAGGTCGGCAGCTTCGATCCGGGATATGGAACCGGTGACCTGGTAAGGGCGGTCGGATTGAAGAAGGCGAAGGAAATTTGGTATATGTGCCAGCTGTACACGGCCCATGAGGCACTCGAAATGGGGTTGGTCAATAAGGTGGTGCCCTTGGATCATCTGGACAGCGAAGTCGACCAATGGTGTCAGGCACTTTTGGAAAAAAGTCCCACGGCCCTTAAAATGCTCAAATATGCCTTCCACGCTGAGACCGACGGGGTTGCGGGAATCACCAATCTGGGTGTTGGTGGATTGAGTATGTATTATGGAACCGATGAATCCCTGGAAGGCAGAAATGCCTTTATGGAAAAACGAAAACCCGATTATTCCAACTATCGCAAATAAATAGTGGGAAAATGGTCGGCGTTTGTAGGCGCACTCAGTTAAGGCGATTGGGGGATTACCGAGTGGCGTCAAAGCGATTATATCCTTCGCAAAACCAAAAAGGCGTTCAACCTGGTCCGCAGACTCATATTTTGTGAGCGGCCATTCTGCCATATCCTGGATATCGATTCCCGTATTGAGTTAAATCTCAATATTTGCAACATGAAATGGCGAGGAGTACGGACGTCAAATTGCCCGTTATGAACGGGCGACGGCGACCCCCCAGAGCAATGCTCGCCAAATTTGAACAAACCAAGAAGAAAAACAAATAGCGGAACCCAATCGCGTCAGGGGAGGCCTCGAGGCCTCCCTCGCTTACACTGCCGGGCATACGGATTTCGCGCCACGGTGGTCCCTTCAACTCTCATTCCTAAGATACTGTCACCCCTGAGACATTACCCGGATGGATGCCGCATTTCCTGCGGATCAGATAAACGATGAAATACACCACCGGCGTATCCAGCACGGCGATGGCCATTTTGACGATCCATTGACCGACGATCAGCGAGCCGATGGGCATCACCCCGTAAAAAGCGATGGTGATGAAAATGAATGAATCCAGAAATTGGGAAACAGCCGTTGAAAGGTTGTTGCGCAACCACAGGTGGCGATTGTCGGTTTTCTTCTTCCAGAAGTGAAACGCCCAGACATCGTGGTACTGGCTGACCAGGTAGGCAATAAACGAGGCCACGATAATACGGCTTGTCGACCCCAGCACGGAGTTGAACGCGCCGGCGTTGTCCCAAAACGGGGCCTTGGGCCAGGCCAGGCTCAACTGCACCAGAATCAACACCCCCACCAGCGCCATGAAGCCACCAAAGACCACGTCGTTGGCCCGCTCCCGGCCCCAGATTTCACTGATCACGTCGGTACAGATAAACGTGACCGAATAGGCCAGCACCCCTGCCGGCACATACAGCCCGGCAACGGTAATGATTTTGTTGGCCAGCACGGATGCAATGGTGATACTGCCGATAAAAATGCTCAGCAGAATGATAAAGGGTCGATCAGTTGGGGTAATGGTATTCATCTTTTCCATGATTTCTGTTTTCGTTGGTTCAAGTTTGATATAGATTGACTTGTCACTCGATGCTGAATGTATTACACGAAAAACCGTCGGTCAAATTTGGTCGTCCAAACAGACAAATCTGCCGGCAGATCATCGTACCAACAGCGACCGTCACGGCAGGCCGTGCATAGCAAAAAGAGATCACAATGTCATGAAAGAATTTTTCAATGTTGAAACCATCGAAGCGGTCCTCGCCCAGGTGGCTGACTTTCCCGTAGTGGATACGGAGGAAATCCCCCTGGCCGAATGCCTCGGACGGGTGCTGGCCGAAGAGATCGCCAGCGATGTGGACATTCCCGATTTCAACCGCTCCACCATGGATGGGTTTGCCGTCAGGGCATCCTCCACCTTTGGCGCATCCGAGGCCAACCCGGCCTATCTTGCCGTCAAGGGCCAGATTTCCATGGGCGTCCGCCCCGACATGACCATCGGTCCGGGCGAGGTAGCCCGCATCGCCACCGGCGGTATGCTGCCCGAGGGGGCGGACAGCGTCATCATGGTGGAGCACACCGACATACTGGACGACACCACCATTGAGGCCTATCGCAGCGTGGCACCGGGCCAGAACACTATCGAAAAAGGCGAGGATATCCTTAAAAGCGAGCCGGCCCTGCCCCGGGGACGCCGCATCCGGCCACAGGAGGCCGGTCTGATCGCCGCCTGCGGCCGCACGATGGTGACCGTGTTCCGGCGCCCCATGGTGGGCATTATCTCCACCGGTGACGAAGTGGTACCGGTGACCCAGGCTCCCGGCCAGGGCCAGATCCGTGACATCAACTCCCACAGCCTGTCCGGGCAGGTTCTGGAGGCCGGCGGCGTGCCGGTGACCTTCGGCATCGTCAAGGACAGCCGCGACGATCTGATGGAACGTTGCCAGCGGGCCCTGCAGACCACCGACATGGTGCTGATCTCCGGCGGCAGTTCGGTGGGGGCGCGGGATTTTACCGTAGAGGTGCTCGATGCCCTGCCCGACACCGGAATCCTGGTCCACGGCATCTCCATCAGCCCCGGCAAACCCACGATCCTGGCCCGTTCCGGCCACAAACCCTTCTGGGGGCTCCCCGGCCACGCGGTCTCGGCCATGGTGGTCTTTGCTGTGGTGGTGCGCCCCTTTCTGGATCGATTGTGCGGGCTGTCGCAGGCCACAAAAAAGTTCCCCGTGCAGGCCGTCCTGAACCGCAACCTGGCTTCGGCCCAGGGACGCGTGGATTACGTCCGGGTGAGGCTTTTCGAATCCGACGGAACGGTCATGGCCGATCCGATTCTGGGCAAATCCGGTCTGATTCACACCATGGTCAAGGCCGATGGGTTGATCGCCATCGGCATGAATACGGAAGGGTTGTACCAGGGCTCGGTGGTCGAGGTGATACCGCTTTAAAGGGCAGTGTTAAGTTGATGAATGCCACCGATCTTATAAAATCAACGTTCATCCTTCGCTTAACACTGACGAATGAACTGGAATCCATCGTTTAAAAAACGTATTACGAAACACCATATGGAGCTGTATCGGTGAATACCAAGCGCAACGTTTATCTCAACATGAAACCACTGGATGAAGCCCTGAAAATCCTCTTCGACCACTTTCCGGCCACCGGCAGCATGGCCGCCGAATGGGTATCGCCGCCCGACGCCGTGGGCCGTGTGCTGGCCGAACCGGTTTTCGCCACCGTCTCATCGCCCAACTTCCACGCCGCCGCCATGGACGGGGTGGCGGTCAAGGCCGTGGACACTTTCGGTGCCAGCCAGACCCGGCCCAAGGAACTGGCCGTGGGCACCCAGGCCAAGTTTATCAATACCGGTCACGTCATGCCCGAGGGCACGGATGTCGTGATCATGATCGAAAACATCCAGACCGTCGGCGAGGATCGTATCCGTATCGAGGCACCGGCCTTTCCCTGGCAGCATGTGCGCAAGATGGGTGAGGATATCGTGGCCACCGAGCTGCTCTATCCCCGTGGCCACGTGGTGACCCCCTACTGCATCGGCGCCCTGATCGCCGGCGGCGTCTACCAGGTGCCGGTCAGGCGCAAACCGCGCGTGCTGATCATTCCCACCGGTTCCGAACTGGTGGACTGGCGCGTCACCGACCCCAAGGATCTCAAACCCGGTCAGGTGCTGGAAAGCAACGCATTCGTGCTGGAACGTATGATCCAGGCCTGCGGCGCGGAAGCCATCCGGCATGACCGCGTCATCGACGATCTGGACCTCATTCGCCAAACTGTGGCCGATGCCGTGGCCGGCGACGTAGACATGGTCATGACCATTGGCGGTTCGTCGGCCGGCTCCAAGGACTACGCGCTGCCCATGCTCAAGGACCTGGGCGAGATGCTGGTCCACGGGGTCACCATCATGCCCGGCAAGCCGGTAATTTTGGGCGACATCCAAGGCAAGCCCTTTTTCGGTATTCCCGGCTACCCGGTGTCGGCGATCATCATCTGCGAGCAGTTTGTCCAGCCCCTGATCAAACGCATGATCGGCGTGGCCGATGATCCGCGCCCAACCGTGGCGGTGGTGCCCACGCGCAAGATCGCTTCCAAGTTGGGCGTGGAAGAATTTCTGCGCGTCAAGCTGGGCCAGGTAGGCGAGAACATCGTGGCCACGCCCCTGCCCCGCGGGGCCGGCACGATCACCAGCATCACCGAGGCCGACGGCATTATCCGCATTCCGCGCCAGTCCGAAGGCATCAAGGACAACGACCCGGTGGTCGCCGAACTGATCAAGCCCCTGTCGGCCATTAAGAACACCATCGTCATCGTGGGCAGCCATGACAACACCCTGGACGTGCTGGCCGACCAGCTGCGGGCCGGCGACGCGGCCCTGACGCTCTCCTCCAGCCACGTGGGCAGCATGGGCGGCCTCATGGCCGTCAAACGCGGCGTGTGCCACCTGGCCGGCGCCCACCTGCTGGACACCGAGACCGGTCTCTACAATCTCGCCTACATCCGTCGCTACCTGCCCGACACCCCGGTTCGGCTGGTCAACCTGGTGATGCGCGACCAGGGCCTCATCGTCCCCAAAGGCAACCCCAAGGGTATCCAGGGCATCGAGGATCTGGGACGCGACGACATCACCTTCATCAACCGTCAGGGCGGATCGGGCACGCGCATCCTTCTGGATTACCGGCTGGGCCAGATCGGCCTTTCCCCGGAAAACATCAACGGCTATTCGGACGAAGAGTTCACCCATATGAATGTGGCCGTGGCCGTGCTCAGCGGCAGTGCCGATGCCGGACTGGGCATCTATGCCGCCGCCAAGGCCCTGGACCTCGACTTCATCCCCGTGGTCACCGAACAGTACGACCTGGTGATTCCACAGGTTCATCTGGAATCGAAAAACATTCAGACCCTGCTGGCGACCATCCAGACACCGGTATTCAAAAAGCGGGTGGAGGCCCTGGGCGGGTACAGTATGGAGAAGACGGGAACGGTGACGACGCCGTAATCACCCTGGGGGCGAAAAATTTTTCGCCCCTACAAACAAGCCCTGGTACGGTTGAATTTTTCAGCGCAGCCCAATGAAAAAGCCATACACCCTTCTGGATCACACCGCCGACCTGCGGATCCGCATTAGCGGCGGTGACATGGCCGAATTGTTCGCAAACGCCGCCCTGGCCCTGGCCGATCTGATCTGCGATCCGAATACGCTCATATCCGATGAGACCCTGACCATTGAGATTGAAGGCAACGATCCGGCCGATCTGATGGTCAATTATCTGCGCGAGTTGCTGTACCAGTGGACGGGCAACGAAAAGCTGATTAACACGGTGGACATTCTCAACATCTCAGACAACGCATTGTCAGCCCGGCTCCACACAACGCGCTATAACGCCGATCAGCACGCCATCTTAAGCGAAATCAAAGCCGTCACCTACCATCAGATCGCCGTGGAACCGGCGGCAGATGGCTGGCAGGCCACCGTGGTGTTTGATACCTGATTGTTTTCAGGGGCAATGGTCCCCGGCCTCAGTTACCGCTTCGCTGCATATGGGCCAGGGACATGATGGGAATCAGATGGCCGACATGAAGGCTGTCAGCCGTGGGATCAAAACCAATGTAACACCTGGCACCGCTTTGCGAAATGATTTCCTCAATATTGATTGCTTGATTCCATATTGACACTTAGGCTATTAATCAAGGCCTGAAATACATTTTCGATTTCGTTCGTGAATCCAAAGCGGTGGAGAGAGAGAGAGGAGCAATAGCAATCCAAATGAAACCATCTTCGATCATCTGGACCAAAACCGACGAAGCCCCGGCGTTGGCGAGCGCTTCATTACTTCCCATTGTTCGTTCATTTTTGAAGCATGCCGGTATCGACATTGAAGAGTACGATATCTCTCTTGCCGGGAGAATTCTTGCCAATTTCGCTGATTTTTTGCCAGATGATCGGGAAATGCCGGACTACCTTGCCCGACTGGAAGAATTGGTTCAACAGCCCGGAACCAATGTAATCAAATTGCCCAATATCTCCGCCTCGGTCCCCCAGCTTACCGCTGCGATCAAGGAGCTCCAGAACAAAGGATACCCTGTTCCGGACTATCCTGAAGCACCTCAAACACCGGAGGAGGAAAAGCTGAAGCAGCGCTTTTCAAAAGTGCTGGGATCGGCGGTCAACCCAGTCCTCAGGGAGGGCAATGCCGACCGGCGGGCGGCAGCTTCGGTAAAGGCCTTCGCCCTTAAAAATCCTCATAAGATGATGAAACCCTGGCCCGAGACCGGTTCCGTTACCCAGGTGGTCCATATGACGGAAAAGGATTTTTTCGGCAGCGAAAAATCCGTTGTTCAGGGAAAGGCTTGCACGGCCCGCATCGAATTTCACCCGGAAGCGGGGGAGGCCATTGTTCTCAAGAATCGGTTGGACCTGAACGAAGACGAGGTGTTGGATACCTCGGTGATGAATGTCCAGGCCCTGCGCGATTTTTACGCAAGCCAGCTTGACGTGGCCAAGGGAAAAAAGGCTCTGCTCTCGCTCCACCTGAAGGCCACTATGATGAAAGTGTCCGACCCCATCATGTTCGGCCATTGCGTCGCCGTTTTTTTCAAGGATCTTTTGGACAAACACCCAAAAACCTTGGAGGATCTGGAGGTCAACCTGAACAACGGCATCGCGGACCTTCTGGAAAAAATCGAACGTCTGCCGGAAGCGCTTAAAAACGGGATCATAGCGGAGATCAAGGCGACATTCGAATCCCAGCCCGATCTTGCCATGGTGGATTCGGACAAGGGGATCACCAACCTCCATCGTCCCAACAACGTCATCATCGACGCCTCCATGCCCAACATCATCCGGGACGGCGGGAAAATGTGGAACAAGGAGGGGAAACTTCAGGATACCATCGCCGTGATCCCGGACAGGAGCTACGCCACCATGTACCAGATGGTGATCGAGGACTGCAAGGCACACGGCCAGTTCGATCCGGCCACCATGGGCAACGTCTCCAATGTGGGACTGATGGCCAAAAAAGCCGAGGAGTATGGCTCGCACGACAAAACCTTTGTGGCTCCCGGCGACGGTGTCATCAAGCTCATGGATGATCAGAACAACTGCATCATGGCCCAGACGGTGGAAACCGGGGATATCTTTCGCATGTGCCGAACCCAGGACGAGGCCATCCGTGACTGGGTAAAGTTGGGCATTGCACGGGCCCGGGCTACGGGCGCGCCGGCCGTGTTCTGGCTTAATCCCGAACGGGCGCACGATGCCCGCATCATCGAAAAGGTTAACGCCTATCTTCCCCTGCATGACACTGGCGGCCTCGATATCCATATCATGACGCCGGACGAAGCCATGCAGTTCACCCTTGGCAGGGTCCGGGAGGGAAAAGACACGATTTCGGTAACCGGCAACATCCTCAGGGATTATCTGACGGACCTGTTTCCCATCCTGGAGCTTGGAACCAGTTCCCGAATGCTCTCCATTGTTCCCCTACTCAAGGGGGGCGGATTGTTTGAAACCGGTGCCGGCGGTTCCGCCCCCAAGCATGTGCAGCAGTTTCTGGAAGAGGGGCACTTAAGGTGGGATTCCCTTGGCGAATACTGCGCGTTGGTGCCCTCCCTGGAGCTTGCGGCGAAGATGGATGGCAACGCCAAGGCAGCCCTGTTCGGCCGGGCTCTGGACCATGCCATCGGCATTTACCTGGAAAACGGAAAAAGCCCTTCCCGTAAAGTCAAGGAGATCGATAATCGGGGAGCAACCTTCTATATCGCTCTTTATTGGGCGAAGCAGCTTGCCGCCCAAGACGAAGACAAGGTCGTGAAAGATATCTTTTCGCCGGTCGCTAAAGCGCTCCATGAAAATGAAGCCGCCATTGCAGAGGACCTTTTGGCCGCCCAAGGCGGCAAGGTGGATATCGGGGGTTATTACTATCCGGACCCGGCAATGACCGATAAGCATATGCGGCCCAGTCCGGTATTTAACCAAATCGTGGATCGGTTATGACTCAGCGTTTTTTTGTTTCGCCAAATCGCAGACCCTATCCCGAGCCGTTTCCAGCGTCATTTGGCTCATGTTGAGCACGAGATCGTATAATCGCGGGTCTTCATAGTCAGCCTTCCCCAGCCGTTTGTATAGGCTCGCCCGTCTGCGATCTTCGTTGTTCACCGTTCGTTCTGCTTTCTTCCGGTCCATTTCGTACCGGTCCATCATAAATTTTATACGGTTTTCGGGTTCGTCCACCAATAAGACGTGGACCGCATCGGGATGGTCGTTGAGAATGTACTGGCTTCCCCGTCCCAAAATCACCACATTGCCCTCATCGGCAAATTGGGCAATGATCAGCACCAGGTAGTCCAGATAGATCTGTTCATCCAGGTAGCCTCGCTCATCTCCCAGTACACGGTCCAACCAGCGCTGGGAGACCATGCTGGAAATAAAGCGGGAAAGTTTGCTGCCGGCCTCCTTTTCAAAGGATTCGACCCAATGGGTGGAAACATTCGCCTCCTTGGCCACACGTTGAACGACATAATTATCGGCAAAGGTATACCCCAATTCATCAGCCACCATTTTACCGAGGGTGATGCCGCCAGCGCCGAACTGCCTTGATACGGTAATGACCGCCATCGCTGCCTCCTCAATGTATCGTTGCGGGTTGGGATCGTCTGGTTGGGTGTTTTAAAACGTTTTACCGGTCTTCTGGATGCCCATCGCCAAGTGAATCAGACCGGTACCCCACCCGTGGGCAGTTTAGTCCAGGAATTTTTTGATTTCCCGGGCGAGATCATCCGGTTCGACGGGTTTTTCCAGGTAGCTTTCTGGTTCGGGAACGGCCTTACCGCCAAATTCGGTCAGCGCCTTCTGGGAGCGTAAAAATGTGCGTTTGGCAATACCGGACAGCATGATTACAGGAATGCCAACCAATGACTTATTCGATTTCAACTCCCGATAAAGGCGAAGGCCGTTCTGTTTGGGCATAAGAACGTCCAAGGTCACCAAATCCGGTGGATTTTTTTTAAGGATTTTCAGCCCCTCTTCACCATTGGCTGCCTCGATCGGTGTGTAACCACACTCCTCCACGACAGTAGCGTTAAACATCCGCACATCCGGGTCGTCGTCCACAATCAACACTTTTTTGCTCATTATCATCCTCCTTTAAGGTCAATCTGCCGTGTAGCTGAACTATTTTATTCATGACAAGAAAGAAGCTTCCATCTCTATTGCGAACCTACAATCGCATTTGAGACCAACTCGTTATGAGGAAATTAGGATGACAGATGCACTGAGAGTACCTTGATTCGGCTTTCCATGTCAATTGTTGAAGATAAATGGCGCTCTGTTTTTCGGTCGGGAAAGCATAGGGCCCGCATCTTAAATATTAAGGATCATCGCGGAATAGTGTGATTCCGAGATATACAGGTACATTTTACTGGACATCAGGAACTGCTTGTGACTATATGTAATGGGAAAAACTCTTTGGAGGATTTCCCATGAAACTACTGCCGTACATAACATCATTTGTAAAGGACGCCGCAAAGTCCGTGAAACGAATTAGCCAGCAGGAATTCACAAGTGTCGCAGATAACACATTGACAGAATTGCTGGGCATAGCGACCTTGTTCGTTACTATGTATGCCCTTCGTCGCGAAGGGGATGAAGACGTGCTGCATCTTCGATGTGCCCATCGTGAAGAGGTTGCTTTGTGTCCCCATTGTGGGGCTCTTTCAACAAAAGTTCATCAGGAGGAGCCTCGTTGCGTACGACATTTGGATGTTTGGGGTAAAAAGACCTTTTTGCATTTCCTGTCCCGCCGTTTCGAATGTGATCAATGTGGTAAGGTTTTCACCGAGGAATTACCATTCGTTGATTCCCATCGTAGGCAATCTTCTGCTTTTGAGATGCGTGTCTATCAATCTTGCCTTACCAGTACACGTAAGGATGTTGCTAAACGTGAGGGGTTAAGCCAATCCACGGTTAAAGAGATCTTCAATCGTCTCGCGGCATTGAAAAAGAGTGTTGGCGTTGACGGCCTGACCCGGGTGCTGGGAATCGATGAAATTTCGCTTAAAAAACGCCACAAGCAATTCGTTCTCGTGATTTCGGATATTTCCAGAAAGTGCATTCTCGCAGTGCTGCCTGACAGGGAGAAACAGACACTGGAAAATTGGATCGAATCGCTGAGTGATCAACAAAAAAAGGCGATCCGATTTGTTTCCATCGATATGTGGGCGCCCTATTATCAAGCCGCTTGCAACAAGCTTCCCCATGCCAAGGTGGTGGTCGACCGGTTCCATGTGATGAAACAACTCAACCACCGTCTGACCCAACTTCGAACCAGATTTCAAAGGCAGTGCGATCCTGAAACACAAAAGATACTCAAGGGTAGCCGTTGGCTCATCGTGCGTAACCGATCCGAATTGTCGACAAAGCAAGCTGATCACTTGGATCAAATATTGGAATTGTGTCCTGATCTTCGCGCATTGTACCTTTTAAAGGAGGAGTTCCGCACGATTTTTGAGAAAGTCAGATGCAGAGAAAAGGCAGCCCGATTTCTTGATGTATGGTGTTTGAAGGCCGAACGTACAGGTGATAAATATCTTTCAAAGTTCTGTAAGACCTTGAAGAACTGGCGAGAGCAGATCTTAAATTACTTCATCGAAAGAATTACAAATGGGTTCGTTGAAGGTACCAATAATTCCCTCAGGGCTATTATACGCATGGCATTCGGCTACAGAAATTTCAACAACTTTAGGATACGGGTACTCGCAGGATTAGGTGATTTTCACACTAATCCGCGATGAGCCAATATTAATTATTGCAGAACCGGTCGATTTTGGTTAAGGCAGGCAAATCCAAACGCAAAGGACACCAAAGATGCCCATAAAAAAAACATCAGAACAAATAGTGTGGAAAAAATGATTTTTATTGATAAGCCATTCGTTTCTGATTTTTTAAAAACAACAATTGAAGAAAACGGTTTTCCCGTTGTCAAAACGAAAATGGCAGAAAAACTCGGTTTTACAAAAGGGCCCAACATAATTAATGAAAAGGCTGCCATCCAAAAGGCAAAATCTTCAAAAAATATTCCGATCTACACTACTTCTGAAAATGCTATTGGCTGGATCGCCGAACATCTGTCCGATACAAATCTCCCCCGAAAAATTGATTTGTTCAAAGACAAGGTAAAATTCCGGGCCCTGACAAAGACAATGTATCCTGATTTCTATTTCAGAGAAATCAAACCAAACGAATTGGGCAATCTGTCTATGGAAAACATTCCTATGCCATTTATTATCAAACCCACCGTTGGTTTTTTTAGCATGGGAGTCTACAAAGTCACTGATCCCAATAAATGGAAGCAAATAAAAGAGGTGATCACGTCTGAAATAATCAGCACGAAAAATTTATATCCAAAGGAGGTTTTAAACACCACCGCATTCATTATTGAACAGTATATTGAAGGAGAAGAATTCGCAGTCGATGCCTACTTTAATGCTTCCGGAGAACCTGTAATTCTCAACATTCACAAGCACATATTTTCTTCCAACGATGATGTTAGTGATCGTATTTACATTTCGTCAAAAGAAATCATAGAAAGCAATATAGACCAATTCTCGGCATTTCTGAAGAAAATAGGGAAACTGTCAGAGGTGAAAAATTTTCCTGTCCATGTTGAAATCAGACGTGATCGCGCCGGTTCAGTGTGGCCGATTGAAATCAATCCAATGCGATTCGGTGGCTGGTGTACAACTGCCGACATGACTTATTTCGCCTATCAATTCAATCCTTATGTCCTTTATTTTTCCCAAAAACGGCCTGACTGGAAAGAAATTTTAAAAAATAAAGAAGGAAAACTTTATAGCATCATCGTCTTGGACAACTCCACAGGTATTGAAGGAAATCAAATAACTGCATTCGATTATGATTTGTTGCTATCCAAATTTGAAAAACCACTCGAAATACGGAAAATTGATTACAGGGAGTATCCCGTTTTTGGTTTTCTGTTTACGGAAACAAAAGAGGAAAACTTCTTTGAACTGGAAAGGATTCTCAAATCGGATTTAAAAGAATTTGTTACTTTTAACGCATTTGGATGAAAAATAATGCTCAGAAGTGCAGCGGCAGAGCCCAGGGCAACCGCATGTAGATTTCCAGGTTGCTTTTCTTCCCAAAATTAGAGCGTCCATGAATGTCAAAGACCAAATGAAAAATGCCAAATGGTGGTATTCTATCTATTTTAAATCGATTTCATCCTTCATTTGGCATTTTCCCACTTTCGGGAATGGTGCGTGTTCAGGAACGGCCGGTTTTTGATTTTACTTGCGATTGCCCTGCGGCAGAGCCCAACCCGCTTGCAACCGTCGGCGCTTTATGCATTAGAGGATATACGATAATGAATGTTTCAGAAGCAATCACAAAAAGAAAAAGCGTAAGAGCCTACTTGGATAAACCGGTCCTCGCCGAGGATCTGGCAAAAATCGTCGAGGCGGGTCAATGGGCTCCGAATGCCGGAGCATTTCAGATTTCAGTGATCCGTAATGCCGGGCTACGACAACGGATCAATGACCTGACGCATAGTGCTATGGTCAATTCCGGCGTTGAATTTTTACTGATTATATCGGATTTTGGGGAGGTCTCCGGTACCCACCCAAAGAAGCCGAAACGTACAAGTTTTGCAACCAGTTGTTGTGATATCTGAATTGGTTTAGCTGTTCCGCCGGACTTTTAAATCCATTGTGCAACTTAACCGTTCGAGGATTGTATGGTGAAAAATTATTGATGAGCGTCCATCCTCGAATACTCAACTGCGCTGCATCCATCGATCCATGAAAATATTGGGTACTGTACAGGTGGCGATCCATTCTTTGCATCAACCGGTCAACCATGTTACTGGTTCGGTGTGCTTTAGGATGATCGTAGGCAACACGATAGGCGGCAATGTTTTTCCGTAACTTCGTTATGGGATCTATGATAACGGATGGCACAGCATTCTTTTCGCACCATTCGTACAACCTTCTTATTCTTTGGGAAAACGATGCCTTACTTTCAGCGCGATAACACTCCCATAGCTTTGATGCGGCGTTTTCAAAAATATCTCGGTATTTCTTTTTGGCACGGTCACGAATTTTGATAAACACATGAAGAAAACAGCAAATGATAACTACTGCCGGGAAGAGGAATTGCCACGCATTTCGGGTGGCTTTCCAGCCGTCCATATTCACGGTTTCCGGTGAATATTCCGGCTTTATACACTGGGCCTCTTGTTTGTACACTTGATACGCATCTGTTAACGCTTGTTCTCCGGCGTCTTTGGCAACGGCTGCACCGAGAATACAGCCATCACCAACTGTCGTGGCCACATACGTTTTTTCACCTAAAATTCGAGTATGCTTTTCATCAGCGGCAAGATGTTCGGGAACATCTTGAGGATTTCGGACAGTTGTTCCGACAATGCTGTTTCGCCCGATAGATTGTTCGATTCGATACCAATACATGGGATCTTTTCCGAAAACACGACTTATGGCCCAAAATGGTATGTCGAACTTTCTAAAAAACATTGCATCTTCGATTTCGTCAACAAATCCAACGAGGTATGGCAGTACAAATGAAGGACGAATGGTGTAAGCAACACCGGATATTTTAATTCGACGGATCCATATGGATTGTTTTTTTGAGTAATAAAGATCCTTCATCCGATATCCATTTTCGATTTCAGCCGGGAATAATTCCGGAAACAGTTCGATCCTTTTGTTTACGGAAGTTCTGAAATCAACCGGGTTGAGTATGTTGCATTCATAATTGCCTTGAGAAAAGGGCAAACATATGATTCTGTTGTTTCGGTTAGCGGATCTTGTATCTGCTATTCCCATATAGTTAGAGACCTCCTTTGGCGGGATGTGTCTCTAACTATATAAAATTATTAGTAAAAAGTCTAGACTCAAATCTTCAATAATATCAACATGTTGTGTTTTTGTCGGGGGATAGGCCACTGTATGTTCGGCTTATTGGAATCAAACTCCCCAAAATCCGTTATAATCAGAATTTTTACAGCAGAGGGTCTCCCTTCCAGGATATCAGCCGCTATATGGCGCACCGGTTCTGCTCCTTCTTTCCGGACCGACTGAGTCTCCATACAGCGCTGTCAATACCTCGCTCGCTGCGGAGAACATGATTCTTGAAGCGACCGAATTGGGTCTGGGCTCCTGCTATATTGTTTCCCCCACCTTAGCGTTGAATGCAGGAAATGACCGTGCTCTGGCGCAAGAGGCAGGCATCCCGGATGGCTACCAGCTCCAGTGTGCCGTCATCATTGGTTACGCCGCAGCTGAGAATAAGTTCACCGTTGGCGAGCGTACCCCAAAGGGGTCTGTTAACTACGTCGACTGATAGGGAGGATCTCGGCCTCCTGGAGCAGTTTCCGGAATCGTTGCCGTTCGGCGCTGACCACGGGATCGGAAACGACGGTGTCGGTAGCGGCTGTTTCAGCAGCGACGCTATTTAGCGATTTGAAGTAGCGGCGGGTGTCGTAGTCCCATTGTTTTTCAGCAACGTGTTGCGCCAGGGTTCTGGAGCGCGCCTGTTCGAGGGAGGCGGCAGCCGAAGCCGGAGGCACGTATCCGCGTGATCAATCCATGCCCTTGACCAGCACGTCGATTGGCATCGGGTAGGCAGGATTGAAGGTATCGCAGGGATCGTCCCGGGTGACTGAAAGCATGGTCCTTACTGCTTTTCTTGACAAATTGATGCATTGCACAAATTTATATTGACAGTTTACCTAATATGTTTATTATCCCAAATATAAACCACATGTTGATTATTATTGCGATGCGATAATAATGGTCAAATTCTTCAAAAGAAAGGTACGCTGAAAATGAATTTCAACCAAATCGCGAAACAGGCCGTTGATTTCCAGAAAATCGCTTTTACCAATTGGTACAACGCAGTGGCAATCGTCCAGGAACAGGCCGCCTCGGCAATGGAAACGATGGTGAGCCAGACCGACCTGCCGATGCCGGAAGAGGCCCGGAACGCAATAAACAGTTGGGTCAATGCCTGCCAGGAAGAGTTCAAGCGCTTTCATTCCTATGTGGAAAGTGGCTTTTCCGGCCTGGAAAAGCATCTTGTTCAAGAGACAAAAGCCGTGCCTGCCAAGGCCCCAAAGCCGGCCGCCAAAGAAAAAGAGCCCGTCAAATAACCCATTAGCAACCCAGGAAAAAAGAACCATGGATCAAAAACAAATGTTTAAACATATGGTCGACTTTAACCAAGTTGTGTTTTACAATTTTTTCCAGGCGTTGACATTGCTCCAGGGTCAGATCGAACGTATTGCCAACTCTGCCATCGATCAGGCCGATTGGATACCGGCTGAAAGCCTTAAGGCCATTGAACTTTGGGATCAATCCTTTAAAGATGCCTGCGATAATTTCAGAAGCAATGTCGATCAGAGCTATAAGCAGATTAAAAAGTATTTTGCCGGCTGATTGACAAGCGGCCGGCCACCACCGCTGCACATGATATGGTGTAACCCCAACACTTGCACGACCAGGGGTAACCGGCATGGAACTTAGACAAATTTCCCCATACTGTTATGAAATCCCGCGCACCGGCAACATGCGAGTGCCCGGCCGCATCTTCATGAACCATCGCATGGCCACTCAATTGGCCGAAGAGGAGGCCCTCAAACAGGTCGCCAATGTGGCCACCCTGCCCGGCATCCTCACCGCATCCATGGCCATGCCCGACATGCACTGGGGCTACGGCTTTCCCATCGGCGGGGTGGCGGCTTTCGACTGGAATGACGGGGTGATTTCGCCGGGCGGCGTGGGCTACGACATCAACTGCGGTGTTCGCCTGGCCGCCACCGGCCTCGAGGAGAAGGAAATCCGTCCCGTCACCGGCCGCCTGGTCCAGGCCCTGTTCGAAAACATTCCCACGGGTGTGGGTTCCACCGGGTCACTAAAACTCTCGTTAAAAGAGGAAATGAAGGTCCTGCGGGAAGGCGGCCGCTGGGCCGTGCGCCAGGGCATGGGAGACCCGTCGGATGTGGAATGCACCGAGGATGGCGGCTGCATGGACGTGGCCGATCCATCCGTGGTCAGCTCGCGCGCCCTGGAGCGTGGCACCAAACAATTGGGGACGCTGGGCTCAGGGAACCACTTTCTCGAAGTGGGGGTGGTGGACGAAATCTTCGATGAGGCCACAGCAACGGCCTTCGGCCTGTCCGAGAACCAAGTCACCGTGCTGCTGCATTCGGGATCACGCGGCCTGGGCTATCAAATCTGTGACGACTCGCTGGCCTTCATGAACAAACACGTCAAAACCCTGGGTATCGCGCTTCCCGATCGCCAGCTGGCCTGCGCCATGATCCGCTCCGCTGCGGGCGAGCGCTATTTTTCCGCCATGGCCTGCGCGGCGAACTACGCCTGGGCCAACCGCCAAATCCTGCTGCACCGCGCCCGGGAAACCTTCCAGCAGGTATTGGGCATCGGCCCACGGGAGCTGGCCATGCATCAAGTCTACGACATCTGCCACAACATCGCCAAACGCGAAACCCACACCGTGGACGGCAAACCCAAAACCGTCTGTGTACACCGCAAGGGGGCCACACGCGCCTTCGCCCCTGGCCATCCGGCAATCTGCGAGGCCTACCGGCACGTGGGACAGCCGATCCTGATTCCCGGCGACATGGGCACCGCCTCTTACGTTCTCGTCGGCACTCAAAAGGCCATGGACGAAACCTTCGGTTCCACCTGCCACGGCGCCGGCCGTGTGCTGAGCCGCAAAGCCGCAAAGAAAAAAAGCAAAGGACGCGCCATCCACCGCGAACTGGCCGACAAGGGCATCCTGGTCAAATGGACCGGCCGCAGCACCCTGGCTGAGGAGATGCCCGACGCTTACAAGGACATCGACCAGGTGGTGGAGAGCGTCCACGGGGCCGGTATTTCGAAAAAGGTGGCCCGGCTGCGGCCGATCGTTGTCATCAAGGGGTGAGAACTTCCGGTTTCCATCCATCCCCGACAGCGGCCTTTTGAAAAACGCCTAAACCTATCCAGCAATCGGCCGATACTTCCCCTTTGGGGGGGTATCCATGTCAAAAAAAAAGCTGAAACCGGTTTCCCTGAACATGCCCGTGGATGAGAACTTCCTTCCCTTGGCAGCCACCTTCGTGGGGCAGGCCGCCAGGGGGTTCGGGCTTTCCGTCGATGCAGCCGAGGAACTCGCCCTGGCCGCCGAGGAGACCGTCGCCTACATCACCCGCATCGACGGCAGCCAAGGCCAGGATGTGACCATCGATTGCCGGTCCGGCAGCCATTTTGTCGAGACGGACATCTCCCTGCCGATCGGCGACTTGCAGCTGCGGGCCTTTAACATGACCACCACCATCGACACGGATGACGAGATCGGGCTCGACCAGATGGGGCTTCTGATCGCATCGCGCCTGGCCGACCGCTTTCGCGTCTCCCGCCCGGCCGGCGGCCGCCTGCGCCTCTCCCTGGTCAAGGACCGGCCATACCCCGGCATCGACACGGGTACACCATTGAAGATTCCCGACGCCCTGGCCAACGTCCGCCTCGAAGTGCCCGACGCGGCGCAGATCAAATGGTTCGTTCGCCTGGTAAACCAGTGTTACCCACAGACCCTTTTCCCGATGGATTTCCGTTACCCGGGGAAGATGGTTGATATGGCCGACGCCGGAGACTATCGGCTCCGCCTGCTCGTCGGTCCGGGCGGCGAGATCGGCGGTGGCATGGCATGGCGTTGGGAGGGCACCCGAACCGTGGCGTGTTTCGGGCCCTACCTGTTTGGCGACCCGAGCAATTCCGACATGGCCATTTCTCTGGTAGAGGCCTGCATCGCGGACATCGCCCGGTCGCCGGCCCTGGTGCTGATCAACCGGATGCCCACGTTCCAGCTTCCCGACGGCTACTTCGAGATGCTGGGCAGCCTCGACATCCCCGCATCGGATGGCGCAGCACTCCCGCTGACGGCCGTCTTCCGCCTGATGCACGAGGACACGGGCTGCGTGGTGTGGTCCCACCCCGACCTGGAAGCGTTTCTGCGGGATGAATACCGCCGCCTGGTCTTTCCCCGGGAGATTCAGCCGGTGGTTGCCGAGGGGGAAACCGACTCGGCCTTCTCCGTGCTCAGCGTGGAGACAGACCGGCACCTGGGCCGTTCCACCCTGAGGCCGATCTGGCCCGGCCGGGACGGTTCGGAAAACCTTGCCGCCCACGTGGCGCTCCTGGACAGGGAAGGCATGGCCGACATCCGCTTTGAAATGGACCTGGGGGTTGCCTGGCACGCCCAGTTCACCCCCGGCCTGCTGCAGCTCGGATTCCGGCCGCGGCTGCTCCTGCCCTACGCCGGAGCCGCGGACCGCGTGATCTTCCAGCGGAGATGCGATCAATGACCCCCACCATCGATCACTTGGTGCCCGAGCATGTGCGGCATTTCGAGGCTTACATCCCCAGCAAACCCGACGACGTGCTGATGAAAATGGCGGGCTGCACCCGTCTTTTCCGCCTCAACAACAACGAAAATCCCCTGGGCCCCCCGTCGGCGGCACGCACGATCATCGACGGCTTTCCCTCCCCCCGGGCGGCCATCTACCCCAGCGGGGACGCCTACCACCTGCGGCACCGACTGGCCGACGGTTTCGGCCTGCACCCGGATCAATTCCTCGTGGGCAACGGCGCCAACGAGGTGATCGGGTTCGTCATCAAAGCCTTCTGCCAGGAGGGGGACAATATCGTCACCGCCGACAAAACCTTTGCGGTCTATGAATGGGTCGCCGCCTTTTCCGGCATCGACGCCCGCTTGGTGCCGCTCACGGATTTTACTTTCGACGATGCGGCCATGCTGGCGGCCATTGACCAGCGGACCAAGATCCTGTTTGTCTGTAACCCCAATAACCCCACCGGAACCTACTGGTCCGAGGCGCGGCTGCGGAAATTCCTGGACGACGTGGCCGGCCGGCAGATCGTTGTGGTTGACGAGGCCTATTGCGAGTTCGTGGAAAAGGAGGACTTTCCCGACGGGCTGCGGCTGATCGAGGAATACCCCAACCTGGTGGTCTTCCGGACGTTTTCAAAGATGTACGGCCTGGCCGGGCTGCGTATCGGCTATCTGGCCGGCGCGCCGGCGGTAGTGGATATCATCCGGCGGACCTGCGTGGTTTACTCGGTCAATGGCCTGGCCCAGGAAGCGGCCTTGCGGGCGCTGGATGACGAAGCGCACGTGCGGGCCACCCGGGCCCTGGTGCGCGAAACCAAGACGATGCTGACCCGTGAATTCCAGCGGTTGGGGCTGCCCCATGTGGCCGGCGAGGGAAACTTTATCATGCTGCGGCTGCCCATGAGCGACAGCCTGGCCTATCGCCGGCTGATGACCCGCGGGGTGATGGTACGCAGCATGACCGGTTTCCGCTTCCCCAACTGGATTCGCATCACCATCGGTCTGCCCGATGCCATGACCGCCCTGGTGGATGCGCTGCACGAGGTGTTGAATCATGCCGCCTGACCACCGCGTATACCAGATCGGTGAAGCCATGCCCCGCTCCGACGCCCTCGGCAAAGCCACCGGTGCGGAGAAATTCTCCATCGACACCTACGGAAACGACCTTTTGTGGGCCGGCGTCAAGCGGGGCGGCGTACCCCACGCCCGCATCCGCGGCATCGACATCCAAGCGGCACAAACCACTCCTGGTGTCCGGGCCGTGCTCACCGCCCGTGATGTAAACGGCACCAATCGCCAGGGCGTGATCCGCAAGGACCAGCCAGTGCTGGCCGACGATCGGGTCCGCCATTGCGGGGATGCCGTAGCCCTGGTGGTCGCCGAGAGCTCCGCGGCCCTGGAGGCGGCCCTGGACCGGATCGTCCTCGATCTCGACCCCCTGGAGGCAATCTTCGATCCCGAAGCAGCCCTGAGAGACGATGCCCCTCTGATCCATCCGGATCACGCTGGCGGCAACACCCTCTTCCACGCCACCATCCAAAACGGGGACCCGCAGCAGGCCTTGAGCGACTGCGACGCTGTCGTGGAGGGGTGTTTCGACCTGCCCCGCCAGGCCCACGCCTTTCTGGAGACCGAAAACGGCTGGGCCCTGGCTGACGACGAGGGGCGGCTCGACATCACCGTCTCCACCCAGACCCCCTTCCGGGACCGCCTGGAAGTGGCCGAGGCCCTGGGGCTGGCCGTCGACCGCATCCGCATCCGGGCGCCCTTTTGCGGCGGCGCCTTCGGCGGCAAGGACGGCATCACCGTGCAGAGTCTTCTGGCCCTGGCGGCGCTGAGCTGCCCGGGCCGGCCGGTCAAGATGTGGTGGCGGCGGGAGGAAAGCTTTCTGGCCGGCGTCAAGCGCCATCCGGCCCGGCTCTACTACCGGCTGGGGGCCGACCGTGACGGCACGTTGAAAGCCGTGAGCGCCCGCATTTACCTCGACACCGGCCCCTATGACCATCTGGGCGGGGTGGTCGCGGCCCTGGGACTCGAGCATGCGGGCGGGCCTTACCGGATTCCCCATGCCGATCTCGCGGTTTGGGCGGCCTACACCAACAACCCTGTATCCGGCGCCTTCCGGGGCTTCGGCGTGCCCCAGGTGGCCGCAGCCATGGAGTCCATGATGGACATGGTGGCGGCAAAACTCCGGATCTGCCCCCTGGCCCTGCGGCGAAAAAACGCCCTGGTCCGGGGAGACCGGTGCCCGGCCGGGGTGACCCGTCAGGGCTCCGTGGGGCTCCTGGAATGTCTGAAAACCCTGGAGGCTCACCCGCTATGGAAAGAGCGGGAGCACTGGAAGGCTTCGGCTGGGCCCAATACAATGCGCGGGACCGGGATCGCCTGCATCTCCCACGGCATGGGCTACGGCCCCACGGTTCCCGACTCTGCCACGGCCGGTATCCGCCTCATGGATGACGGCAGGTTTGAGGTAATGGCGGGTGTCGTGGATATGGGACAGGGGAACGCCGCCGCCTATCTCCAGATGGCGGGGGACATCCTCTCACAGCCACCCGGACATCTGATCCCCGTTCTGCCCGATACGGACAAAACATTTCCCAGCGGCTCGTCATCGGCCAGCCGGACCACCTTCACCTACGGAAATGCCCTGATTGGAGCTGCAAGGGCCCTCAAAGAGCGGATTTTCGCCCGGGCGGCCGATGCCCTTATGGTTTCGGATACGTCGGCACTGATACTGGTTCCCGGCGCCGTCCGGCATCTTGCCACGGGGAGGGAAATAACCCTTTCCCGCCTGGGGATGTTCCTGAACCCCGCTGAACGCTTCGCCACCTATCATTACCGCGCCCCTGTTTCGGGGGAGGCACCCCACCCGGATGGGAACCTGCGGCTCCACGGTTTTCCGCATTCCATCTTCTCCCATGCGGCGCACCTGGTCCGGGTGGAGGTGGACGCGTTGACCGGGCAGGTGTCGGTGCCGGAATATCTTGGGGTGAACGATTGCGGACGGATTCTGAACCCTCAGAATTTTTCCGGGCAGCAGGAGGGAGCCGTGGTTCAAGGGTTGGGCTACGCCCTCTACGAAGAGGTGATTGCAGATAAGGGCCGCATGATGACTCGGGATTTCACCACCTACATCATTCCCACCGCCCTGGACGCGCCAAAGATCGAATCCGTGGCCGTTGCTCTGGCTGAGGAGGCCGGGCCGTTTGGCCTCAAGGGAGCCGGAGAGATCGGCATCGATATCCCCCTGCCCGCGGTCGCTAACGCCCTGTTTGATGCCTGCGGAGTTCGGCTTCTCAAGTTTCCCATGACCCCGGAGCGGATTCTGACGGCCCTTGTGAAAAAGGACGCACCATGAAGATTGAATTCCAACTGAACGGAAGGGCCGTATGCCTGGATGCGCCGGCCGACCGGCGGGCGGTGGATCTGCTCCGGGAAGATCTCGGCTTTACCGGCGTAAAGGAGGGGTGCGGCGCCGGGGAGTGCGGGGCCTGCGCCGTGCTGATAAACGGCCGGACCCGTCTCTCCTGTCTGATGACCGCCGCCCAGCTCTCCGGTCAACGCGTCACCACCATCGAAGGGCTCTCCGAAAACGGGACGCTTCATCCGGTCCAGAAGGCCTTTATGGAAAAGGGGGCGGTCCAGTGCGGATTCTGTACCCCGGGGATGATCCTCACCACCATGGATTTTCTCTCCCGGAATCCGGACCCCCGGCGTCCGGAAGCGGCGGCGGCCCTGAGCGGAAACCTCTGCCGGTGCACCGGCTACGAAAAAATCCTGGATGCCGTGCTTTCCGTGGACCTGAAGCAGGCGGTTCCCCGGAGCGGGTCCGGGGAAGAGACCGCGGGCACCCGATCCGTCACCGTCGATTCAAAGGAAGAGAACCCGAGACCGGTTTTTCTTCCGGAATCCCTCGAAGCCCTCTGGCAACTCCTGGCGGCGCATCCCGAGGCACGGGTTTTTTCCGGCGGCACGGATCTGCTGGTCTGGCTGCGGAGTAAAAAAATCAATCCACGGGCCCTCGTTTGTCTGGACCGAATTGACGCCCTTCGCGGGATTGTCGAGCATCCGAAGGAGGTGTGGATCGGGGCCGGGACGACCCATGAAGCGCTTCTGGAAGCCCCGGCGATCGCCCGCTTCTTTCCGGTGCTGGCCCAGGCCCTGAAAACCCTGGGGTCTCCTCATATCCGGCGCATGGGCACCCTTGGCGGCAACATTGTGACCGCTTCTCCGGCCGGCGACACCCTTCCGCCCCTGGTCGTGCTCGGCGCCCAAGTGGTCCTGGCATCGGGAAACGGCACCCGGCGTCTTGCCCTGGATGCCTTTATCCATGGGCCGGGGAAGACGGCCCTTGTCCCCGGGGAGATCGTGTCGGGGATCGTTATCCCGAAACCGGAGGAGGGGCTGCTTCAGCATTTCGAAAAGGTGGGGCTTCGGAAGGCCATGGCTTGCGCCGTGGCCAGTCTGGCGGCCCTCCTGGCCATATCCCCCGACGGGAGGATCGAGAAGGCCCGGTTCGCCTGGGGAAGCGTGGGGCCCGGGGTCCTGCGGTTTCCCGACATCGAAGCATCCCTGGCGGGCAGGCCTTTCTCCCGGGAAAGCCTGGACGCGGTCATTCCCGCCGTCCGCGAGCGTGTGGCACCCATTGACGATGTCCGGGCTTCCGCCGAGTACCGGCGCAGGGTGGCCGGGAACCTGATGCTCCGGCTTCCCACCGTATTCACATCGGAAAACGAGGAAAAAAATGACGGAACACGATGAAATAGAACCCGGTCAGTCCTGGGACGTTTTCAGGTTCGAGCCGAAGGATGCCAACGGCGTGGCCCGCCTTTTTCGTGCTGTTTATGGAGACGGATACCCGGTTCGAACCTATGTGGAACCGGATCTGCTGATCCGTGAGAACGCGGCGATGCGGGTTGTCTCCAGCGTGGTAAGAACGCCCGGGGGGGATATCGACGGAAAAATGCCGGCGGATGCTGGAAATCATCCGGGCCGACTGGCAGCGGTCCGTGGAGGGGGACGGCCTGTGACGGATACGGCTGCCGCGGCGGATAAGAAGGAGAACTTCTCCGCCATACCTTTTTTTTCCAGGGGATCGGTTTCTCTGATGATCGCCGCGTTTCTGGCATACGCCAATATCTCCGTCTTCTTCGGTTTCGTTGACCATTTGAGAACTCTCCCCATCGCTGCGGCGGATTACGGTCTGCTCGTGGGGGCGCTTGCAGCGGCCGCCCTGGTCGCGCGGCCGGTCATCAGCCCCCTGTGCCATGCCGCCAACGCCCGCCGGATGCTGCTGTTCGGTACGCTCATGGCCGCCGCGTCGCTGGCCGCCTATTCCCTGGCCACCGGGTTCTGGAGCATGCTGGTGGTGCGACTTTTCCACGGCACGGCCTTTGCTCTTCTCGGCACGGCGCTTTTAACGCTGATTGTCGGTCTCATCCCCAACGGCAAAAGCGCCCAGTTCTTCGGCTACCTGGCGGTGGTCACCCTGTTGCCCTACACCTTGATTCCGCCGCTGCTGCCGGCGCTTGACGCGCACCTGGGCGGATTCAACCACATCCTGCTCGGGTTCGCCGCGCTGACCCTCTTGATCCTGCCCCTTGCCGCAACAGCGTCCGGCAGCGAAGATTCACCGGTCGCCGGAAGCGGCGCCTCGGCCCTGTCGGGCCGGGAGATCGTGCAGAACCTGACCGATACGCGCATCCTCCGGATTCTCACCGCCATGCTGCTACTCTATTGCGGCCATGCCATGGTCTTCTTTTTCCTTGACGGCTACGGCCGATCTCTGGGAATGGCTTATGCGGGATTCTTTCTGAGCCTCTCTACGGCCGGTGAAATCGGTGTCCGCCTGGCCGCCGGGTCCCTGTTCGACCGTCTGCCCAAGCATATTCTGGCCGCCGCAACCCTCGCGGGGCTGGGCATCGCCTATGGGATGCTGGCCCAGACGCCCGACCCGTGGATCTTCTTTGGCCTGGGCCTGTTCTTCGGTCTGGGATGGGGGGTGGCCATGCCGGTATTCAACGGCCTCCTCTTCGATGCCTCTTGCCAGCGCTATCGGGCATTTAACATCAATCTCGGCATGCAGATGTTCCAGGCCGGTTTCTTCCTCGGCCCCCTGATCGGCGCCCCTCTTTTGGCCGCGTCGGGATACGGGACCCTTTACCTTCTCTGCGGCGGCCTGAGCCTTCTGGCCGCTGCCCTCATCGTTTTCAAAGGGGCCCACCCATGAGTATTGAACAAACGCCCGGCGCTGACGTCGAACCAGGACAGGCCTACACCATCGACCGCTTCACCTCTGCGGATGCCGAAGGCGTGGCCAGCCTCTTCCGGTCGGTTTACGGCAGCGGTTATCCGGTAAAAACCTACCTGGAGCCGAACCTGTTGATCCGAGAAAACGAGGCCCTACGAACGATCTCCAGCGTGGCCCGCACCGCCCGGGGAAAAATCGTCGGCCACAATGCCCTGTACAACAGCGCCGCCCATCCGGGGACCTACGAATCCGGGGCCGGCGTGGTGCACGCGGCCTTCCGTGGCGGCAAGGGAATCTTCACCGAAATGGTCGCCCACGGTCTCGATCTGGCGAAAACCCTGCCAGCGGTCAACCTTGTCTTCGGCGAGCCGGTCTGCAACCACCCCTACAGCCAGAAACTGACCATGAAGATGAACTTCATTTCCAGGGCCTTGGAGGTGGATCTTATGCCGGCCGCCGCCTACCGGAAGGAGGGCAGTGCCAGCGGCCGGGTGGCGGCGTTTCTCGATTTCCGGACCTTTCGCAAAAAGTCCCATGCGGTGTTCCTGCCCCGCTGTTATAGGACGGAACTCGATTTCCTCTACGCGGGGCTGGATGACCAACGCGAATTTCGTCCGGCCGAGTCCCCCGTACCGTCCGGCAGCGTAACCGACCTGCGCCCCCAGATCTTCGATTACGCCGGCGTGGCCCGTATCGCCGTGCATGCGACGGGAGCGGATTTTCGGGCCTGCCTGGATCAATTGGAAAAGGACCTGGCGGAAAAAGGGATTGTGGTGACCCAGATGTGGCTCAACCTGGGTGAGGCGTGGGTCGGCGAAGCGGTGGAGATACTGAGAAGCAAAAAATACTTTCTGGGAGGGGTGCTGCAGCGCTGGTTTGACACCGACGGTCTGCTGATGCAGAAGATTCGCAAAATCCCCGACTGGGATGGCATCTGCATGCATGCCGACCGGCACCGCCAGATCTTCGGAATGGTTCAGGCCGATTGGCAGCGAACCCATAAGGAGTAAATTGAATGGAAATTGACTTTCGCACCGAAGGTGCTACCCTGGTGGCAATCGTTCGAGGACGCATGGACACGGTGAATACCCCGGCCTTTGAAAAAGCGGTGACCGGAGCCATTGAACCGGAAACGACCGTTCTGGCCTTCGACCTATCCGGCCTGAACTACATCTGCAGTGCCGGGCTGCGCGTCTTCCTGAGCACGGGGAAAACCCTCAAATCGCGCGGCGGACAACTCCTGCTTGCCGAATCCGGCGGGCCGGTGAGAAAAGTGTTTCAGATTTCAGGCTTCTTTACGCTGTTCAAACACTTCGATACCCTGGACGCGGCCCTTGCACAGGCCTGAAGCCCCACCGGCCAGCGTTACGGCAAGGGCCCGTCTGGAAAACCTGCCGCGCTGGATCGCACCGGTACTGGCCGTGTCCCGATCCCTGGCCATGGACGAGGAGCGCTGCCTTCACCTGGAACTCGCCCTGGAAGAGTGCCTGGTCAACATCATCACCCACGCCTACCCGCACACCGCCGGTTTGATACAGGTGGACTGCCGGGTGGAAACAGCACATCTGGTGGTGGAAATCAGCGACCAGGGCATTGCCTTCGACATGACTCAAGCACCCGATGCCGATCTTTCCCCGGATATCGAACGGCGCCGGATCGGCGGCCTGGGCGTCCACCTGGTGCGCCGTCTCATGGATGAGGTTCACTACCGGCGCGAGGGAAACCACAACCGGCTGCAACTGCGGCTCGGCATTCACCCGGGAGAGACGCCATGATGCCATGGTATCGGATGCTGCTTTTCTTCCTGATCCTTGCGACGGGGATCGCGCCGTGCCGTCCGGCGTCGGCCGAGACCCAGGGGTTGCCCCATCTCACCTTTCTGCCCCAGTGGTCTCCCCAGGCCCAGTTCGCCGGGTTCTACCTGGCCCGGCAGAATGGCTGCTACCGCCGGCATGGGATCGATCTGACGATCCTGCCGGGAGGCCCTCACCGGCTACCGGTGGAGGCCCTCAAAACCGGCAGTGCCGACATCGTCACCCTGTGGTTGTCAACCGCCCTTCAGCTCGCCGACCAGGGCGTGGCCATCGTCAACGTGGGCCAGCTCATCCAGCACTCGGCCCTGTGCCTGGCAGTGCGCACCCGCGCGGGAATCATCCGGCCGGCGGACATGAACGGAAAAAAGGTCGCCCTCTGGCCAGCGGACTTCCAGATCCAGCCACGGGCCTTCTTTGACAAGTATCAGTTGGATGTGCGGGTGGTGACCGCGGCGAACCCCGTGCATCTGTTTCTGCATGGCGGTGTCCAAATCACGTCACTCATGTGGTACAATGAGTACCACACGCTGATCAATGCCGGACTCGATTCGAATGAAATCCGCCTGTTCCGTTTCGAAGACGCCGATCTCAATTTTCCCGAGGACGGAATCTATCTGCAAAAAACGACACTCGAAAACCACCCCGAGGCGGTCCGGGCATTCGTTGCCGCCACCATGGAAGGATGGCGCGACGCCTTTGCCCACCCGGAAACGGCCATCGACCTGATTCTGTCGATCATGCAGGCGGCCCACATCCCGGCCAACCGGGTTCACCAGCGCTGGATGCTCGACCGGATGCGCGATCTGATGCAGCCTTCCCCGGACAGGGGGGCTATGGGTGAACTGAACGCCGACGACTTCCGGCGCGTGGCGGATATTCTGCGCCTCGGCGGGTTGATCCGCACGTCCCCGTCCTACACGGCGTTCTTCAAGAAAGTCGATTTCCCATGATCCGAAAAAGAGGCATCAGCTTCAAGCTCGCGGCATCGGTGCTGGCCGGCAGTCTTCTGGTCTTCCTGGCGATCTTTGCCGCGGGATACATCCATTCCAAATCGGCCATCACCCGCAACGTGGAGAAGAATGCCGAAAACCTCGCCCTGCGGATCGCTCATCAGATCGCGTCCGTGCTTGCCCCGGTGGAAAAACTGCCCGACCATCTCGCCGCCGTACTGGAATCCGTAGATTTGGATGAAGGGCAGATGACCGGTATCCTGAGGCGCGCCCTGGAAACCAGTCCGGTCGTCTTCGGCACGGCCATCGCCTTCGCGCCGTATGCCCATGACCCGGCGACGATCGATGACTGCCTCTATCTCTTACGTCGGGAAAAAGCGATCCATGTGACCCATCTGGGGGGTGCCCAGTACAACTATTTTTATCAGGATTGGTACCTGATTCCACGGGAAACCGGAAAGCCGTTCTGGAGCGAGCCTTATTTTGACACGGGCGGGGGAAACATTCTCATGGCCACCTACGCCCGCCCGTTCTGCTGCAACAAGGCGGACGCGCAACGTTTCGCCGGCGTCGTGACGGCTGACATCTCCCTGCAATGGCTCGAAAAGAGTGTTTGCGAGACCCCTGTCCTGAACTCCGGGTATGCGTTCATCCTCTCATCCAGCGGCACCTTTATTACCCATCCCCAGCAGCGCTGGGTGATGAACGAAACGATTTTCAGCATCGCCGAAAGCCGACAGGACACCGACCTGCGCCGCCTGGGCAAGCGCATGATCCACGGCGAGTCGGGATTTGTGAGCTTTACCGGCGATCCGTCCGGCAGGCTTGGATTTCTCTACTTCGCGCCCATCGGTCTCAGCCATTGGTCCGTGGGGGTCTTTTTTCCCGAGAGCGAACTGATGGCCGATCTCAACGCCTTTCGGGATCAGGGGCTCTTTCTTCTGGCATGCGGCATTCTGCTGCTGATCCTGATCGTCTGGCTGGTGGCCGGCACCATTACGCGGCCCTTGCGCACCCTTTCCGCCGCCGCCCGGCAGATGGCCACCGGCGATCTGACGGTGGCCATCCCGGGATTGAACAGCGGCGGCGAAGTCGGTGCCCTGGCTGAATCCTTCGCGTACATGAAAGATGCGCTGAATGAACACATTCGCGAGCTGGTCGATACCACGGCGGCCAAGGAGCGGATCGAAAGCGAACTCAACATCGCCCACGAGATCCAGATGGGGCTGCTGCCCAAGCTTTTTCCCCCGTTTCCGGATATCTCCGGCTTCGACCTCTTCGCCATGATCCAGCCGGCGCGGGAAGTGGGCGGAGATTTATATGATTTCTACCGCATGGATGACACCCGTGTCTGCTTCGTGGTCGGCGATGTATCCGGAAAAGGGGTGCCGGCGTCGCTATTCATGGCGGTTACCATGACCTTGACCAAGATGACGGCGGCCAAGCGCCGACACCCCGGCCAGATTCTTAAGGAAGTTAATGCCCAACTGAGCCAGGACAACGCCGCGTGCATGTTCGTGACCCTGTTTTGCGGGGTCCTGGACATCCGCTCCGGCGAGTTGTGGTATGCCAATGGCGGTCATAATCCACCGGTTCTGCTGAGAAAAAACGAAGCGCCAATTTTTCTCGAAGGCACCGATGGGGTGCTGCTCGGCACCCTGCCGGATCTTGAATACGCCGAACGGCGCATCGTGCTGGCCCCTGGCGACGGCCTGTTTATCTACACGGACGGGATCACCGAAGCCATGGATGCGAGCGGCGAACTCTACGCCGAAGAGCGGCTGCTCGGGCAGCTCAGCGGCAAGGATCGGCTATCACCGGGCCAGATCATCGAAAGCGTCATGCAGGATGTGAATGCCTTTGCCGGCTCGGCGCCCCAGGCCGACGACATCACCATGATGATGGTACGCCTCCGGTAGCGTATGCCATGACATCTACAAACCTTACAAGCCGTGCCATTTGCTGAGTTCCTCATCCGTGGAGACCGTTCCGGTAACGCCACTGGCATCTTGGGCGGCAAGAAAAAGAACACATTTGACCATTTTGTCGGGTGAAACCCAACCTTCCGTTGTCTTCTCATCCGGTTCCCAATACCGCATCCCTTCGGTATCGACCGGTGCCTTGGGCTTGATTCCGTTGACCGCGATATTATGGCAGCCGACCTCTGTGGCCAATCCATAACAGAAACGGTCGACCGCGGCTTTGGCCACGGCATAGGCGACGCCGGTGGGCACTGTCCCCTCGTCACGCTCGTCGGCGGCCAGTGAGGAAATATTGATAATGCTTCCGCTTTTTTGATCAATCATGGTCGGGAGGACCGCCTTTGAACAGAGGAAGGTCCCGTGAAGATTGACTTTAAGAACAAGGTCCCAGCGTAACAGCGGCGTCTCGACCACCGGGTAGTAAAAGGCCACCCCGGCGTTATTGACCAGAATGTCGATGCGCCCGAAGGCAGCGATGGTTCTCTCAACCATTGTCCGGACACTGCCTTCATCGGTAACATCGCATCGAACAGCCATTGCGACGCCCCCGGCGGCTTCGATGGCTTCAACTGTTTTTGAAATCGTTCCGGGAAGTTTTTTATCCTTAACGACCTCACTTCGCGCAGCAACCACAACCCGTGCGCCAGCCATGGCCAGTCCCATGGCAATTGCTTTCCCCAAACCGCGGCTTGCGCCGGTTACAATGGCGACTTTATTCTTCAATTCCATTGATTGATTCAATCTTTTTTATCCCAACCGATTTTGACTGTGATGTGAGACAGGTTCCGGTGGCGCCAAGGGCAATTAAGGCACCTGCAGAACACAAAGGTCAATAGCAAAAAAGCGCCGCCGACACCATTGAGGCAACATTGCCCTTGCCATGCCGGCCTGGTGGTTTATACTCGAATCTGATCAACCCTTTCAACCACCATTATCCATATTGGAGTCTGTTTTTGTGAATACCATCGAAGCCATCATACTGGGCACGGTCCAGGGACTGACCGAATTTCTGCCGGTGAGCAGTTCAGGCCACCTGGTGCTTTTTCAAAACCTCTTCGGGCTCAAGGAGCCGGAACTGCTCTTTGACATTTGCCTTCACGTAGGCACCCTGCTGGCGGTAATCATCGTCTTTTACCGGGAGATCCTGAAAATTCTCACGGCCCTGATCCAGCTTCCCAGACGGATGAGAAGCGCCGGCGGACTCCTGCGGCTCTTCCAGGTCGATCCGGACATCCGCATGGCCCTGCTTATCGTGATCGGATCGGTGCCCACGGCCATCATCGGCCTGCTGTTCAAAAAAATCACCGACCAGCTTTTCGGCTCCACGGCCATTGTCGGCTGCATGCTTATCGTCACAGGCACCCTGCTCTGGCTGACCCGCCGGATTCGTACCCAGGGGCGGCCGGTGGCCCGTACGACGCTAAAGGACGCCTGCCTGATCGGTATCGTCCAGGGATTGGCCATTTTGCCGGGGATCTCCCGGTCCGGTTCCACCATTGCCACCGCCCTGTTTCTCGGTGTGGAACGAAAACTGGCCGGCCGCTACTCCTTCCTGCTCTCCATTCCGGCCATCGTCGGGGCCCTGGTGCTGGGCCTGGATGCACCGGAACTGGCGACCCGCATCCCTCTGGCCACCATCATCGCCGGCTCGCTGGTCTCGGCGGCCGTGGGCTGGTTGGCCCTGGTGATCCTGCTACGGGTGGTGGACCGGGGTCAGCTGCACCGCTTCGCGCCCTACTGCTGGCTGGTAGGACTGGTCACCCTGGCAATCGCCTTGACCGGTTAACCTGAAGGCAAGCCGAAAGCAAGATACCGCCGTGAATCCTGGAAGGGTTGTTTTTTGCGCTTCAGATTCAGTGGTAAAGCGCCGAATAACACACCGATGGGCCTGAATGAGAATGCCGAAGGCGGATTGGAATGGAAACGGAAATGGCGCAGACGGTGAAGCCGCTGTCCGGCAAAAAAAACAAATTGGATCCGGCCGATGCGAACGGGTTGACCGTTGCCGAACTTCTCGCCCGGACCGGCATCGCCAAAAAGGATCTGATCCGGTTCATCCAGTTGAAGGTGCTGCCGTCTTCCATGATCCAGGTCTCACCGGCCGGCCCTGATGGAATGCACAAAATAACCGCCTTTTCGGCATCCATTCTGGGCCATGTCACCAGGTGGAAACAGCTCATCGATCAAGGCCACACCCCGGAAGCCATTGCGGCGAGCCTGAAGCAGGCGGGCAACATGCCAGGCACTGCCGATGATGCGCCTTCCCACGCCCCGGTCCCCCCAACGGCAATGTCAGGGAAACAACCTCAAAAAAGTGCCGCATTCCGCTTTCATCTGGCCGTCAACACCATCCCTGGATCGGCATTGCTTGTCGACCGGACCATGCACATCAGTTGGATCACGGTCGCTCCGGAGGACCATCTGTTTGAGACCATCAACAATGAATGGAATGACAATCCGTCGGGAACGGTGTTCGATATTTTGCTGCGGGCCTCCCTGAAGGAATTGGTTTTCGACTGGAAACCGATGTTTGCCGTTATCTATCGCTTCCTGCAGGCAACCACGCCACCGGAAACGTTCAGCCGTCTGGCGCCCAGGATCGCCTTGCCCATCGACGCCATCGATCCGATCTCCAGGGAAAACCGCAATGCACCCCAACGCCCCCCCCTGATCGACAGCTGCCCGATCTGCTTCGAAGCGGATGGCGGCATCAGGCAATTGCGGTTTTATGCCATGGCGGTGGACGAAGGAACCCTCTGTATTCTCGATGCGGCCCATGAGCCGGACAGCTGGGAATTAAAAACAGCAGAGGCACTCATCTCCGGAGCAACGGCAGACGGTACCGGTACCGGGAAAACCGTATTCAGTGTCCTGTCGGCCAGGCTCGATGATTCCCGGCATATCGTGGACACTCTCCTGCCCGAAACCTATTTCCAGCTCATGACGCGTATCTGGGATGAAACGGACCGCATCGCTGAATCCTGCGGCGGGCAGCGGGCCAAACGCAGCGGCACCGACGTGCAGTATCTCATTGCCCAACACTCAGGTACGGACCCGGCCTTCGACGCCATCCGTTGCGCCGTTAAGCTCAAGGGGAAAATACATGAAATCGAAACATCCCTGAAAGCAGACGGCGGGTGGATGGCCGACATTCGCCTGAACATCGGCATCAGCAGCGGCAAGGATCATCTTCCCAAGGAAGATCCCAGCGCCAGCATGGCGTTCATGCTTCCCGGCGGTGCGGCGGACCAGGCCTTTCATCTTTCCGCCATCGCCAACGGGGGGACCATCTTGATTACCAAATCGGCTTTCGGCCATCTGTCCGCCCGGCAGATGAAACGGATCACTTTCGGCGTTCAGCGGGAGGAGCGGTTGATCCCCCGAGTCTTTACGCAACTGTCCGATCTTCCCCATGGCCCCGACAGTCCGACCATGGGGCAGGAAATCCGGTCTCTGTTCGTTACCCAGATTGTCGATCTGAAGCCCGATCATGCCGATTGAAATTTGATTCGGCCCGGCGATTAGGCGATTGACGGATAAGAATATACCAGGATGCGCAGGATTTTCATTCGTATTCAAGGCGGGCTTTTTTACGCATAGTGGGGCTATGTGTGGAAAAGTCCAACGCAGAAGACGGATGAAAAGACAAGCAGGCGGGTATATTCTTTGACAGAAATCGCCTTACCCCTGGCCGGCATCGAAGGATTTGAGTGCCTGGTGGCTTTCGATGAAACGGGCACACGAATTCCAGCGCAAAACAGCATCCTGATTGTCCGCCGCACCGCCGGAAATCGCCTGGTCGTATGCGTTCATGGCCTTGGCAAACCAGGCATAGGCCGTGGCAACCGCCTCGGGTTCCCCCTGCCGGAAGTGGAACTTGGCCCGCCGCTCATAGACGAGCCCCGTGTAGTAGGATTTATCGTATGCCGCCTCCAGCCGGGAGACAACATCCATGGCCTGATCGAACGAAGGTTGCAGCCCAACATAGGCAAACTTGTCCGTCAGGGCCAATGCCAGGGTGCTCAAGGCCTCCGGGTGGTGGGGATCGACCGCCAGGATATCCATACAGATGCTTTCCGTCTCGTACGGTTCGCCGAGCAGTCGATATTGCTTGGCTTTCTCAAGTGCAGAGGGTACGGCTTCAGGGGTGAGGGTTTTCAGTTCACGCATATCGACCTCCATTTTTTTAGGTTGACCGCCGCCGTAAATCATCTCTCCCATATCATCTACTATGAGAAGTTTTACGTCAATATCAAGCACCCGGCCCCCTCATTTTTAGGACGGACCGCCCCAAAGGGGAAACAGGCCGTTTGAGACAATACGTCACCGTGATTCCGGGAAAATCAATCCGTAGCCGTTCTCACTGTGCAGGGATTTGTCCAGACCGTCGAATTCATCCTGCTCGTCGATGCGGAAACCGACACTCTTTTCGACCAGCACACAAATCACAACCGTACCGACGGCGGCCAGGGCAATGGTCGCCCCCATGCCTTTGACCTGTACCAGCAGTTGGTCCCAGCAACTCCAGCCGGCCACATTCTGGCGAGCCGCCGCCATCCAGCTGTCCCGGATGAAAAAACTGAGCAGCAGTACGCCCAGCCCGCTGCCGACACCGTGAATCCCGAAACAGTCCAGGCTGTCGTCGTAGCCGATCTTCATTTTTAGGTTCAGGGCCAGGTAACAGAGGCTGCTCGACAGAGCCCCCATGACGATGGCCCCGCCAGGCAGGACCACACCGGCGGCGGGTGTGATCACCACCAGGCCGGCGAGGATACCGGAAACGAATCCCAGGGAGGTGACTTTGCGAAAAATGAAGGCTTCAATCAGCATCCAGGTCAGGGCCCCGCTGGCTGCGGAGACCTGAGTCATGGTCAGCGCACGGGCGGTATCCAGGCCGCTCTGAACCGTTGATCCGGCATTGAAACCGAACCAGCCCACCCACAGCAGGCCGGCGCCCATCATGGTCATCACCAGGTTGTTGGGCGCCATGGAGGATTTCGGATACCCTTTGCGCGGTCCCAGGTAGAGGGCCACGACAAGTGCGCTGATCCCCGCTGAAACATGAATCACCAAACCACCGGCAAGATCGATCACACCAGCCGCCCCGCTGTTGAACAGCCAGCCGTCAGCGGCCCAGACCCAGTGGCACAGGGGGCAGTAGATGAAAAGAAACCAGAGAACGATAAAAAACGTATAGCCTTTGAAGTAAACCCGCTCGGCCAGGGCGCCGCTAATCAACGCCGGGGTGATGATGGCAAACTTTCCCTGAAACATGGCCAGCACATATTCGGGAACGCCGTTGGTAATGGTGTCGTCGATGCCCCGGAGAAGAAAATAATCTCCGCTCCAGCCCACGAAACCCCCAAGAATACCTTTCCCGAAGGTCAGGCCATAACCGCATACCACCCACAAAACGCCGATGATGGCAATCGAAACAAAGCTGTGCATCATGGTACCGAGCACATTCTTGGTGCGCACCAAACCACCGTAGAACATGGCCAGACCGGGCACCATGAGCAGAACCAGGGCCGTGGAGATCAGCATCCAGGCCGTCGTCCCCGTATCGACAACACCCGGATCCGCACCCAAAACGATCGTGGACGGCAGCAGCAACGCAAACATCAAAATTGTAATCTTCGCAAAAAACGCCATGGTTCCTCCATTTTTCAAATTATTTTTGTATGTTAAGAATAAAACGGGGGGAAGCGTGGGGCATGGATTTCGGCGTAGACACAGGGTCCTGACGCGGAAATCCGACAAAATTGCCAACCGCGAAGAAGCATGCAACCCACATACCTTTTTGTAGATAAGTTCACCTTGCTGTTTTTATTCGCTTTTATAGTAGATTAAGGTAGAGCTGGCGGCATACCGTATTACAAAAGTGAAAAGTTATTGCCAAATATATTACTAATTTGTCATTTTTAAGCAAGTAAGAAAACAGCATATCCAAACGCAGTGTGCACGCAGAAATGGCGAGAAAAATAGCTTGAAAAACGGTGAGGAAATTTTTAGAAAAAATTACCGCGGTTGGCGCATCGGCCTATCTATACAAGTTCCCGAAACCGCCATCCTGATTACCATTCTGTTTCTCACAGATCTACAGACGCTCGCTGCTGTCAGTGAACCGGTTATTTCAATCGATCAACATGGAGGAAACATCGATGCGGGCTATCCAGGCAGGGCCAGTTAAGCTATCTGTCATCATACCATGCTACAACGAAGAAGCGACCCTCCGGCTTTGCGTGGATCGGGTATTGGAAGTAAAGGATGATAATTTAAAAATAGAGATCATCATTGTAGATGACGCGTCGAGCGACAACAGTCTCCTCATTGCCCGGGAACTCGCCCAGCGCCATGAAAAAGAAATTCTCGTCCTGAAACACAAGATAAACAAGGGCAAGGGGGCCGCTCTCAAAACCGGATTCCAAAACGCAACCGGCGATTTTGTTGCTATTCAGGATGCCGACCTTGAGTACGATCCGATGGATCTCAAAATGCTGCTATTGCCGTTGCGTGACAACCGTGCCGATGTGGTCATCGGGTCACGTTTTCTTTCCTCGGGCGCCCACCGCGTCCTCTATTTCTGGCACTCGATTGGCAACCGGTTTCTCACCCTGATGTCGAACATGTTTACTGACCTGAATCTGACGGATATGGAAAGTTGTTATAAGGTATTCAAGCGTGAAATCATTCAGCGCATTGATTTGAAAGAGAATCGATTCGGATTTGAGCCGGAAGTCGTTGCCAAGGTGGCCCAGATGCGCGTCCGTATCTTTGAAATAGGCATATCGTATTCCGGCAGGACCTATGAAGAGGGAAAAAAAATCGGCGTAAAAGACGGTTTTCGGGCACTCTACTGCATCCTGAAGTACAATGCCCATAAAGCGCCGCTGCCCATGCAATTTCTAATCTATCTGGCCATCGGCGGTGTTGCGGCCATGTTTAACCTGTTTCTGTTTCTGTCCCTTTACCATGCGGGAATCAAAGTCTCATTGTGCGCGCCGGTCGCATTCATTAGCGCTGCCATCATCAATTATGTGCTTTGCATTTTTATTTTATTCAAACATCAAGTCCGGTGGAAGGCACCGATGGAAATGCTCACTTACATGGGGGTTGTTGGAGGCGTCGCCTGTGTAGACCTGATGGCTGTGAAATATCTTCTCAATTGGGGGGCATCGCCGGTCATTGCCAAGCTGAGTGCGACGGGCCTTGCATTGCTCCTGAATTTCTTGGGCAGGCGGTTTATCGTCTTTCCGGAAAAGGGCAGCGGGCCTTGGCGCCCCCAGGAACGTTAAGGGCTCGTTATTATACAGGAAACAGAGTTTTTAGAGGATAGGCATCTACCCCGGACACCAGGCAACACCGATCGCCCGGTTCCATCCCATTAGCGGTCCCATAAGCCGATGACTGGAGGCGAACAGAGCATTGATAGACTGGTGGGCGATGAGAAATTGCAGGTCCTGGTTGGAGATCAGGCTGGTGTACTTTTCGGGCCGGTCGGCCAGGGGAAAAAGCAGGTTGACCAGTCGGAGGGGAAACTCCTGTTGGACGAGGGCCATCAGGTGGCAGGCAATGGCAGCGTCCATGTCGAACGCCGGCCAGAGGTCGTGCAAGACCCCTTCAAGGGTAAAAATCGCCTTTCTAAAAAGCATCAGGTCGGCGGGGAAAACAAGCCCTTCCATGGAGAGGGATTCCAGGAGCCGGAAGGTCTGCTTGACCAGCGGCAACCGCTTGTTTGCCGGTTCGTGCATCCATCCAGAAATCAGGTCGCGTAAGTATTTACGCGGCTTGGGCGTCGATTGGCTGCCTCCCATGGCAAGGGATCGGATAGCATCGCACATCCCGGTCAAATCGTTTTTCAGGAGTGCCTGAATCAGGTGTACGGTTTCAACACGGTCACTGCGGGCCAGATGACCGGCCAGGCTCCAGTCCACCAGGCCGATGGCCGGATCCGTCGATTCATCGGTAAAAACGGCCAGGATGTTACCGGCATGGGGATCACCGTGAAAAAGGGACGAATTGTACTTTGAAAACAGCGGGTTCAGAACGACTGCCGTAAAAAGGAGGTCGGCCATCCGTTTTCGCTGCGGTCCGTTCAGGTCAGCATCCAGGAGTTTGGGTCCGTCCAAATGGTCCATGGCAGTCATGGCGCTGGTGGACAGGGGCAGACGCCGCGGAATACGGATATCCGGCATGTCCGCGTAAAAATGGCTGGCCTCACCCAGAAGACGCTGTTCGGCCGCCAGATCGATCTCGTGGATCATCATCTCGCGCACATCCTCAAAAATTTCCAGGAAACGGAAATCCTTGAGCGGATAACGCGTCCGGTGGTCGTGGAAAAAGACGGCGGTTTTTCCCAGGATGCCCAACTCTTCGTTCAAATGACGCCGTATTCCGGGGCGTAGCACCTTGAACACCCCGTGTTGCAAAGAGCCATCCGGCGATGGTTGCCAATGGAACGGTATCACTGCGCCCACGCTGGCCTCGGCCAGGATGGTGGGCGTCACATGAACATTGGCCGCTTTGCCTGTTGATCCTAGTTCCGCATGGATCCGGACCTCCAGTTTATCGGGGTTGGTGCCGTAAAGACCGTTTTCCAGATTGATGAGCCACCCCCGGACAGCCGGATCGATGTCGGGGTGGCGGGCAATGAGCTGACCCAGTTTGTGAAGTGTCGGGAAACGCTGAGCCAGGGCCAGCAGTCGCTCCTGGCAGCAGGTGTCCGCATCCATGGCCAGTTGGCTGATCACCAGGTCAAGCATCCGCCTGCGACTGATCTGGCTGAGAAAGAACTCGATGCCGTCACGGACCAGGGACCGATACCTGGCATAAGTGTCGGGGATGGCCTGATCGGGTCGGGTGCGCGCCACGATTTCTCTGGCCATACGGGCGCCAAACGCCTCGTCTCCCAGGGTATCGGCCATCTGGATCAGTTGCCGGCGCAACGCTGCTGGGGACATCGTGCGGATCATCTGTCTAAGCATGGGGTCCGGAAGATCAAAGGGGTTCAACGGCATCGGCAATCACATTTCCTATCGTCTGGGTTAAGGTATCCTTAAAAATCGATCGGTGACGGTCCCGGCGGGTCCAGGATCGTCTCAAGGGGCAACGGCACGCACGACAAGCAGAATATACTGGTGCATGGCCTTTTCCAATGAAAAGTCCCCGTCTCGCAAACACCAATCAAAGACAATCCCCCGTGCCGTGGTAAAAAGAATGCGCTTTAATTCCTCGGCCGTTAAATCCGAAACAATTTGATTGTCCTCGACTCCCTGAACAAGAATATCCCGCAGCATGGTAACCATGATCCGCTTGTCGTTAACAAACAGATTGTTCCGGGTGTTGAACAGGGCCTTGCTGAATCCTAATCCGTAGCGGGTATAGATCTGAGCAAGGAGATCGAAAAAGCCGATAATCTTTTCGATTGCCGTCTTGCCTTTGATCTGATTGTTTAACATCTTTTCCTGAAAAAAATCATCCGCCCGATGAAAAATTTCCTCCATGATGTCGTACTTGTTCCTGTAATGGTGATAGAAGGTGCCCACAGAAACGTTCGCCCGCTTACAGATTTTCTCGACAGTCAGTTTCTCGAATTCACATTCCTGGACCATTTCGAGGAATGTATTATAGATTATCGCCTTTGTTTTGATGGCCTGAAGTTTTCGTTTGGTCAATTTTGCCATAATAGTGCTTTTCTCTGATGCATCGGCAATCGAATGCCATCGTATTGATAAACAAGGGTACTTCGTAACAGATTTGCATTCAAAGAGCAATTTTCCTGCCATGAGCGCTATCATTCAAACTTGGAAAACCGGTGGGTAGAAAAAGGGGGGAGGCGTTTTGCAACGCCTGTTTGCAGAAGGTGGGATAGCCTCCGCCAACAGCACGGAAAACGGATCTAAAAACTGAGCGATATTCAATGCAAGAGCATTTTGATCCGTTTTCCAGCACTGGTAGTGGAAAATAGACGGCGTTTCAAACCGCCTTTTAGTTAGTGTCTGTCCAGAAATAGGCAAATTTGGTTGAGATCAAGGCGCCCGAAAAATTTTACCACAGGCATATGGTTTATATTCCGAGGATAAAATTTTTCGCGCAACGCCGATATCTGGCAAATTGGCCATTTCTGGATGGGCACTAGTTAAGCATGGGGTCGACAAACCCCCTGCCCTTCAGCATATCGATCTCCGCTTTGCTGTAGCCGGCGATTTTCTCCAGAATTATGTCCGTATCCTGGCCGAGGCGGGGTGATCCCCGCCAGACACGCGGGGGCGTGCCACTCATCTTGGGAACGAATCCATAAGCGGTCACTTTTTTATGCAGTGTCTGATCCTCGTATTCGATCCAGTTGCCACGGCACTTGTAGTGCTCGCTATTGGCGAGGTCCTTGGCGTTTCTCGGGATACCGCAGGGAACTTTCTTGGATTTGAGAATGGCCTGGCCTTCTTCGGACGTGCGTGCGCGCATCCATTTGTCGATAAGACGGTCCAATTCCCTCCCCAACTCGGATTCCAGGGCTTCCCTGGACGCCCCGGCCTTCTCATGGGGATATTTCTCGACATCGATATCCATCGCCTTGAGGGCCCGCTCGTACACAAACGGCCCGAAGGCGCCGATATAAAGGTATCCGTCCTTGGTCCGATACAGGTTGGCGGGTTGAAAAACGGGCACATGGTTGCCGGCACGCTCCTTCACCCGCCCCAGGGTGAAATAATTGACGAAGGTGTCGTTCAGGCACTTGCTCATGCACTCAATTTGGGCGACATCGACCACTTGGCCCTTCCCCGTCTTCTGGGCGTTGATATAGGCCATCATCACCCCGTTGGCACAGAATACGGCGCTGATGTAGTCGTTGATAAACGAGCTCCCGTATCCCGGCGGTGAAGGTTCGGGGAATCCGTTGATATACATCCAGCCCCCTTCGGCCTGACCGATGGGGTCATAGGAGGGACGGTCGCACTCTTCCGGCACGCCGCCGAACTGGGGACGCCCGAATCCACTGAGATGGGCGATGACCAGCTTGGGATTCACCTCGAAAAGCATCTCATCGTTAAGCCCGAGCTTTTCCACCCAGACCATGTTTTCCATCCATACATCGCAATTTTTGATCAGGGAGAAAAAAATCTCCTTGATTTCCGGAATCTTCATATTCAGTTCCAGGGTCAGGCTCAACTTGTTCCGGGCCTCCTGGATCCATGCGCAACTGACCTTTTCATCGTCCGGGATGTCCGAATCGGCCAGGACAAATTCCTCGTCGCCATTACCACTAGTAATCACCGGAGACTGGCCCCGATAGGGATCGCCCACACCGGGTCGTTCAACATGAATCACCTCTGCCCCGTAATCCGCCAGCATACCCGCCGCAAAGGGGGCCTCCACGATACTGCCGGTCATCAGAACCCGCATGCCTGTCAAGGGGCCATACGAAGGGATGATTGCCGGTGCCGGAACACGTTCGAGTTTTTTCCACCTTTCCATTGGGTCCTCCTTTTGCTGAAAAGGAATTTGCTTGCCATTGAATGAATATTCATAGAATCATTTTCACTGAATACCATTCGGTGAAACTTATTTAAGCTAAGCAGTAGGATGCCGGAAGTCAAGAAAAAATTCCGAAAACGTCACCAACAATCTAACCATTTGTATTTTATATTTTTTTAGGAAGTCGCCGCGATTGTCGTCGACCTGGAAGACCAGTCCGTTGAAATCATCTGGGAAGCCGCCAAGCCCGGCGAGGTGCTGGTGGCCGGGAGCGATTCGTGGTTCGACTATAGCCTGGCCGGACTCGATATTATTGATTGTCTCAAAAATTTTCGCACGCAATCAAATATGATGCCGCTTGTGACCATTTTCCTAAACGATAAGGGGGGGGGGCAAGAGCCGACTTGACCCTTTGTCATGGCAAGCCGGGGGAGGCAACGACGCCGGAAATCCAATCCATACGGGCCGCGTGATCGCGCTGCACGATCAACCGAGATAGACTTCGACGTATTTTCCAGCTACCAAGCTTTCTTTGAACGCTCGTCTGATAACCGCCGCGTTGAGGATAACGTCCACCTGGATACGCACTCCCGCATAAGTCCTGTTGCCAAACTGAAGGCGGAACTTGCCGTGCGTGACCGTTTTTTCAGAACCAATAGTCACCGGCCCTTCCCTGTCGATTCGCTTGGCGTTCGTATTTAAGGTGAAAAGGTAGTCCTTGGTCTTCTTCGCTTCCAAGGTCGATACCGAATTGAGATCCCACTTGTCGATCAGAAGCTGGACCTCCACCTCCACCTTTTTCGGACACGAGTGCATGGTGTTGCTGCTTTGGATCACGCGCGTTTTGGTCAACGGACCCACAACAGGGGTCGCGACCGACGTAAGCGCGTTCGCCGTGTAGCAGCGTGGACAGAACGTCTGGCCTGCCGAGGTAAGGGAAAAGGCCTCGCCCCCGGTCGGACAAGCCTGGTTGCTGCATTTGTAATATGGCATTGAGCCTCCGTTTTCCGAGTGAAAGAGCATCAATTCGTATCGATCTTGCGAAAGGTTACCTCCGCGAAAGGCAATGCGTGTTTATTGTCGTTGATGCCTTCCACCATCAGCCTTTCTGAATGTGGCGCTTTGTTGGATAGACCGTTACGCCAGCCCCAGGTAGTCCAGCACCCTTGTGCCGAATCGCGCGGCAAAGGCCTGATCCACTTTCTGCACGGGATTGGCGCCCAGAAATGCTAGAAGCGCGTCCATCTGGCTTTGGCGCTCATTGGGATCGGCAACGGCGGTCAGTCCGGCCAGCCGATCCTCAAGGGTGAAATACTTCAGCTTGTCGTCCAGGGGCAGTTGCCAGAAAAGCAGGAACCCCCGCTCGGGAAAGTCCACGCCCAGGATATGGTAGCAATGGCCCATGAAGGCACGCTCCAAGCGCTCCCGGATATTGGCGATCGACGATTTAACGGCGTCCCGGTCGGCGGGGTCGAAGGGCCGGCCGAGGACTTCAATGTAAATCTTGAATTTGGGCTCGGTTCCCGATGGCCGCACGGTAACACGGATGCCACGGGTCCCGGTCAGCGGTTTCAATTTAAGGATCAGCACATTGCGCGAAGCGGTGTCGGTGGGCGACAGATGGGGCTGCGGGTCTCCCTGCCAGCGGTCGATTTTTTCCATGACCGCGAAATCCCCGATGCGATCGATGGTGCTCTCCCTCAGGTGAGACATGATGCCGGCGATCTGTCCGATGCCCTTGGCCCCCAAGAGGCGAATTTCGGTGAGATAATTGTGGCAATAGCCGTATTTGGCGTAAACGGCGTCAAGGTAATCCACCAGGGTGCGTCCCTCTGCCTTGAGCCCAGAGGCCAACTCGGCCAGCCACACGGCAGCGCCGGCCGCATCCTTATCGCGCACGTAATTGCCCATGATATACCCGTGGCTCTCCTCGGTGCCGAGGATAAAGTCCGCCTGTCGGCCGGCGGCCTCCAGGCGGTTCATCTCCTCACCGATGTATTTAAACCCCACGAGAAGATCACCGATGCACTGGATGCCGTTTTCTGCAGAAATGGTGTCGATGAGCGAAGCGGTGACATCGGTCTTGATGATCACGCTGTTTGCTGTGAGTCGCCCGTTTTCGCGGAACCGGTCGATGGCCCATTCGCTGAGCACGATGCCAATCTCGTTGCCGTTAACAAAGGTCCAGCGATCATTGTGCCGCACCATGATGCCGATGCGGTCGGCATCCGGATCCGTGCTCATGATCACATCCGCGCCAATGGCGTCGGCATTGGGCAGGGCCGTATCGAAGGACTGGATCACTTCCGGGTTGGGGATGTTGAAGGTCACGTTTTCGAATGCGCCACTCGGGTTGGCCGTGGCCGGATCGAGGTGGATGTCGAATCCCATGCGCTTCAGTACAGGGTAGACCGAGGTCAGACCGGTGCCGTGCAACGGGCTGTAGAGAATGCGTATCCCTCTGGCGTCACTGAGATTGAGATCGCTCACGGCCTGGTGATAGGCCGTGTCTACTTCGGCGCCGATCATGGATAGAAGCCCCTTCTCAGCCGCCGCATCGAAATCCAGGGTGTCGATGGTGGAGACATTGCCGGTCACTTCGTCCACCAGGTTCTGGTCATGGGGCGCGATCAATTGGCCGCCGAACTGGTCGTAAACCTTCTTGCCGTTGTCGGTGGGCAGGTTGTGACTGGCGGAGAAAACGCACCCGGCGATGGCGTTCAAATGGCGGATGGCAAAAGAGAGTTCCGGCGTACTGCGGGCACCGTCAAACAGGTAAACACGGATCCCGTTGGCCGCATATACCCGCGCCGCGGCTTCGGCCAGCTGCCGCCCATCCAGATTGGCCACCGGATTGGGCCGGTTTGCAGCATAATAGCGGGTGTCGGTGAAACAGCGCACGTCGTAGGCCAGCACCACGCCCCGCTGGCGGGCGGATTCCCCATGGGTCTGGATCAGATACTGGCTGTGCCCCTGGGCCGATGCCTGGATGGTCCAGGGGTTGATGCGGTTGGGGCCGATGCCCACCGGCCCCCGGCGGCCGCCGGTACCGAAGGGAATCACCTGGTAAAAGGAATCCAGCAGGAAATCCCACTGCCCGGATTTGATCAGATGCTCGATCTGGGGCACATACGCAGCGAACATCTCATCGCCAAGCCAGGTCTGCAGCCCATCCAGGGCGGCATCGGCCAAGGTATCGGGGGTATCTAAGGTCCGAAATCCTTTTTTTGCTTTTTCAACCAGGGTCTGGTAATGGTCCATGCCGTTATCCTCGTTGTTGGGTGTAAAAGTCAATGGATGCCCGTCTGAAAGGGGAATTAGTATTTCATTTTTTATCCGCATTGACAAGGGCTTGAAGGAGTCCCCGACGCACCCCATGAACCGCATCCAGCGCAGAGTTCTCGGCACCCTCTTTTTCTCCATCTTTACCTCCGTCACCGGGGTCGGCATCGTGGTGCCCCTTTTGCCGGTCTATGCCCACGACCTGGGGGCGTCCGGTATTTATATCGGCCTGATCTTCGGTGCCTTCTCCCTTTCGCGGACTTTTTTCCTGCCCTTCTTCGGCAGTCTCTCCGACCGCAAGGGGCGCAAACCCTTTATTGTTACCGGTCTTCTGTCCTATGCGGTTATCTCGGTGGCCTTCATTTTCTCCACCAATGTGGAATCCCTGATCGGTATCCGCTTCGTCCAGGGCATCGCCTCGGCCATGATCATGCCGGTGGTCCAGGCCTATGTGGGGGATCTCACCCCCAAGGGTAGGGAGGGCTGGGTCATGGGGTTGTTCAACATGTCCCTGATGATCGGTCTGAGCGCCGGCCCCATGATCGGCGGTGTGATCAAGGACCGTTTCAGCCTGCAGGGGGCGTTTGTCAGCATGGGCGTGCTCTCCGTGGTCGCCTTCGGCCTGAGTTTGTCGTTTCTTCCGCCCACCGCCGAGGAGCAGGTGGTACTGAAACGCCGCACACCGGTCCAGTGGTCAAAAATTCTCACCGACCGAACCATCGCCGGCCTTTTTTTCTTCCGTCTGACCTACACGGCCTGCATTGGCATCATCTGGGGATTCCTGCCGGTCTTCGCCGACGTGGAATTTGCCATTTCCGCCTCGGCCATCGGCACGCTGGTGGCCCTGGGCATTTTTGTCAGCGGCATATTCCAGGTTCCCATGGGCTGGGCAGCGGATCGCTTCGACCGCAAAAGTATGGTCATCCTGGGGGGCCTCATCGTCACCGCGGCGATCTGGGCCTTCAGCCACGCCACGGGCTTCTGGTATATGTTTTACGCCAGTATCGGTTTTGGTATCGGCGGCGGGATCTGTATGCCGGCAATGATGGCCGTAGCCGTGTTGTGGGGCAGCCGCAGCAAAGCCATGGGATCAGTCATGGCGCTTCTGACCGTGGCCCACAGCCTGGGTCTGCTGGGCGGTTCCTTGCTGGCCGGTATGATGATGGATCTGTTTCAGCTTCGGCAGGCCTTCCTGTTCGGCGCCCTGAGCATGCTTGCCGGCATCCTCGTCTTCACGGTCTGTACCTGGCGCAGCGACCTGATCCGCGGCACGGCCACCGGCGCACCACCGCATATTCCCTAGGGATAGGCGCACGCGCATCGCCCACCACCGGCAATGAAACCCCGATCACCCCCCCAGAAAGGGCTGATGAAGACGCAGAAAGCGGTACAACGTCGCCCTGCCCACACCCAGGTAGCGGGCGGCCCGGGACTTGTTACCACCGCAGCATGCCAGGGCATGGGAAACGGAGGTCGGGTCCAACCGCCGGAACCGAACCTTTTTTGCACGCTGCCGGACCGTCGGCGGAAGGTGCCCGGCATCGATGATGGGGCCACCGGCACGCACAAAGCCGAAATGGACAGCGTTTTGCAATTCACGCACATTTCCCGGCCAGTCATGGCCTTGCAGCAGGCTGAGGGCCGGTCGGGTCAAGCGAACCGGGTAACGGCCGTAACGCCGGGCCGCACGATCGAGGAAATATCGCGCCAGCAGTGTGATATCACCCCGCCGTGCGTTCAGGGGCGGCATGTGGATGGGCACCACATTGAGCCGGTAGAACAGATCCTCGCGAAACGTTCCATCAGCCATCTCCTGTTTCAGGGGGCGGTTGGTCGCACTGATCACCCGCACATCAACGCGAAGGCTGCGCTCCCCGCCCACACGCTCAAACACGCCCCGTTGCAGCACCCGCAGCAACCGGACCTGATTGTAAAGGGAAAGGTCGGCCACTTCATCCAGAAACAGGGTCCCCCGGTGCGCCCGCTCGAAGCAGCCTTTGCGCTGGCGGTGGGCGTCGCTGAAAGCGCCCTTCATATGGCCAAACAGCTCGCTTTCCACCAGCTCTTCGGGAATCGCCCCGCAGTTCACCGGCACGAACGGTCCGCTTTTGCGGCCGCTGAGGTCATGGATGGCCCGGGCGGCGAGCTCCTTGCCCGTACCCGTTGCACCGGAAAGATGCACCGGATAGTCGTAAGGTGCCGCATGGCGGATCTGCTGAAAGATGGCCTTTATCTTGGAATCTTCGCCCACAATTCCATGCCACGGTACCGGCAACGGCGGGTCATCGGACAGCGCCGGCCGGTGACAGTGCAGAAAAAAGGCCGGGGTGATAGGGGACCCCGCAAGCGCCTGTTGGCCGGACGCCAGGTCCACCATCACAGCCGTCGCAGGCTTACCATTGAAAGGGGCTATCGCTTTGCTGGGCACGATAAAAACCTCCACGGCCTGCAGGCCGCTTTTTTTTAAATGAATGGATAAAGCCGGGCCAGAAAGAACTCCGCTCAAAACGCCATGGCAATAGGATAGACGGTCAACATTAGGAGATGATGAGACGTGAAAGTGAGCAACCGGCGGCGGAAATCGCCGTATGGTTATCAGATTCAGGCAGAGGGTAGCGTTTGGGATGAATCAAGCATGCCAGAAGATGGAGCGGGGGGCAAATGCAAAAACGGCATTTTTGATTGCATGTCCCTCGGTAAAAAAAGAATCGTCAGCACAATGGAACGCCCGCTCAGGACGTTTCCGCACCATCGTCCATGTCTCGATAGGCCTCGGCAACGAACCGCGGCGTGCAGACGGCCAGAAAGATGAGGTCCAGCGTGCCGGTGTTGGTGATGCGCTGGGGGCAGGCAGGCGGGATGCACACCACGTCTCCCGGGCCAACCGGCTGGGCCGTCATTCCGTTGACTTCCACGGATCCGCGGCCCTCGAGAATCACATAGCGCTCGGTGATGCCCTCCAGCCGGTGCAACCGGGTGGTCACGCCCGGTGCCACCCGTGCCCGGGCAATAGAGACCGCCGGGTCCCCCGGCCCGTTGGTCAGTTCGAGAATAAAGCAGCCCTCCTGAAAGAAATACTCTTTCTCCGGGTTGGTCCGACGCACAGATGGGAACAGATCATGGTCCATGGTATTATTCTTACGAAAGCCGTCACCGTTTGACCGTGGCCAGCTTCAATGCCAGCCCCACAAACACCATCCCGGCCAGGCGGTTCATGATCACCTGGGTTCGGGGAGAGCGGTTAAGCCAGCCGCCGATCGACCCGGCCAGAAACGCGATGCCGCCAAACACCAGTATCGTGGAGACGATGAAGACGCCGCCCAGAAGCAGCATCTGCAGGGTCAGCGAGCCCCGCGCCGGATCGGCGAACTGCGGCAGAAAAGCAAGAAAGAAGATGGAAACCTTGGGATTGGTCACGTTCATGATGATGCCCCGCCGATAGAGCCGGGCATAACTGAGTTCGCTGCGCTGACCGGCGGCGATCGTCTCCGCCGAGGAACGGAAGATCAACCAGGCCAGGTAGAGCAGATAGCCGGCCCCGAAAAGCTTCAGGGCGGTAAAGGCCAGGGCCGAGGCCTTGAAGATCACCGCCACGCCGAAGGCCACGGCCGTGGTGTGAACGATCAGGCCGGTGCACAGTCCCAGGGTAACCAGCAGACCGGCCACCCGGCCTCTCAGGGCCGACTGGGTGAGCACGAAGATATTGTCCGGGCCAGGGGCCAGGGCAAGCAGGATCGACGCCATGAAAAACGGTGCCAGGGTCTCTATGGGTAGCATGAGGACCTCTTCATCGGGAATGTTCGGTTAACGTTTCAGTAATCGATAGTCGGGCGGCATTGTGGATGAATCGGGCCGGAATGTCAATTTCAGACCACCCGCACCTCCCGCTCCAGCCGGACGCCGAAATGATCGGCCACCGATGCGGCGATCGTTTCGGAAAGGTCCAGAATTTCACGGCCCGTGGCTCCGCCCCGGTTGACCAGCACCAGGGCCTGCCGGTCGTGGACGGCGGCCCGGCCCACGTGCCGCCCCTTCCACCCGCAGCGTTCGATGAGCCAGCCGGCGGCCAGTTTGAACCGCTCCTCCCCTTGCGGATAGTGGGGCAAATCCGGATAGCGGTTCAGCAGGGTTTGCAGGATGCCGCTATCGACCACCGGATTCTTGAAAAAACTGCCCGCATTGCCGGTCTCGGCCGGATCAGGCAGTTTGGCCTGCCGGATGCTGATGATGGTCTGGCGGATGGTTTTCAGGTTGACCGCGCCCCGCCTTTCGACGCCTTCGCGCACACCGGGATAATCGAGCACGTAACGAGGCGTCCGGCGAAGACGAAACACCACTGCCGTAACTATGAAACGCCCTGCCCAGCGGCTTTTGAAATGGCTGCTGCGGTAGCCGAACCCACACTCCCCGGCTGTCAAGTGAACGGTTTCACCGCCATCCAGGGCGATTGCCTCCACCTGCTCGACCACCGTTTCCACCTCGACCCCGTAGGCACCGATGTTCTGCACGGCGCTGGCACCCACATGGCCGGGAATCAGCGAGAGATTTTCGATGCCCCCCCAGCCGTTTTCCACGCTAAAGGCCACCAGATCGTCCCAGGTCTCACCGGCCATGGCCCGGATCCGCACGTGGTAGCCGTCGTCGCCCAGCACGGTAACCCCCTTGAATGCCGGATGGAGCAGCATACCCGGGTAGTCACCGGTGAACAGCAGGTTGCTGCCCCCGCCCAGGATCAGGTAGGGGCAATCACCGAGGGGCGTATCCCGCAGAAACCCGGCGATCTCGGTATCGGCGTCAAAGCGGACATACCGCTGGGCGACGCCCCCGACGCCAAAGGTATTCAAATGGATGATGGGATAATGGGTATGGGATTGCATCGGGAATCGATATAGAGCGGATGGCAGACGAAGTCAAAATCTATCCGCCTTGGCCCCAGGGCAATCGCATTTGGATGTATTCTTGGTGGTGGTGTTATCAGAAACCCACCGCCCCGATTCAATCAATGCCAAATGAAAAAATCCAAATGTCAATTGAAGGATCCTATCGATTATAAATGGACAGAATACCACCATTTGGCATTTTTCATTGGACATTTGACATTTGTGACCCATCGCTATCGGGTAGAAAGATTGAAAAATAGTTAAATGCGATTACCCTGGCCTTGGCCGCACGCCCGGGGCGCCAGCACGATGCCCGTACGCGACGGCAGGTAGAGGGAGAGACGGGTGCCCCAGGGGTTGGACGGGTCCGGCAGGGTGTGGTGGACCTGATCCGGTGCCAGCCGTCCGTGCCCGCCAAAAGGCCTTGCATCCGTGTCCAGCACCATCCGGTAGGCAATGTCGGGTGCCGGGATCCCGTAATCGGTGAACGAGTGCTGGGGGTGAAAGTTGAAAACGAAAATCCATCCGCCGCGCAGGAAGGCCAGCACCTTGTCCCCGTCGTGGTCCCACAGGAGAGAAAGGTCAGGTGCCGACAGCAGGTCGGCTTGTCGGCACAGGGCGATCATCCGCTGGTCGAAGCGGGCCAGCAGATGGTACTTGAGCCCCGGATCATCCACCAGGGACCACTGGCGCCGGGCGTAGCGGCAGCTCCACTGGTTGCCTTCCCTGGGGAAATCGATCCACTCGGGATGGCCGAATTCGTTGCCCATGAAATTGAGGTAGCCGTTGCCCGCCGTGGCCAGAGTGATCAGGCGGATCATCTTGTGCAGGGCCATGGCCCGGTCCACCCCCAGATCCGGGTCATCCCTGGACATGTGCCCGTACAAGGCCGCATCGGCCATGCGGAAAATCAGGGTCTTGTCCCCCACCAGAGCCTGGTCATGGGATTCGGTATAGCTGATGGTTTTCTCTTCCTGCCTTCGGTTGGTCAGCTCGTGCCACAGATGGCCCATGGGCCAGTGCTCGTCGGGAATATCCTTGGTCAGCCGGATCCAGTAATCGGGAACCCCCATGGCAAAGCGGTAATCAAAGCCCACTCCGCCCGCCGCCACGGGCAGGGCCAGCCCCGGCATACCGCTGATGTCCTCGGCCACGGTGATGGCGTCGGGCCTGAGGCGATGAATCACCTCGTTGGCCAGGGCCAGGTAGGCCAGGGCGTCCTCGTCCACAGCATCGTTGAAATAATCGCCGTACCCGGTAAAGGCGCGCTCCAGGCCGTGGTGGGTATAGAGCATGCTGGTGATGCCGTCGAACCGGAATCCATCCACATGGAAGGCATCCAGCCAGTAGCGGCAGTTGGATAGCAGGAAGTGCACCACCTCCGGCTTGCCGTAGTCGAAACAACGGCTGTCCCAGGCGTGGTGATGGCCGCGGGACCCCTCGTGGAAATACTGGTACTCCGTGCCGTCAAATTGCCCCAGGCCTTCCACGGTGTTGGAAACCGAGTGGGAGTGCACCAGGTCCATGATCACGGCAATGCCCTGGCCATGGGCCACGTCGATCAGGGCCATGAGGTCCTCGGGCGTGCCGAAGCGGGACGAGGCGGCAAAAAAACTGGACACATGGTAGCCGAAAGAGCCGTAGTAGGGATGTTCCTGAACGGCCATGAGCTGAATGGTGGTGTACCCGGCGAGAACAATGCGCGGCAGGACGCGTTCGGTAAACTCTCCCCAGGTGCCGATCGTCTCCGCCTCCTGGGCCATGCCCACATGCACCTCGTAAATCAGCGGCGGCCGATCCGGCCTGGTAAATTCGGCATGCCGCCAGCGGTAGGGCGAGGACGGCGCCCACACCTGGGCGTTGAAAATCAGGGTCTGCGGATCCTGGACCACCCGGCGGGCATAGGCCGGGATGCGGTCCCCAACCCCTCCCGGCCAGTGGATGCGCAGGCGAAACAGGTCCCCATGGTGCAGCCGCTCCGGCGGCAGGCGGATCTCCCACTGGCCGCCGCCGGTTTCCAGGCGGGTCAGGGCATAGGCCGGATCCTCTCGCCATTCGCTGAAATCGCCTACCAGGTAGACGGCCGTGGCATGGGGCGCCCATTCCCGGAAGCTCCAGCCGTTGGCCGTACGGTGCAGACCGAAGTGCTCATGACCTGACGCCAGGTCCAACAGATCCACGCGGCCCTCGGTGATTCTTTTGCGCATGGCCTGAATGTGCGCAATCCGCCGAGTCAGGGCGTCGCGATGGTCCCCCAGATAGGAATCGGCGGCAATCAGGCAATCCACCAGGGCGGAGATATCGTTCTTTTGGTTCATCGATCAACCGAATCAGTGATCATGGGGCGATCTGCGCCTTGACGTCCGCCGGCGGTGCAAAATAGATCCACGAGGAGACCAGCACATCGGCCCCCGCCTTTGCGTAAGCAGCGGCATTGGTCCCGTTGATGCCGCCGGCAGCGATCATGCAAATGCCGGGATTGGCCTGCCTGCAGACGCTCGCACAGGCGGAAAATTCTTCCGGCGTCATCTTGTCCACCTGAACGGCATCGGCACCCGAGCGAACGATGGCCATGGCCTGCGCCTCGGTATGGCCTTCGACGACGATCTTGCGCTCCTTTTGGATCGCTTTCATTTTCATGACCGTTTCGGCAAGGTTGTCGTAACCGCCGGTAAACAGCAGATGTTCCTTGAAGATCAGAATGGTGTCGGACAAACCGGTACGGTGGGGTACGCCACCGCCGGCCATGAGGGCCTTGAGGGCCACCTTTTTCATGTAAGGCGGGTGTTTGCGCGTGCCGGCCACCGTGGTGGCGGCATTTTCCGCCCGGGCGTTCTGGACCAGTTGCCGGGTCCGACCGGCGACCCCGGAGGCAAATTCGACAAGCGCGCTGCCGGTTCGCCAGACCAGGTGAACGGCGGCGGCATCGCCTTCGGCGGAAATCAGCGGGTCACCCGGGTTCAGTTCGGTTCCCGAGGCCACCGCATGATGCACCTTCAGATCGACTTTACGGTATAACCGTACCGCCTCTTCCGTACAGCAGGCCACCATGGGGTTACGGGCCAAAAGGGTGATCTTTGCCTTCTTGCCGGACAGATTCATCATTCCGGTGGTCATGTCACCCAAGGGGACATCATCCTCGATCAGCTGGTCGATCTCGCTTTCCGTAAAATATATCATGCGTTCCTTTCCTCTTTCGCAATTATCCACAGAATCAGGCTCGCTGGCATGGTTCGCACCACGGCATTCGTTCTTCCCGCCCCTTCACCCTTCAGCCGAAAGGCCTAATTGATCAACGGCCGTTCCAGCATCTTCTCATACAGGTCAATGTACCGGCGGGCGGTGTTGGCATGGTTGAAGGTGGCCGCGCTCTGCTGCATAATGCGCGTGATCTGGCGCGTCTTCTCCGCTTCGGGCAACTTGAAAAACGCTACCGCCTGAGTAATCGCCCAGTAAAGTCCGGCGGAATCGTAAGTGTTGAACAGAAAGCCGTTTCCGGTGTCCCGGCCGGCATCCAGATGGACGATGGTGTCGTGAATCCCGCCGGTATCGTGGGCCACCGGTAGCGCCCCGTAGATGGGCGCGATCATCTGGGGCAGGCCGCAGGGTTCGAACAGGGATGGCATGAGAATAAAATCCGCCGCCGCGTAGGCCAGATGCTCCATTTTCTCGCTGAAATCGCAAACGGCCACGCGCTGTTGAAATCCGTGGTGGTTGACGATATCCCGGAAGATCTGCTGATAATCACCATTGGCCACGAAGACCACCTGCAGATTCATGTCCCAGTGATCGGAAATAATGCCGTAAAATGCCTCGGCCAGCAGCTGGCAGCCCTTCTGGATCGGATCCAGACGTGACGGCCAGAAGAAAAGCGGCGCCTGCTCGTCCGGTATCAGTCCGAGAACCTCCTGCAGATGGCGCTTGTTCTCCCGTTTGCCGGCCGAATGGTCCTGGGCCGTGTAATTGCGATGGATCTCCGGATCCTTGGCCGGATTGAAGGAGGGGTCCGGCGCATTGAGGATGCCGGTACCGCAACCGGCGTAAAACTTGTTGGTCAGCTCCTGGCGGATCGGCCCCTCCACAAAACCGTGACGGCCCTCGACAATCTCTTCGAGAAAGCGGGGGCTGACCGTGTTGACGAAGTGGGCGGCAAACACGCCGCTGGCCAGGAAGTCGACGGGGTTGGATTCCCAGGCCTCCTCGTAGCTGGCCGAAAACTTCTCGTAGAAAAGATGCTGCCAGAAATAGGCGGCGTCGATCCCGCGATCCTCGATGTGCGCCAGGGTGGCCTTGACCGTATGGATGTTGTGAATCGTGAAAAGACAGGGAACCCCCATCTGCCGGGACATGGCCGGAATCAGGCCGGTCATCCAGTCGTTGCAGTGAATCAGGTCCGGCCGCACCCGGGGCACGATGTTGTTGATGACCTCGCGCTGGAAGGCCAGGGACAGCTTGGTGTTCTCACCGCCATAGGCCGAGTAGACCCGGTTCAGGTAGAAAAAGGCCCGGTCCTCGGCCAGATGCACCCGGTCGTCGGGCATGACGTTGCGAATGGCCCACTGCTCGCGCTCGAGAAAGGGTGCCAGGCGATCATGGAAGATCGAGCGGTAATCCGGAAGCGCCACGTAGACATCGGCACCCTCGTTGAACAGGGCACTGACCAGGGCGGCCGATACGTCGGCCAAGCCACCGGCCTTGGCGGTCAGGTAGCGGGAGAAATTTCCCATGCGGTCGGGCAGGTAGGTCACTTCGGGGGTGACGATGAGCACCCGTGGGTTCCGTTTGGCCTTGGGCATCGACATCTCCTTTCACAAGTGGCGGGCTCAGGATAATCCAATCATCAGGCCCAGGTCAGCAACTCCGGCCGGAACCGAATCCAGGCATCGGCATTGGGGGTCACCCGCACGGTAAAGCCGTAACGTCCCGAATCGCTGCAGGGCAGCTCACACCCGTAAAGATAAACGCCGGGCGAACGAATCTCCTTGACATGCATCATTTTTACGCGGGGATCGTCGATTCGGTCCAGATGTCTCATTTTGCCATAGTATAGCTCCACGTTCAACTCTTCCGGCTTGAGGTCACCGGTTTGAACCACCGTGGTAACCTCGAAGGCCTGATTGACCCGAAAGGGCCCCTTGTGGCTGCGCTGGGGAGCCGAAAGCTGTATTTTATGCCACTTCTCCAGATAGCGGTGGTGCTGTGCACTGAGTTCCTGGGCTTCCGCTCCGCCCTTGGCCACCAGTTCCTCGAAACGGCGGCTGGCAGGCAGGTAAAACCGCTCTTCGTATTCGGATATCATGCGCAGGCTGCAGAAATGGGCCATGGCCATCTTCATGGACGCCTTCATCATCTTGAGCCACTCGGTGGGGGTTCCACCGTGGGGCCGGTCATAGTAAAGCGGCGCGACTTCATTTTCGATAATATTGTACAGAGCCTGGCTTTCGACGGTATCCTGGTAGTTGTGATCGTTGTACTCTTCTCCGTTGCCGATCCGCCAGCCCCGCTCCGGGCTGTAGCCCTCACACCACCAGCCATCCAGGATACTCATATTGAGCACGCCGTTGAGCGCCGCCTTCATGCCCGAAGTGCCGCACGCCTCCATGGGCCGCCGGGGGGTATTGAGCCACACATCGGCCCCCTGGACGAGAAAGCGGGCAATGTGCATGTCGTAGTCTTCCAGAAAGATGAACCGGTGACGGAGGTTGGTTCGCCGGCCGAAATCCACCAGGCTGCGGATAATCCCCTTGCCTTCGTTGTCCTTGGGGTGGGCCTTGCCGGCAAAAACGAATTGGACCGGCCGATCCTTGGAGTTGATGATCGCCTCCAGCCGATCGGGATCCTGGAAAAGCAGGTGGGCGCGCTTGTAAGTGGCGAATCGCCGGGCAAAGGCGATGGTCAGGGTGTCCTGATCCATTACCGATTCAACGGCCCTCATAATATTCAGCGGAGCGTTGCGGCGCGAATACTGGCGGTACATCAGTTCGCGAACGGTCCGGATCAGACGCGAGCGGCACATTTCATGGGCCTGCCACAACTCCTCATCGAAAACATCGTCAATGCGATCGGCATTTTCCGGGATGGTGGAGCCCATATTCCACTGCGGTCCCAGATGACGTTCAAAAAGCAGCTTGATTTCCGGCGCCAGCACGCTGGGGATATGCACACCGTTGGTGACGTGGGTGATGGGCGTTTCGTCATCAGATCGCGTGGGCCAGATGTGGGACCACATGTGGCGGGCCACCTGGCCGTGGAGCTTGCTCACGCCGTTGATGTACTGGGCGGTGCGCAGACCGAGGATAAACATGGAAAAGGGAGACTCCGGTGCGGCACCGTCCGCCTGGCCCATGGCCACCAGCTGGTCGGCGGTCATCTTGAAGGGTTCCACAAATGGTTCCAGGTAAGGTTTGACCATGGACGGCGGGAATTCGTCGTGACCGGCGGCCACCGGGGTGTGGGTGGTGAAAACGGTGGTCCGCGGCACCACTTCGCGGGCCATGTCCAGGCTGATCTGATGCTGTTCCATGACCTGACGCAGCCGCTCGATGCCCACAAAGGCGCAATGGCCCTCGTTGAGATGGCACACCGTGGGGTGCATGTCCAGCGCCTCCAGGGCACGCAGGCCGCCGATGCCCAGCAGTACCTCCTGGGCCAGGCGGATATGCTGCTCGCCGGAATATAACCGGGCGGTGATATCCCGGATTTCCGGCGGATTGTCGGGCAGGTTGGTATCCAGCAGAATCAGGGGAATCCGGCCGATACGGATTTTCCATACCTGGGCATGAATGTCGCGGCCGATTCCGGTCAGATGGATCACCAGATCGTTTCCCTTGCGGTCCTTCTGCTTGGACAGGGGCAGGTGGAACAGATCGGTTTCCGGATAGGACTCCTGCTGCCAGCCGTCCTTGTCCAGATACTGGCGGAAGTACCCCTCGCGGTAGAGCAGCCCGACCCCCACCAGGGGAATTTTCATCCCCGAAGCGGCTTTGAGATGGTCACCGGCCAGAATGCCCAGGCCACCGGCAAACAGCGGCAGGGTTTCGTGGATGCCGAATTCCATGGAGAAATAGGCGATCAGTTCCTGCTGATCCCACGGACTTTCGCTGTCGACCTGGTTGAGGACCCGGTTTTCAAAACGTCGACGAACATGGTTGAGATGGGCCAGGTAGCTGTCATCGTGGGCCAGTTCCTCAAACCGTTCCTGGGGAATCAGGGTGGCAAAAACGATGGGGTTCCTGCCCGAGATCTCCCATACCCGTGGATTGATGCGGCGGAACAGCTCAATGGCATTCTGGTTCCAGCTCCACCACAAATTGCGCGACAAGGTCTCTATGAACGACAACGGTTCGGGAATATCGGGAAACACCTGGAATGTTTGAATTGACTTCATGGGAACTCCTTGCGGACGAATTGGCACAAATGGCCGTTCGCCCGCCGCCGGCCACCCGATCGAGAAGCGCTTCAGGGGGAACCGGCCTGGAATGTTATCGGTTCAGCTGATCATCGGCACCCAATGGGCGAAATTACACCGCCACGACGGAATTTTCACAATCGCCGAAATCACTTTTCACATAACGATCGGCCTCCCAGTCGTTTTCCCATACCGTCTGATCGATCAAATAGCGAAACTGGTATTCCCGCCCCGGCACCAAATCCACAACGACTTTGAATTCACCGTTTTTCAGCCGTTTCATGGGGGTTCTGACCGTGCTCCAATCATTGAATTCGCCGACGATGTGAACCGTTTTTGCCGTTGCCGCCGCCGCCTTGGGAAGCCGGAAGGTCACTTTACACCGTACGCTCTTTTTTAGGTATTGTTTTTTCAAACTCACGTCATGCCTCCTGGTAAAATTCCGAAAAAGGGGTCCGTCATCATCAGGGTAATGGGCCAATGTTTGCGCTTCATTTGGAAACGCACGGGGCCTCAACCCGTTGGTTCACTTTTTTCCATTGCACCGATTTTGATCCACACGCGCAACAGTTCGCTGACGCCCCACGCCTGGGCATCGCACCCCCGTTGACAATGCGGGGCATCCCCGTCCACGATCTCGGGCACATGGCCCACGCAGCCGTCATTGATCAGACGGCTGCTGCTGGCCAGCCAGGCCATGGCGGTCGGCCGTTCGGCCAGGCCGTAGCCGTCGGCCCAGGCTTCGCAGAAACTGGGAAACACCCAGGTCCAGGCCGTACCGTTGTGGTAGGCGGGTTTGCGGAGGGTATCCTCATCGCCGCCATAGATGCCCACATACGGGGCCTTGGGATCGTTGACCAGCTCGCCGTTGTGATAGATCGGCAGCGGTGGATGGACGGGACGGTCGGCCAGGCTGCGAATGGCACCGGGAACGAGCAGCGCCTGACAGGCGGCGAGCACCGCTTCGACCACCGGCTTCTCCGTTACCGCGCCCAGGGTCAGGGCAAACAGCTGGTTGGGCCGCAGCGCGTCGTCAGCCGTGGCTGAGCGGGCCGGGGTACCCGGGCTGGCGTGCAGGCAGTCGGCCAGGTAGCCCAGGTCTTCATGAAAGAACAGCTGTCGGATGGACCGGCGTACCTGCCGGGCCAGCTGATGCCATCCCTGGCGGTCCTTGGTAGCATCCACCCGACCCAGATAGTCCAGGGCGGCATGCCACAAGGCCTGGATTTCGATGGGATATCCCTGGCGTGGGGTGCCGGCCGGGTAGTTGGTGTCCATCCAGGTAAAATGTGCCGGGCTGAAAATCAGCCCGCTGTCGCCGTCCATAACGATCCCGTTGGCGGTACCGGCCATGATCGCCCGGGCAATCGCCAGCAGCACCTGTTTCAACGGCCGCCCCCCGCAGTCGGTGGCCAGCACCGTTTTCTGGCCCATCACCGCCCCCAGTTCATCGCAGACCCGGAAAAGCCACAAGGGGGCATCGGAGGTATCCCGGTTGCCCGTATCCGTGCCACGGATCATGTTGGGGATGGTCCCCCCCCGCTCAAAGGCGGCGAACTGTTGAATGATGGCCAGGGCATCGGCATGCCGACCGGCGGCGATGATCCCCCGCACCACGATCAGGGTATCGCGGCCCCAGTCGAGAAACCAGGGATAACCGGCGACCACCGTGGCGTACTGGTCACGCTTGACGATGTACAGGTCCAAAGCATTTTTCAGGGCCTCTACCGGTGTGGCCGAAGGGGGCGTGGTTTCGAAAAAGCGGGTCGTCCGCTCGCTAAGGTCACCCGTCTCTTCCCGGGAGGAAACGTTTTCCGGAACACGGGCCCGGAGCCGTTCGCAGGCACCGCCGGCCAGGGGCCCGGAAAAATAGCCGGGACTGAACAGATCGGAATCCGGGTCCTGGCCCCGCTGGGCCTCCTGGGGCCGGTACACCATATACTGCCATTCGGGTTCGTAGAAAAAATCGATCCGCCCGGCCGCCACCTCGAGGGCATATCCGTCATGGGGGGCGAAAACAAAACCCTTCTCCCGGCTGGTCACCGCCGCGGGGAAAAGCGTCTCCGCACCGGCATAGGCCTTGGTGGCCTCATGGAAATCGCGGTCTTCGACGTCCGGCCGGAGGATCAGGGTCACCGGCCGGTCATCGGCCAGCCGGTCCTTGATCCCGGCAGCGGGCAGCCGGTGGAAAGCCATTTCGATGGCGTTCTGCCCCGCCGGCATACGCATGGCCACCCGTAGCACCACGTGCTGCCCCTGGCCGGAGGGGATATGGTACTCCCAACATCCCGTGCCGTCAAAATCGACACCGAAGCGGTCCAGGCAATCCGGCCCGATCTCCTGGGAAAACCCCTGAAAAACCACCCACCCGCGCATGCGGGTGAGCAGAATGCGGCGATCTTCGGGGACAACGGGGCTCAGGTTGGCCGCCAGCAGGGCATCGTAGCGGCTGGGCAAGCGGGTCCAGTGGGCATGGGCCCGGGCCATGCCCCCCCGGCCGTTGGTGCCGAGCATATGAATCGTGGCCAGATGCCGGCGCGGCCGGGCAAAGATTTGCCGGACACGCACATTAGCGGCGTCCGTCAGGTACAGCAGGGGTGCGGTATGGTGGCTGCACGCCTCCGTATGGTAGCAGGAAACTTTAAGGCTGCGGGGTCTGTGCCGGCCGGCCACCGGCAGGGGCATGAAAAGGGCAAAGGCATTGCCGGTATCGTCGTCCAAACTCTCTTCCACCGCCATGGCGGTCTGGTTTTCGAAAATCGACGCCCGAAAAGGGTCGGCGGCCCGGACCAGCACGAAGTGGCCCGGCGGGACCATCACCTCCCGCCTGAGATCTTCGGGATAGTTCCAGACCACGGTTCGCGGCGCCCTGCTCTCCGGATTCATGGAACGACAGAAACCCAGCGGATCAGCGCCAAGCGCCCGCACGGCCGCATCCACATCCCAGTCCGCCAGATCCCCCACCCCCCGGTAATAGCGCCACACCTGCAGCACCTTGGCGCGCTGGCGTTGTTCCAGGACATGTGCCGGCGTGCGTGGAAAACGGGTTTCGCTGGCCATCAGGGCTGCCAGATCGCCGGGATCGTCGGACAGGCAGCGCACCTGGCCCGGTGCCAGGGACAGGCCCAGGGTTTCCCCGGCAGCATCAACCGTCACCGGATCCCCATCGATCAGATCGATCCATTGAACCGCCTTCAGCGGGGTGCGGTCACGGGGCCAGCTGGCCATGGTGCCCGTCTCCGCGTCCAGATTGACCAAGATCAGCAGCCCCCGGCCCGATGGCCCATGACGGCGGCTGGCAACGATACAATTGCCCTCACCGGTTTGAATCATCTCCACCTGCACCGGATGGGCAAAAGCCGGATGGGTGCCCAGGATGGCGTTGAGCCGGCGGATGGGCCCCACCAGATTCTTCGGCGCCCCCCAATTCAGGGACGGCGATCCGTGCACATCGATTTTTTCGGTGGCCAGCCACTCCACCCCGTTGGCGAACCCGAAGCCGCCCTGGCTGGAGAGCAGCGCACACAAGGCAGTGCGCATGCGCGCATATTCCGCCGAGGTGGCGGCCAGGCGCAGGTTGTCGTGCGTCTCGGCAAAATGGATCGTGGCCCCGTCGGCCCGGGCGATCTCCAGGGCGTCGGGCAGGTAGTGCTCAATCTGGCCCCGGTCGTAGTTCTGAAACAGTTCGCTGTAGGCCCAGTTGAAATCGGCCCAGTTGAGCAGGTCGCGAGTCACCGAGACCTTGCCGCCCAGCCCCTCCAGCAAAAAAATCACTCCGGGAAACTGGTCGCGGACCTTGCCGATGATGTAACGCCAGGCCGGCGTGGGGATCATGTAACCGGCATCGCAGCGGAAACCGTCCACGCCCCGGCGGCACCAGGTGAGAAAAACATCGGCCATGTGCTGCCACAGGTCCTCGTGGGTGTAATCCAGCCGGGTGAGGTCGGCCCAGACCACCCCCCAGGCGCCGGGGGTTTCGATCTGGCCGTCGGGCTCGCGCGAAAGCCACTCGGGGTGGCTCTCGTGAAGGCTGGCGGCCCAGCCGGTGTGATTGATGGCGATATCGATAAAGATCCGTGCCCCGCGGGCGTGAACGGCATCCACCAGTTCGATGAACTGCTCCAGCGGGGTGGCCTTGGGGTCGAACTCGGCCAGGGCCGGGTCGACCGCGGTAAAGCTCAGGGCCGCGTAAGGGCTGCCAAAACGCCCCATGCGGGCATAGGTGGTGGGCGTGGGGTGAATGGGCAACAGCTGGATGATGCGGCAGCCCAGTTGGCCGACGATGAAATCCAGCTCCCGGATCAGGTCCCGGAAGGTCCCGGATGGCGGGATAACTGTGTAACCGGCCTTGTCCAGCGGCCGGGCAAGCGTGTCCATGTCGGCCATGCCGCCGTTCTTGTTGGGTCCGAACTGGCGGACAAAGGCGTTATAGATAATGTTGGCGCAGCAGGTATCCGCCGGGGCCACGTTGATGGCGGTATTGGTTCCCGGCGGCCACAGGGGATCGACGCGGTCGTCGCTCAGGAAATAGCCCTTGGCCTCGAAATGGCCCACTTCGGTGAGAACCACGGTAATCGTATACTGCCCCCCGCCCAGCGGTGTCATGGGGAGGTCGTACCAGCTGCGGCCCAGTGGATTTTCCCGGCGGTCCACCTGGCGAACGATCTCGCGGCGGACGGAGCGGGCATGGCCCAGGCTGGTCCGCAGCCAGGCCTGGCCCTGCCATGATTCGGGCACCCTCAGATGAAACGTGAGGGTGTCACCGGCAAAATGTAGCTGACGACTGCCCGGGGCGGGCTGCTGTTGGATCGCATCGGATTGGACCATAATTGATAACTCTTGATTGGCTCTTGTTGTTTTCAAGCGTTGTCGTCGACCCGTGAGGGAGGCCCCCATACCGGATGGGTTGCGACCGGCTGATTGGCGACCCGGAAACAGGTCGGCAGCGGCAATCCGGATGGTCACGGTTCAGCCGCCAACGGGATCAATGGTGAATTCAGTCGGAAAGGGGTGGCCTTCGGCGCATCAGGCCCGAAATCGTTGTGGTTCACTTGGAAAAACCGGCAGCAACGGTTAGCACAATAAGGCAAATGCTTTTTCCTTGTCAATATGGACTTTGCGATGGGCCAGGGCAATCGCAAGTAAAATTAAAAACCGGCCGTTCCTGAACACGCACCATTTCCGAAAGTGGGAAAATGCCAAATGCCAAAGCCCAAATGTCAAATGAAGGATGAAATCGATTTTGAAATAGATAGAATACCACCATTTGGCATTTTTCATTTGGTCTTTGACATTCATGGACGCTCTAATTTTGGAAAGAAAAGCAACCCGGAAATATACATGCAATTGCCCTTTCCGATGGGCCAGCGTTCAGCGGGCCCGTTTCAGGATGAACAGGTTGCTGGCGATGACCACCGCGCTGCCGGCAACGACGCGTACAGAAACCCACTCACGCCAGAGCAGCCAGCCGATCAGGGTAGCCCAAAGGATCGCCGTATAGCTGTATGGTGCCAGAAAAGAGGCCTCGGCAAAACGATAGGCAGCGGTTTTGCCCAGTTGCTGAACAACGGTAAAAAGGCCGATACCGGCGAGCCACAGGATCAGGTGCCCTTGGGGCAGGCTGCCAACGGTAAAGGTGTAGGGCGCCGAGAAAATCACCCCGCCCAGAATAAAATAGAACACGGTGGTCAGGGGATGTTCGGTTCGGCCAAGGTTGCGCAGGGCCATGTCCACCAGGGCGATACACAGTGCGGCGCCCAGCCCCACCATGGATGCCGGATCGGTGACAAGGCCCATGGAAGGCCTGGCAATCAAAAGAATCCCGCCGAAGCCCAGGGCCACCGCCATCCAGCGTTGCCCATCGACGTGTTCACGAAGCAGCAGCGGCGACAGGGCAGTGACGAACAGGGGGGCGGAGAAAAGCAGGGCCGTGGCATTGGCCATGGGCAGGAGGGTATAGGCCCAGAACACCAGGCCGACCCCGATATTACCGATAATGGAGCGGTACAGGTGGGCCCCCACCCGGCGGGTTTTAAACACCGACACCGGGTGAGTGGCGAGCATGTAAGGCACCAGCAGCGACAGCGCGACCACGCCGCGGTAGAACACCATTTCCACCGGTCCGTGGTGGATACTGCTCACCCGGGCGCAGGTGTTCATCAGAACGATACACAGCGTTGCCAGCAGAATGAGAAAAACGCCTTTTGCCGTTGCACGGTCCACAGTCGATCCTTTTAGAGCCTGTTTGAGAAGTCTGGATCAGGCCCGATAACAAGGCGAAAAGTGGCTCGAAAGCGGAGCATATAGGTAATATGTGAGCATTTTGAGACACTTTCCAACGCCGTTAGCGGGCCTTAGACGGATTTATCAAACAGGCTCTTAGTGACGTTTCCCCCGGTAAACCGCCGTAGCCGAAACCAGCATGATCAGCCCCAGGGTCAGTCCGGCCGGAAACCAGAAAAAAGTCTCCTTGAACACCGCATTCTCCAATAGTTGTCCGCCCATATCACCGGCGGCGGCATTTTTCTTGAATTCCAGCAACCCGGCGTAAAATACCCCGATCAGGCCGTATGAGATGTTGTAGGCCAGCCCTTTGAAGCTGAGCACCGTGGCCCGACGGGACGAAGATGCCTGTTGATTGACAAAATAGCTCACATAAAAGCCGACCATGTAGAGGGCCGAAAAGGCTACCAGCGCCGGCAGCAGGCCCACGTAAGGCCAGAAAAAAGCCATGCCGCCAAGGCCCGCCAGGGCGGTGGCTGCGGTGGACCACAGGCAGAAGACGGGGGAACGGTTCTCGGCGATCCACAGGGAGAGGCGGGGGATGAATATGCCGGTGACGGACATAATTGATCCCAGCAGTCCGAAACTGGACTCGGGCAGTTGAACCATGCGGTAGTATTGGCTGGCCAGGGTGATGACCATGCGCAGGATGCCGTCGAAAAGCAGACCGAAAAGGATCACCCCCAAAACAAAAGGCGTCTTGAGAATCCAGCGACCGGAGTCGAGGGTCAGCCGGAAGGCGGCAAATGCCGATCCGCCGGTATCGTTCCGGTGGGTGCCCTCACCACCGGCAGCGCCCGACATTTCGTCCAGGCCCAGGACCGCGGCCAGGGTGAAAAGGGCCAGGCCCAAGGTCAAGTAGAGGGGCAGCCGCAGGGTCTCGGACTGGGTAAACGCATGCGGCCATCCGATGGCGGCAAACAGCCGCGACATCAGGTCCGGATCGTAGACGGCGGCACCCACGGTCATGGTGAGGATGAATGTGACCGATCGCCAGCGCATCTGGCGATCCAGCACCCGCCCCCACTGGTCGGCCAGGCCCCGGGCCTGCAGGGCGTCGTAGGCGATGGCCTCATCGGCGCCACTGGCCGCTGCTTCGGCCAGCCCGCTGAGGACCCGGTTGACCAGAAAAAAAACGAACAGCAGGGAGGGGTTCCCCCGGGGGGCCAGGCACAGGATGGCCATCTCCAGCAGCATGGAAAAGGCGGCGAACACCAGTAACCGGCGACGGCCGACGATATCGGCCAGGGCGCCCGACGGCACCTCGGCCAGGACGATGGTGGCGGCCCAGACCGCATTGAGGATCGAAAACTGGGCCACACTGAGCCCGAAATCGATGAACAGAACCGTGAATACCGGATAGTAGAACCGACAGTTGAAAAAAACCCGGAAAGCGATAAATCGGCGGACATTGTTCACCGCAAAGGGCGATAACGGCGGTGCGACATGGGCGGGGGGGGCAGATTTCAGTGGGAGTTCCCTTTTATGGCGGTCATGGTTACCGGACAAACGGCGATGGACACGGCTGAGCCGGGCTTCAACATGGGCAACACTATAACACGGAATCGCTCCGGTAAAAGGCAGAAGCCGATTATTTTGCCCCGGTCATCACAAAATTGACAAATTCAACGAACCCCTTTAATGTTTGCCCGAGTCGCAATGATTCTGCATCGGTAGAAAAATTTATGTTTCCAACGGGTTTGTCCGGCATTTACGATCAAGGCGGGCAAGCCCCGTGAAATGAGGCCCCCATGACCAAGGAAGCAGTCGCCATCTATTGGGATTTCGAGAATCTGCACGCCAGCATCTTCGACACCATCAACGGCAGCGGCACCTATCCGAAACCGGCCAACCGCAACCGGCAGCAGGAGGTACTGGTTGACGTTCAGGGCCTTTACGACTTTGCCACCACCTATGGCAATGTGGCCATCAACAAGGCCTACTGCAACTGGCACTGGTTCAGCAACTACCGCCAGAGCCTGCTCAAATGCGCCGTCGAACTGATCCAGCTGTTCCCCCCGGGGCCACTGGCCAAAAACGGGGCCGACATCAAACTCTCGCTGGATGCGGTGGAGGATATCCTGCGCTTTCCGCACATCTCTTCCATCGTCGTGGTCGGTGGTGACAGCGATTTCATTCCCCTGGCCCAGAAGCTCAAGGCCGCCGGCAAGGATCTGATCGGTGTGGGGTGCCGAAACGCCACCAACCGCCACTGGGCCAACAGCTGTTCGGATTTCAAATACTACGAGACGTTCGCCTTAGAACCCCAGTGCGACAATTGCGAAGAAGACGAGACCGAAACCGCCACCATCAAGGACGCCGCCGAGTTGATCACCAAGGCCATCAAGCAGATCGCCCTGAGAAATGGCGACAAATGGGTGCTCAAGGCGGCGATCCGGCCGGTGGTCAAGCGCCTCGATCCGACCTTCGACGAAGCCAACTACGGCTGCCGCAGCTTTGCCGATCTGCTGAAAAAACACAACGATCAATTTCAGATCGAACGGGGGCAGCACGACCACCTGGTCTGTCTGATTGAATAGGCGTCGCTATCTGATTCAAAAAACCGGGTGAGCGGATAGCTGATGTCGGCGGGCAGGCATGGCGTGTGGGGGTTCGATGATGGCGGCGGGTGTTGCCGGATCCGATCAAAACGTCTGCAGATTCACCAAATCGTCTCCAGCGAGTTTCACAATTTTTCTCAGCGCCTCCTCGAAAGGTATGCCAATCTGTTTCTCGTGGTTGAAAATCTCATCGAAAACTTTCATCCCGAACCGATCATCCGCCCGGACGGTCAATTTTGCCGAACCGGACGCAAAACGGCCGTTTTCCAGGATAACGTCTTCGTCGCCGTCCACAATCCCGATCACGGGAATTTGAAACCGCGACAGGATATCGCCGACCACCACGGTGGTGTCATCGCCAACCGTAACGGCACCTTCCACGTCGCCCGTCAATTCATAAACATGCATGCCGGCATGATCGATAAAAACCAATCCGTTGCCCGTCGTTTTCATGATACGGGGCTGCTTAGCTGTTCGGCGAATCGTCGGTGAGGACGCCAGTTTGGCCGTTTGCAGATCGACACCGCCAAATCGCTCCAGTTTTTCAAGACCATGGGCTTTGACGTCGGCGCCCTGGATTTCGCAGAGTTGTCCATCCCGGGAAATCAGCGTCACCACGTCCCCGGTTGCCCGGCCGACCATAATCCCATCCACGAAAATGAAATCGCCCGCACCGGCCGTCGTCATGCGGCGATAGAGGTTCCCATCCGCCTGCCAGATTGAGGAAGCGACCGGTTTTGGCGCTCGCCGTGAAAGCCCCATCCGATGCAATGTTTCGATAAGGCCCGGATCGCAACCGTCGACCCACTCCACCCAAAAAGGACCGCTGCACTCGACCTGCACGACCGGAACGGTTACCCCGGACCTTTCGACGACCATGCCGCCGAAAACCAGGCCGGCTTCCGCGGATTTTGCGAAATTGACGATCAGGATCAAACTGGCCTCCGAAGCCAGCTCGGAAAGACACGCACTGGGCATTTGATTCCAGAATTCAATGCCATCGATGCCGCTGTCGAAAACGGCGGTTCGCCCCATGGTACCGGCCAAAACGCAGCGCAGATCATCCTTGGTTTTCATTGTATCAATGATTTGTCGCCCCCAACCGGAGTCAAAGACCTCCGGTCCGTGAAAAAGAATCCCGATCATTCTTCCACTCCGAATAATTTTTTATAAAGGTCGATATGCTTCCGGCTCCATACGGCATCGTGATCGTGGCCATGGGCCTCCCAATGGTGGATGTTCCGTTCCCACAGGGCAATGGGCTTTTGGTAATGAACCACACTTTTGCCAGCCCGGAGCATGGCTTCGGCGGCGTGCTCATAGGCATCGGCCGCCTGAAAATGGGCGCCCTTTTTCTCGCAGAACGCACCGAGTCGTTCGTAGGCCCCGATGGCGGCATCCCAGTCTTCCTGCTGTTCGTGGAGCTGGGCCATCCGGTAGGTCAGAATGACGGCCAACTCCTTGTTATCGGCCCGCATGGCAGCAGACCACCCACTTTCGTAGGCGGATAGGGCCGCATTCGTCTCCCTCCGGTTCTCATATTGGACAGCGGCATTCAAATATCCATGAATGGCCAGGGTATAGCTGCCTTTTCGGGTTTTTAGGTCTGCGTATTCCTCCCATTTTTGGGGATCGGAAGAACGCCGGGCGTCACTCTCCAGCATCCTTCCCCGGTAATACGCATCCTCCTTGACAGACTCCCAATTCATCACACGCCTCCTTTTTATGCCCCTATTTATCCCCATGTTTTGAACAGGATGACGATCAGTCCGAGCATGATCACCACCCGAAGGCCGGTCGAGATCGTAAGTACCCGCACGCCCACGCCGGAGCCGAAAATTCCAAAGTAATAGGGGACCAGATATCTCAAATTGATTCCGCTGGCCATCAGATTGCCGATGAGCAGCGCAAGCACCACATCCCTGCCCGTGATGCGCCCAGCATAGAGAAGGTTACCGGCCACGGTAAAGGCACCCATGTTGCTCCCCAGCCGCGTCGCCACAATGGACAAGGCATCGGGCGAAAGCGGCATCCATGTCGTCATCAACGCCAGCCAGCGGTTCAGGCGATCCAATGCGCCCGCATGGATCAGCAAAAACATCACCACAGTCACGGGAACCGAAGTCCGTATCATACGAATAACAATTTTCCGGCTTTTTGCGGCGCTGTCCGCCACCAGCTGCCATGATAAGGCTCGGGCGTCTCCCTTTTCAGACTGAATTTCCGAAACCGCCGGATCGCCGGGTTCCAAAAGAAACCGACCCATCAAAAGGGCCAGCATGGTTTTAATGAAGCCCACCAGCACCAGAAAACCATAGTAAACCAGTCCCCACCCCCCGATCAGCGGAATTGCCATGGGCAGCATCGTCCGCCAGTGCATGACGATCCCCGGAAATGTGTTCACAATGGCGGCAATCAGAAGCTCCCGGCTGCCGATGCGACCCGCTTCGTGATAGCGAACCAGCATGCCATTGCCGGCCGCCGGAGAAAGAAAAGCGGTGATAAAACTGGCACCACATTCCTGTTTCAGATGGCCGAAAGCGGTCAACGGACGGGTGATCCAGGCAATCCGATGGATCCACCCCAAAGCGACCAGGAATTCGGCGACGATCACGCCAACGGCAAAAACCGGAATCATGGCGGCGAGAAACTTGGCCGAGGAGATGAGCGTCGATACCCAAACGGAACCCATTGGCTTATCCCAGGGCGCTCACCGGTCTGATCGGCAGAATATGCGGGTGGCCGTTGGTTTCGTTGATCGTGGCTTCCACACCGTAGATCGATCTTATATTTTGGGCGGTCATGACCTGCCGCGGCCGGCCGCTGCAAAATATCCTGCCCTTGTTCAACATCACGATTCTGTCGGAAAACCGGGCGGCAAGGTTCAGGTCGTGCATCGCCAGCATGGCGGCCACACCGCTTTTTTTCACCATTCCGGACACCATCTCCAGGACCTCCATCTGGTGTTTCAGGTCAAGGTTGCTGGTCGGCTCATCCATGAGCAGGTAATCCGTCTCCTGGGCCACTGCCCGGGCCAACAGCACTTTTTGCTTCTGCCCCCCGCTCAACTGGTCAAAATCCCTCAAGGCGATATTCTCCAGGTTCAGGGACTTCAGAACATTCGCAACGGCCTCCAGATCCTTTTCAGAGGGTCTCCAGGTCATGTAGGGCCGCCTGCCCATCAACACCGCGTCAAACACCGTAATGGGAAATTTTCCGGGTGAACTCTGGGGAACATACCCGATGCGCTTGGCATGGTCCATTCGGCTCATCCGGGACATATCCACACCATCAATAAGAATCTTGCCACTTCTGGGCGTAGCGATTCCGGCGATGCATTTTAAAAGTGTCGTTTTCCCGGTTCCATTAGGACCCACGATACTCAGCATCTGTCCCCGGTGCAGGTCGATGCCGATGTTTTCCAGAATCGCTGTTTTGTTATAATGGAAACAAAGCCCTTCGATACAAAGCATTACCAGTATTCTCGCTTTTTTTTCATTAACAGGTAAAAAAAGAAAGGGACGCCGATAAAAGCGGTAACAATCCCCAAAGGGATGATCTGGGGCGCCCAGCAGGTCCTTCCCAGGGTGTCTGCCGTCAATACGAGAATGGCGCCGATCAGTGCGGATCCCGGAATGAGGAACCAGTGGTCTCCGCCGATCACCATTCTGGCGATGTGCGGGGCGACAAGCCCGATAAAGCCGATCACCCCGGTGAAGCAGATGGCCGCTGCCGTAATCAGGGAGGCAAAAATGACCCCGCCCATCCTGATTTTTATTACGTTTACGCCGAGTGCCGTTGCCGATTCATCACCTGCGGTGAGCAGATTAAAATCCCAGGACCACTTTAACAGAACAGGAACGGGAACAAGGATCATCACGGCGGCGATTCCGATCTCCCGCCATCCGACTTTGGACAGGCTCCCGAAAAACCAGAATACGATTTCGTGAACCTCATTGACCGTTCCCATATATTGGAGGAAAGAACTGAGGGCCGAAAAGAGAAACATAATGGCGATACCGGCCAGGATCATCGTCTCCGGCGTGGCGCTTTTGTATCTGGCAATTCCGAGAATGAGAAGAGACGCAAGCAGGGCGAAGAAAAACGCACTGCCGGCAATGAGATAATGGCCACACCAACCGCCACCAAAAATGATAGCCAGAACCGCGCCAAATCCGGCGCTGGAGGCCATTCCAAGGGTGTAGGGTGACGCCAGGGGGTTTTTCAATATGGCCTGGAATACGCTTCCGGCAAGCCCGAGACCGCAACCGACAAGAATGGCCATGACAATTCGGGGGAGCCGCAGCTCCCATACGATGTCATGGGCGATTCCGGACGCCTTGAAAAACGCATGAAATGAATCGAAAAACCCAACGGACGAAGCGCCCTGGGAAATGGCGGCCAGGGCAACGCCAAACAAAACCACGGCCAGGCCAAGCAGGATTAACCGTTTTTTGGTTCCAGCCCCCCTGTATTGCGCGCATATGTCCTGCATTCCTCCCCCCTGAAATACTCACTCCGGATAGACGTAAATCCCCTGGTGGCGGATGCCTTGAAACGATTCCAGGTATTCCCGGTGAAGGGCCTCAGGATCAAATTCCGTCGACAATTCAGGGTAAAACCATTTGACCAGGTAGGATGTTCCGATGATGGCCCTTGGACCGGTCCAGATTTCATTAGCAATAACATGGACGCGGCCTTTTTTGACAGCACCGATATGACGCCAAGCCGGCCGGGCCATCAGCCGGTCACTTATGTTTTTTAACGGCGTCCTTTCTGTCATGCTATAGCATGAATCGCAAATGCTGCGAGTGGTAATTTTGACGATTACGTCCGGATCGCCCGTCACAACCCATTCCGGGGAGACCTCCGGGTAGGGAATGGAAAGCTTTGCGGCGAGATTGCACCCTCCGGCCAGAAGGCACATATCGTTGCCCCCCGATCCGGGTCCCGCAGTATGGTAGTTGGAATCGCCTTCGATATAGACCCTCGGGCAGGCAGTGATCGTTTTGAGCATATCCCGCTGATGATGCAGGTGGCGCCGGTACCAGGCCGAAAGCGCTCCGGCCCTTTTCTCTCTTTCAAGAATCCGGCCCAGCGTTTCAATCTCTTTTGCCAATCGCTCAATCCTGAAAAAATCGAGGCGGATCACCTGAATGCCGAAGGGCTCGAGTTTTTTTTCCATCTCCCGGCCGGGACGCTGCGCATAGCACAGCACGGCATCCGGATGCAACTCGACAACCCGTTCATAATTGATCGCTTTCCAACTCCCGACCTTGGGCCTGTCCTTCAAGGTCGGCCAGAACAAAGGATTCTTCTCAATATCGGAATACACACCGACCACAAAATCCACCGCGCCCAACGCACGCACGATCTCCAGCGCGTCGGAGGTCAGGACGACCAGCCTCCTGACTGGCAGCCTGACCGCCACGGACACCCCTTTGGAGTCCTCGATACGGATCGTCTCCGCTATCGTTGACAGCGAACGTGTTGCTTCGGCCGGTGTGTCCCTCCCAAAAAGAAGCGCTCCGATGGATATGGCGAAAACAACGATTCCTGTAGAAAACAAACGGCCGCCATGGTTAGAATTCAACGCTCACTCCAATTTCCAGGTATCTTCCGTCCAAGGGGTAATAGAGGTAATTCGGGCTGCCGTCCGCGTTCCTGTCACCGGTTTCATTGAACTTGTTCTCCACCTCTCTATCGAAGAGGTTGTTGGCCAGCATCCAGATCTTGAAGTTCTCCCTGGTGTAGGACAGCATGGCATCGGTCGTCACATAGTCATCGATTTCATAACGGTTGAGCACATCGACATATTGCCGGCCATAATAATTCACATCCGTGCTGAATTTAAAATATTCCAGGAAATAAAAATCCAGCCCGAGGGTGCCGGTGAATTCCGGCACATGGGGAACTTTCTCACCGGAGATATCGACATTCTCACGGGTGTCGTCAGCAGGCGTGTCCCCCCAGACGTATGCCCGGAAAGTCGCATCGTCCCATTCGGCATGCTGATACGCCCCCCGGAGACGATATCCGAAATACGGGCAGAGGCGTCCGTCCAGTTCCAGTTCGACACCCCGGTGTTCGGATTCACCAACGTTCTGGTAGCCTTTCCAGTCGCTTTCATCGTAAAGTGAGAGAAATTTATCCTTGACTGTCATGGTGTAGGCCGTCAGGGCAAGGCTGAATTTCGGACCGAAATAGTGTTTATAGCCCAGTTCATAGGTGAGATACTCCTCCGGCTCCAGATCCTCCGCCCGGTTCTGATCGTCTCCATACTTCATGGCATAGGTATAATATTGAAGCACCGGATACCAATAGGATCGCGATGCCGAGATATAAATGGTCGAATCGGAGCTGGGATGAAAGGCCGGGGTGATGTCCCAACTGAAATCCTCGTGATCCTTGGCAACTTCTTCAGGCACCTCGTTTTGGACCTCATACTCGACACGGTCGATCCGGCCGCTGACATTGAGTTCCCAATGCTCACCGAAATCGAGCTCATTGCTCATAAAGGCTCCATAGCGCTTCCGTTCGGTATCGATAGAGCCCTCTGCGACAGCCGTTTCCTGGGAGCTGGAAAGGGGGGACGGAGACCATGGGTATGATTTTTCCTGGTCAAATTCGATTTTCTCATAATCGGCTCCAAGTACCGGCGTATAGTTAACGCCACCAAAGAAAAAATGATAACCACCGGAGATTTTACCCATATATCGGTCCTGGTCGCGGTCCTCCCGGTAATCGTAATACGAGCTGGTCTTGCTGTATGTCGGGTTAAGCCGTTTTGGCAGATAGTCGTATACATGATCCGTGTGATCGTAGGAAACAAGGCTGTTAACAAAATAATTTGCTTTTTCCGTGTTGAATGTGAGACTCACGGTCGTATTTTCATTTTCATTCTCACGGTGGTGTACGAGGGTCGGGTTGGTCTCCGACGTGGGGAAAATTTTTTCCCGACGATAGTTCTCCACTTGCCATTCGCTTTTCCCGTAGATGGTGTCATAGTCCACCTTTTGCCAACTCAAATTGATTCCCAAGCGGGTATCTTCCGAAAAATGGTAACCGGAATTCAAACGGGCAGTACCTCTTTGCTTGCTGTCGTCCGCATAGCCATCTGTATCCAATCCGGAAGCGCTGAAGGCATAATCCAAGTCAGCGGTTCTTCCCGTAACACTGGCCGAGGCCTTCCAGGTCTCCCAGGAGCCGTAAGAAACAGTTGTTTTTACCTGAGGGGCACCCTTTTGCCCTTTCTTGGTGATGATGTTGATCGCGCCCCTGGCTGCATCGGGGCCAAGCGCCACGCTCCCGGAAGAACGGAGCACTTCGATTCTCTCGATATTGGAGACGGGTATGGCATCATATTCCGAATAACCCGAAATGCCTGTGTTTGCCGGGACACCATCGATCAATACCAGAACGCCCGCCGACTGGGAACTCCGATTTCCTCTGAACGTCAGCCGGTCGCGGCTGTCACTGTCTTTCACCACGCCAGGGATATTCTTCACGACGTCCACAATGTTCCTTGCGCCCATTTCCTCTATTTCTTCACCCGTAATAACGGTAATACTGGCAGGCGTTTCCACCAGTTTTCGATCCGTTCTTGGTGCACTGACCACAACCTCTCGAAGTTTAACCGTCTCCTCCGCTATCTCATCTGCGCCGACTGCCATCGGCAAACAAAAAGCCAACACCACCGTCCAATAAACAACAAACCGCAATCCGTGCATCGTAACTCCTTTCCACCATTTTTTCCGGCAAGTGAGTGTGCCATTTCCTTCCAACCGAGATAAAAGGTCCACCGCACAACAAAATTTCCGTTATCCCATCCATCGGCCTGCCCAGGCGGCGGGTCGTGTTGGTATCGTCTGGGTTGCCAACGAAAAAAGCCAGGAATGCGAAGCTGGATACTGATCCAGTTCGCCTTCTTGGCTTTTTGGTTATGGATAAATTTGGCGTTTTTGCAAAAGGACGTAATGACCTGTGGATGATCATCCCCCGTACAGGGAATCCATCTTCAGCCACCGCTCCATGCCGGGCCCATCCGACATGGGCACTTGCCCAGTTTACAAATTATTGTATTTTTTTCAATTAGTTATAAAAAATGCGCAATTTCGTATCACGCGATATCGTTTGATTAGGGGCATTGTTGCATTTTGTCAACCAGTAACACCAAATCAATCTTGAATTTTTTTTTCAAACCCTGAATGGGCATCGAGCCACCTTACGATGGATGGCATACGAACACCTTCCCGGGCACCTGGCTGACCATTTCATAGCCCGTCTCGGTGACCAGAAAGACATCTTCGATGCCCGCCGAGAATTCATTTTCGAATACCATTTTGGGTTCGAGGGCCAGGGTCATGCCCGGCTTCAGCACATCTTTCCTGTCCTTGGCGATGATCGGTGCCTCGACCAGTTCAAGACCGACGCCGTGACCGATGAACGTGACTTTGTTGCCCGGCGGACCAAGATATTGGTCGGCATAGCCAAGCGCCGCCGCCTTGGCGACGGAGACGTCAAACAGTTCTCCGATGGCGACACCGGGCTTCACATGGTCCAGCACCGCGTCATGAATCGCCACGGCCGCCTGGCAGGCCTGCATGGCCCGCTCCGGCATGCTGCCAATGGCGAACATCCGCGTCTCGTCCATGTGATAGCCGTTGAGTACGCAGGAGAAGTCGATCATGATCGGTTCATCGGCCGCCAGCAGCTTATGGCCGGCACCGCAAGGAAATGCTGCCGACGTCCCCTCTCCGCTGGCCGGAGAGTCCAGCACGCCGACCATACCCCCGCTCCAGCCGGAAAGAAGATGCCACGCGTACCCCTCCGTCAGAAAATCCCTGACCCTCAGCATGGCGCCATGCCCCTGTTTTCGGGCAAACGCCTCGTACATGCCGGTAAATTCGATCTCACTCAGGCCGGTACGAATGGCCCCGGCCATGTATTCGAAGGTCTGATAGGACATCGCCGCCGCTCGCCGCATTTGTTCGACTTCCCAGGCCGACTTGATCATTCGGGTTCCAAGGATCAATGGCGATCCGTCCACCACCTCGCGGACGCCCAGCAGGTTGCGGAGCTTGTAAAAATAATTGACCGGCAGGACATCGAGTTCCAGGCCGAGCACATCGGGCATCGTACCATAGGTATCCGCGATCAAGGCGGGAATCGATTTGATCGAATGGATGCCCACAATGTTTTCAAGGCTCGATTCTTTTCTGGCCCGGGGAAGGTATTTTTTAATCATCAGCAACGGCTGGCCTTCGGCCGGAACGTAGAGAAAACCGCTCTGGGACGTCCCCGAAAAGTAGAATAGATCCACCCGCTGAACGATCAGCAGTCCGGCAATCCCTTTTTCCTGCATCTGTTTTTGAAGTCTGTTCTGCCGCCAGCGGATTTCATCGGCAGGCACTTGAAAATCACGACCCATATCTTTCACCTGTTTTTTAGGGTGACCGGCTCGGTGGAAAAACCGATCAGGAGAATCGCTTTTAAGAATATTCCGGGTTTGGAATCAACCTGGAAGCGGTTTGTATCGAAGGGGATTGTACCCTAATTAAGCGAATAAAAAAAGGGGTTCACAATTGCTTGTGAACCCCTGATTTTATTTGTGGCGGGAGCGACGAGACTCGAACTCGCGACCTCCGGCGTGACAGGCCGGCGTTCTAACCAAACTGAACTACGCCCCCGAAATTGGTGTCGGTACGATAGCTGGTAGGCGGAACAGGGCTTGAACCTGTGACCCCCGGCTTGTAAGGCCGGTGCTCTCCCAACTGAGCTATCCGCCCGTTTTAAAAAGAACCTTTTCAATCTGCCGGTGAAAAAGGAAATGCATAGCTACCAATTCACCCCAACAAAGTCAAGCGCAAAAATCAGGCAGATCCTATTTTTTAATTGATGGCAGGTTGGGTCGGTTCGGCCCCGTTGCTCTCCACCGGAATGGTCATTGCATCATTGGTATTGGTGAACAGCCGTTCGTCGCTGTCAAGTACCAGGGCATGGACCAGAACCTCATCCATATGCTCCACCGTAACCACTTTCATCTGCCGGGTCACCACCTTGGGAATGTCCCTCAAGTCCTTCTCATTTTCTGCAGGGATAATGACCTTCCGGATCCCTCCCCGGTGCGCGGCGAGCATTTTTTCCTTCAGCCCGCCAATGGGGAGCACCCGGCCCCGCAAGGTAATCTCACCGGTCATGGCCACATCGCGGCGTACCGGTCGGCGAGTCAGGGCCGAAACCAGGGCGGTGCACATGGCAATGCCTGCGGAAGGGCCGTCTTTGGGGATCGCCCCTTCGGGGATATGGATATGCAGATCCAATTCTTTGTGAAAGTTGTTTTCGATCCCCAGATTGGCTGCCCGCGAGCGCACAAAACTCACCGCCGCCTGGGCGGATTCCTTCATCACGTCGCCCAGTTTGCCGGTCACATTGACGTGGCCCTTGCCGGGCATGGTGAGGGTCTCCACACAAAGCAACTCACCGCCCACCTGGGTCCAGGCCAGCCCAGTCACCAGGCCGATCTGGTCCTTTTCTTCAATCTGGCTGATTTTAAACGGAGGCGGCCCCAGCATCGTGGTGACGGTGTTGGCCGAGATCACATGCTTTTTGCCGTCTTTCTCATTGACTACCTTTCGGGCGGTCTTGCGGCAAATGGATGAAATCTCCCGCTCCAGGTTACGAACCCCAGCCTCGCGGGTATACCGTTGGATAATCATATAAATGGCCGCTTTGGAAAAGGAGATATCGTCCGGATTGAGACCATTGGCCTCAATCTGCTTGGGCACCAGAAATTCATTGGCGATATTATATTTTTCCAGTTCCGTGTACCCGGGCAGGCGGATGATCTCCATGCGGTCCTGCAGGGGAAGCGGGATATCCGGCAGGGTGTTGGCCGTGGTGATAAACAGAATCTCCGACAGATCGTAGTCCAGATCCATATAGTGATCATTGAAGCTGTAGTTCTGCTCGGGATCGAGGACTTCCAGAAGGGCCGACGAAGGGTCGCCCCGGAAATCCATGCTCATCTTGTCCACCTCGTCGAGGCAGAAAACCGGATTGTTTGCACCGACCTTTTTAAGCGACTGGATGATTTTCCCGGGCATGGCCCCGATATAGGTTCGTCGGTGGCCCCGTATTTCAGCCTCATCTCTCACCCCGCCCAGCGACAGTCTGACAAATTTTCGTCCGGTGGCGCGAGCAACAGATTTGGCCAGGGAGGTTTTCCCCACACCAGGCGGTCCGACAAGGCAGAGGATGGGACCCCGCAGTTTTTTCACCAGCGTCTGTACGGCCAGATATTCAAGAATCCGCTCTTTGGGTTTCTCCAGGCCGTAATGGTCCTCATTGAGGATCTTCTCCGCTTCGACCAGGTCATTACGAATTTTGCTGCGGCTGAACCAAGGCAGCGAAATGATCCAGTCAATATAATTTCTCACCACAGTGGCTTCCGCCGACATGGGTGTCATGAGCTTCAGTTTTTTAAACTCCTGGCGAGTTTTTGTCGATGCCTCCTTGGACATCCGCTTGCGTTTGATCTTTTTTTCCAGATCTTTCAGCTCATCGGCCATCTCGTCTTCTGCGCCCATCTCTTTCTTGATGGCCCGCATCTGCTCGTTGAGATAGTAATTTTTCTGGGTCTTTTCCATCTGCTCTTTGACCCGCCCCTTGATCCGTTGATCCATCTGGTAGACCTCAATTTCCAGTTTGATCAACTTTACCAAGAGGGACAACCGTTTGGTGAGATCGGTGGTTTCGAGCAGGCCCTGCTTGTCCTCCAGCTTGAAAGAGAAGTGCGAGGCCACCGAATCGGCCAGTTTGGAAGGCTCAGTGATGGCTGATATTTTGGCCAGCAGTTCTTTGGAAATACTTTTGTTGATACCGGCATATTCGCTGAAGCTATCGATCACCGCACGCGTCAGCGCTTCCATTTCTACCGTATCGCCGGGCGTGTCCGGAAGCAGGGACAGCTCGACTTCAAAATACTCAGGATTGGAAATATAGTGATCGATACGGGCACGCTGCTTGCCTTCGATCAGCGCCTTGACGGTACCGTCAGGCAAACGCAGCAATTGAAGCACCGTCCCGATCACGCCGACCCCGGAAATATCTTTCTCCGTGGGGTTGTCCACGCCGGCATTGGTCTGGGTTGCCAGAAAAATGCGTTTATCCTTGTTCATGGCGCTGGAAAGCGCACTGACAGACTTGTTGCGCCCGACAAAAAGCGGAGCAACCATGTGGGGGAACACAACAATGTCCCTCAGGGGCAGCAGCGGTAAAATATCACGGGCCGCCTCTCCATCCGGATTTTTAAAAAACTTTGGAATATTAACCATATTGTTGCCCAAGCCCTCGCTTGCCGATGAATATCTGTAAACCCCGTACCGTAACGACCAAGCCGGATCAGGCCTGCTTTTTTGACGGTTCGTAAAGCAAAATGGGCTCTTCTTTGTTCAATACCACTTCTTCACCGATCACACACTCTTTGACGTCCTGCTTGGAAGGAATATCGTACATGATATCCAACATGCAGGATTCCAGAATGGCCCGCAGGCCGCGGGCACCGGATTTGCGTTTCAGCGCCTCGTCGGCAATGGCATCCAAGGCACTGTCGGTCAATCGCAGGTTTACCCCTTCGATTTCAAACAGCTTTTTATACTGTTTAAGCAGGGCATTCTTGGGTTCGGTAAGGATTCGCACCAAACTGCCGGCACTGAGTTCATCCAGCGTGGCGATGACCGGAAGCCGCCCCAGAAATTCGGGGATCAAACCGAATTTGATCAGGTCCTCCGGCTGAACATGCAGCAGGGTCTCGCCAAGACTGCGCTCTTTCTCCTTGCTGACCTTGGCGCCGAAACCCATGAGTTTGGAGCCCATACGCCGGTTGATGATCTGTTCCAGCCCGTTGAAGGTTCCCCCGCAGATAAACAGGATATTGGAGGTATCCACCTTTACGAAATCCTGCTGGGGATGCTTGCGTCCACCTTTTGGCGGCACGCTGGCCGTGGTTCCTTCGATAATCTTGAGCAGCGCCTGCTGAACCCCTTCACCGGAGACGTCCCGGGTAATGGACGGATTATCCGATTTACTGGCAATTTTATCGATCTCGTCAATGTAGACGATGCCCCGTTTGGCCTTTTCCACGTCGTAATCAGCGTTTTGCAGCAATGCAAGAATGATGTTTTCCACATCTTCGCCCACATAGCCGGCTTCGGTCAGGCTGGTGGCGTCGGCAATGGTAAACGGAACGTTAAGGAAACGGGCCAGGGTCTGGGCCAGAAGCGTCTTCCCGCATCCGGTAGGTCCGATCAGCAAAATATTACTTTTTTGGATCTCGACCTCGCCGGAACTGACACTGGAATCCAGCCGCTTGTAATGGTTGTATACGGCCACCGCCAAAATCTTTTTGGCCACATCCTGTTCGATGACGTAGTCATCCAGGCGGGATTTGATTTCCTGGGGAATCATCAGGTTCTCAAATTCACCGGCCTCCTTCTCGTTCTCTTCCTCAATGATCTCACTGCACAGCTGAATGCACTCATCACAGATGTAAACAGCCGGCCCGGCGATCAGCTTTTTAACCTCCTTCTGATTCTTACCACAGAATGAACAGAAGAGATTGTCATTGGGCTCATCTTTTTTGGCCATGTCATGCCTCCGTGTCGGTTAGTTTGTCCAGGTCATCCCGGTTGGTGATAACATGGTCAACGATGCCATAGGTCTTGGCTTCAGCACCGGACATAAAATTATCCCGGTCGGTATCTTTCTGAACATCGTCCACACTTCGTCCGGTGTGACGCACCAGGATGTCGTTGAGCGCATCCTTCATGCGCAGAATCTCTTTGGCCTGAATGGCAATATCGGACGCCTGCCCTTGAAAACCGCCCATGGGCTGGTGAATCATGATTCTCGCATGGGGAAGGGCATACCGTTTCTTATCCGCACCGGCAGCCAAAAGCAACGCCCCCATACTGGCCGCCTGTCCGATGCATACCGTCGTCACATCAGGCTTGATGTACTGCATGGTATCGTAAACCGCCAGACCGGAGGTGACAACGCCACCAGGGGAATTGATGTAAAGGTTGATATCCTTTTCCGGATCCTCTGATTCAAGGAAAAGCATCTGGGCGATCAGCAGATTGGCCACATCGTCATTGATCGCGGTCCCCAAAAAAATAATCCGATCTTTCAGGAGCCGCGAATAGATGTCGTATGCCCGTTCCCCCCTGCTGGTTTGGTCGATGACCATCGGAATTAATGCCACGCTCTTATCTCCTTTACATCGCTCAAGTTTTCCGGTGAAGGTGCATGCCCGAAATCGCACCGGTTCGATCCGCTAACACGCCGCCAAATATGGTTTCAACAGAAGCCGCCGCGTCTCGGCACAAAATCTTGAGACTTGGCAGATACCCTATTCTGAAGCATTTGTGGTTTCCTTTTCCGGCTCCACGGATTCGATATCATTCCTTTCCATTATAAGCTTAATCGCCTGCTTTTCAAGTAAAGCGTGTGTAAAAAGCGCAAGCTTATCATCGCTGTTTTCATAGAGGCCCTTGACCACATCCACCGGCTGGTTGTAAGCAGCGGCCATTTCGGAGAAGCCTTTTTCCAGTTCCTCGTCGGCGAGTTCCATCTTTTCCTGCTCGATAATTTTCCCCAGAATCAGTTGCCGGCGGACCTGTTTTTCAGCCGTCTCACGATATTGTTCGGCCAAGCTTTCCTTGGAAATACCGGCCTCTTCAAAGGTTTTGTTGTGGTATGAAAAAGACCGCTCCGCTTCGGCAATGATTTGATTGAGTTCATAATCGACCATCACATCGGGAACTTCAAATTCGGTTTTTTCCAGAATCTGACTGAAAATCTGCTCGTTGAGTTCCTGTTCGGTACGCTTATCGTATCCCTCTTTCAGATTTTCCATAATCTTCTGGCGAACTTCATCCATGGTGGTGAAGGGGCCCAGCTGTTTGGCCATTTCATCGTCAATCTCCGGCAGCACCTCCTTACGGATCTCGTTGAGTTTAACCTTGAAATCCACGGTATGACCGGCCAGCTTTTTGTTGAAATAGTCCTCTGGGAAATTGACGGTGATATCTTTCTCTTCACCAGGATTCATTCCCACGACGCCGTTATCAAAATCTTCGCTAATGTGCCCGTCGCCAAGTTTGATCACGAAATTTTCGGTTTTTTTGGTCTCATCGAACGGTTTGCCGTCTTTAAACCCCTCGTAATCCACCTGCACAAAATCACCGGTCTGGGCAGGCCGAGTCTCTTCGATCGGTTCCCGCTTGGCCAAGTTTTTCTGCATCATTTTTATCTGAAGGTCCACCTCTTCATCGCTGGCCTGGTAAAGCGTCTTGGTCAATTTCAGGCCATGAAAGTCGATATCGGCGATTTCTGGATGAACTTCTACCTCTGCATCAAAACAATAATCCGCCTTGGGGACCAATTCGGGTGGATCCACAACAGGCGACCCGACGACCTTGAGTTCGGTCTCGGTCAGCGCCTCCACGTAGGCATCCTGAATCAACTTAGAAACCACATCGGCATGAACGTCCTTTTTATAAAGTCGCTCGAGCACCCCACGCGGCGTTTTTCCGGGACGGAACCCCTTTACCTTGGCATTTTTTTTCAGTGTTTTGTAGGCATCATCCAGTTCTCGGGTCACATCCGCCTCGGGGATTTCGATGTGCATGACCTTTTTTACGGAGCTGCGATCTTCAACGGTAACCTTCATAATTTTCCTTTCTAGCCCTGAAGCTGCCCACCTTCCGGCGTGGTTGCCGCCGACCGACGCCATATACGGCTCGATTCAGGTAAAAAATTAAGCGCCCTGACGCAACAAGCATCAGGGCTCCTTTGACAAATCCCGGTTATCATATCGACTTGCAATGACCGGTAGTCATCGCCCACGGTCAATGCGGACCGGATTGCGTCAACGACGCAGGGTCGACCGGTCCGCCCCGCCAAACCAAAAGCGATGCCGGGATGAAACTTGGTGCGAGAGGGGAGACTTGAACTCCCACTCTGTCGCCAGAGCTGGATCCTAAGTCCAGTGCGTCTACCAATTCCGCCACTCTCGCAAATCTTTACCGAATGCCATTTTGACCAAGATGCATTCCGCAACTTGACATCGTTTGCAAATAAACTAAACTCTGTAAAAAAATCAAATGAAAAAATTAATATCCATCATCGTATCTGTCAAGCATTTCAACTTATCCATTCAGCGCTTGCACGTCAAAATAAACAGTGGTATGAGGGCATGCAAAATCGGGGCGTGGCGCAGTCTGGTAGCGCACCTGCTTTGGGAGCAGGGGGCCGGAGGTTCAAATCCTCTCGCCCCGACCAATGATAGAAAATAAAAACGGGAATTTAGCCATTCGGCCAAATTCCCGTTTTTTGTGTTTTTTCTGCAGGGACGAACTCGGGACGATTTTTCGGTCCTTATTGAAAAACGGCCTCAGCGTCCGGAACTCGTCGTAAAATCTATTCGATTAATTAGTATTTTCGATTTGATTTATCCGAGCAGTTACCGATATTAACGTTAACGGATAGCGACACTGACCTGACCTGTTTATGCTGAGCTGACCTGAACCTGCCTATCCAATTATGGGGCAAGCCCTGCTTCAGCGTGGGCCTTGCCCCTTTTTTATTTTCCATTTCCAAAGACAAAGCAGGCGAGGCTATCATAGGAACAGCCTCGCCTGTTGCGGAAAACCGACCAATACGAATGGGGCCTCATTTCCCATACCAATTGTAAAGCCGTGTGGCCCCCTTATAGCGGTTGCGCACAAAGCCGGCGTTCTTTTCCTTGGGAAGCATTTCGAGGGCTTTTTTCAGATCCTGCTGACGGGTCTGGCCAGCGCCCACAACCACGATGAAATTCATGCTACGATCCTTTACAGTTCATCCAGCTCAGACCGTAGCCGATCGGTCTCTTCCTTTGAGTGCGTCCCCCATGAAGATGATGGCCGGATGGGCGTTGAATCGCAGGAACCCGAAAATAGCGTCCACGACGGCCACTGAAAGCAACGCCAGATCGAGCATACCGTTCTGATAAGCCAGCCAGAACGCCAGAACAGATGAAGATCATCATGGAGATACCGTCGGCCAGACCATCCAGGTCGTCGGAGAGATTGATGGCATTGGTGACCCTGACGATAACCAACAGCGTCAGCGGAAGGGATGCCCACTGCGGCAAAGCGCCGCCGGGCAGACAGTCCCCCAAACAGGTAATGTTTAGTCCGCCGTAGCGCAATACGATCAGGGCCGCGATCAGCTGGCCGGCCAGTTTGCCTTTGTAGCCCATCGCCCTGATGTCGTCCACAAAGCCAAAGACCACCAGCACGGCCGATCCCAGCAAAAGCGAATCCACGAAACGGTTGCCAGGCGACCATAGCAGGATAGGAGCCATGACGCCTGTCGAGTTTCGCATCATACTTAGAATCGGGAATTTTATTAATTAGACGAACATGAAGTGTTGAAAGTGAAACGCAGAAACGGCAGTGATTTTGTCGTTATCGGCGAAGATGACTGGCAGGCCATCGAAGAAACCCTCTATTTGAACCGCATCCCTGGTCTTGTCCAAAGCATCCACGATGCCGCCGATGAACCGTTGGAGAAAGGCACGCCTTTAAGCGAGATCGACTGGTGACCTGGTCAGTCATTTTATCGAAGCACGCCATCAAGGACGTCACGAAGCTGATATGGTTGAACACTTGTCAAGAGAAAAACCTATCCATACCCAAAAAACTTGGGCCAATAATTTTCATCGAGCGTTTGGATAGAGGCGGGGTCTGCAATAACGACGGTAGAGCACTCTGATATTCGCGGGTTGGATACCGCCTGACTAGGCTTCGTCGTGGAGCTGCCTCGGTCTAAAGACGGGAGTTTCGGCCTGAAGGCCTATTCCGATAGCTTTTTCGAGGGTTCTCCAAACCGCGACCGCGCCCCTATCCAAAAGCTCGATGGCTATATTTGTTCTTTGATAAAGCCGATCCTTTCTTGAGCATTTTTAAAATCAATAAGTTCTTTTTCTATTTGCATCATCGATTATAGAGAAGTACTTATCCAGCTTCTTGAGCCGGAGCAACAGTCGCGCTTCTCTCGCCGTCGCTAATTCCCACCCAGCGTGGAAAGTCAGGGCTGTCAAGGCTGCGACCTTAGGGAGCACCCTTTAGGGCTTGGCCTTGATAGGCCTGGGTTTCCACGCTATAACAAATCATCTTTCAGCGGCCACGATTGGAACAGCCCGGGCAATGGCCCAGATGAAACCGGCCAACTCGCGTGCAATCGCGGTGATGACCACGTTATGGTTTTTGCCCTTTGCAATCAACCTGCGGTAGCGGTGGCATAGTCGTAGCTGTGCATTCCAGGCAATATCCAAAACATCGTCCGGCAAGCCTTCCTGGCGTTTACGGATCGCCTTACTTTTCCGGGCCGGCATACGATAGGCCTGAGCCGATTCGATCAACGTCCTGCGGGCATGGGTATTGCCGGTTTTGGTAATGGGGCCTTTTTTGATGGTGCCACCGCTTGAATGCTCCGATGGGATCAGACCCAAATAGGCCATCAGCTGTGCCGGCGTATCGAAACGGCTCAGATCCCCCAGTTCAGCGACGACGGTCACCGCGCTGAGCAAAGAAATCCCCCTGAGCGCTTGCAGAGCCTCGATAACCGGAAGCAATCGACTGGTTTGGCAACATTGCTCAATCGCTTTTTCGATGCGCTTAACGCGGGCCTCATGGTCTCCCATGGCGTCCAGGTATTCGGTAAGGGCAATGTGCTGGGCCGGATGCGGCATCTTCAGATCCGCCAGCCAATTTAAATGCGCTTTACTCCATTTGCTTTTACCTGGATAATTGATCCCTTGTCGCAATAAAAAGGCATTGATCTGTTGTTTGACTTTGCGGAGCGATATTTGGATGTCTTTTCGTGCACGTACCAGGTCACGAAGTGCTTCATCGGCCTGATCGGGGACATACACCGGCGTCAGTTCTCCGGAACGGTGGAGCGTCGCCAGGTGGGTTGCATCTCGGCGATCGTTTTTAACCCGATCACCGGTTTTTTTGGGGATCAGCGCCGGAGCAACGACAACGCAATCGATTCCCTTGCTTGTTAAATGCCTGTAGATTGGATATCCGCATGGACCTGCTTCATAAACACAATGCAATTCGGCGTTTTGTGAAATCAGTTTTCGCATGACGTTATCAATCTGCCCCAGGTCGTTGCTGATTTTTCCATACACTCGAACGTTTCCGTCACGTCCTTCATCGGCGATAGCAATGGTAATCGAATCTTTGTGGACATCCAAACCAACATACTTTACAATCTTTTTCACGGCCTGCCTCCTTGATTTTGGCTCTGTAGTTAGGGTTGTTAACGAACGCTTACTATAACCCACGTTTTCAAGGTTTGGCAGGCCTTTTTATTGCCGCGGTGGCTAACGTTCAACCATATTGTCTAAAACATTCCGGATTGGCCCCTTCAGCAAAGGCGTTATTGGAACTGTTGGCGCAAGACCCCTTCGCTACACCACCGCCGGTACGAAAAATTGGTCGGCAATCTCCAGGGCTTCTACTCCCGGAGAATCAACATTCAACGCAGACTCGTCTATTCCGTTAATTTTGGGTGACTTTCAATTCTACGAAAACCGGAGCATTCTGGATCGTATGGGTTGTCTTCTGCAGTTGTTTCCACCCGGACGAGGGCAGGCATACGGTCGGGCTGTGAAAGAAGTTTTCGCTTTCCAGACCCGTTTAGGCATATGGGTCCAATCTGCAAACTTTGACTTTTTGCGAGGTCATCAAAAGTGAAAAGTTTTTCGGTAGTGTTTTGCGCCCAGGTGGGTCATGAACAACCGTCCGAATTTCTGACAGTTATTGGTCAACGTATCGTATTCTTTTGCCATCATATCACGGGCATGATGATATGCGTCTTTAATCTGTTGACCCGTGACCTGGACAGGGTTTGGCCGCTAACTATTGCTCTCGGCATACCCGCTTCCTGATAGCTTGGCGTTTTTCGTCCAGATAATCTTGGCATCGGTCGAGTCCCTGTCTGCGACGACCTCGAAAGTTCCTATACATTTATCATTCATGTCGTCAATCTGGATAGCATTGTGATGGATGGTGAACAGGAAAATCCGGGCGTTTGTCTTCCATCTGTGGTGAACCTTGTAAGTTATATTCCTGCGGCTTTTCCATCCGAACCTATTCGCATAGAAATTAACGGCCTTTACATCATCATCTGAATTCTGGTTTTGCTTACTTTCGTTAGAGGTTTGTGGACTCCGCGAACCTATCAGCCCCATAATAAATCTCCTCTGTTTCAGAACATTGGAGCAACTTATAAAATTTCCGTTCATAGGGGAGCTTGGGGTTGGTGATAGCCCTTCCCGACCTTGATGGGCCACTTGACACGATGCCCCCTATTATGTACGTTTAAATGTACACATGGAGGAGGGCGTTATGAAAACGATCAATTTCACTGATTTTAGAAAAAAGGCATCCAGCTTCATTACCGAAGTGGAGCATGGCGAAACGATAATCCTTCTGAGGCGTGGAAAGCCAATAGCAGAGGTTGTTCCATTTACCGATCGGCATACACGAACACCATCCTGGAAAGAGCCTGGTATTCATCTGCAGATTAGCGGAGGAGATTTATCAGCGGCGATTATGGAGGAGCGTGAGGCAGAATCGTGAAGCTTTTTTGTGATTCATCCGCTCTTGCTAAAAGATATGTATATGAGCAAGGTTCTGAGAGCCTGGACTCCCTTTTGCAGAAGGCGTCTCAGTTGGCATTGTGTACAATTTTGGTGCCTGAAATAATTTCTGGACTACATCGTAGACGGAGAGAGCAAATACTATCGTCGCGTGAATATCGCATGATTAAGAGACAATTGCTGGAAGATGTTCGGGACGCAATCGTTCTTCAAATTACCCCGGCGGTCATTTCCCGTTCCGTTCAGCTATTGGAGACTGATAACTTAAGGGCAATGGATGCTTTGCATGTCGCCTGCGCTCTTGAATGGCCGGCTGAAATTTTTGCAACTTCTGATAAGAAGCAGTTATTTGCAGCTCAGAATGCTGGGCTGTTGACTGAATTCATAGGCCAAGCCAGTTGAGCGGACTGGGCTAATCTCGCTGATTTTTTAAAATTCTATACAGCACTTATCGGGTACGTTGCTTAGGGAAGGAGGATTTGTGAATCTGAAAACACACTTAGCGATTAATCAATCACTTTGCGGACAATTACTCTCTGTTGATGAAGGAGTCGCTATTGTAAAGCTCGACGCTACATCCGAAATGATTGTAGACGATTATAGACTTGTCCATGGTGGCTTTATTTTCGGTGCTGCCGACTATGCGGCAATGGCGGCTGTGAATCATCCGAATGTCGTGCTCGGCTCTGCCGAGGTTAAATTTTTGAAACCATCGATATCTGGCGATGCCATTATACTTAAAGCAACGGTTAAAGAGGCGAAGGGAAAGCTCCGAAGTGTTGATGTCGAAGGCGTCGATGAAGCCGGGGCAAAGATATTCGTTGGTGTTTTTACTTGCTTCGTTCTTGAAAAACACGTCCTTGAAAAGTGACCCTATTGTCTGTGGGGCAAAAGGCCGATCCGTCCAGCCCACCGCCGATATCCCAAAGGAGCGCACGCAGCATGGAGAGAAAAGCGGTCTGATACGTTACCTCACATTATTTGGATTGTCGATATGGCTAAACGGTCAAAGAGGATCAAGAAGAAGCGGCGGATTACCTGGAAGAAGCTGTTTTTCATAACAATACTGTTCGGTGTACTGATAGCGGCGACCTATGTCGCCTATCTGGATTTCACTGTTCGGACACGGTTCGAAGGCAAGCGGTTTGCGCTGCCGGCGCGGGTATATGCCCGACCGCAGGAGCTCTATCCCGGCCTGAAGTTGCGCACGAATGAGCTTTTGTCAGAGTTGAGCTTGCTCGGTTATCGCGGAACGAGCCGACCCAGCGAACCGGGGAGCTTCCATTTGCGTGGTCAGGTCGTGGACCTGGTGACAAGACCGTTCGATTTTGCAAACGGTCGTCAGGAATCCATGGCGCTGCAGGTGATCTTTAACAGCAGCGGCGTTAAGGCGCTGCAACGGCGGGCCGATGGCGCCCAACTTGACCTGGTCCGCCTGGATCCTGTTATGATCGGAGGCATCTACCCGGGAAAAAATGAAGACCGTGTGCTGGTTGGGCTGAAGGACGTGCCCCGGCATGTCATCGATGGTCTGATCGCTGTCGAGGACCACCGTTATTACAGCCACCACGGTATTGATCCTCGCGGTATCGCCAGGGCCGTTTTTACCATTGTCAGCGGTGGCGGGCTGCAGGGCGGCAGCACCCTGACCCAGCAACTGATCAAAAATTTCTACCTGACCGCGGACCGGACCTTGAAACGCAAGTTCACCGAAATGGTGATGGCGGTACTGCTGGAGATCCATTACAGCAAAGAAGAAATTCTTGAAACCTATATCAACGAAGTCTATCTCGCTCAGGACGGCAATCGCGCCATTCACGGCTTCGGTCTGGGCTGTTCTTTTTTTTTCGATAAGCCGCTGGAGAAGATCAGCCTTTCTGAAACCGCCCTGTTGGTGGCGCTTCTCAAAGGGCCGGCCTACTATAACCCCCGTCGCCATCCGCAGCGGGCAATGGAGCGGCGCAATTTGGTGCTGGCCAAGATGGCCGAAAGCGGTTTTATAACCAAGAATGAGCAGATGGCGGCTCGGACCGCACCTCTGGGCGTCATCGACCGGCCGCCCCGGGGCACATCGCCCTATCCGGCCTTTCTCGACCTGGTACTCCGTCAGTTGCGACGGGATTATCGTGAAGAAGATCTGCGCTCGGAGGGCCTGCGGATCATTACCACACTCGATCCCCGGATACAGGGTGTTGCTGAGAAATCCTTGGCCGGTCGTCTGTCCAAACTGGAAAAAAGCAGGGGCGGCAATACCAAAGGCCTGCAAGGCGCCCTGGTGCTGACGAGTGTCCACGACGCAGAGGTTCAGGCGCTGGTCGGTGACCGCAAACCGCGATACAAGGGGTTCGACCGGGCTCTCGACGCCCGCCGGCCCGTCGGCTCTCTGATCAAGCCGGTTGTCTACCTTACCGCACTCCAGGACCCGCAGCACTACACGCTGGCAACGCTGTTGGATGACAGCCCGCTGGTGCTGAAACAGGAGGGAGCCGAGGATTGGACACCACAGAACTACGATAAGCGCTCCCACGGCAAGGTTCCGCTGCGGACCGCTCTGGCCAACTCCTACAACCTGTCCGCCGTGCGACTGGGCCTGGCCATTGGCGTTGCTCCGGTGATGAAGAACCTGCAGCGCCTGGGGATTGACCGTAAGCTTCCCGCCTATGCCGCAAGTCTGCTCGGTGCCAACGCCTTATCGCCCATGGAAGTTACCCAAGTCTACCAGACCATTGCCGCCGGTGGTTTCCGAACGCCGTTAAAAGCGATCCGGGAAGTATTAACCGCCGATGGCAAGCCGCTGCAGCGTTATCCCCTGGAAGTCGACCAAGTGGTCGACCCGACCTCGCTCTACCTGCTCACCGTGGCGCTCCAGGACGTGGTACGCGAGGGGACGGCACGCAGACTGGCTGCCCGCCTGCCTTCCGATTTACAGGCCGCGGGGAAAACCGGCACCACAAATGAACTCCGCGACAGTTGGTTCGCAGGCTTTACCGGTGATCGCCTGGCCGTGGTCTGGGTCGGCCGCGACGACAACCAGCCGACAGGCTTGACCGGCTCCACCGGCGCCATGACCGTTTGGGGCGATATGATGGCGGGACTTGATCCCGAACCGCTCGTTTTGCCGCAACCGGATGGTATCGAACGGGCCTGGATCGACCCCGCATCAGGGCTGCTCAGCGGCAGCGATTGCCCTGACGCCGTCGAACTTCCCTTCATTGCCGGGTCCGCTCCGATCGATTCCGCCCCTTGCGGTCCTCCCCCAGGTAAATCCATTAAAAACTGGTTCAAGAGGTGGTTTCGATGAAAATCATCACCCGCCGGGTATTCATTTTGATCACCATATTATTTTTCGGAGGCTGCGCGGGTCACCAACAGATCGCGGTGCCGCCGACGCAGCCGTCTGAAAACACGGCAGTGATCGCATTGCTGAACAAAGCGGGAGATCAATCCGCCGCAGGCCAAATGGACAAGGCCAGTGAGAACCTGGAGCGTGCATTGCGCATCGAGCCGCACAATCCCGTGCTGTGGCACGAACTAGCCCGAATCCGACTGGAGCAGGGCCAATACCGGCAGGCCGAAAACATGGCGGCCAAATCCAATATGCTGGCGGGAACCAACCGATATCTGAAGGCTGAGAACTGGCGCATCATCGGCGAGGCCCGCAACCGGCTGGGCGACCTGCATGGCGCTCGGGATGCCTTCGAAAAGGCAGAATCGTCTCCCTGAAACCGCTCGACTCAAATGCCTAACCGGGCGATCCGGACCATCCGGGCCCCCCTGCCCCACCGCCAGTTTCCTGTGAATCGCCATATTTTTTTATCAGTGTTTAACAAAGCCCTTGAAAGCATTCCAATTGGAAGATTTAAAGGCGCTGATCGTCACCGCCGTGGTTTCTCTGAAGAGAAATAGATGAATCAGATCGGTGTCGTTCAGGGTACGGGAGGAACGTTAGATTTAATGTGCATAAGAGGTTTCGATATTTTGCCTATCTTTTTTATGTAACGGTGGGGTTGATTATAGACGGAATGAATAATATCGGATAGAATATTTCTTTAGTCCAGTCTACAATAGTTAAGAAATTGATTGCTCATATCCGTGCAATTGGCCTATTTCTGGACTGACAATAGTTATCCATGATTCTAATTCTTAGATGAAGCTGAAGCAGGAATCTGTACTGCCACGCAAAGCGCGCTCAAGGATCAAGGAATAGCAATGATGTTGGAAAGCCAGATAATCAAAATGGTTTTAGGGGCTGGTGTCTTCCTTTTCATCCTGACCAACCTTTCGAAACTCAAACAATATCCTTTCATCAACATCCTCATCGCGGGCTTTGGTTTCCATTTGTTGGGAGGGTCATCGACCCTCCTGGAAGGATTTGTGCCACAAGGAACGCTAAATGTTATCCAGCAGTGTTGCCACGTTGGGAGTGCATTATGCGTTTTTATCTGGGTCGGCAAGTCGTTGGCAAATGGTGAGGAAGTGAGATAATGCACTTCGTTCTCCTCTCAGATACAGCAGCATTGCTCCTACTCGTCTGGGCCGCCATTGTTCTGGCAAAACAAACACGGCGTCCCTTTTTAAATGATCCTGTAAAATTACCGATGGTTGTGTTTCTTTTTTTCTCTATTTTTTATTATACCTTGTTGTTTTCAAAATGGATATTATCAAGTGAGATAGTGGATAGGTTGAAAAATACTGCGGAAGTGCTCATCCCCATATGGTGGGGATTTATTTTTTACGGCATCATGCAAAAACTATCCAATCTTGAGTTAGTAAATAATAAACGGCGATACCAGTTGGTGGTTAACAATATCAGCGAAGTGATTGTCAAACTCGATAACCGGTACCGGATATGCTTCGCAACGCCATCCTTCTGCTGGACATTTGGAAAAACCGAGTCGGAATTGATCGGAGCCAGGTTTTCATCCATCATTCAAGTGGGACAAGGTCATCCGGGACTGGAAACTGCTCTTTTAGAGCATGTTAAACAAACGCCTTTCTCTGCATACCATGAAACGCTGGTCAACACGCAGCACGGATTACGTTGGTTTGCCTGGCATGCAACACGCCTGAGAAAAACCACAAAAATGATAAACGATGTTCTATTGGTCGGACGGGACATCACCGAAAAAAAGGCTGCCGAGGAGTCCCTTAAAGAGAGCGACGCCCGACATCGCCAGTTTATCGAGAACCAGCCCGTGGGTATGTTCCGAACCAGCGTAGAAGGTGATGGACAATTCGTCATGGTCAATTCGGCCCTGGTAAAGCTGCTGAACTATCCTTCCACTGAATCTTTGTTGGCAACGCCCGTTGTTAACATTTACCCCTATCTTGAAGCCAGAAAACAACTGCTATCCAAACTATTCAACAAGGAAAAGATTTCGGGTTTGGAAATTGAAGGGAAAAAACACGACGGATCGCCCCTTTTCATGAGGATGGCGTTGCAGTTGGTCAGAGACAGCCACGGGAATGCCTGTCATATTGACGGTACCATCGAAGATATCACCGCACGCAAACAGGCCGCCTTGGCCCTGAAAAAGAGTGAGGCATTGTACCGGAGGGCTCAGCAGATCGCCGGCCTGGGTCATTGGGAAATAATTTACGGTATGGATCATGGCACCTGGTCTGAAGAAATGTACAGGATTTTTGGACTCGATAAAGAACACTTCAATGGACCATTGGAATCCTTTCTTGACCATGTTCATCCGGATGACAGAAAAACAGTTGCCGAGACAGTTGCCAATACCTTCGAGAATTACTCTGAACTCAATCTAATCCATCGCATCGTGTTACCGAATGGCAAAACCAAACATATTCATGTAATCGCCCATTTCGAATTGGATGAAAATCTGCATCCGATTCGATGTATCGGTACCTGTCAGGATGTTACGCAGCTTAAAGAAGCCGAAATCGATAAGGAAAAAACGGAACGGAAGTTCTTGCAGGCCCAGAAACTTGAGGCCATCGGTACCCTGGCCGGAGGAATCGCCCATGATTTCAACAACATTTTAACATCCATAATTGGGTTCACTCAGCTTGCCATAAACGAATTGCCCCATGACAGCCCGATAAAACGGAAACTTGACGTGGTATTGCAAAGTGGAATCAGGGCCCGGGATCTGGTAACGAATATTCTATCGTTTAGCAGAAAGACCGAACAGGAATTCAAACCAATCCAGGTGCGAATCATCATCAAGGAAGTTATCAAACTATTGCGAGCATCAATCCCGGCAAATATTGAAATACGCCAGGATCTTGCATCCCAATGCCCTCGTGTCCTGGCTGATCCGGTCCAGATTCATCAGATCGTAATGAACCTTTGTACCAACGCATACCAGGCAATTGGAAAAAAAGGGGGGATAATAACCATCTCATTGAAGGAGGTGGCGGTCGGGTCCAACGATTTGCAGCCTGATCTTGACATCACCCCCGGAACCTACGTTCTTCTGGAGGTGAGTGATACCGGCCATGGAATGGACGCCGCCACGCTGGAGAAAATTTTTGACCCTTACTTTACAACCAAAAAACGAGGGGAGGGAACCGGTTTGGGATTGTCCGTCGTTCACGGCATCGTAAAAAAGCATCGTGGATACATTACCACCCATAGCGAACCGGATCATGGAAGCGCATTTCATGTTTTTCTCCCCGGCATGGCACCCGAAGGCGTTTCAGATGAAATCACGGCGGTAGCCCCCATCGTCGGTGGAACAGAACATATCGTGGTCGTTGATGACGAAGAACCAATCGCAATTTATTTAACCGAATTGTTGAGCGGTTTGGGTTACCGGATCACCACATTTACGGGCAGTAATGAAGCGCTCCACTTCTTCATCTCCCATTCACATGATTTCGATGTATTAATTACCGACATGAACATGCCTGCGATGTGTGGCGATGAACTGGCGGAACGTGTTCTCTCGTTGAATCCGAACATTCCCATCATTATCTGCACCGGATTCAGTGACAATCTTGATGAAAAGGATGCTGAAAAAATTGGTATCAAGGCATATTTAAGGAAACCCATAACCGAGCGTGAACTGGCAACATGCATCAGGGATGTTTTGAATCATCATACAGCAGGAATCTAGCGGCAGGAGCGGAAACGGAGTTACAATGGCACGGGTATTGATTCTGGACGACGATCCAAACATTCAACGGCTTCTTGAAGAACTGGTCTTGAGCATGGGACATGCGTATGCTTCGTCTCGCAAACTGGCTGACGGGTTATCGATGGTTAAACAGGATGACTATGACCTTATTTTATTGGATCTTGACTTCCCCACCGGAAATGGACTCGACATATTGCCGGAACTGATCCGACTACCCAGCTCACCCGAGGTGATCATTATCACCGGTATCGGCAACACCACAGGCGCCGAGATTGCATTTAAATTTGGGGCCTGGGACTATATAAGAAAACCATTCTTACTTGAGGAAGTTTCATTTCACATTACCCGTGCGCTTAAATATCGCAAGGAGAAGACGAATCTCAAGCCGCCGGTGGTACTGAAAAGACAACATATCATCGGCGAATCCGAGTCGATTCTGATGTGCCTGGAGGACATCGCAAAATCGGCCGCAACGGACATCAGCGTCCTGATTACGGGGGAGACGGGAACCGGAAAGGAATTATTTGCCAGGGCAATTCATCAAAACAGCCATCGCTCGGAAAAGGAGTTTGTAATTGTTGATTGCGGCGCACTCCCGGAGACCCTGGTGGAGAGCATTCTGTTTGGACATGAAAAAGGTGCCTTTACCGGTGCGGATAACCGCAAGGAGGGGATTATCGCCCAGGCCGACGGAGGAACGCTGTTTTTCGATGAAATAGGAGAACTCGATCCGATGATCCAAAAAAAGTTGTTGAGAACACTACAGGAGCACAGCCTGAGGACTGTCGGTGGCAGAAAAGAGCTTCCTGTGGATTTCCGTCTCGTCGCCGCAACCAACCGGGATCTGGATGAAATGGTTCACGAAAACACGTTTCGCGAGGATCTGCTGTTTCGGATTCGTGGCATTGAAATCAGGCTGCCGCCGCTTCGGCAACGCACCGAGGATGTGCCGCTCATTGCCTTTAAAAAGATTCAGCAGATTGGCGCCCGATTTGGCCTGGAAACCAAAGGCGTATCTGCCGAATTCATGGAAATCCTTCGAAAATACGACTGGCCCGGCAATGTCCGGGAACTCATTCATGTTCTGGAGCATTCTATCGCCAATGCCGGCCCGGATCCCACACTGGTTCCCAAGCACCTTCCCCCCCATTACCGTACCATGTTGTTTGAACGCGATAATACCGACCTTGCGGAATGCGATGCCATTTCGGCTACGGATGCCTGTTTTATCACCGATGGCAAACTGGCAAGATGGGCTGACTATCGTTTTCAGACAGAGAAAAGCTATCTGCATGCTCTGCTATCCGAGTGCAATGGCAGTTGGGAGAATGCGTGTCGTCTATCCGGCTTCGGAAAATCGAGGTTTTATGAACTGCTGAAAAAACACAACCTCTCGCTTGAAAAACAAAGCGTCTCCCCCCCCGCCTGCTTCGCGAGTCAAAATTATTGATCGCGCCCACTATTCCGGAATTATGGAATGGAATTTTCCATTTTTCCGGAATGTCCTATTTTCGTTCACCCAACCGCCAATGCTTATAGACCACAACGCCTTTATTATATTGCTAATTTTAAATTTCCTATTGTTGGCATAGATATTGATGTATATGACGTTTCTTAATAAGTTTTTTAATAATCGCCTCCAATGGTCAGCGCTCACATGAAAGGGTTTTCTAATGTTCAGCAATCTCAAAATCTCCACAAAAATTATTGGCGGGTTCAGCATTGTTCTTCTATTGATGATGGTCGTCGGTTATGTTGGACTAAACGGAATGTCAGGTACCAAAGACCGTATTATCAAGGCCGACGACGTGAATCGGATCGTAAAGATGATCCAGGAAGCCCGCCAAAATGAAAAAAACTTCATCATTCGCGGAGATGAGGAATACATACAAAAGGTCTTTGAGACCGCGAATCTATTAGTCAATCAGGCCAAAGAAACCAAAGCAAAGTTCGATCAAGCGATCAACAAAGAACAAATGGATCAGGTCCTATCCAAGGCCGCAGACTACAATGCCGCGTTCGGCAGGTATGTCGCGCTTGAAAACGAAAAAAAGGATCTGATGGATCAGATGAGATCCAAGGCGCGCGATACCATCGTCAAACTTGAAGAAATTCGTACCAACCAAAAAAGTCAATTAAATGGTATTTTAACAAGCCAAAGCAATCGTTACTCGGGGAATAACGCCGATTTTCAAGCCGCTCTGAACGATAAACTCGTCAAAGCGGATGACGCCAACCGAATGATCAAGTGGTTTTTGGAAATGCGTAAAAACGAAAAGGAGTTGATTCTTTCCGGCGAGCAGCAATATCTCGATGCCGTTACCGAATCCATGGACAAAATCATCGCTTTGGGCAATAACCTGAAAAACAGGTTCAACGCACCGGAAAACATTGCCCAGGTCAAATCTGCATTGGATTCCCTGTCGGCGTATGAGACCGCCTTTAGCGCCTTCTTCGGGAAAGTGGCTGAGCAAAAAACCAGCGACCAACAAATGGTGGCCGCCGCCCGCGAAGCCCGCGATGTATGTGACATCGCCAGGGCTGACCAGAAAGCCAAAATGGAATCCCAGATTGGCAGGGCCACCTTCTTTATTTATGTGTTTTTCGGAATTGCCCTTGCTTTTGGGGCGGGTCTCGCTCTGTGGATCGCCATTACCATTAAGAAATCGATGGCCTATGCCGTTGATATTTCCACCCGCGTGGCAAGTGGAGATTTGACCCAACAGATTGAAGTCAGTGGTCAAGATGAAATTGGCATCTTGTTGTCAGCCATGAAAGACATGGTTGATAATCTCAACCACATGTTTATCGATATTTCAAAAGGTGTTGAAACGCTGGCGTCATCATCCACCGAACTGTCCGCGATTTCGCAGCAGATGGCTGCCAGTTCCGAGCAATCTGCCGGCAAATCATCCAATGTCGCCACCGCTGCGGAAGAAATGAGCGCCAACATGAATTCTGTTGCCGCAGCGGCCGAACAAGCCTCCCAAAATGTCGGTATTGTCGCATCGGCGACCGAAGAAATGAGCTCGACGATTCAGGAAATCGCCCAAAACACGGAAAAAGGGCGTTCGATCTCTTTGGAAGCCGTTACCCAAACAACAAATGCCTCCCAAAAAATGGAGCAACTGGGGCGTGCGGCCCTTTCTGTAGGTAAGGTCACCGAAACCATAACGGACATTTCGGAACAGACCAACCTGCTGGCCCTCAATGCCACCATCGAAGCTGCCCGTGCCGGAGAAGCAGGCAAGGGATTTGCCGTTGTCGCCAACGAAATCAAAGAATTAGCCAAGCAAACAGCCGAGGCAACCGGGCAAATCCGACAACAAATTGAAGAGATACAGGTTTCCACAGAAAATTCCGTTGAAGAAATTCAGAGAGTAACCGGGATCATCAATAATGTCAATGATGTGGTTGGCAACATCGCATCGGCCATAGAGGAGCAGTCAATCGCCACCAAGGAAATCGCCGGCAATGTTGCCCAGGCCTCAGATGGAATTCAGGAGGTTACACAGAATGTTGCCGAAGCGTCGACAGTTTCGCTTAATATTTCAAGCGACATCGTCGAAGTCAATACTGCTTCCCAAGAAATCGCCAACGCGAGTTCCCAGGTTAGAATAAGTTCGGAAGAATTGTCGACCCTATCCGAACGATTGAAAAAAATGGTGAATCAGTTTCAAATCAAGATGTGATTCACATGTATAGCATTCAAGATAATGTTTTTGGGCTCCGTTATCGGCGGTCGCGGTATGGCTTATACAGCTTCCTCCCTCTGGCCTTGCCAAAAACATTATCTTAAGCACTATCCGGGAATGCTTCCTGCCGGCCGCACCTTGATCTTTTCCGATTGCGAACTACTTTTTAACCCAGTCTGATCCAAATCAACCATGATCTTTCACCAATCCATCCCATCCAACCACGCGCATGCGATGGAAAGCCCTTTCACCCGCTGAAAACGACTTCAAATCCGTCGGCATAATCCGATCGCTTTTGGGGGCGGAACCCGGCGATTTCCCTGAGCTGGACTCCGACGAAGCCCCGGCGGAACAGGTCGCGTTGCCCGTCGATATCCGTCAGGCGTACGGATAGATGAGGATTCGTGTCCACACCACCGGACGGCCGGACCAGGTTCTGGTACACGATATGGCGCAGCTTGCCGTTGTACTTTGTCTTCAACTTCCGGATCGTGAATCCGCTCTTTAACAGGATCCGGATATTCCAGTAGTTGTAAGGCGATACCGTCGCGCACAGGTGGGTAAAGCGCCGCATCCGGCGGAGACGGTCAATGGCGTGGACGTTCATCCGCCAGCCCAGGGAGTTGCCCCTAAAATCGGGATGAACGCAAATCATCTGCAGATTGGCGACCTGCTTCAAATCCGCATGCGATTCAAGGCCGATATCGTAGCCCAGATTCCATTCCCGGTCATTCGCATTCGGGAAATAGACGTTGCGGAAGGCGACGAGCCTCTCCCGGACGAAGACACCGATGATGAATCCCCTGGCGCCAATATGGGATTCCATGAAGGCCAGGGAAAACGATTCGAGCAGATCTTTCCGGCTCAGGCGGCCGAGGATGACCTCCTGCAGTGCCATGATTTGCGACAGGTCACTTTTTTCCAGGTTGCGCATCTCAAAAGCCGTTTCTTCGGCCTCGGATGCCGGCGACCCTCTTTTCAGTGTTCCGATTTCAATCATGCGGGTCCTATCTATTTGTTAATCGCCAATGGATCATCAATATATGGATCGGCTTCCCAGATAATGGCGGTATTGTCATGGCCTCCGGTGGCGATCATGCGCTCGTCCGGTGAAACGGCAAGGGCGACGATCGGCGCCGAATGGCCCCGCATTTCAAGGAGTTCCTGTCCGCTCCGCGCATCCCAGATTTTAATGCTGCGATCCCATCCGGCGGATATCACCCGCCGGCCATTGTCGGCAAAGCGGACGGCATAAATCGAACCCGAATGTCCCGTCAGGGTCTGCAACCGCCGGCCGGTGGAGGTGTCCCAGATCTTGACGGTTTTATCCCAGCTGGCGGTTGCCATGCGGCGGCTGTCCCGGGAAAAGGCCACCGCATAAACGGATGCCGTATGGGCCTTCAGCACCCGGACGGTGGTTCCTGTCCGGGTATCCCAAAGCCTTGCGGTGCGGTCTTTTCCACCGCTGAGCAGCCAACGGCCGTCCGGAGAAAACCGAATTGCGATAACGGCATCCTGATGCCCCTTCCAGGTCGCTTTTTCCCGATGGGTCGTCAAATCCCAAAGCTTGATGGTTCGGTCCCAGCTTCCGGTCGCAGCGGACTTCCCGTCGGGTGAGAAATCCACCGCGGCAACGGAATGGGTGTGCCCCTCAAAAATGGACACGACCGCGCCGGTATCGATCCGCCAGAGGATGGCCTTGTTGTCCGCGCCGCCGGAGAGCAGAAATTGACCATCGGGGGAAAACGACACCGCCTCGACGCGGCCGTGATGCCCGGTCAGGGTCGCAGCCACGGTCTGATCGGCGATATTCCACACTTTCACCGTGCCGTCATGGCTGCTGGTGGCCAGTTTGCGGTTGTCCGGTGAAAAAGCGACCCCGCTGACGAAACTGCGGTGACCGTCCAACTGGATTTTGTTCCGGTTCAGCGTGGCGTCCCAGAGCTTTGCGGTCGTATCGGCACTGCCGGTCAGGATATACCGTCCGCTGGGTGAGAATTGAACGGCCTGGACGCTGCCGGAATGCCCCTCCAGCCTGATCAGCGGCAGCCCGCTGGGGATCTCCCAGACAATTGCGCTTTTGTCGGCGCTGCCGGTCACGACCCTGCCGTTATCGGCTGAAAAAGAAGCACTGTAAACCGCACCGCTGTGACCGTCCAACCGGCAGACCGGCTGGTTGTTTTTGGCCGTCTGAATCAGTGCCGTATTTTCCAGCGTCCGTTTGATGAAAAACACGCTGTCCGGCGAATGGAACAAACAGGCGTCGTTGCCCCTGTCCCCATATCCGGTCTGGTCCATAACGCCGCTGGCGATGTCCCAGGAGTTCATCAGTCCGTCGCTGGTGACCGCCAGAAGCTGCCGGTTGTCCGCCGAAAAGCGCAGATCGTCAATTTTCCCGGAGATGCCGAAATAGGTACGGATATCCTGACCGCTCGCCCGACTCCATAACTTGATGATTCCTCCCCGGTCGGCGGTGACAAAATGGCGCTCATCCGGGGAAAACGCGACGGCCACGACCGGTTGATCATGCCCCTTGAACGTGGCCAGATCCAGGGCACAGCGCCGCATGAGGCGGCCCCACTCCCAGCCGCGCAGATTTTCCGGTAATTTCCGGAGCAGGGTTCTGGCTTGGGAGTAGAGCTGATCGCCCAATTTGCGGGATGCCAGGGCAATGGCGCTGTAATAGTATTCCTGCAACGCTTGGGTTTGGGCGATGCGCATCTGCTTTTCCGCCGAGACCGCCCGGTTCTTCTGGGCGTTGACGATCAACAGTCCGGTGGTGACAAGCACCAGGATGACCAGGACCAGGGTCAGGGAAGCGATCTTGAGCCATCGGAGATGCTTTTGATGCGAATGGCGCTGCTGCCTGGCCGCCAATGCCTTGCTCAACAGCGCCTGATGGGCGTCGTTGCCCGAATCGAGGAGCGATATGGCCAGATCGAAATCGTCGTTTCCAAAGGCGGCCCCGGCGTAATCCAGGTTGACCGCGTTTTTCGCCGCCGAGGCCTGCCCGTTTTCCGGCCACATCAGCAGCGCATTTTCATAGCTGAACAACGCCAGCTGGTAGTCCCGGTAGGCATGGGAGATATTGGCGCCGGCATGGATTTCGGCGGCACGCTTGCACAGCTCGATGCTTTGGGCATGGGCCTGATAGTCGCGGATGGCCTGACTGAATTCGGCCACGCTCTGATAGCGTTGGGACGGATCGGTTGCCATGGCCTTCAGGGCAATATCGATCAGCTCCGACTGTTTGTCGGTGGGCTGGATCACATTGGCGGCCACCTTTCTGAGGCACTCTTTGAGATTGCTGGCACGGTGCGGTGTCAAGCCGGTTTCGATCTCGTAAAGAATGCCGCCGAGCAGATAGATGTCGCTGAGGTGGTTGACCCGGCTGGCATTGGCATCTGCCATCTCCGGCGCCATGTACACGGGCGTGCCCGCCTGGCTGGATAAGGGCGTCAGCACCTCAGCCTTGCCGTTGGCCGACGTACTGACCGCGACGCCCCAGTCCATCACCAGCACTTCTCCGTAGTCCCCCAGCATGATGTTGTGGGGTTTGAGATCGCGGTGGATCACGCCTTTGGCATGGGAAAAGGCAACGGCATCGCAGACCCTGAGCAGAATGTCGATATTCTCGATTTCGGTTTTCCCGGTGAGCACCTGGTTCCAGGACGTCCCCTGGATTTTCTTCATGGTATAGAACAGGCGCTGTTCCTGATCGATGCCCAGATCGTAAACGGGGACAATGTTGGGGTGATCGAGATCGCCGGTGACCACGGCTTCCGAGAGAAAAAGGGATTTGATCCAGTCATCGTTGGCCATTTCAGGACGAATGACCTTGATGGCCACCTCGCGGTCGATGGTGTTCTGATCGGCCGCATACACCAGGCCGCAGGCGCCCTGCCCGATTTTGTCCTTGAGCCGATACTCCAGCGGGTGCAACGTCGGTTCGTCGGTGCCGCCGATCATGCATCGACGGATCATCAGACGGGCGTTGTGCGGTAACAGCGGCCTGGCGGGGGGCGGCGGTTGAAGCTGCTGCGGATCGATCTCGGCATCGGATTGTGCCAGTACGCAGGTGGGAATCGTTTTACAGGTTTGCCAGAGAATGTGCGCCTCAGCTGATTTCGCGCTCATGTCGCCCTCTTCAAAAAAACCACGGGTCAATAGATCTCATCGGCCATGTTTAAAATTTCGACCGGTGGATCATAGCCGATGATCCGGGCGGTCCGGGTGTTGATGGCGATTCGCGGCGGATCCTGAAACAGCTGATCCAGATCGCGCGGTTTGGCGCCATTGAATATTTTGGCGATGGTTTGCGCGTGAAATTCGGCGATGTATTTGAATCCCGCGCGGGCGATGCTCAGCAGGACACCCGCTTGGACCTCCTGCGAACCGCTTTGGGAAAAGGTGGGAATCTTGTATTCGTAAAAGGGGGCGAGCAGGTCGGGCATGCGCTGCAGATCGACGCCCCGATGAACGGTGATGTAAAAGGCGTCGACTTTCGGTGCCAATTGGCGATGACACTGCAGTACCGCCTGGAAGGCTTCCTCCTGGGTGACCTTGGAGAACGGCGCATGGCAGGAGAGGATGTCGAAGTGTTTTTCCCCGGCCACCGTCTGAACATCGTTGATCGCGGCATAGGTTTTTCCCTCAACTGTATCGTTTTCGTAAACGATCCCCAGGCGGGTAAACCCGACAATATCGTGAAAAATGCGAAGTTGCCGTTCATAGCGGGTTGGATCGACGCGGGCATTGACATGGTCGAAACCGGAATTCTCTTCACTCTTGATGATTTTGGAGCCCACCGGATTACTCGATGAGATGACGATGGTCGGGACATGGTGCCGGTTGGTGGCCAGATCCTGGCCGGCCCAGGTTCCCATGGCCAGCATCAGGTCAATGTCTTTTTTTGTGGTTAATCGTTTGATGACGGCGCGTCGATTCTGAATGCGCCGTTTTTTGCCATCCCAATTGGACGACCAGTAAGCATCTGACACAAATCTCAGGTAATCGCTTTTGATGTTCCTGCTGATCCAGCGCCACAGCAAGGATGTGTCGGCCTCGCTGCCCAGGGGAATGCTCTCGACCGTTTCGACCCACCCGAGGTCCGCCAGGGCATCCACCAGCGCTTTCAAATTGAGGGGATAATTGCTGTAGGGCCCGCCTTCAAGGTATCCGATCCGCCATTTCCGGCCGTGATGGGTGGTGGGTGTGGTCGAAAAGGGATTTCCATCGGCCGCACCGGCCGGGAGGGACCCCAGGCAACCGATCAAGATCAGCAGGATCGCCGACCAAACATGCCATTGCATTTTCCCATGGGCCGGTCGTTGCACCGTGGAATGCGCCGATACCGCTTCTGCAACGGATTGGGTTGTTTCATTCATCATCATTGCCGATCAATGGACTGCGATTAAAATCGGGGGGTGCCCCCAATGTTGCGACATTGGGGGTGAATTTTTCGGCCGATACCCGAAAGGATCGTCAGATGCATCCCAAACTTGAATCGGTTTTTCTCTTTTTCTGAGAAGAAACGGAAGAAACCGCCGGGGAGAGGAGAAAAATTGCTATTGCCGTGGGAACCGCCACGTTCAAAGGCTTGACTATGTTCAAGGGGTGTGGTTTCGTCGATTCAACCTTTTTGGTCAGTGCCCATCCAGTAATGGTCCGATGAGCTGCAAAAAGCATACGATCATATAAAAAATGGTTTTGGAGTGACCAATGGAACGTTTTGTTGCCGCAGCGATTCAACTGAACTCAAAAGACAACGTTGCAGAAAATCTTGCCGTTATTAAAGAACTGGTCGACGCGGCCACTGGTGACGGCGCCAAACTGATTGTCCTACCGGAATATGCCAATTATCTGGCCGATGAGAACAAACTGAAACATGCGGAGACCCTGGACGGTCCAACCATGGCAACCTACCGCGAACTGGCCCGTACCAACGGCATCTACCTGAACTGCGGCAGTTTCCTGGAAAAATCGAACGATCCGAAACGGTCCTACAACACCTCCGTATTGATTTCTCCCAACGGAGAAATCATCGATATTTACCGCAAGATCCATCTCTTTGACGTCAGTATTGACCACCAGGTGAACGACAAGGAATCAGACAGCATCGTTGCGGGGGACAAAAGCGTCGTGGCCAGAACGCCCCTGCTGAATATCGGTTTGACCATCTGCTACGATTTGCGCTTTCCGGAACTGTTCCAAGCATTGACAGATAAAGGGGCAAACCTGATTGCCGCTCCGGCCGCGTTTACTTTGTTTACGGGAAAGGATCACTGGGAACCCTTACTTAGGGCCAGGGCCATAGAAAACGAGGTCTTCGTGATTGCGGCAGGACAGTGGGGCGCCCATCCTGAAAATAAGAGCTGCTTCGGTAGCAGCATGATCATCGATCCATGGGGTACGGTAATGGCAAAAGCGTCCGAGGGAGTCGGTTTTATCACCGCCCCCATCGATTTGCAGCTGCAAGCCAAGGTACGGGCCCAGATCCCCAACCTTCAAAACAGACGCCACTTCAGTTGAAATAAAACGATAGCATTCACCACCCAGTACGTTCGCGGTACCTTGCCGCGGCATGGACAGCATCCTTACCAGGCGCTGCCGCCGGATACCCGGTTGCTCATACCGCCATGCCCGTCACCTCCCTTCAGGCCGGGTTTGGGACTTGATGAGCGCCAGAACAAAGGGTATGCTTGCCCATCGTATCGTTGAATACCCTGAGCACGTCCAAGTTCGTTGAAGGCAAAGAATCTTTCAGGAAACGTTTCGGCTGAACAACGATGTTCAGGTGACACGCAGGGCTGCACTTTAAACAATGAAGGATCGTCATGTGGTTACACGCATCTTGTTTCCTTGAATTCAACATACCGGTTCCAACGCCTTTTCTGCTCATGCTTCGCCCCCGGAGTGGATGGCAGCAATGGGTCGCTCGTGAACAGTACGTTTTGTCACCTAGTGTACCGGTGGTCGAGTTCACGGATTTGTTCGGCAATCTGTGCCAGCGGCTGGTCTCACCGACCGGACATTTTACCGTTCATTCATCCGTTGATATCGAAACCGCAGACGCATATGACACGGCCCCTGGGGCACAGTTTGTCGAGGTACAACAGTTGCCCGACGATACATTACCGTTTCTTCACCCAAGCCGGTATTGTGAATCAGATCGTTTCACCGAAATGGCCAGATCACTCGTATCGGGCCGGGCTGCCGGCTACGACCAATGCGCGGCCATCGTCGATTATATCCGCAACACGGTGCGGTACACACCTGGCGCCGGACAGCAAATCATCAGCGCCACCGAGCTAAACGAGCTTGGAAGTGGGGTATGCCGGGACATGGCCCATTTGGGCATCGCTTGTTGCCGGGCGCTATCGATACCGGCTCGAATGGTCGTGGGTTACCTTGAAACGCTTGAACCGATGGATCTTCATGCTTGGTTCGAGGCCTATATCGGACATCGGTGGTACACGTTCGATCCAACACAAGTCGGCCTGCAAGGAGGACGCATCGCTATCGCTTTCGGCCGCGACGCGGCCGACGTTGCCATCTACACACAATTTGGCAATCCAGTGGAGCTGTTAAACATGCACGTCAATGTCGAACGGATGGCCGGAGCCCCTTGCTGATGGACTAATTAACGAACATTTTCAATTTGGAAATAATCATGATTACTATTTGAAACTATGGAAAATTCTTTAATAGAGGATCGTATGCACGGATCGAAAATACAGCACCGATTTTGCGGCCGGGAGTTCAGTACCGAAGAGGTGTCGCTGATCCAGGAGGTGGTGGACACCTGTGCCGGCATCAGCCAAAATGAGCTGGCAAACACGGTGTGCGAACTGTTGGAGTGGGTCCGGCCCAATGGCAAACTCAAAACCCGGGAATGCCTGGACCTGCTGGCGCAACTGGAAGACCAGGAAATCCTGAAGCTTCCGGATAAAAGGCAGGTCGGAAACAGCACCCCCCGCAGGTACAAAGCTGAGGTTCAAGCCGATACGCCCTACAGCAAACTTACCGGCAGCGTGGAGGAGTTTACACCTCTGGATGTGGAGCGGGTACAGACACAGGAGCAGCGGGATCTTTTCAAGGATCTTCTCGGCCGGTACCACTACCTCGGGTATGCGATGCCTTTCGGTGCACGAATCCAGTATCTGGTATATGTCACCCGCCCCCGGCGCGAAGTGGTGGGATGCCTTCAGTTTTCCAGCCCTGCCTGGCGAATGAAATCACGGGATCAATGGATCGGTTGGGACGACAATCGCCGGGCGGAAGGGCTGCAGCAGGTGGTCAACAACAGCCGGTTTCTGGTCCTGGCATCCATCCGCAATCTGGCCAGCGCAATGCTCAGCACTGTCTTGCGCCATCTGAAAACCGACTGGGAGCGCCAGTATGGGATCTCGCCCCTGCTTTTGGAAACCCTTGTGGATCGAAACCGGTTTCACGGGGGCTGTTATCGCTCCGCCAACTGGATCGAGTTGGGGGAGACCACCGGGCGAGGCCGGATGGACAAGGCCAACCGACATCGCAGCGACCGGGTGAAAACGGTTCTGGTCTACCCGTTGGTAAAAAATGCCGCAAGGCGCCTGAGGGAAGGAAGATAAGAGACGGTGAGCGTCGAAGGCCGGCAAAGCAACCGATTTGTCGATGGGAACGGTGCCCATACCGGGAATGCGCTCGCGCGCCTGGGCACAGGCCGCCGGACAACCGGAAAAGAGAAGCGGCCGCCCACCTTTTTCGGGACGATTGGGTTTGACCGGAACAAAAAAAGCTCCCCGAACCGACTGGATTCGAGGAGCCATACCACAAAAGCACACCCATGGTGCGATATTCGCACTATGGATGAAAAAATGCAACACTCGAAATATTCTTAGGATCTACGTTTTTAAAACACGTAGTCAGGGATTTGATCTCCCTCTCAGCGGAGACCGCCGGACCGTCCATTTCAGGCGGCGCTGTCCAGGTAACTCAGGATGATCCGCAGAGCCCGGCGCAGCGGTTCGGCCGCACCCCAGAGCAACTGATCCCCGACCGTAAACACGGTCAGGTAATCGGGCCCCAGGATCAGTTTGCGGACACGCCCCACCGGCACGCCAAGGGTTCCGGAAACCGCCGCCGGGCTGAGTCCGGACAGGGTTGTCGCCTTGTCGTTGGGAATCACGGTCACCCAGTCATTGGCCGATACAATGGCATCTTCAATAACATTCAGCGGCAGGTCCTCGGTGAGTTTGATGGTCAGGGCCTGGCTGTGACAACGCATGGCGCCCACCCGGACGCACTGGCCGTCGATGGGTATTGGATTCTGGGACCGGCCGAGAATCTTGTTGGTCTCGGCAACACCTTTCCACTCCTCACGGGTCTGGCCGTTTTCCATGGCCCGGTCGATCCAGGGAATCAGGCTGGCGGCCAGGGGAGCACCGAAATACTGGGTGGGAAAGTCCGGATCGGCCAGGGTGGCGGAGATCTGCCGGTCGATATCGAGGATCGATACCGCCGGATCGGCCAGAAGTGCCTTGGCACTGTCACCCAGGCATCCCATCTGGGCAACCAGTTCGCGCATGTTGTTAGCTCCGGCTCCCGACGCACTCTGGTAGGTCATGGAGGTGATCCACTCGATCCAGTTTTTTTCAAACAGTCCCCCCACCGCCATCAGCATCAAAGAGACGGTGCAGTTGCCCCCGATATAATCCTTGGTGCCACTTTCCAGGGCCTTGTCGATAAGCCTATGATTAACTGGATCGAGAACGATCATGCTGTCATCCGTCATCCGCAGGGTGGAGGCCGCATCGATCCAGTAGCCGCGCCACCCACGCTGGCGCAGCGCCGGGTGAATCTGCTCCGTGTAGCTGCCCCCCTGACACGATACGACCACATCCATCTCGGCCAGCTTGTCCACATCATTGGCATCGAGTACCGGCTGGGGTCCGGTACCGATGTCCGGTCCGGTCTTGCCGGCCTGGGAGGTGGAAAAAAAGACCGGTTCGAACCCGCCGAAATCGTTTTCCGCCACCATGCGGTCCATCAGAACCGAACCCACCATCCCGCGCCATCCAACAATGCCTACGCTAACCATTTGATTACGACCCCCTTTTTATCGTTGTTATGTCTGCCCGTTTCAATAAAGTCGGACAGGCCGCATTGTCAAGGTGTTTGTGGCGCCGGCGCAGGGTGACCGCATTGGATTCAGATCCCCTCGGGCATGTCCGTCCATCGATCGGAAAGGAATCGGGAAATGGTGTCCAAAAACAGCTCCGGCGCCTCGGCGGCAATGGAGTGCCCCGCCCCCTTGACCAGCAGATGGCGGCCGCCACTCTTTTCGGCCACCGCCGCCGCACCGCTGGCGCTGACCAGGGGATCGTCCGCCCCGCTCATCACCAGGGTGGGCATCTCCAGTGGCTGCAGCATGGATCGCAGGCGCGGATAGGTGCCCATGGCCGACAGATGGGCCGACAGCGAGGCTTCACGATTGCGCCGGACGATGGTTTTGGCGATGCGATCGATGGTTTTGCGGTTGTTCATCAAAAAGGCCTCCCCGAAAACATGCGGCAGGGCGGCACTGACCAGGGCTTCGATGCCGCCGGCCTGCAGGATGGTTGACCACGCGCGGACGATCAACCGGGCCCGCATGGGTGCGCGGATACCGATGGAGCACAAAACCAGCCGGCTGATCGCCTTGGGCTTTCGCCGGGCCATGGCATAACCCAGCAGGGCGCCATGGCTCAGTCCCACCAGGCAAACCGGCCCCAGTACCAGATGACGCATCAGCGCCCACAAATCGTCCATGTGCAGGTCCAGGGTGAGGGGCAGATCCCCCAGTTCGCTCTCCCCCTGCCCCCTGGCATCGTAAAGCAGCGATCGAAACCTCGGTTTCAGGGATGCGGCGATTACCTTCCAGTACATGGTGGTCTGGAGCGTGCCGTTCAGAAACACCACCACTGGCCTGGTAAGCTCGAAGCCGATGGTTTCGTAGTAAAGGCTGCATCCATCCTGTGTGCGGAAATAGGCCATCGGGTTGTCAGCGCTCAGGGTAAAATGGATTATTGAAGTCGGATCCGCCCGGTGAAGAGGCTTATATCATACCCAACCGGGTTCCCGAAAGGCTTTAGCGGGTGGAGGGGGCAGAGCCGCTTCATTTGAATTGGGATCCGGTCATTTCGTTTGGCGGTTACCCTGGGGAGGGGGCGCGAAGTTCCTGTTCGGCTGGGAACACCCATGGCCATAAAACGTTTGACAAGAAAAGAGCACCCATGCCATGGGGGCTGTGGGCAAATGGATCGTTTACGGGGGCACTGTTGTTTTGAATGCGCAGAAGGGATCGATAATGGCGGACCGACAATTACCTTTGATTCTTGCCCTGACCGGGGCCAGCGGCGTGATCTATGGGGTGCGTGCACTGGAAGTCCTCCATGAACTGAAGGTACCCGTGCATCTGATCATCAGTGATGCGGCTGCACTTAACCTGGAAATCGAAACCGATTACCGCCTGTCCCAGATCAAGGCACTGGCGACCCGTGTTTATGATATCACGGACATGGCCGCTGCGGTGGCCAGCGGGTCCTTCCGCACGTGCGGGATGCTCATCAGCCCCTGTACCATCAAAACCCTTTCGGCGGTTGCGAACGCGTTCAACGATAACTTGATTGTGCGGGCGGCCGATGTCTGCCTGAAGGAGCGGCGCCGTCTGGTATTGATGGTCAGGGAAACCCCTTTTCATGCCGGTCACATTGAATTGATGACCCGGGTCACCGCGCTTGGCGGAATTATCCTGCCGCCAATTCCCGCTTTTTATCACCAGCCGAAAACCATTGCCGATATCATCGATCAAAGCATCGGCAAGGCGCTTGATCTGCTGGGCGTGGAACATCAGCTTTTCAAACGCTGGAGCGGCCGCTAGTCCGGCCCCTTCGCCGGGCACCGCACACCGCCTTCGCCAAAAGGGTAACCGCATTTGGTTTCAGCAATTGTAATTATGCGGTTCAGGTTTGTACCAGCATGGCAATTCGATCAGTTCTTCGAAAAATTTAGTTCAGGTTATGATCAAAAAGTGAAACAAAACTGTACGCAATTAGCCAGCCGATGAATTTTTTCATTTTTGGCTCTCTGTATCAGAAATTTTGATCAAACCTATCCATTGGTTAATAAAGGAACTCGTACGGTTTGATGTGAAAATCTGCCAAGGATTTTAACTGGTGTCTACGTATTCGATCTCCAGGCCTCGCATCATAAAAGTTAACATCGCCTCCCAACTGGGAAAATACATATATCGCGTCAAAGCGCGCACATCGTCAAAAAAGGTTTTGCGCGTTGGTAACTCAGCACGAACCAAGCTGTACTTCTCATCCATCAGTTCAAGAACGGTATGGAACAGAAAGGCTAACAAGTTGAAGGTCAGCAATAATGATGAAAGGTGCTTGTTCCCGTGACCGAAGTTGTGTTCAATATTATAGCCTCTGTTTTTCAAAACATTATTATTTTCGTTCTCGACTTTCCAGCGTGCTCGGCCATCTTTGACAATTTGCTTGACGTTGCTCTTTGAAACTTCAAAATTGGTTGCAAATGCGTTTTTGTACACGATTTTTCCATCGGGCAGGGTTGTTGTCAGTTCGCACCAATTAACATCAATGGCGTTTTCACTATCACGTAGCGGCAGTTTGTTGGCAAAGCGATACGTATCGATTTCATGGGTTTTGCCGGTCCAGCGCTTCTCCACCACGGTTTCGATGGTCTGCATGGCGTCCAATTCATCCAGCCACTGGTAAAGGGTTTTATGAGAATCGGGTTTACAGACCAAAATGAAATCAAGTTCTTGATCTAATAGTTTTTTGCAAATCGGTTGTTTACAGTATAGATCATCGCCCAATACAGTGATGCCAAAAGGTTGATACTCCGCCGCATATTGATCGATCCAGCGTTTTGCTGCCGCGTTTTCGCAATCTTGTTTATCATGGCCATCCTGGGGGGTAATAAATTCCGGTTGCAAAGCAATCACCTTATTGTTTTCCGGTGCCACAATCACCGGGGTCACGACTGAATGCGAATAGGTTACGGTTCCATTTTTATGGTGCTTGCGACTACAATTATCACAATGAATTGTATTTGAAGCAAAATACTGCGTTCCGTCAAAGGCAACCAATAAATTGTTGTCGTATGAGCGAAACCCGTCCAGATGACCGGATTTTTCCAATCCGTCGAAAAGATATTTGAACACGGGCGTGACATAAGAGGGATGGACCTCGTCCATTAAACTTTTGATGTGGTTGGTACAGGGAATTTGAGTGAGGCCGAAAAGTGATTGCGCATTGTTTTTGCCTTTTGTTTGCTGCATAGCGGATTGAAAGGCTAAAAAGGATGGGCTTTGGGTAAAAAAAACAGAAAAAGCTCCCAGGGCTGCGTCTTCTATGCTGTAGCTGGTATTAGTGCCGATGCGCCGGTCAGGAAATGCAGAAATAGTTTGGCGAAAAAATTGGATCACTTTGTCAAATGTGAATTCTGCATGTTTCCTTTCAAGTAGGATGCGGTTTTCTTCTTGTTCTGGCAATCGCATGGCCCTGGCTCGCTTTTGGTAAAAGTGGATGAGTATTCACCCTCTTATATCCATTACAAGCTTCTGTGTCCAGAACATTTTGAAATAATAAAGAAAATAAATGCATCGAACTTTGATTGAAAAAAACTTCTGTTTGGGTAGCAAAGAGAGCCATTTCAAAATTACAATTGCTGATTTGGTTTTGATCGGCTTGACACCGGTGGGGTCCCGGCTTTAAGAAGAAACGTTTATCGACCCAACCGGAAAACATACATGCCTGTTGATCACCATATCGAATTTCATCGCCACGCCGTGGCCCGCATGCCCGCCCCCGACGATCGCCATCCGGGCGTCGCCTTTTTTGTCAGCGGCAGGCCCAGCCAGCAGTTCTGCACCTGCCGGAAATCGGGCAAGGGGACCTGTGCACACCTGAAAGCGCTTTTCCAATCCCTGGGGGTAACGGGGGCCGCGGCCCCCCCCCCTTGATCTGGAGGCCCGGTTCAACGGCAGCCTCTGGTACGCCCTGGCCGAGGTGTTGAACCAGGGTGAGCGGCTGACCACCGAAACCGCCCGGGTGCAATTCCTGAGAAACAAGGTCCGCACCACCCTGGAGATCAAGACCGCCGAGGGCAACAGTGTAATCACCTACGCGTCGACCGATGCCGACCGCAATCGCCTGGCCGAACGCCTGGGGTGCTTCGCCTCACCGGATGCGGAGGAAATCCCTGACCGTGCGGAGGTATTGCGGCGTTTGCAGCTGATGACCATGACCGATGCGGAGCGCCAGCTCCGCGACCTCAACATGCAGTCCCGCCGCCAGGGCCTTGAAAATAGTGTCTGGTACCGTCTGGCGTATCACGGTTTCATGGAATTCGGCGCCAATGGCTGCCGGCTGCAGCCGTCGGTGGATGAAAAAAGCGGCGCATTCGTGGTCACGGGCCGCAGCCCGATTGGCAAAGCCATTTTCCATATCCGTATTGCCCGCAACCGGGTCCGGGCGCTGCTGACCTGCCTGGGCAAACACCTGCCCAACCAGCACGACCTGCCCATTCATCCCATTCCGCTGAAGAGTCTTTTCCGAATCAGCCGCAAGACCGAAACCGATCTGGATGTGCTTCCCGTCATCCAGCTGATGCAGGCCGAGGGGGAAGATCGCTTCTATGCCCGGGAAAGCCTCGAGCGGTTCGTCTACGGCGATCTGGTCTACATTCCCGAGCTGAAAGTGCTGGCCGAACTGGAAAAACCGGGCCGGCCGCGCCAGTTCGACACTCCCCGGCGCATGACCTTCAAAAAATACCAGATTCCCAGTTTCCTCGAAGCGGTCGGCGAGGAACTGACCGGGGGCGGCTTTGTGGTCGATCCGGACGTCAAGGGGCTGCAGCTCTTGCGCCGCTGGAACCGGGTGACCCTGTCTCCGGCCGCCATCGACCGGGACTGGTGCTATCTGGCCGTCACCTATGGATTCGGCGACGAAACGGTATCCCTGGCCGATATTCTCAAGGCCCGCCGGGAGGGAAACCGCTACATCGGTACGGCTGCCGGATGGGTGGACACCGGCGCGGCAGAACTGGACCGGCTCACCAGCGTGCTGGCCGGGAAACTGCCGGCAGACCGTTTTGACGATGCCGGCCAGACGGTTAAGCTCTCCCGCCAGGAACTTTTTCAGCTCAGCGCCATGGATGCCACGCCACCGACGATCGACGGAGCTGGCGAAACCGCCACCGCGCTGTCGCGTCTCCTGGCCCTTGAACCCGACGCACTGCCGGACGATCCAGGGCTCGCCACCGGTCTGCGCGATTACCAGGGGATCGGGCTGAAATGGCTCTGGTGGCTGTGGGAGAACCGCCTCGGCGGGCTCCTGTGCGACGACATGGGCCTGGGCAAGACCCATCAGGTCATGGCCCTGATGACCGGCATCCGCCGACAGGCCGGCGACCACCGGCCCTGCCTGGTGGTCTGCCCGACCACCGTGCTCAGCCACTGGACCGGCAAAATCGCCCAGCATGCCCCCGCCCTGTCATCAGCCGCTTACTATGGCGGCAATCGGGACCTGGCCGCATGCCTGGCCGATGCCGACGTTCTGGTCACTTCCTATGGATTGCTCCTGAGGGACATCGAATCGCTGCAGGCCATCGATTTCTGCCTGGCCGTATTCGACGAAATGCAGCAGATCAAGAATGCCGACACCAAAACCTACCAGGCCGCCACCCAGCTGAATGCGGCCGTCAAACTGGGGCTCAGCGGAACGCCCATCGAAAATTCCGTACTGGAGCTCAAAGCCCTGATGGATGTTGTCGTTCCCGGCTACCTGGATGCGGCGCCGGCGTTCGCCACCCACCCCACCGCATCCGGGGCCACCGAATGGACGGCCGACGACCGGGCCCAGTTGCGCCGCCTGATCTACCCGTTTACCCTGCGCCGTCTCAAAAGCCGCGTGCTGGACGAACTGCCCGAAAAAATCGAGGACATCCGTTTCTGCGAGTTGACCGACCGGCAGGTCAAACTCTATCGGGACGCCATCGACGCCCGGGCCACGGGTATCCTGGCGGCCCTTAAAAACGCAGACGAGCAGATTCCCTACATGCATATCTTCGCGCTGCTCACCTTGCTCAAACAGATCTGCAATCACCCGGCCCTGGTGGACAAACAACCCGCCGATGACGACGGCAACGCGTCGGGCAAATGGGAGCTGTTCAAAGAACTGATGGCCGAAAGCCTGGCGTCGGACCAGAAGGTGGTGGTCTACAGCCAGTTCACCGAAATGATCGCCATCATTGCCGCCTACCTGGAACGTCAACAGATCAACCATGTGGTACTCACCGGCGCCAGCCGCCATCGCGGCCGGCTGATCGACCGTTTCAACAACGATCCGGCCTGCCGGGTTTTCGTGGGCAGTCTCAAGGCTGGCGGAACCGGAATCGACCTGGTGGCCGCGTCGGTGGTGATTCACTATGACCGCTGGTGGAACGCGGCCAAGGAAGACCAGGCCACCGACCGGGTCCATCGCATCGGCCAGCGGCGTGGCGTTCAGGTGTTCAAGCTGGTTACCCTGGGCACCCTCGAAGAAAAAATATCCGCCATCATAGAAAAAAAACGGCGCCTGATGGCCGACATCATCCGCGAGGACGACCCGGGGCTGCTCAAATCGTTCAACCGCGAGGAGTTGATCGGCTTCCTTGCCTGACCGAACCGCCGTCCCATGACCCGTCCATTTCACAGTCGGAAGATCCATGCCCCACCGAACCCGATCGATTCTGCCCATCTTAACTGACCTCCGGTTGACCTCAGGGCAATCGCATTGAACTATTTTTCAATCTTTCTACCCGATATCGACGGGTCACAAATGTCAAATGTCCAATGAAAAATGCCAAATGGTGGTATTCTGTCCATCTTATAATCGATCCGATCCTTCAATTGACATTTGGATTTTACCATTTGGCATTGATTAAATCAGGGCGATGGGTTTGCGATCACGCCACCAACCAGAATATATCCAAATGCGACCTCCGGTTGACCTTCCCACGGGTTTGGATGTAAGTTCAGACATCGGTGTTCCGGGCAGCCAGGGCAGCAGGCCAAAATGGTCACCTGCGTGCCCATGAGGTAAAAAAGCGACCCCCATGCGAACGACACTTCTTCTGATTCTTTCTACGCTGGCCATCTTTCCGGGAACGGCCGCATCAGCTGACGGCCGGCGTGTGATCGTGGGTATTCACCAGAACACACCTCTGATTTTTACCGATTCGGATGGCAGGATCAAAGGTATCGCCGCCGATATTCTCTCTCATATCGCCGCCAGGCAAGCCTGGAAGATCTATTACTTTCCCGGATCACTGACCCAATGCAACCAGCGCCTGGCGCAAGGCGTCATCGATCTGATGCCGGGCGTCGCCAAGAGCACGCCGTGGGAGAGTCAATTCGATTATTGCCATGCAACCATTGTGGTGAACTGGGGACAGCTCTACGTCCACCCGGGAGATACCTTTTCGGACCTGCTTGCTTTCGAGGGCAAGGAAATCGCCGTGGTGAAAGCGGACGTCTACTATGAGTACATGAAAACCATCCTGGAAAAATTCGACATCCATCCGCGATTCATCGAGGTAGAGGATTATGGCCACGTTCTTGCCATGGTCGACCGAAACAAGGCCATGGCCGGCATTGTTCCCCGGCTCTACGGAACCTATTATGAAAAGCGCTTCAGGGTGGCCAAAAGTCCCATCAGTTTCCGGCCTACGGAACTTCACTTTGCCGTGGGCAAGGGCCGCAACGGCGATCTCATGGCCGCGCTGGACCGCCATTTGCATCAGCTCAAGGCCAATCCCAACTCCATTTTTTATCAGTCCTTGGACCGCTGGACCCAGGGTGTCCGCAAAGTCACCTTTCCCTTGTGGCTCAAACCCCTTTGGGTAGTGGGGGCCATCGTCCTCATCATGGCACTGATCCTCCTGGGCAACCTTTTTCTCCGGCGTCAGGTCAAGCGCCAGACCGAAGCCCTGAAAACCACCATCGCCGAAAAAGAGAAAATCGAAAGCGAACTGACGGTCGCCAGGGAGATCCAGCTTCAACTGGTCCCCCAAAACCCCCATATGGTTCCCCGGAGAACAGAGTTCGATATTTACGCCACCCTGGAACCGGCCCGGGAGGTGGGCGGCGATTTCTACGACTATTTTTTCATTGACCGTAATGCCCTCTGCCTGATTATCGGCGACGTCTCCGGCAAAGGGGTCCCCGCGGCCCTTTTCATGGCCATGGCCAAAACCATGCTCAAATCCGCGGCACGCCTTCTGGTCGAGCCGGAATACATTCTTGCCGACGTCAACCGGGAGATTGCCCGCAACAACCCGTCACTGACCTTTGTTACGGTTTTCCTGGGGATCCTCGATCTGAACAGCGGCACGCTGACCTATACCAGCGCCGGCCATAACCCGCCCCTGTTCATCGGGCGCAAGGGAAACTGTGTTCTCCTGGGTGAAGCCCAGTGCCCGGCCATCGGCCTGGACGACACCTCCCAATACCGGCAGGCGTCCGTTCAGCTGAAGCATAAGGAGGGCCTGCTGCTGTTTACCGACGGTGTGATCGAGGCCCACAACGATCAAAATCACCTGTTTACCCAGGAAGCACTGATGAAGGCCATCTCCCTGACCGTCGATCTGTCCCCCAAGGAACGGGTTGAAGCGGTCCTCAACAGGGTCAGCGAATTTACCGGAAATCATCCGTCGGACGACGATATTACCCTCCTTTCCCTGACGTACTTCTCCCCGATCCGGGCGGAGGAAAACCTGAGAACCATCTATCTGAAAAACGATCTTGGCGAACTCAACCGGATCAACGAAACGATCCACGCGTTCGCCGATGCGGTGGTCTGTCCGGCCGTCGTTGTCCACGACATCGCCTTGGCCATGGAAGAGGTCTTCTCTAACATTGTCTTCTACGGTTTCGGTGACGGGCTGGATCATACCATCATTTTTCATATTGCCGTTGAAACCGACACGCTGATTCTGACGCTACAGGATGACGGGATCCCCTTTAACCCGCTGAACGTCCAGGCCAGCAGGGATGAAACGCCGCTGGAAGATCGCGACAAGGGGGGCATGGGAATTATCCTGGCAAAAAACCTGATGGATCGCATGGACTACCACCGTGAACAGGGCAGGAACATCCTGCGCATGGAAAAGCGCTATCGATAAACCGCGTCCGGAAATGCCGGGTTGCGGGAATGGTTGCCTTGGGCAAGATAGACGTTAAGGGCCTCGGAAAGGAGGGATCATTGGATCTATCCGTAACATCCAGACAGAAAATGGACGGAGTTTACATCATCGCCCCTTGCGGTCGACTGGACACCAACACCTACCCGGTGCTGGAAGAACGGGTGGATGTGGTACTGAAGGAGAAACCCCACACCCTGGTATTCGACATGGAATTGCTCGACTACATTTCCAGCATGGGGGTACGGGTGGTCGCCAAGGCCCAGAAGGCCATGAAGCCGTATTATGGCAAGGTGGTCCTGCTCAACCTTCAACCGCAAATTCAGAAGGTGTTCGACATCATCAAGGCCCTGCCCTCCCGTCAGGTCTTTTCCAGCATGAATGAACTGGACGACTACCTGGATCGAATGCAGCGGCAGGTGATCGGCTGAACGCCGTTGAATGCCGTTGAATGCCAAATGTTCACCCTGGTCCGCCGATGGGAGTGCCTTGACATGACCGCATGGGAGGGATACAAACCGGCATCGCAAAGGCGACGGGCAATACACCATTGTCCAAGTTGCCGGAAGTAACCAATCGAAGGAGACAGGCATGGACAATCCCATTCCAACATACTGGACCATTCGGCTTCAACGCGTCAAAAAGGCACTCGACGCCAACAACTTTGATGTCTATATTGCCGACAACAAGGATATGGCCAAAAAGCTCGCCTATGACACCATCATCCCGGCCATGGCGCCCAAAACCATCTCCTGGGGCGGCTCCATAACCTTTGTGGGCACCCGGCTTTATGAAGCCTTGAAAAATGACCCCCGCTACACGGTGCTGGACACTTACGACAAGGGCCTTTCGCCTGAGCAGAGCGTCCAGCTGAGGCGGGAAGCCCTGCTGGCGGACCTTTTTATCAGCGGTACCAACGCGGTCACCGAGACCGGCCATCTGGTCAATCTGGACATGATCGGCAACCGGGTGGCGGCCCTGACCTTCGGGCCCAAACATGTCCTCCTTTTCATCGGCCGCAACAAACTGGTGGCTGATCAGGCGGCCGCCATGGCGCGGATCAAAAACTACGCCGCACCGGTCAACGTGATGCGGCTGGAAAAGAAAAGCCCCTGCGGCAAAACCGGCCGCTGCGAGAACTGCAGCAGCCCTGACCGCATCTGCAACACCTGGACGATTACCGAGAAAAGCTTTCCCAAGCAGCGCATTAAAATTGTGTTGATCAATGAAGACATGGGGTTTTAAGGAGCCATCGACATGACCATCGAAGCGAATACTTGGCTGTACGTCGCCATCCAGAAAAACGGTCCCGAGGAAAAAATCGTCGGCCAGACCGATGCCGAGCATGGCATCTCTTTCATTCCCGCCTTCCTGGACAAGGAGACGGCCCAGCAGGCCATGTTCCACCTGCACCTGGAGAAAAAAAGCAAATACGAGATCCATGCCATCATTTACGACGACCTGGCCCGTTACGCCGTAGAAGGCGGGTTTGTGATTTTCGTGCTGGATGAAGACGGAAAGGTGACCGAGCGTCTGCCCGCCGTTTAGCCGCGCCTGGGATCGACCGGTATCGGAAGCCGGCCGCGCAAGTCTTACCTAGCCGCCCCAACATCTTTCGGCGGGGGAGTACTCAGGCCACGTTCGTTCTCAGGCACGAACACCTCGGGCGTTTCCGGGGGCAGCGTCTCCACATAGATCGATTGGCTGGGAAAGGCGAATGCCGCACCGGCCGTTTCGACGATGCGCTTGATCTCACAGGCCAGGGCCTCCTTGATGGCCAGCCACTCCCCCCACGCGGTGGTCCGGGTAAAACAGTAAACCATGATATCGATGGACGAATCGCTGAAGCGGTCAATGCGCACAAAGGTGGGAACCGCCGGTGTGGTGTCAAAGGCGTCGGTCCGGCGCAGGTAATCCTCGATACCGTCCCGGATGGTCCGCAGCTGGTCCACCGTGGTACGGTATTCCACCCCGATCACCCAATAGATCCGCCGGTGGCTCATGCGGCTGTAATTGATCAGGGAGTTGTCGGATAATTTGGCGTTGGGCACATAGACCGGCGCCTTGTCAAACTGTCGGATCAATGTGGACCGGAAGCCGATGGTCTCCACCGTGCCCTCCACCTCTCCGCCCACTTTGATCCAGTCGCCGGGATTGAACCGCTTTTCGGCAATGATCAGCATGCCGGCAATCAGGTTTTTAAACAAATCCTGGGCCCCCAGGGCCACAGCCACCCCGAACAGGCCCAGACCGGCGATGATCGGCCCGATACGGATGCCCCAGACCTCCAGGATGGTGGCGGCACCGATGAACATCAGGGCCACATTGATGGCCTTGATCAGCCAGTCCACCATGGACGCGGTGAAATATTTCTCCAGCTGTCGCAGCACCAGCGACAGGGGCGGCACCAGGTTTCGAAAAGCCCAGAAGATCACCCAGACGATCAGCGAACGCACCAGGCGGTCGGCAAAAAGCTTCAGGCCGCCGGACAGCCCCAGGTAGTCAACGGCAAAATAGACCCCCACGACCACGGGGATAAACGCCATGGGCCGTTCCAGCACGGCCATGGCTTCGTCGTCCAGGCGCGTGCGGGTCCGGCCGGCCAGTCCTTTCAGGCGGCCGATGACGATACGCACAAACAGACCCCGCACCAGCACGGCCACGAGCACGATGCCCAGGGCCACGAAAATACGACCCAGGCTGGTCTCCAGCAGCCCCTTCTCCCAGACATCCACCACCAGCAGCCAGAATTGTTCGATCATTTCGCGCAGTTTTTCCATCATCGCTTCATTCGTTTAGAAAAGGCTTCGCACGAATTCACCCACCGTGGCCAGCACGGCGTCCTTTTTCTCCAGATGGGGAGCGTGCCCGCAGTCGGGAATCATCGCCACCTGCACGGCACTGCCGGTCTTCTGCCGGATCGAGTCAACCTGGGCCCGGGTACCGTACGGATCCTTTTCCCCCTGGATGGCCAGTACGGGCACACCGATACCCGGTAGGAACGCCTCGATGTTCCAGTGCCGGAAATCCGGGTGCAGCCAGACATCGTTCCAGCCCCAGAAGGCACAATCCGTATTGTCACCGTGATAGGCGGCCAGGCGCGCCTTCAGGTCTCCCTCAAGGTATCGCACACGGGCATCGGCGATGGATTCGCAGGTGAGCGCTTCGCAGAACACGTGGGCCGCCAGGGTCACCACACCCTTCAGGCCCGGCGTAGCGACCCAGCCGGCATGAATCAGGGCGATGGAGCCGCCGTCGGAGTGGCCCACCAGAATGTGCTCGCCGATACCGGTCTGCCGGATCACCGCCGGCAGGACGCTGAGCCCCTCATGGTGCATGAAATCGATGGGTCGCGGCAACGCGCAGGGATCGGAACGGCCGTATCCCAGGCGACTGTAAATCAGCACGCCACAGCCGGTGGCGGCGGCCAGCCGGGCCGGGAAATCCCGCCACAGGGCAACGCAGCCCAACCCTTCGTGAAGAAAAATCAGGGTGGGGGCAGACGGCGCAGCCGGTTCGATCCATACACCCTCCAGGCGCTCACCCCTTTCCGGCAAAACAATGTCCAGCGGCAGCGCTAGGGCTATTTCTGAATCCACTTGCCGCCTGCATTCTGAATCCACTCGCCGGGTTTGGCTTTTTCGGCAATCTGCAGGGCCCGACGCTGGCCGACCAGATCGGCCGTGGTGCCCTGCTGCTTGGCGATGGCATCGTAGACCCGTTTGCGGTCCTGGTTCTCCGCATCCACCAGGGCCTGTTGCTGCTGTTTGCCGCCCACAAAGGCGAGATATCCCTGGTTGTCTTCGCCGATGACGCCGGCCGCCTTGAGTTTGATGATTTCCGGCAGGCGCTCTTTCATGCGGTCTTTAATGCCGCCGCCGAAAGCCACTGCCGCAAAAAGCAGAACTGCCGCGGCCGCCAACACCGCCAATCGCCAATCGCGCATCTGATTCATGGTCCATAGTCCTTTCATGCCAAAAACAAAACTGTGACAGTCTTTTGTTTATCAAAATGGTTATTCGGCCTGTTTGATTTCCTGGGCGGTTTCGTCGATGTCGCCGAAGAAATCATCCAGCGCCCGATCCACCTTGACGTTCACGTCGATGGTAATGTGGATGGGTTTGATCTCCACCGGTTTGACCTCCACTTCATGGTGGGTGGCACAGCCCGACATTCCCAAAAAGGCCAGCGATATGGCCAGAAATAATAACGACGCCGCTTTGAACATACAAATTCTCCTTGATGGTGTGGCCAACGTCCAAACGGGTTACTGGATCATGTTGACGATATCTTTATACTGTAAAAGCTGGTTCAGGGGAAGGCGCAGGTTGACGTCCAGCCCGATCCCCTGAAAGACCGATCCCTGTCCGCCGGCCTCCACGCGCACAAAGCTGCCGATCTCCTTTTTGTAGACAAACGGCAGCGGATGGGCCGGCTTGCCGTCGAACTGCAGGCGCATGACAAAATCCTCACCCTCGGAGACCAGACCGAGTTTGGCCCAGTTGTAGGCGTAATCCTTGAGCGCTTCCCGGGCCAGCTCCACCTGGGCGAACTGCGGCGTTCCGGCCGGAATGCCGCGGGTGAGAATATCGGTTCCGGTCAGCTGAATCTGACCGCCTTCACCGGGTGTGGAAAAAAGGAAGCCGTCGTCAAAACAGACCTTGCCGTCGCGGTAGGCGATGGGAATCCGCCCGTTGAGGGTGCCCGTGCCCTTGGCGTTCACCGCCCCCAGCTGTTCAAGGATGCGGGACAGCGCCAGCCGCTGGCAATAGAGGCTGGCCACGTAATCCTGGCGACCGGCGGTGATGCGCAGGGATCCGGTGTCCACCTTGCCGTCGCACCAGGAAAAACGCCCCTTTTCAACAAAAAAAGTCTTTGCCGATTCCACCTGAACATCAAAGCTGCCGCCGTCCACCACAATGGCGCCCATGGACGCCCGGGCAAAATGGATCGTCTGGGCCGGCGCCGAGCGGATACGCGGCAGGTCCGGAAAATTCAGGGCGGCCTGAATCCCCGATAGCGCAATCTTCTTTTCCTCCATGCGCAACCCGCCGTCGACCAGGGTAAGATCCAGTACGCCGGTCAACTGGCCACCCGTGATCGACGCCGTGGCCCGGGCCGATACCCCACCGGAAACGGCCACGCCGGCAGCCGCCGGAACAAAACGTCCCAGGTCGGTGTCGGCCGGCAATGCATAAACCGGCAAATTCACGGTCAGGTCGACATCGCCGACCCCTTCGCCGACCGTACGGACCGTGCTGTGAAGCGTGGCGGCCAGGCCCGGCAGCAGGTCACTGGACAGATCGGCGGCCACGGCAAATGTATCGGCTTTGGGGACGATTCGCCCCTTGAGCGCCCCCAGGGTTCGCTGGTGCTGCAGAATGCGCGCGATGGAAAAGGTTCCCGCCTTGGCGCGGGTTCCGGCGGCACGGTTCAGGGGCAGATCCAACCGTATCCCCTTCATCCGCAGACCGCTGGCCGGATGGTCGAGGCGGCCATCGCCGATGTGCAGACGGGCGGCCATGGGGAGACCGACGCTGTCGGATGACACCGACCGGGCCGACAGTTCCAGCTTGGCCAGCCTGCCGGAAAAACCCGCCCCGTCCAGGGTCAGCTCGGGCAGTTGAACCGTTGCCTCGGCCTTCTGGATGGCAGGCGCGGCACCCAACAAAAACTGCAGCGATCCCTGGCCAGATAGCGATGGCAGCCGGATCCTGTTTTTGTGGGCGGAAGCCCGGATGGACGTCAGGTTCAGGGACCAGCGGGCCTCTCCCTGGTCCCCGTCGCCACCGGCGGTCAGATTGAACACCGGCGGATCGGCAGCAACGCTCACCGGGCCGACAGTCAATGCCACTGGCGCAGATTCGCCTGTTTTGGTGGTATTACCCGACGTCAGACGGGCTGTCCACCCGCCAGTCATGGTTTGGACCACTTCAAAGTCGAGGTTCAAGGGCAGCCGATCGGCCAGGGAGACCGGCAACGCGCCCGCGACGGTAAACGGCAGGACCGCCAGCCGTGCATCACCGGTCACGGCCCGGCGGTCATCGTCAAACACGAGCCGGGCAGCCACCGCTGACAGGGCCAGCGATGCCGGTTGCCGCATCAGCAGGCCGGCAGTACTCATCTGCCAGGTCGCCGCATCGGCCGACTCGACCGAAACCACCGCGGCATCATCGCCCGTGGGTGCAAAAAGAATGTCACCGTAGGCCATCCTGCCGTCGTGCCAGACCATTTTGGCCCGGACACCGCGGATGGATAGTGGCGCCCAGTCCACAGTGGTCTTTGCGCTTATGCTGACCCGGCCGGTGAGATCCAGGTCGGGAATGCGGTGGATCAGATCGGCAAAGGCATCCAGAAAAAGGTTTTGCCCCTCGAAGGTGATGTCCGCCGTATGCCCGGCGAGGTCCACCCGGGCGGAGACGGCCAGCGGCTGGTCACGGGGAAACAGGCGCAAGCTGAGATCGGCAGCGGTCAGCCCGGTCCCGTGCGGAAAAAGATCCAGCGCAAAGGGAATCCGGACCTGGGCGTCGCCCAGGGCGAGGTTGATCCGTCCACTTTGAATTTCCAGCTTCTCCAGCGTGATCTCCGGAATGGCAGTGGCCTCGCCGGTGGCCGGTGAGGCGGCCGTCCTGTCGTCCGTCATGGCGGCCATGTCAAATCCGGGGAAAACGATGCCCTCGGGTGCCAGGCGGGCATTGATCACCACATCGCTGACCACAATCCGGCGAATCTTCTTGTGGCGCAGTTCGCCGGGGGTGTAGGCCAAGGTAATGGCGCCGATGGAAAGGGCCGGCTGCTCGGCAGGACCGAAAACAAACGGTCCGGCGGTGGTCCGGTAGGGCCCGATGGACGAAATCCGTGCATTGAAATGGGTAAACCCCAGGCGCCGGATCTGGTCGCCGGGTAAAAAATTGCTCACCAGCGTCGGCAGGTAGAGATACCCGGCCATCAGCAGCACGGCCAATACGGCCAACACCACCACCCCAACCGGAAGCACCGTCCGCCAAAGGCGTTTGCCTGCCATCAAACCGGCCATCTATCCGTCACGGCGCCGGGCAGCAACGATCGCCCTGGCCCGTTCGTGACCCAGGTCGGCGGCCCGCTGAAACGCGTCCATGGCCCCGGCGGCATCACCGGTTTGTTCACTGAAACTGTCCTCGGACATGGCTGTCTCCTTCGGCTGCCGACACCGATTAACCGTCAAACACAATTGAGATTAGCGCTGGAAAATTTCAATTCTAAATGATATTGACCAGATAGATTTGTGTCAAACAAAAATCCGCAACCACCTTAGGTACCCGAGGCGGTTTCAAAAGCAGGGAGAATTCGTTCCAAGCTGGCCAATGATCGCATGTCATGACATCACGTTTTGTTATCCGGGCGCCGAGACTCCGCTCTTCGAGGGACTCACCATCGAGATCGACCGGCCGGGTTTCCACGCCCTTTTCGGCCCTTCCGGCGTTGGCAAAACCACCCTGGCAAAAATTATTTCAGGTGATATCGATACCTTTTCTGGCCAGGTCTCACTGTCCACGGCAAAACCCTGCCTTTACACCTTCAACCGTGAACGCCTGCCCGGCTGGTCACCCGTGGGCAGGCATCTTGAAAAGACCACCCCGGCCGGTCGCGGCCCCCTGCGCGATGAGCTGATTGAGCATTTCGGTCTCTCCCCGCTCATGGGCCTGCGTTTTTCGCAACTCTCCATGGGGCAATGCAACCGGGTCAACCTACTGCGCTACCTGCTGCAGGATTTTGACATCCTGATCATGGACGAAAGCCTGGCCAATGTGGACGATCCCACCCGCCAGACGATTCTGTATCGAATCAAGGCGCTCTTTCCGGAAACGATATTCCTCTATATCTCTCACAACGTTGTGGAGGTGGCACGCTTTTGCGACCGGATCATTGTCTGCCGCGGCGCCCACCGCGCCCCCCAGGTCGATCAGATCCGCGGCCAGAACCATCGGGCCGACCAGCCCCTGGACAAGGAGGCCATGGAGCACGCCATGCTGGAGATCATGAATGCTGCATAGACGCATCTATCAGTTTCTCATCGTCTATGGGCTGGGGATCGGCCTGCTGTTCGGTATCAAAATGACCCTGGGACTCTCCGATTACGTCATCCCGGGGCCGGCTGGGGTCTGGCATACCGCCAAGGCGGAATTTGTGCGTTACATCGGCGATGTCCTGGACACCTTTTTCGTGGCCGTCGTCGGCCAGGTGCTGTCCATCCTCATGGCCCTGACCGTGGGGGTGGTCGGACGCCGGGCAACCTGGTTCGGCTCGTTCATCAAGGTGGCCGCGTACAATGTTCAGGCTTACCCCATCGTGGCCATCGCACCGATTCTGTTTATCCTGCTGGGCGACGGTTTTCTCACCCGCCTGGTGATTGCCGCCATGATCTGCTATTTCCCATTGCTGCTCTCCATTATCGGCATCATGGGCGAACCGGTGAGCGACATCGAGCATTTCTACCGCGTCACCGGTCGGCTGCGCTGGCAGCTGGAGGTCAAGATCCGGGCCTTCGAAAATCTCAACAAGCTGACCACGGTGGTCTCGGGCAGCGCCACCCTGGCCATGGCCGGCACCATTGTCGCCGAATTCATCGCCGCCAATGCCGGCATCGGCTACAGCATCCGCATTGCACTCTACCAGAGTGATCTGTCCAAAATTCTGGTGGCCCTGTTCATCATCGGCATCACCCTCTCCTTTTACCAGGGAATTCTGGAATTGATCGGAGCCGGGGTGAAACGCGCCTGGGCCGCCGGCTAACCCGTTGATCTGCTGGAAGGAAAAACCATGCATTCACATTGCGCCCTCTATCGTCTTGCCATCTGGACCCTGCTGCTGATCATCGGCGGCAGCATTCCCACCGCCGGAACCGCAACGGCCGGGGAACCGATCGCCTATCGCCTCAAATGGCTGATCAACGCCAGTACCGCCGGGGATGTGGTCGCCCGGCAGCAGGGCTTCTTCGAGCGAGCGGGCCTGGAGGTTGAGGTCAAGGCCGGTGGGCCGGAACGGGATGCGATCCGGGAACTGGAGCTGGGCTATGCCCAGTTCGGCGTGGCCTCGGCCGATCAGGTCATCCGGGCGCTGGCCAAGGGGGCGTCGGTGGTGGTGGTGGCCCAGCTGTTTCAGGTCAATCCCCTGCAATGGATCTACCGGGCGGCGGATTTTTCCCTGACCAAGGTCGAGGATCTGGCCGGTCATACGGTGGGCATCACCTATGGCGGCAATGACGAAACCATCATGCGCGCCCTGTTGGCATCCGCCGGCATGGATGCCGGCCAGGTCAAACTGGCCAGTGTGCGCTACGACTACACCCCATTTTTCCAAAAACAGGTCGCCGTCTGGCCGGTCTATCGCAACACCCAGGGTATTTTTCTGGCGGACAAGCTCAAGGCCGGCGGCGAGACTGTGGCCTTTTTCGATCCGTCCCGCTACGGGGTCCGTTTCGTGGCCAACAGTGTGGTGACATCCCGGAAAATGCTCGACCAGCACCCGGAAACCGTTCTTCAATTCACCCGTGCCCTTTTGGACGGATGGCAGGCCGCCATGGACCCGGCCAATGAAGAGGCCACCATTACCGCCGTGGCCGAACACGACCGGGACACCGCAGACGAGGTCATGCGACGCCAGTTGGCCGTTACCCGTCAGATGATCCAGCCCGATCCATCGATCCCCATCGGCCATATCGACACGGCCGCCTGGCAGCAAACCGAAACGATCATGCTCAATCAGAAGCTGATCGACAAACCGGTATCGGTGATCAGCCGGCTTCACCCGCAATCGGGCAGCTGATCGGCCCTCGACCTATTCGGGATACAGCGCCGCGATTTCGTTTTGCAGGGTCCGGGATCGCATCCATAGATAGCCTGTTCCGGAAGCCTCGTCATAGGTAAGAAACCGGTCGGTGGTCGCATCCGACCACCGATAGCGGTCAAGATTCGACGCCTCGTGTCGCCCCTGACCGTATCGGCGAACGGCTTCGGCCTTTAAAGCCGTAAAATCGAGGTAATTGCTGACCTCAACGAGAATGGTGAAAAGTCTGCCTCGCCAGAACCCGTAAAAAATATTGTCCACACTGGCCCGGCCGAAACGGGCAGCTCGTTGCGGCCGGGAATACTGATTGACCCCGCCGTAAGCCGGATCCGTCTCCACCAGGACCAGGCCCCTGATCTGCGACGGTGGCTGTCCCCATTTCAGTTCGATAAAACCGGCATCCCCGCCGGGGGCGGGTATGTCGCCCCCCTGATCTTCGGCCGTGCCGCGGGATGGCAGTTGAAGATCGGGAAGTGCAGGAACAGCCACCGTTGGCGCGGCGGGCTTTGCCGATACGGGCGCATGAATCATGCGTTCCACCTGGTCCTCGGCGACACTCACCTGGCGTCCGCCTTTATAGAAATACACCTGCCCGTTTTCCGTCCAGGTTTTTTGGGTCTCAAACATCTCACCCGACTTGAGGATAAGAATGTCTGCGGCGGCCGGACCGGTAACGGCCAGCAGGGCGACAGCGGTAAAAAAAATCAACGATCGACCAAGCATGCCTGTTCCAATCCAGTCAATAGGAATCCCATCTGATGAGCATTTACTCACAGTATTTAATACCAAACGCAACCTGTTTCACCCGATGCACCGCGTCCCGGCCATCTCAATGATCACGAAAAAGCTTTGAATTTGTGTTCGCAATAGCATAGGTTACTCCTTTTATCGGCCCAAGGGAGGTCAACTTTACCGAGGAGACTGTTTTGAGAAAAAAGCCCGCACGGTCGGACCCACCGGCCCCGCCGCGGGTCTGGGAATATCGCCTGCCCGGCGGTTTCCGCGTGATGGCGGGCAAAACCGATGCGGACAACGACCGTCTCAGCCTGAAGGTGGCCGGTGCCAATGACTGGTGGTTCCATGTGCGTGGCATGCCCGGCAGCCATGTGGTATTGGTGATCGAAAAAGACCGGCCGCCCGACCGGGAAACCCTTAACCGGGCGGCCGCCATTGCCGCCTACCACAGCAAGGCCCGCACCGGTGGCGTGGTTGCCGTTTCCGGGACCCTGGCCTGCCATGTAACCAAACCCAGGGGGGCGAAACCCGGTAGCGTACAGATCCGTAAAGAGCGGATTTTTAAAGTCCGACCGGCGATACCCGACACCGCCGCCTGACCGGACAGCCCCGTGAGTCCTCCCGGTCCTGGGAATAAGGGGCAGCCAGAACCGTGATGGACCCGCCAAACGACGTATTTCAGACAAATTCGTAGAAAGGAAAGGCATGCTGTATCAATTTGATGGACGACGGCCACAAATCGGGAAAACGACCTATATCAGCGAACTGGCTCAAATTATCGGTGATGTCGTTATCGGCGAAAACTGTTACATCGGTCATGGTGCCATTCTTCGTGGCGATTACGGCCGGATCGTTATCGGCAATGAAACGGCGGTGGAGGAAGGGGTAATCATTCACGCACCACCTGATGATACGCAAACCATCGGGCGTCGGGTGACCATGGGCCACGGTGCAATCCTGCATGCCAAGTCCATTGGCGATCTGGCCGTTATTGGCATGGGAGCGATCGTCAGCCTCTTCAGCCAGGTCGGTGAGGGCAGCATTGTGGCCGAAGGCAGCGTGGTCAAATCAAATCAGGCAATTCCCGACAATGTCGTTGCGGCCGGAAACCCAGCCAGGGTCGTGAGACCGATCAATGACCGCGATGAGGCCATGTGGACTTACGGAAAGCAGCTTTATGTCGACCTTGCCGCCAAGTACCTCAGCCTGGGAATGACACCGGTATCGCGCTGATCCATTTCCCACGCCGCAAAGTACATAACGATGGGGTCCTGAAAAATACAAAGGGGTGAAGCGGCATGAAGATCAATCCAACCAATTCCAACATGAATTCAACAACCATCGACAACGCCATTCTCGGCAAGCGCACGGTCCAGTACCCGCCGCCGCTTCACACGTTGTCTGTAAGCAAAATAAATGCCGATTCTCCAAGCACGTTTAGAAACGACAATTTTCCTTTTAATATCAGACCAATATAAAAGTTTCGTCCTATTTCAGATGTATCCCTGTTCATCGGCAATATGAAATAAAATACCTATTTCCGCAGGAATTCATGTTACATTAACACGATATACGCTTTTCGGATCTTCCAACCCAGCCGGGGGCTAAAGTTTTCAGTTGGGAATCCGATTCTAAATCCAGCTTACGATTGAGGTGTAACACGGGTTCTACCGCATCCGCAAAACAGATCTGTGATATCGGGAAAACGGCCATGACTGCAGAAGAAGCGAAACGCAACCATTTTGGTGTAATTGCCGTAGAGATGAACATGGTGGACCAAAGTAACGTGGACCGGGCGGTGGTCGTCCAGGCGCGGATTTTTGAAAAAGCCAATGTGAATATGCCCATCGGCGAAATTCTGATCGAAATGGGTGTCCTTACGCCTGACCAGCGTGATGAAATTCTCCAGATGCAAAAGGAGATCGACGGTGCGGGGGACGGGGCCGAGGCCACCGGCAAAACGCCGAAAAAAAAGCGTCCCGACGGTGCGCCCCAAAAGATGCCGGCCCCCCTTGAAATCCGCATCGCCAAAGACAAATTGACAGCCACCGTTTATCTCAAGGTCGCCCCCCCGATTACCACCCTTGAGGTGAAGGATGTAAAAATCATGCTGCATAACATGGGCATTCTTCACGGGATTGCCGATGAGAAAGAAATAGAGGCACTGCTTGCCGGCGAACTGGGGGTCAATGAGGAGTGGGCCATCGCGTCCGGCACCCCTCCGGTGCCCGATGCGCCTCCGCAAATCGAATACCACTTTGACACGGATCCGATGAAAATCGGCACGTTGACCGAAGATGGCCTGATGGACTGGAAAAATCGCGGTCAACTGCCCCAGGTAAAGGAGGGAGCGTTACTCGCCGAGAAAATACCAGGCCCCAAAGGAAAGGAGGGCATGGATATCTATGGAAAGCAGATACCGGTTCCCAAAGCCCGCGAATACCGTTTCAGATGCGGAAAAGGTGCCCGACGATCAGAAGATGGCATGCAGGTCCATGCCAGTCTTTCAGGCATGCCCAAGCTGTCCCCCAGTGGCGAACTCGCCGTAATGCCGACGCTCCACATCCAAGGGGACATCTCGCTTGAAACCGGGCATGTAGAATTTGACGGCCATATCGAAGTCGAGGGCACCATCGAGAAGGATTACCGGGTAAAAGGCGGCAGCCTGCGGGCCAAGGAGATTCAGGAGGCCGAGATCGACATCGATGGGGATGTCTTTGCCGAAAACGGCATCTTTGGGGCCACCATCTGCTGCAACGGAAATCTGAAGGCCGGTCATATCAAAAGTACCGACATCATTGCCACTGGCGACATCGCCGTGGAAAGGGAAATCATCGAATCTTTCATTGAAGCCAACGGGCGCTGTCTGATCAACGACGGCACCATTATCGCATCGACCATTTCCGCAAAAATGGGAATTATCACCATGGATATCGGTACGGAAGCGGCACGACCCAGCGAGCTGACGGTCGGTATTGATCGTCAACTGGAACGGGAAGCCGACGCCATCAAAGCAGAAATTCAGGGGCTCAAAACGGAGCAGGAAAAACTGACCGAGCGGGTTGACGGACTCAACGACCACTCCGATGAGATCAATACCCATCTGGGAGAGGTGGCCCAGGAGCAGGACAGATACATGGTTCAACGCCGCCGCCTGCAGAAAAAAATCAAGGACGTGGGCTTGAAGCAGGGAAAGGAGACCCTGCAAAAATTGAAAAACACCCTCCAGGAGCTGAAATCCAAACAGTCCGCCCTTGACACCGAAGTGGCCCGACTCATGGAGGAGGATGATACCGTCAAACTGGAAATTGCCGATACGGAAAAGACGGTTGCAGAAATATTAGCGGATATCGGTGAGTTAAACGAACGGCTCGACAAAATCAATGAAGCGCAGAAAACCAGTACCGGCCTGGCCATTGTCAAGATCGCCGGAACGGTCTTTTCGGGGACCAAAGTTACTGGGCCACATGCCAAAACCGTGCTTCAGGAGGACTTCAAGCGGCTGTCCATTGCCGAAACGGACAATCCGGACCAGGATGGGGCCAGGCGCTGGCGATTTGAACTGGCGCCTTTCCGGTAGGCTGTTTCGCTGACGGCGGTCTTAATTACGTTCTTTCCCGCCTGACAGCGAGAGCCGAGCGTTGCCATATCACTTTCAACCCATTGTATTATTGATAAATTTATACCTACGCGACTGCTTCCTGGAACTTATTGCGCCTAACGCTGAAATACTCTTTCCAACACTCGCTTTTTCACTGACGGGACGGCCGGCTGACCCGCATTGGACACGCCGGGAGCAGTTTTCACCGGACTCGCCAAATCCTTATAATCTCTTGACGGACAGGGCAATTGCAGTTATAGGTGGCCACCTTAACCGGCCTTATGGGAATCCATTTAAATGAAGGAGAATGAACGATGAATAAAGGTGATTTGGTTAACGAAGTAGCAAAACTGGTTTCAACCAAAAAGCAGGCCCAGGAAGTGATCGATTGCGTCTTCGGTGCTGTCGTCGATGCACTGAAAAGCAACGATACGGTTCAAATTGCCGGTTTTGGCAGTTTCAAAACCGCCAAGCGCGAAGCCCGCACCGGGCGAAATCCCCAAACCGGTGCCGAAATCAAGATTGAGGCCAGAATAGTCCCGAAATTCGTCCCCGCAAAAGCGCTTAAGGATGCGGTAAACTAACGTACATTACCACTCATCCATTTGCACAAGGCAGGGCCAAGCGCTCTGCCTTTTTGTTACTTAGGCTGGCGGAATTATTTCTTTCCCCAGCCTTATCCGTCATGCGTTGACTTTCATCAGGAGGGTTGTTAATACCATTCGCTATGGAATCAGGTGAAATTGTAGAATATATTGATGACCAAAAAATCATTTGCGCCGTTGTGATGGAAGGTGGCAACCAGCGGTTGCAACTGCTAACGGAAAACAATCGGGAAGTAAAAATCGCGTTTCAACGGCTGTGTCATCGATCCAAAATGCGTCTGGACCTGTCATTGGGCCGCAACCGACTGGTGGAACATCTGAGGGCAATTGCCGAAAAGCGAATCGCCCTCGCCGACCAGATCGATATTGCCGAACTTTGGGATGTGCTGAGCCCGGAGCCAGGTTGGATCGACCTGAATACCATGACCGGCCTCTGCTTTCCGACCGATATGGATGATGACCATGAATCCGGTGTCATCCGGGCAATGTTTAAAAGCCGTCATCATTTTAAATTCAAGCCGGATCGCTTCCGACCCTATACCGAAGAAGAGCTGGCCGCCATCATTGCCCTTGAAGAGAAGGCGGCCCGCCAGCAGCGGCTCATCGCGTCCGGCGCCGCCTGGATCAACGCTGTTCGCTCAGGCTCGATGGATTCCCGGCCGGAGCGGCACCAGGAGCTTTCGGAAATATTTAAATCCTATTTTCTGTTTGAGAAAGACAGCCCCCATTGTGAAACGGCCAGGGCGATCATGAAAAACGCCGAACTGAAGGCCATTGACGGACTTTTCAACCATCTGGTGGCAGTGGGAGAATGGTGTGTGGATGAGAACGTGGATCTTTTGCGTTACCATATTCCCACCGATTTTTCAGCGGGAGCCCTTGACCTGGCCCAATCCATATCAACGCTATCCGACGACGCCCTGAGGAAAACCGGACGGGTGGATCTGACCCACCTGCCGACCCTCACGATCGACGGCCAGTCAACCCTAGACTTTGACGATGCCCTGAGCATAGAAATCCGAAATGACCATCTTCTCGTGGGCATCCACATCTCCGATGTGGCCCAGTTCATCAAAAAGGGCGATCGTTTGGATCAGGAAGCCCTCTCCCGCGGCAGTTCCATCTATCTGCCCGACAACCGGATCAGCATGGCACCACCCGTGCTCGCGGAAAACCGACTGAGCCTGAAAAAGGGGCATATCCGGCCAGCCATCAGCACCATGGTGAAGGTCAGCCGTACCGGCGACATCATCAGTTACGACATATTCCCTTCCATCATTCGCGTCGATCACCAACTCAGCTATTTTGAAGCCAACATGAGCGCCGACACCAGTGACGCCATCGAACGGCTCCACGATATCGCCATCCGGTTCAGGGAAAAACGGTTGAGCCAGGGCGCCATCCAGATCATCCTTCCGGAGATCAACGTCTGGCTGGATGAAACCGGCGTTCCCATGGTCAATCGGGTGAACCGGGAAAGTCCCGGACGGATGCTGATCGCCGAAATGATGATTCTGTCCAACTGGCTGTCGGCAAAATTCCTGGCAGAAAATGATATCCCGGCAATTTTCAGATCCCAACCGAAACCCAAAAGCCGAATTCTCAAAAACGGCACCGGCACCCTGTTTCAGAACTGGATGCAACGCAAACAACTCAACCGTTTTGTCCTCAGCCCAACGCCCGACCATCATTGCGGACTGGGCCTGGACGCCTATGTGACCGCCAGTTCCCCCATCCGCAAATACTTTGATCTGGTCACCCAACGCCAGTTACGGGCGGGCCTGGGGCTCGAAGCCCCCTATTCCAAAACTGAAATCGAAGCGATTATCGAGCAACTGGCCCGCCCCATGGCGGATGTGGGCCGGATTCAATTCCGCAGAAACCGTTACTGGCTGCTCAAGTACCTTGAGGGGCGCATCGGAGAAAAGGAAGAAGCCATTGTTTTGCAGCGGCGGCGCAACGCATACGCCGTTTTGCTGAAAAGCTACATGATCGAGTGCAACCTGCCCCAATCCAGCGGTATCGATTTGAAACCCGAGGACCTGGTCCAGGTCACCATCCAGCATGTCAATGCCCGCAATAATATTCTTTCCGTATTCATGGGGTAAGTGTTTACGGATCAAGGCGGCGGATCTCCAGACCGCCGGAGGCGCCGTTTCGTCCGCTGATGCCATCCACAGCTGATTTGCATGATTTTTATCGCGTTCAACCCAGATGGTTATTTTTTACAACCCCATAAACTTTTTTTGGGTTAGAAAATTATGCGTCAGGCGCGTTGACTTTTGGCGTTATGGAATTAGCATTGTTTAATTTTATTTGATAAAAGAATTTTTCATTCACCTCTTTTCGCCAATCTTACGGTTAGTCCAAATCAAACATATCGGGATTTTTTCCTTGTCTTATTCGGGAATTTTTCCTTGACCATCCTTCAATTATTCAATATGAATTCATTTTCGAAATAAATTATATTCAGGAAACAAGTCTATTATGGGTATTCAAGAACGCAAGGAAAGAGAAAGAGAACGACGACGCCAGCAAATTATTGTTGCGGCAAAACGGGTGTTTTCCGAAAAAGGGTTCAACAAAGCCACCATGGAGGACATCGCCAAAGAGGCAGAGCTGAGTCCGGGCACCCTCTACCTCTATTTCAAGAACAAGGAAGAACTCTACGCCTCCTTATCGCTGCGAATCCTCCAGTACCTGCATATTCGGGTCTCCCATGTCAACAAGGAGGCCGGCCTTGCTCCGGATCAGAAACTCAAAGCACTCATGGACGCCATGTACGACGTTTATGACTTTGACCCGCTTATCATCATCAACATGTTCCATCTCCAATCCAGCGAGACCCTCAAAAACCTTTCCGACACCCTGCTGGACGAAATCAAGAATCTGTCACAAAAATCCATTGGTGCCATTTCCAAAATTTTTGAGGAGGGAATCGACCAGGGGATTTATATCGATCGTCATCCCGTCGCCCTGGCCGACATCTTCTGGGCCATGTTTTCCGGCGTCGTCTTGTGGGAAGCCAGCAAGAAGATCATCACTGCGGACAAGGACTATCTGAAGTCCACCCTGGCCACGGCGTTCGAGTTGTTCGAACGCGGAATTCGCAAAGACGCCTGATTTCCGCCAGCCTTACTGATTACGCAGCCAAGCCGGTCATTGTGGCCGGCTTGGCTGTTTTGGATTCATGAATTGAAAACCCCCCGCCGTTATCCGGCTGGAGGGTTATGTTTTGATCTGCCCGTATTGGCCATGGAACCGGGGGAAACGCCGTCAGTGTCGAAAGCGGCTCACCCCTTCCTCGCCACCGCTTTCCGCCCGTTGCCAGCTTTTTGTCGGCGGTTAACCGGAAGGACACCGATGGCCGGAAAACGCAATTTTACTCTTTGGGATGGCACTCGATACAACCGGTGGGACCGGTCGTGGGCAGCTTCCCATCGATGGAAGCAAGCGTATTGGCCATCTCCTGAATTTCAATCTTCATGGTTTTATGGCATCCGATGCATTGACCATGGTAGGCATTCTTATAGTACCGGAAGGCCTGCGCCTTGTCTACGGTATGGGAATCGGCTTTCCTGGGTAACGATTCCAGATCATGGCACCCACTGGTCATGCAACCGGTAACCGGCGCAGCCCCTTCCCAGGTATGATGGCAATTTTTACAAGCAAGCCCCATATGGCTTCCATGCGGAAACGCCACTTCGACCCGCCTGGCCTCCACTGAATCCGGTGGCTGAAGCTCAATCATCCCCAAGGGAACACACATCTCCTCTTCTCCGGCAACGGCGATCCCTAACGAGGCACAGGCAACAATACCGATGAGCAACACCACCCCCACATACGATACGCTACGCATACGCTCTCCCCTCCTCAATTTTCTAATCTGGGCTTTGTTTCGATGAAAAATCGAAGCAGATATAAACCCAAATGGATTTTTTTTCAATGCATAAATACCAATCCTCACCATCATTAGAAGGAACGCTTGTGATGACTTCCGGTTTAGCGGCGGACCGCACGAACCGCGCCGCAACGGTCTTCGGGTTTCGAGACGCGCTGAAAAACGGTTTCCCGGGTCGTGGTGACCACATCTACCACCCGGTGATACCCTCGGGCAAAGGATTCCGAGGTCCAGTACCACTCGGTCTCGGTTTGTGGAAAGAAAGGGGCATTCTTATAGATGGCGGCCAGTTCGCCGGCGGTGGGAAGTCGCCAGCCCGAATGGCCGCCGGTTTTCAGCTGGCTGACGTATTTCTGGGCCGTTCGGTAATCGATGCACGTTCCCAGAACCATGGTTGAGTCCAGCAGGGACCAGGTCAATCCGGTCACTTGATCGGTCGCCGTACCGTCGCCGTTGTCATGAAAACGGCCGGCCACCGGCCGCAGTTGCCGGGCGACCTGTTCCTGCAGGTGTTGAATGCGCTGCAGGGCTTTTTGCTGACGCGCTTTTTCGGCCTGCTGTCGGGCAAGGGCCTGCTGACGTTTTTTGGCCATCTGCTGCTCGTGAATGGCGTTCTCAAGGTCCGCTTGCAGGCGCTCTCTCAAGTTTATGGCCGGTGCCGCGTAAGGTCCTTTTCCATGGTCTGCGATATACCGCTCCAGGCGTTGGACGCGCTTGAAGATATCCCGGGTGGGGTCGCCTGCATAGGCGGCCATTTTCTCCCACTGCCGCTGGCGGGCGAGTTCGTCATCAAACGCCGCAATACGCTTTTCAAGGGCCGCTCTCTGTGTCGTGCCCGGCCTTCTTTCCAGATAATCGGTATATGCCTTGCGCGCCTTGGTCCAGTCACCGGCAACCTGTTGCGCCATGTTGACGATATTGGCCAGCTCCTGCTTATCTAGCATTACTGTTCGCAACCGGCGGACCGTTTCCGCCGCCGGCTTGTCCGCAAGGACGGACAAGAATCGATCGCACTCGGCAATGCAATTGTCCCATTTGCCCTTGGTTTCACAGGCAGCCATTTGTCCTTCAATGGCACCCGCGTATGCGTCGGACAGTTCCGTGATCATCTGCTCGACGGACTGGCGCTCGGCGCTGTTGGGAAACTGATCGAGATATTCCTGATAGGCGACGTACCGCTCCATCAAGTCGGCGGGAGAATTTCGCTTCAGGTCTTCATAGTAGGCCGTTCCCAGCAGCTGGCGGATCCCGGTGATGGACGCATTGATCTGGCGGACATAGGGACTCTGGGGATATTTCGCCAGAAAGGCAGTATACAGGGAAAGCGCCTTTTTCTCATATTTTTCATCAATGGGAAGCTGACTGACCGATAGAACGGTTTTGTCGTAATCCCGTTTCTCCATCTCCACACTGGCCACCTCCAGGCGGGTCTCCAGCTCCGTCCGGTGCCCATCCTTGGGATAGGCCTTGATATACTGCATCAGAAGAACGATCTGGGCGTCAAGTTCCTTGGAAACCGCCAGATCGGCCATCAACTGCTCATAGCGTTGATTCTTCTGGGTCTGATGGAATATCGTTCCACCGCCGACCACGGCTGCCGCCACAATGGTAAGCACCAAAATAAATAAAAGTATTTTGGTCGTCCGCCGCATGCGGCCCTGCTTTGCCGCAGAACGATCGGCAGGCTTCTCGAATGGGGCGATCGGTTCTTGCGCCAGAACCGGATCACCACCGACGGCAGGCGGTTCCTGGTCAGGCAATTTTTTCGGAGTCGCCGCCGTCGCCTTTTTTGGGGGCGTCTGTTCTTTCCGGGAGACCTCGGATGCCGGTGATGGAGGGCCTGTGGGTCTCCTTTTTTGGGGGGATGACGGCGGCGCAGGTGTCTGGGAAGGCAAATCCTCACCGGTTTCATCCTTGAGTTTGAGGCTCTCCATCATCACGTGCATCAGCGGTTCATGAATCTCTCTGACCCGCCCGGGATCAACCGCTTCAATCTGAATGGATGCCTTTTCCCAACTGATGATGCGATAGGCCGCATCACTGCCGGAGAGCGATTCGTACTGTGCGGCAATGAGGCTGCCGCCATCGAGATAAAGATAGCCAACCCGATCACCGCTGACCACTTTCAGGGTGTAGGTGGCCTCCTCCATTTCCGACATCTGCAGAAATGACGGCAAACTGATGCCGTGGATCTCGCCGCCCACACCGGCAACGGTTTCAATCTTTCGTTGACCTATGAATTTCTGAACCATGCTGCCCATTCGGGCATAGTCCCCAGCATCCATGCCGGACGAATGGAAGCCCAGGTGAATCTCGATTTTTTCCCGCTCCTGTTGCCAGGGCCACAAGGCACCGTAAAATGATCCGTGTTTCAGTTTTTTCAGAAACAACGCCTGATCCTTGCGGATCCCGCCCAGGTGTTTCACCACCGGATCGAATCGCAGGCCCACGGGGAGTCTTTTCCCGGCAGATTTTTGCGGTTTGCCGAAAAATGCAGAGAGACAGGAGTTCAACGAATCCATGGAATGGCCCGTTGCGGTAACCTGGTAGAGGCTCCGCGACGTCTCGTAAAACCGGGTTTCCAAATCCGGCAAGCCATCCAGTTCCGCCAGGAGCGTAAGGAAACCGACCAAAACCGCCTCATTGTTGGCAAGATCGCGAATGTCCTCGTTGGCACCGGTCAAGAATTCTTCGATCAACGGTGCGCTCATGGGTTATCGCGTCCTTTGACAGGTACGGGCACAGTAAAAAATCGGTTTTTCCGGATTGGCATCGAAACGTCTTCCATGAAGCTGGTATTTTTCCTTTCATACAGTATCGTCACCTTGCCGGTCAGGCTAAAATGGAAAAACCCATTTCCGGCGTATGAGCAACGGCAACGGGTTCGTTCCAGGCCGGCAAGCAGCACGCGGATAACCGGAATCAGCGATTTCGGCCAACCCTTCTTATGAAATGTGCAGGAAACGCTACGGTGGCGGGCTAATGGCGTCCTTTTCGGGTCGGGATCCCGGTCAGTGACAAATACCGGTAAATCGTCGGCACGCTCAGGCCCGATACCTGACTGGCCGTGGCGATATCATAGTCCAGCGCTTCCATCAGCTGCGAAAAGTAGATTCGGTCCTGGTTCCGCTTATGCTCCTGATAGGAAACGATTTCCTGTTGCGGGGGCGGTCCACCGGCCGCTGGCCGGGAGACCTGACCCCGTCCCGGGTCGTGCGGTGCATGACGAGCATGCAGAAAACTGAAACGCACACTGGCGGGCAGGTGTTTCGGGTAAATCGTCGGAGATTCACCCGCGTTGATCACCGCCGCTTCCATGGCGCCGGACAACTCGCGAACGTTGCCGGGCCAGCGGTATCCGTCGATGACCGTGGTCAGTTCATCGGTCAACGTCTTTCCGCCAAGCCCGTAGCGGTCGCAAAACCGGTCGATAAAATGCTCGGCCAGTTGTTGCCGGTCGTCCCCCCGGTCACGCAATGGCGGAACAACGATCTCGACCGTGCGGATCCGGAAGAGCAGGTCGCTACGGAATGTCCCTTCCGCCGCCATTTTCCCCAGATCGCGGTTGGTGGCCGCAACCAGCCGGAAGTCACTGGCATGTTCGTGAATGGCACCCACCGGCCTGTAACGCCGTTCCTGAAGCACCCGCAGAAATGATTTCTGCAGTGACGGAGACAACTCACCGACCTCGTCCAGAAAGAGGGTTCCGCCGTCCGCCTCGGCAACCAACCCCTTGCGCTGCACATGGGCGCCGGTAAACGCACCCCGGGAATGTCCATACAGCATGCTTTCGATCAGCGTATCGGTCATATTGGAGCAGTCGACCACGACAAAAGGCGCCGAACGGCGGCAGCTGTTGGCATGGATCGCCCTGGCGGTGACTTCCTTGCCAACTCCCGTTTCCCCGGAAACCAATACACTCGCGTCGCTCCTGGCCGCTTTTTCAAGCTGATGCAGCATTTGCCGCATGGACGGCCCCGTGCCCACAATGCCACAGCGATCGAAACGTGATACGGCCTCGGCGGTCGCTCTCCTGGATTCCTTGCGGTACTGCAGAACCCCCTGCAGCGTTTCACGGATGAGTTGCGGTGACGCCGGTTTGGTGATGTAATCCCAGACATTGCTCTGCAGCGTTCTCTCCGCGCCGTAAAGGGATCCCATCCCGGTGATGACGATCACCTCGGGCCGGCCGCGAACGGCGGAAAAGGCATCAATGGCTCTGACGCCACTGCCGTCGGGAAGGTCCAGGTCAAGATAAACCACGTCAACCCCGTCGCGGGCTTGCCTCTCGGCCACCGCCAGGCTGCCGGCAAGCCGCACGTCGTGCCCCATGGCGGTGAAGAGTCGGGAAAAGCTTTTCTGAATCAGCACATCATCATCAACAACGAGAATTCTGGCCATCGACGGATTTCCTTGAGCGTTTCAGGTTGTGGTGGCGAAATTATGCCTCTTGGCCATGGACATTCCTGCCGACCGGTTCAGGCACAGTATCGCCGTACCAGTTCCACCAGGGCTGCCGGAGACATGGGTTTGATGGCAAAGTCGAGGATCCCCTGGCGCCTGGCGGATTTTTCAAGCGCCGGTTGCACATACCCGGTACAGATGATGATCCGTGCCTTTTTATCCAGTGCCCGCATCTTGGCCGACATCTCGATGCCGCTGGTTCCGGGCATGGACTGATCGGCGAGGATCAGCCCAAAACGGCCGGGGTCCCGGGCAAACTTACAAAAGCCGTCCTCGGCATTGACCGCCGTCTCCACCTCGAAACGGGCCTGGCGAAGGGTTCGGGCCATGGCCGACAGCGCACCCGGGTCGTCATCGACAACCAGCAGGCGCTGCCTTTCGCCCGGAGCGGCGCACGGCTGGGCCGCCGGTGCGGTCGCCGGCCGCACAGACTTGGGAAAATCGAGAATGAACGTGCTCCCCTTTCCCGGTTCGCTCTCGACACGGATCGTTCCCCGACTGCCGCTGACGATGGAATATACCACCGCCAGTCCCATACCGGTCCCGCCCCGCGATTTCTTGGTGGTGAAAAAGGGTTCGAAAATTTGCTCGACGTTCTCGGCGGCAATTCCGCTGCCCGTATCCCGGATGGTCAGCCGCAGCGCCCCCATGTCGGATTCGGTATGGGGAAAAAAATCGCCGGCGCCGTCGTCGTCATGATCATCGTTATCCTGGAGGGAGATTGAAATCGTTCCGCCGTCGGGCATGGCTTGCTCGGCATTGCGCAACAGATTGGAAATCAGCTGCTGCATCTGTGCCGGGTTGGCCGAAATGCAGTCATGGGCGGCATCGAGCCGGGCATTCAGCCGAATGTCCGCGTTCAGTGTCCGCCGGAACGCGGACAGGGACGCCTCGATGAGCGGCACCAGATGCAGCGGTGCCCGGCTGACCGCCTGCTGGCGGCTGTACTCGAGAACCTGCTCGACCAACCTGGCCGCCCGGTAAGCGGCCTGCAGGGCTTCGGACAACGGTTCAGCGGCGTCCGGATCGCTGATTCGGGCCACGGCATGATCGATATTGAAAATGATGGGCACCAGGTTGTTGTTGAGATCGTGAGCCAGTCCGGCCGCCAGCACACCGATGGCCCGCAGCTTCTGGGCCTGAAAAAGCTCCTTTTCGACCCGCTTGAGGTCCGTAACATCGATGCCCAGTTCCATGACCAGCGGCTCACCGGTTTCAGCGGCAAAGGGATAGTCATAGATCCGGAACGTACGGTTCTTTTCGTCGACAAATTCCCATTCAATGGAGCGGCCGATGTCAAACACCTCAAAGGTCGGGCAGACCGGGCAGGGGGTGGAGCGTCCGGCAAAAACTTCATAGCACAGCCGGGACTCGGTTTCGCCATAGAGGTCACGGACTTTCTCGTTGGCATAGGCCACCGTGTAGTCCTTGCGCTGCATGTAGACAAACGCCGGAAATTTATCCAGGACACGGAAAAAGTTGTCCCCTTCCCGGCACGGTGTTACGGCGGCCGGATGTCCCTGCCGGTCGCCGATAGCCGGTGCTTTCGGCCCTTTGAGTTCAAGAATCAGCCCCGCATCATGCCCGGAGCGGATAACGGGAACGATGCGGCAATCAAACACCTCGTCCGCGCCACAGATGCCCGACTGGATGGAAAATTCGTTTTCCGCACCGCTTTGATGCACCATACGCAGATGATCGAGCAGCAGTGCAATGACCTCAGGGGACAGTTGCAGGCGGTCAAGGCAATCCGCCGGGCCGCCGCCATCCTGCGCAAAAAGGCCGACAAAACGCGGATTAGCAAAAAGGATGCGCCCGTCTGCGGTCAGGCTGGCCAGGGCATCGGCACTGTGTCTGGCAAATTGCTGGAAATCACTGGGCATGCGGTCCACGCAATCGTTGACCCGCGCATGGCAGGTCGTGTTCGTACGCCGGCATGGGCGATTCACCGCCTTCCCGGGCGACATCTTTGTCGACGGAACCGACGATTCTGTAAACAAACGCTTCATTATTGTCGTTTGCCGCCCGGCCGGACTGTCCTTCCCGGGCCCACCGGGCGGTACCGGATTCAAGCGGCTGCCCACCATTGCAGCCACCGGGACACCGGTTCATTCTCATGACTGATTCTCATTTTTAAGAATTCGATACGCAAATATACCAAGCAAAAGTGGTGCCCACATTTCCAAAAACGATAACTAATCGATTTAAAAATACTTATAAAAATAGATAAGCATGGCACACGAATTGATATCGACTGAGTGTAACTGACAGACGGACGCGCAGCAAATCACCCGCCGGATTTCAGCCGGCGAACATCATTACTCCCTAATTGTGAAAGAAAAGCCGCCATGACGACCACCACCACCAATGGGATCCTGAACAGCATCAAGAAGCGTATTCGTGATAACGATATTCACTTTATCCGTTTCGAACAGGCCGACCTGCATGGCGTCTCCCGAAGCAAAACCGTACCGGTGGGCTGCTTTACCGATTACATCGACAACGGTCTGAATTTCTATGGAGGCCTTCTTGGACTCGACATCCAGTCCATGGTCCCCACCGGCACCGGCTACGCCGAAGAGGTGGCCTTTGCCGATCACTGCACGATACCGGACCTGTCCACCTTTACGATTCTGCCCTGGGTACCCAACACGGCCAACATCACCATCGACCCCTACTGGTATGACGGCTCGCCAGCCATGGCCTCACCCCGCCTGCTGCTGAAGAAGATCCTCAACGAGTTTGATGCCATGGGCTACATCTGCCGGCTGGGGTACGAATTCGAGTTCTACGTGCTGGACCGGAAGACGCGTCAACCGGTCTACACGGGGCAGCCGATTTTCGTCACCCTCAAAAACAATTTCGACATCGGCTTCACTTACGATCTGATGCGCAAGATGGACCAGGCCGGGGTACGCATCATTACCCAGAACTCCGAACACGGCCCCGGCCAGCAGGAGATCAACCTCTATTACCAGGACGGGTTGGCCGCTGCCGACACCGCGTTCCTTTATAAGATGGGCACCAAGGAACTGGCCTTGCAGCATGGTTATATCGCCACCTGGATGACCAAGCCGTTCATCAACGCCAGCGCCTCCGGCTCCCATTTCCACATGAGCCTCATCGACAAGGCCACCGGAAAAAACGCCTTCAACGATCCCGATGGTGAATACGGCCTGTCGGACCTGGCCAGGCGGTTTCTATCCGGCCTGCTCAAGCACGCCCGCGCCAATACGATCTTCACCGCACCGACGATCAACTGTTACAAACGCTACCGGGTCAACTCCTTTGCCCCCCACAGTGCCACCTGGGGCATGGAAAACCGTACGGTGGGTATCCGCTTAAAGGGGTGCCGCGGAGAAAGCACCCACCTTGAAAACCGGCTGGCCTGCGGTGCCGCCAACCCGTATCTCCTGGCGCTGAGCAGTCTGGCGGCCGGTCTCGAAGGGATCCGTTGCGACCCGACGCTGCCGGCACCGGTAACGGACATCGCCTACGAACGCACGGATATCCCCATGCTCCCCACCAGCCTGGAGCAGGCCATCGCCGAATTCGAAGATGACCATGAATTGCATGCCATGCTCGACCCCGAATTCGTCAAGCTCGTCCTGGCGGTCAAGAAATTCGAAGTCGAAACCGCCAAGAAGCAGTTCGCCAACTACGGCACGCCCGAGTTCAACGACAGCGTCGATCCCTGGGAATGGGATTACTACATGGAACTGTTGTAGGGCCGCGCACACAGCCGGCAAAAACTGGAAACATTTTTTATCGCCCTTACCAACGGAAAATCGATCATGTCTGATGCCATCCCCCTGCTGCACCTTTCGGGAACCCCTTATGAAATCGGCCTGGCCCACGGCACGGCCATGCGCGATTCGATCCGGGCGTTCATCGATTCCGTGACCGCCGTACACCAGGCCAACAACACCTTTCTCGGGGTCGGGCAGCACACCCTGATGGATTACTGCATGCGCAACATCGGTTTTCTGGGGACGTTTTCCGGTGATCTCGTGCAGGAGTTGCGCGGCATTGCCGACGGGGCAGGCGTCGACCTGGAGGCGATTGTTTACCTTAACACATTTCTGGAACTGGAGGATCTTCGCGCGCCCAACCTGGGAGCCAGGGTTCTGCCTGATGCCCTGTGGGGCTGTACCACCGTCAATGTCGGCACCGATGCCAGTGCCGATGGACGGGCATATATTGGCCAGACCTTCGACATGGAGAAGTACTACCAGAAATTTCTGGTTCTCCTTCACATCACCCCGGCCACCGGACCGGCCATGTTGGTGGTAAGCCTGGCCGGCATTCTCGGCCTCGTGGGCCTTAACGCCGTCGGCATCGGCGGGGTAATCAACAAGATCGTGGCCATGGATGCGCGTCCCGGTGTGATCTATCCGTTTCTCATACGCAAGGCGATAGCCGCCGAACGCATCGGCGACGCTTTAGGGACAATCATATTCTCCCCCCGGGCATCGGGAATGAACTACCAACTGACCGGGTCCGGTGTCGCCTTCTGTGCCGAAACATCGGCCAGCCACTACCATCTGCTGCCCGTGGATGGGGCCACGGCGCACACCAATCATTACGTCGGCGAGCCCATGCGCCGTTTCGAAACGCCCAACTGGCTGAGCCACGGCGGGAGCATGGTCCGTAAACAGGTCGCCGACCGCTTCCTTAGGCGTCACCAAGGAAAACTCACCGTCGAACGGCTCATGGAACTGACCTGCGATCACACGAACCATCCCCGCTGCATCTGTGCCCACGGGTTCCCTGGCGAGGCGGAGACCACCGCCTTTCATACCATCTTCGGGGTGGTCATGGTGCCGGCCGACGGCACCATGGACCTGTGCGTGGGCAACCCCTGCCAGAACCGGTATACCCGTTATGCGCTGTAATCCGCACGGATTTTAACGTCATGATCAATCTATTCGTCACCTACCGTTGCAACCTCGCCTGCGGGTACTGCTTTGCCAGGGAACTGGCCGACCTCTACCCGGATGACATGCGAACGGAGACTTTCAACCGCCTGCTGGCCTGGATGCGGCGGGCCAACGTTCCGGCGGCAGCCTTTATCGGCGGAGAACCCACCCTGCACGGCGGACTTGCCGCGATGATCGAGGCGGCCAGCGCCACGGGGATCGCCCCGATTCTTTTCACCAACGGCCTGTTCGGCCCGGACCTGGCCGACCGCCTGACCGGATCGGTGGTCAATTTCGTGGTCAACTACAACAACCCCGCCGGATATGCCCCAGCACAGCGGCGGAAGCTGCAGGCCGCCCTTTCCCGCCTGGCCGCACAGGGCGCGCGGATCACCTTTTCCAAAAACTTCGCACCGGGTGGCCTCGATCACGATTATCTTATCGAGGCCGCCCGGCACTATGGTGTCCGGTCGGTGCGCTATGATATTTCGCGTCCCGGCCGCAACGGCACCAATGCATTTTTCACCTCGGACCAGGTCCGCGATACCCTGGCCCACGTGGTCACCTTTGTCGAGAAATGCGAAGCCCACGGGATACGCACCGGCCTGGACTGCTGCCTGCGACTGTGCGACCTGACGCCGGCGCAGCGCCGCTTTCTTGAACGGGTCTCCATGAAGTTTACCGGCATCTGTCATCCGTCCATCGACATTCATCCGGACCTGTCGGCATCCTATTGCCTGCCGCTGCATGACGTGCGGGTCCCCGATGTCACCGCCTTTGCCGACACCTTCGCGCTGATGCAGCATTTTGCCAATCGGGTGCGCGACAGACGATTTGCCGGTACCGATCCCGGATGTCTGACCTGCGCCGAATTCATGCGGACCTGCCAGGGCGGCTGCATGGCCCTGCGCCCGGAGGCACCGGTAACGAACCTGTGCGCCCCCCAACCCAAACCCGAAACGAGCCCATTTGCCCATGAAAACCTCTGAATGCATATACACCACCTGTACCCGGGACTGCCCCAACACCTGCGGCCTGACAGCCGTGGTCGAAGGGGGCCGGCTGGTCAAACTCAGAGGCGCGACCAAGCACCCGCTGACCCGGGGCCACACCTGTGTCAAGGCCGCCCGTTACATCGACCGGGTCTACAGTCCGGAACGCGTGCGGCACCCGATGATGCGCACCACCCGCAAAAGCGGTGCCTGGCAGCGGGCCACCTGGGACCAGGTTTTCGATCGCATCGCCGAAACCATCACCACCATCGTGGACGCGGACGGACCCGAAGCGATCCTCTACTATCAGGGGTACGGTGAACGGACCGCCCTTAAATTGCTCAACCGTTATTTTTTCAATCTGTTGGGCGGTGTCACCACCCTGCGCGGATCCCTGTGCGGCGGCACCGGGCAGGCGTCCCAGAACCTTGACCTGGGCGACCGGATCTCCCACGACCCCCTGGATCATTACAACAGCAACGCCATGATCCTGTGGGGCCGCAACCCGGTCTCCACCAACATCAGCCTGGTGCCGATCATCCGGGCGATTAAAAAACGGGGCGGCACGATCATCCTCGTGGATCCGTACAAAAACCGCTCCGCGGCCCTGGCTGACCGTCACATTGCGCCGGTGCCGGGCCGGGACGTCTACCTGGCCATGGCCGCGGCCAAACAGGTCTACGCCCAGGGAGCTGAAGCCAGGCCGTTTCTCGAAAACCACTGCCTGGGCGCCGAGCGGTTCAAAGCGCTCCTCGACCGTTTCAGCGTTGAGGAACTCTGCCGCCTGGCCGGCGTCAGCCGGGCGGATGCGCGTTTCTTGGCCGATGTGCTCATCGTCCGCAAACCCGCATCCATTCTTCTGGGCTGGGGCCTGCACCGTCACGAGTACGCCCACTATTCCATCCGCGCCATCGACGCCCTGGCGGCCATCTGCGGCAACATCGGGGTTCCCGGAGGCGGCGTCAGCCAGGGATTCGAAGAGTACGGTCCCTATGATCCGCAGTACTGGGGAGACCATCTCAATCCCCCCCGGCGCACCCTTTTGATGCCGGCCATCGGCGATGAAATCCAAAATGCCGTCAATCCTGAAATCCGCATGATTTTCGTCACCGCGGCCAATCCGGTGTGCATGGCCCCCCGCTCGGACAAGGTGGCCAGAGCGTTCGCCCATACCGAATTCGTGGTCTATTCGGGACACTTTCTCGATGATACCGCCGATCAGGCCCATGTTTTCCTGCCGGCAACTACGTTTCTTGAAGAGCAGGACGTCATGGCCACTTACGGCCACAACTATGTGGGACCGGTCAACCGGGCCATCGCGCCGGTGGGCGAATGCCGGTCGGAATTCGAGATGTTCTGCGGCTTGGCCGACCGGTTTGCCTTTGCCAGGCAGTTCCGACGTAGCGTGGACGACTGGCTGCACGACATCTGCACACCGATCCGTCGGCAGGGCTGCAGCATGGCGCAATTGAAAATCGGCCCCTTTCGTCTGGAGGCCCCCATGGCCCCGTACATGGACGGAATCTTTCCTACCGCCTCGGGCAAGTTCGAGTTCATGACCGAATTTGATCCTGAAGCCCTCAAACCGTCGGTCCCGGACTACCCCCTGACGCTGTTAACCGTCGCTCCCCACCATTTCCTCTGTTCGGAACGAACCCTTGCCGAGCATTCACCTCTGCCCGTGATCCGGATTCACCCGCAGACGGCGGCCGGATGCAGGCTGCGGGACAATGGGTTGGCCATCGTTTCCAGCCCGGCAGGCCAGTTGAAAGCGCGCTTGAAAATCGATCCAGACGTCCGTCCGGACTGTCTGGTGGCCGAGCGCGGCGGCTGGATCAAAGCCGGCCACGGCCTGAACCGTCTGACCCCGGACCGGGTCAGCCGGGTGGGCGACGGAACCCCGTATTACGACACCCGGGTGTCTGTCCACGCATGCATGGAGGAAACCGGTGAGCCTGTTTAGCACATCCCGCAGCCGGGCACGCATCCTGGTGGTCCAGCACAGTGATCAGGCGCCTGGGGGTAATTTCTGCGACAGTCTGCAGCGGCACGGCGCAATGCTGACTACGATCCGTCCGCTGGAAAACGCGGCCCTGCCCGTCGCGCCGGACGCTTTCGATGGGTTGGTCGTTCTCGGCGGACCGCAACACGCTTTCGATGATGCCGCCGGTCCTCACTTCATGGCCCTGATGACGTTGATGCGGCAATTCGACCGGCAGGAAAAACCCGTGGCCGGGATCTGCCTCGGCGCCCAGTTGCTGGCTCGGGCCTATGGGGGACGCACCGAGCCACTCGGCGTTCTGGAGTTTGGTTTCATCCAGCATTGCCTGACCCGCGAGGGGCAACGCGACCCCCTGCTAAGGGGCATCGACCTGCCCCCCTTGATGGCCTTTCACGAGGATACCTTCACGCTCCCCGAAACGGCGGTCCTCTTGATTCAGGGGGATCAATGCCCCCATCAGTGTTTCCGGATCGGCCACCGTGCCTATGGTTTTCAGCCCCACCCGGAAGTCGACGAAAAAACCGTCCGGCAGTGGATCACCATGTTCAGGGATGATGAAATCGGGACTTACGTGGCTTACCGCCGGCAGTTTGACGATGCCTGGATCGACCGGCTTCTGGACGAACTGCCCGAACACATCGCCGCATCCGAGGCGTATTGCCGCGCCATTGCGGAAAACTGGCTGGCACTGGCCTGCCGGCCCCCCATTTTCAGAAACCGGGAGAGATAAGGTTATGGATATCAACCCCACATCACTTGAGGAGGAGGCACCCATGGAACTGAAAAAGCAGAAAATCGAAAACCTGTGCAGTCAATACGATGCCGGGGGTATGAACCGCCGTAACTTTCTGAAAAAAATGACCTTCTTGGGCGTTTCGGCACTGGTGGCCAACGCGGTCAGCCTTTCACCGCTGGGAGCGAGCAAGGCGTTCAGCGCCATTGCCGGACCGGAAGAACGGGCCTGGGCACTGGCCAAGACGGCTGCGGCCAAAGCCACCAAAAAAACCCTGACCCTTTTGATTCCCACCGGTTCCATCGGCAACATGAAACCCTATACCGAAAAATGGAAAAACGAGCTGGGCATTACCCTGGAGTTCATCGAAGAGCCCGATGAGGTGGTCCACACCAAAGGGATGCAGGAGGCTGTCGCCAAGACCGGACGCTACGATGTAATGATGCCCACGGCCATGTCCTACCCGGACTGGATCGATTCGGGGGTCATCTTCGATCTGACCGACTGGGTGGATCAATACGATCCGGAAATTTTCAACAAGGAGTGGGGGGTCGTCTTCCCGGCCAGCCACCATGCTCAGCTTTACAACGGCCGCGTGGCCGGTCTGCTCAACGACGGTGATCAGATCACGCTCCTGTGCCGCGACGACCACCTGAAGAATGCGGACAAGCAGAAGGCGTTCGAGGATAAGTACGGCTATCCCCTTGCCGTCCCCAACACCTGGAAAGAGTACTTCAACCTCGCCCAGTTCATGCACGATCCGGCCAACGGGTTCTATGGTAGCCTGGAGTACCGCTCACCGTATTACGTCAAATGGATGTTCATGCAGCGCCTGGTGTCCAAGGGGCGCCTCTACTTCGACAACGAAATGAACCCCACCTTCAACACCGAGGAAGGCGTGGCTGCCCTGGAAGACATGCTGGCCATGAATCCCTACCTGCATCCCGACGCCTTCAGTTTCACCTGGTCCTCCAACTACAACGCCTTCGGCCGGGGCGAGGGATTCATGAACATCGTCTGGCCCTCGGGTTTCAAGTACTCCAAGGCGCCCTCCACCGGTCCGGCGACCACCGGCAAAATCGCGGCCACGGTCATGCCGGCCGACACCCTCAAGGACGGCCAGCAGCTCTATGCGGGCCTCTTCTGCTGGGGATACGGCTATGCCGTTTCCAAGTACTCGGCCAACCCCGAGCTCTCTTACGCCTACGCCCAGTGGATGACCTCGCCGACCATCTCGGCGGATGCCATCCCCTATCTTGGCGGATACTCCGATCCGTACCGTGTCAACCACATGAAGGCGCCCACCCAGCGGCTGATCGACACCTACTCGCCGGAATACCTGGAAACGCTGTACGACAACATGGTCAACACGGTCCCCGACTTCTGTCTGCCGGGCGGGTTCGAGTACCAGGACGCCCTGGACAAGGAGGTCCACGCCTGCATGACCGGTGCGAAAAAGCCCAAAAAGGCCCTGGACGATGCGGCCCGCAAATTCGACCGCATCACCCGCCGCATCGGCCGCGAGAAGGTGCAAAAATCGTGGCTGGCCCTGGCCCGGAATCTCGCCGAGCCGATCAAAAAGGCCAGCGGCGCCGACAAGTGGTAGCCCCGGTCCCTCTTCCCGCTGGTATACGGCGGCCCCTGCTGTATCTCGACGCCCGCAGGGGCCGCCAAATGGCCGACCGGGTGAACACCGAACCGATCTCAGCGTCTGAAAAATGAGGTGATCGATTGACTGCCTTTTTTACTTCCTGCCCACGGGCACAAACCGCCTCGGCCGCCCAGCCGGCGCCGGCGCCGGCCAGCGCACCGACGGGCCTGGGCCTCAAGGGACTCGTACGGGTGCTGGTCCTGCCCGGACAGATCGTCTCGCTCCTGGTACTCGTCGTTCCGCTCCTGGTGGCGCTGTACATGAGCTTCACCGACTGGTCGCCCACCCGCGGTTCCCTGTTTGATGCCACCTTCGTAGGGTTCGAAAACTACAGCGAATTGCTGATCTACGACACCCGTTTTGTCTATTCGATCCTGCGCACGGCGTTGATTTCAATGGTCTGCCTCAGCCTGGAATTCGTCTTCGGGCTGGGCCTGGCCGTGCTCTTCCTTCGAGAGTTCCGCGGCAAGTCGTTGCTCTTCTCCGCCTTCCTGACCCCCATGATGATTCTTCCGGTAGTCGTGGGCTACACGTTCTGGATGCTCTTCCAGACCAACGGGCCGGTCAACCAGATCATCGAATTTCTCTTCGGTGCCCAAGCCACCATGGAGTGGTTCCGCAATGCCCCCTGCGCGGTGACGGCGGTGATCCTCACCGAGGTCTGGCACTGGACACCGCTCTTCTTCCTGATCCTGCTCTCCGGACTCAACGCCATTCCGGAAAACCCGGTCCGCGCGGCCGTAATTCTGGGTGCCAGCCCCCGGCAGGTGTTCTGGTGCATCATTCTGCCCATGCTCAAACCGGTCATCATCGTCGCCTTCGTGATCCGTTCCATGGAGATCATCAAACTCTTTGACGAGGTATTCATGCTCACCCGCGGCGGCCCCGGATCGGCCACCGAGACCATCAGCCTCTATATCTACAAACTGGCCTTTAACGACTTTCAGCTCGCTTACGGCGCCGCCGCCGCATTCATCGTGCTGCTCGGCTCATTGCTGCTGATCCATCTTCTGCTGGTCCCGGTCCGGGAGCAGATCATGAAAGCAGGTCGCTGATGAACAACCGCAAACTCTCCCTGCCCCTGGCCCTGTTGATGGGGGCGGCCCTGATTGTGGTGCTCTTCCCGGTTTTCTGGATCGTGATGACGGCCATCAAGCCGCCGACCGACTGGAATGCATCACCGGCCATCTGGGTGCCATCGGAGCCCACCCTGATCAATTTTCGCACCCTCTTCGATCCCGAGGCCCTCGGCGCCTACGGTGTCGGCGGCGTCAGCCAGGCGGCCACCAAGGCGGTCTACGGATCCGTGCTGGCCACCGTCAGCGCCACGCTCGCATCGGTGATCATCGGCCTGTTCGCCGCCATCGGCATCTCGCGCTACGGCAACAACAGCAAGGCGACTCCGCTGGTCATCCTCTCCGGCCGCATGTTCCCGCCGGCGGCCATCGCGGTCCCCTTTGTGATCATCTTCTCCAACGTCGGTCTGATCGACAGCTATCTCGGGCTGTTTGCCATTTATGTGGCGGTGACCCTGCCCTTCTCCACCTGGATGCTGAAGAGTTTCGTGGACGACCTGCCCCGTGAAATCGAGGAGGCCGCCATGATCGACGGCAGATCCCGTCTGGCCGCCCACCTGACGGTGACCATCCCATTGATCAAGGGCGGCCTGTTCGCCACCACCATGTTTATTTTCATTCTCAACTGGTCCGAATTCATGTTCGCCCTGGTGCTCTCCTATTCAAATGTCTGCACCATCCCCGTCCAACTGGCCAAATACGTGACCGCGACGGCCGGGACCCTTTATGGCGTGCAGGCGGCCCTGGCAGTTTTCGCCATGGTTCCGCTGGTCTTCGTGGGATATCATATTCAGTCCCATCTGGCTCGGGCCATGACATTTGGAGCGATCAAACAATGACCCGACCCCGACTCGAACTCGTCGCCCTGAAAAAAGAGTACGCCGACGGCAGCGTGGTGGCCGTGGACGGCATCGATCTTTACGTGGCTGCCGGTGAAACCCTTGCTCTGCTGGGCCCCTCGGGCTGCGGGAAATCGACGACCCTGAACATGATTGTCGGCCTGGAGGACCCCTCTTCCGGCGACATCCAGATCAACGGCCAGTCGGTGCTTGGCCTGCCGCCGGGTCGGCGCGACGTGGGACTGGTGTTTCAGGATTATGCGGTCTTCACCGCCATGACGGTACGCCAGAACCTGGCCTTCGGACTCGCCGTACGCAAGGTCCCCCGTCCAGAAATCGACCGGGCCGTGGCCGAGGTGGCCGAACTGCTCGGCATGCGCGACCGGCTGAATGCCCGCGTCAAGGAGCTTGGCGGTTCCGAACTGCAGCGGGTGGCCATCGGGCGAACCCTGGTCACCCGGCCGTCGATCCTTTTGCTCGACGAACCCCTGTCCAATCTCGAGGCCGCCGCCCGGCTGGCCATGCGCCGGGAACTACGGCGCCTGCAGAGCGATATCGGGATCACGATCATCTACGTCACCCATGATCAGATCGAGGCCCTCTCCCTGGCTGACCGGATCGCCGTGATGCGAGCGGGTAAGATCCTGCAGGTCGAGGAGACCGCGTCCATTTACGACCGGCCCGAGCATGTCTTCGTGGCCAGTTTCCTGGGGTCGCCGCCAATGAACCTGATCACCGGGGCGCTGGAGGCCGATGCGGCCGCCATGCGATTCCGTCGCGCTGAATTCAGCCTTCCGGTTTTCCAAACCGGTGTGCCTGAAGGCCGATGCACCCTGGGCATTCGTCCTGAATCACTGCGCGTCGCAGCAGCGCAAACGGCGAACTGGACCGGCCGGGTCGGCCTTGTGGAACCCCGCGGGCCGGAGGCTGTCCTGACCGTGGAAGTCGGCACGATGGCACTGAAAATCGTGGTCGCTTCCACCGACTGTCCCGGGGAAGGCGAAACCATCGGTATCGACGTCGATCCCGACGCCCTGGTCCTGTTCGACGGGGAGACCAATCGACGCATGGACGGCGGTTCAAAAGCAGAGGTGCAATGATGGAAAAACAGCAGCCCGCCCTAAAAAAGAATCAAGCCATCCTGGAAGTCCAGGCTTTGAGCAAATCCTTTCATGGCACAACCGCCCTGGACCGGGCCAGTTTCACGGTACCGGAAGCCTCCCTGACCGTGATTCTCGGTCCGGCCGGTGCCGGGAAAACCACCACTCTGCGCCTGATCGCCGGGCTCGACCGACCGGACAACGGCCGCGTCCTGCTGGCCGGCCGGGACGTGGGAAAATGGGAGCCCAAGGACCGTAATATCGCCATGATCTTCGACACCCTGGCCCTCTACCCCAATAAAACCGGTTATGAAAACATCGCCAGTCCGCTCAAGATCCGTCGTCTACCGAAAGATGAAATCGAAGTCCGGGTCATTGAAATGGCCCGGACCCTCAAGGTGAGCCGTCTTTTGGACCGGCTGCCCAAAACCATGAGCGGTGGGGAACGCCAGCGCATCGCCCTGGGCCGGGCACTGATCCGCACCCCCACCCTTTTTCTGCTCGACGAGCCTCTGTCAAGTCTCGATGCCATGCTGCGAATCGAATTGCGCGCCGAGTTGAAACGGCTGCAACGCGAGCTGGGGTACACATTTTTAATGGCCACCCCGGATTTCAACGAGGCGCTGGCCGTTGCCGACACGGTCATCATGCTGCACAGCGGCCGCGTGGTTCAAATCTCCCGGCCCCAAGAGCTTTACGACCAGCCCCTGGACCGCGACATCGCCAGCTTCGTGGGCGCACCGCAGATCAACCTGATCGATGCCCGTTATGAGCCCAACGCCAGTGGGGGGGTAATGCATGCCGCAGCAGCCGGGTTGCCCGTGCCTGCCCATCTGAAACAGGCCCTGGGCGACGCGCCATGTGATTTTGTGCTCGGCATCCGCCCGGAAAACCTGAAGTTGACCGCCTTGGAGGATGCCCCCATCTCGGCATCGCTGGTCGATATCGAACCGCTGGGGCTCAAATCCGTGCTCACCGTTCAAAATAATGCAGCGCAACTGCGCCTGCATGTGGAAAGCGCCATGGTCCGGAGGTTTGACGCCGGCCGGCCACTCGGCATCGAACCGGTCAACCCGACCCGCCTGCTGGCCTTCGACCGCCAGAGCGGCCAGCTTTTGAACGCCTAAGGATCTGAATCGGCACCTCCCATAGGCACCCTCCGGGCGCAACCGTTTTTTCTTGAGGTTTTTCCTGGCTGCCCTATACTGGCCTGAATGGATGGTTGACAGGTTTACCAGGATTGGACGGGAAGGGCTGCATGCCGACCAGAAAAGAAAAACGCCTGCCGGATCACCGCCCCCGGGTGATGATTCTCGCCACCGGCGGAACCATCGCCGGATCGGCCGCCTCGGCGGCCCAGTCCAGCTACGCTCCGGGGCAAGTGGGCGTGGATGCGATGATCGAGGCACTGCCCGGCATGCGCAGCCTGGCCCGGGTTCGCGGCGAGCAGGTGGCCAGCGTGGGTTCCCAGGATATGACCTTTGCCATCATGCGCCGGCTGGCTGGCCGCATCAACACACTGCTGGCGTCTGACGAGATCAACGGCGTGGTGGTCACACACGGCACCGACACCATGGAGGAGACAGCCTATTTTCTCAATCTGACCGTCCACAGCAAAGCGCCCGTGGTCCTGACCGGGGCCATGCGCCCCTTTACCGCCATCAGTGCCGACGGCCCCCTGAACCTTTACAACGCCGTGGCCGTGGCCGCCGATCCCGAGGCGGCCGGACGCGGCACCCTGGCGGTAATGAACGATCGCATCCACAGCGCCCATTCGCTGACCAAAAGCAATACCACCGCCGTGGAGACCTTCATCTCGCCCATCAACGGCCTGATCGGAACAGTCAACTACGGCCGGAACGAGTACTTCCGCCACCCCTTCCGCCGCCACACCCATCAAAGCGAGTTCTCCATCGATGGCGTCACCGACCTGCCCCGGGTAGATATCCTCTATGCCTGCGCCGACATGCCGGCCGACCTGATCGACTGCTCCGTGGAACGGGGCGCCAAAGGAATCGTGGTGGCTGGCGACGGCAACGGCAACATGAATGCCGCCACCATCGAGCGGGCAGCCCAGGCCGCAAAAAAAGGCGTAGTGATCGTGCGCGGTTCGCGCGTGGCCACCGGCACGGTGGGCCGTAACGTGGAGATCGACGACGACCACCTGGGCTTCATCGCCGCCGACGAACTCAACCCGCCCAAGGCCAGGATCCTGTTGATGCTGGCCCTGTTAAAAAACCGCACCCGCCGGCAGATCCAGAAACTATTTTATACCTATTAGGCCGCTATCCGCTTTAATCAATTTATCTCGCCAAATTTGTCAGTTTGCCGTCCTTTCATCGAAAATTGTCTCACTACATTTTAACCAATTGACATTATTTATATTTTAAGCTAACCGTCATTCTATTCGGCGTTATCCCCATTCTTTTCCGCCATGGTAATTAAAAAAACGCGTTTGAGACCAGTTCAGTAACCAGCCCCAAAGGAAGCCAAACATGAAGAATTATCGCAAAGAACTATGGTTCGAGGTCCCCACCCGCCGGGCATTCATCAACATCACTACTGAGGTGCAGCAGTGCATCAATGAGAGTGGGGTCAAGGAGGGCCTTGTGCTGGTCAACGCCATGCACATCACCGCCAGTGTTTTCATCAATGACGATGAAATCGGCCTGCACCACGACTACGATGTCTGGCTGGAGAAACTGGCGCCCCACGAACCGGTATCCCAGTACCGTCACAATGTCGGCGAGGACAATGCCGACGCCCACATGAAACGCCAGATCATGGGCCGGGAGGTGGTGGTGGCCATCACCGGCGGACGGCTGGATTTCGGCACCTGGGAACGGATTTTTTACGGCGAGTTCGACGGGCGCAGGAAAAAACGGGTGCTGGTCAAGATCGTCGGAGAGTGATCGTTGACGGCCATCCAGTCAATTCAATGCCTTTTGAAGGCCGGAGCAACTTCGGCAGGATCATATTGAGACGGATTACCCGTTCACCCAACCAGGTTCTAATTGAAAGAGAAAAAAACCGGGGCATGCGACGTGCACGCCGCATGCCCCGGTTTTGAATCAGAAGCGTTTATCAGGTAGTCTTTTTTACATTTTTGGCTTCAGGTCCGCGATCGCTCTCCTCCACTTCAAAAATGACCATGTCGCCTTCGGCCAGGGTCTTGAATCCCGGCATATCGATGGCAGAGAAGTGGACAAAAATATCCCGCCCTTGTTCTTCATTAATAAAGCCATACCCCTTCTTGTCATTGAACCATTTTACTGTCCCGTTCGCCAAAACACTGACCTCCTCTTCTCGGTAGTTCCTCCAAAAATTGATCCTTTGCCTTAGCGGACGATAGTCCGGCACGTGGAAGTTTACCGCTCAGGAGATGTCAGAACTAGGAAGGCACTGGCCAAGATATCATCCAGTGATGGATTTAGCGAATCGGATACTCTCTGTCAAGGGAAATCCTATAATGGAAATCGTTTAATATCCGCAGCTTTCCTGAGTTTTTCGATGTAGTTATCAATCTTCTCTTCTTTTTGTTCCTGACGTAATCTTTCCGATATGGTCTCCCTTGCCTCATCGAAGGCGACGGTCGTTTCCGGTTTGCGTTCGGTAACCCGGATCAGGTGGTAGCCGAACCGGGTGGTCACCACATCACTGACCTGCCCCGGCTGAAGGGCAAAGGCGGCTTCTGAAAACGGCTGGACCATCTGCTCACGGCTGAAAAACCCAAGGTCCCCGCCCCTGGCCTTGCTGGGACAATCGGAGTATTCCCGAGCCAAGTCAGCAAAGGGTTCGCCATCGTTGATGCGCTGTTTGAGCCCCTGGATGGAGGCCAGGGCCTCGGCCTTTTTGGCCTCGTCCGCGGTGGTGGGCACCTGCACAAGGATATGGGACGCCTTGACCTGTTCCGGCCGACGGAACAGGTCCGGATGCGCGTCATAAAACCCGCGCACCGTTTCGTCGGCCAGAGAAATGTCCTGGATCACCGTTTGATCGATGAGCGTCTTGATGGTCAGTCCGGTTTTTATCTGCGCTCTGAACTGCCCCTCGTCCACCCCCATTTCACCGAGCGCTTGCCGATAACCCGCCTCATCCGGAAACCGGCCCTTAAAGTCTTCCAGGGCTTTGGCCACCTGGTCGTCCGGAGTGGTGATCTTCATGCCCTTGGCCGCTTGCTCCAGAAGGGTGCGGTTGATCAGGGTATCGCGCACCTTCTCCTCGTACTGTTTCAACTGGGCCTCGTCCAGGCTGCGCCCCTGACGTTTCAGGTTCATGGTGATCAGTTTCATCTCGCGGTCCAGATCCTGGCGCGACAGGATCGTATCATTGACCCGGGCGACCTCCTGTTCCGCGGCCTGCGCGGTCGTGCAGACTGCCGGAAACAGCAGGATACCCACCAGCAGGGCAAGGGCGAGCCGGAAAGGCAGGGGGTATTGGTGAATGGACATCGTTTTCTCCTTATTTGAGTGGTATCAAAAAGTTAGAACCCCAGGGATTGGCCGATCAGAAAAACACTGATGTCGGTCAGCGATGGTTTGCGGTGCAAGATGGTGGTCACGCGGCAGATCCGCTGGGGGGAACGGCAGTCCGAACAGACGCCGCTTTCGGCACAGGGCGTTTTCATATTCAGGCTCCGGGCACGCATCGGTGCCGCCACCTGGCGAATCCGTTTCAAGGCACTTTCCAGGTCCACGGTAACCTTGTTCATTCCGGCCACGATGATCACCTTGCGGGTTCCGAAGGTCATGGCGTTGGTTCGGTTACCGATACCATCCACATTAACGATTTCACCGGTTGCCGAAATGGCATTGGCACTGCAGAAAAAACAGTCGCAACGGCCCTGTGCCAATCGGATCTCCAGATCCTCCGCCTTGGTCAGCCCGGCCTGCCAGTGATCATGAATGGTTTTTCCTTCGTCGCGCAAGGCTTCCAGGACGCCCAGGCGACGCGTGGTGCTGGACCCTCCGAAACCAAAGGAGGCATACGGTTTCACCATCTCAAGAATCCGGTTGGCCGCCGTCTCCACATCCAGGAAATAGTGGGCATCGAAATCATTTTTATTGAGGTTGCTTATACAGCGCTGGGCCGTCTTCTCCCAAAGCCACTGTTCATAGGCCAGATCGTCCATGGCATTCCCCCTCCCGTGTCATTGGGCAGCGGTTGCGGGGGCGGCAGCACCGGTCATACTGACCAGTTCACCGGAAAAACTGCCCACAACCACCTTGCTTTTCAATTTAACCGGCAGCCGTCGGTGGTCTGACGTTACCCACAATTGGATTTTGGCATCGCGGCTCTTCTCAAAAACCCCGCCCACATGGGTCAGGTCGGGTTCGATGAGAAAGGTGTCGAAGGTACCCGCCGGTACGGTGATGCGCGCCCGGTCCACCACATGGGCAAACCCGACGACATGTTTTTTGCCATCCGTTACCGGCCGCTGAATAGGGCTGCCCACCGACAGATCGACCGCCCGGGACCAGTAAAAAATGGCCAGCGGATCGAACGTGCCGGCGGTAATGGGAATGGGGTCGCGTGCATCCCCATGGTTGACGTACTGGGCATGCATCGCCTCCCAGTCGAAGGAAACGGTGATATCCCGCCGGGTACTGCCTTCGTGCTGTTTCTTGCGGTACAGCAGCGATCGCTGCATCTTCGTATCGGCCCAGGCGTCAATGCGGTCACGAACCGTGTAAAACGCGTCCACAAACGCGTTCGACCGGGCCGTAAGAACAAAATGGTAGACATCCTGCCCGGCCATCTGTTCCTGCGGCAAGACTTCGAGCACCGCCTCTCCGGCCGGGATGACCGTCCACTTGAGCACGAAGGTCAGCCGTTCGCCGGGCGAGAATGCGTGGCTTCGGTCCGGGATCTCGCTGGCCCGGCCGAGGCTGGCGGCAAACAGCACCATGACGGCCAGGGCTACGCCGACGCCCCGTCGGCGTGCGCCGGTCCTCCGCAGCCATCGCCACATCCGGTAGGCGTGGACAAATGCGATGGCCACAATCAGACGCGGAATCCATAACCAGAACGGGTGGACGCCCAGGGGCAGAAACAGGGCCGGATCCTCCACCACGGCATGATTGACCCCAATGGAAAAGTGCAGGGCCTTGAGTTTTTCCGGATCGATCTGTCGCCGGTCCACCTCCTCGACGATCACCGCGCCGCCATAGGCGATACCGAACACCGTGGCCGTCAGCCACAGCATGCCCAAGTCGCGATCCAGGCCCAAAAGCCCCATGCACGGTTGGATCATCCGCAGCAGCCTGTCGATCAGCCTATATGCGTTGAGCAGTTCCATCAGGACCATCAGGGCGGTGATGATAAATAAAATTTTCAAGCTGATCCATGCCATGCCGACCGCCCACCCCTCCAGGGCCGGCCAGAAGCCGGCGGCTGCGGCGGTTGGGCGAAGGGCTGTCCCCTGTCGGACAGGATCCGGATCGAGGAACCAACCCGTGACGACTACGGTGAGCACCGCCGCCAGCAGCCGAACAGCGGTTGCCGTCCAGGCCGAGCAGCCGGAGCGATGCTGCACCACGCCTTCCTGAATCAGATTGTGCGCAATCAGCAGGAAAACCGCCAGCAAGGTCATCTGGGACGAGGTAAACGGCAGGACCGCCATGGCGGCGATGGCGCCGTAAATGCCGGTCAGCAGGCCGATGATCATCGGCAGGGCGGCCATCGCCGGCAGACGCAAAACGCCCATCAGTGGCTCGAACAGGCCGTCCATCCGGTGAATCAGGCCGGAAACGTCCAGCAGGAAGGTCACCAAGGAAACCGGCAGGATAATCTTGAGCATCCAGACAAAACCGCGCCAGCCCTTGACGGTCCCCCGGCGCAGGTTGACGCGGAAAGTGGTTGGGTTTGTTTTCACACGCTAAGGCATCAGATAGAATCCCAGGGCGGGATCGTCCAGGTCGTCGGAATGGAACGCCACACCGACATACGGGCCGCTGACATTGCGGACAATGACACGTTTTTCCATGGGGGTTCGCTTGTTATCGTCCAATTGAAATTCCACCCGCAGTTGCATACCGATGGGGAGGGTGCGCGGAACACCCATTTTTAGTTTCAATCCGGTGGTGGAGATATCCACGACACTCATCAGGCCGGTATCCGGGAGGCGCCCCTCTTCCTTGCAAACAAATCGTCCCGGAAGGTTAACTGATTTGCGATACTGTCTGCGTTTTTCCAGCCGGCAGCGAAATCGATGGCCACAGGCGCAAGTACAATTGACCGTAACCTTTTTGTTGGTAGCCACATAACGGCTGACATCCGCTGTTTTGGCCTTGCCGCACTGGGGGCAGCGAAACGTCGCGGTATTGCTGCCGGTTATGAATACGGTCTGCTCCATGCATCACGATTCGGCTTGTGACGGGTTCAACGGCTCGGCCGAAGCCAGGTCGGCGCGTCTGATCTTGATGATCTCGGGTTGGTAACTGGCATTGCCGGAAAGACGCCGATCGGCAAACCGGATAACGAAAAATGCCAGCCCGAAAAAAAGAAAACCGATCAATGCCGCCATGGCAGAGGGATCCATCCCCCGCCATTCGGCCAGCGTCTGTCCGATCAGGGCACCGCCGATCAAGGCCAGGATCGGAAAAACGTAAAGCAGAAAAGTGGCTTTCAACAGCGACGCCGTCTTGATGTTGATGGCGACACGATCCCCCACCCGGGCATTGGCCGTATTGAGCGCCTCCACCTCCATTTCCTGGCCGACGCCCTCCTCCATCTGGCAGGAATCCCGTGAGGAGCAGGACTCGCAAGCACTGGAACGGGTGGTTTTTACCCATGCCGTGCCGGCGCCCGGGGCGCCGGCTTTGAATACAATACCTTCTTCAATGGCCATTATTGTTTTTCCGTTTGCATTATCGTCCATTTGGACGGTCAGGCATTAACACTCTCCCGGATCTGTTCCGGCACCGAATCGTCGGTATGTTGGTAACAGATCAACCCACAGTTGAGACAACGCGCGGCCTCCTTTTTGGCGGTTTGGGTGTCAAATCCCTTTTCCAGTTCCATCAGCTGTTCCAAATCCCGGCGGTCGGCCAGGGGCATGATCTGCCGTGGTCTGGGGGGTACCGCCTCCACATGATCCACGTTCTGTACGACCACGCCGGGCTTGATAATGTTCTGGGGCAGATCGAGCGGAATCGCATACATCAGTTTGTGCATGGCCGCCGCCGCGCGCCGACCGGCCCCGATGGCCTTGATGGCACCACTGAAGTCGGTCAGTTCCTCCCCTTTGGCAAACAATCCCGCCTGGTCGGCAACTGCCGGCTGCTTATACGGGGGAACGGCCATCCATGCCGTGGACGGTGTGTCGTCGTCCTCTTCCTCCGTCGCCGGCCGGGTAAAAATCAGTTCGGGAAAACGCCCTGCGGAAAAAACGAGCGTTTGCGCCGGCACCTGGGTAACGGCACCGCTGGCGGGATCCAGCACCTCAACCGCCGCCAACCGATCGCCGTCACCAGACAGGCGGATGACACCGCCCGTCAGCACCTCGGCACCGGCCTCGGTCAACGCCGCGGCAGCTGCAGCATCGGGCAGGTCGCGGAAAATGAAGGTCACTTTTTCGGCCCCCAGCGAACGGGCTTTGGCCAGGCTCTCACCCGCCAGGCCTTCGCCGCCAATGACCACCGTCGCGCCTCCGCAAGCGACCGACCCGTGGCCGGCGTTGCCCGAACGCAACAGATCCAACAACAGGTACCCACCGGGAAGCGGAGTCTCGACACGCTTCTCGGCACCGCGGGCCAGGCGGCTGTCCCATCCGCCAGTGGCCAGGAAAACCGCCTGAAAGCCTTCATCCAGCAGTCCGGACACACTCACGTCGCTGCCCAACATCTGGCCGGTGCGGGTTTCCACCCCCATCTCCACAATACCGTCAATATCCCACTTGAGGATCTCTTCGGGCAAGCGGTATTTGGCGATCGCCGTATTCAGCAGGCCCCCCAGCCGGTCAGTGGCTTCGAACACCGTGGCGCCATGCCCCAGCCGGGCAGCGAAAAAGGCCGCCGAAAGCCCCTGGACCCCGCCGCCGATCACGGCAACGCGGCGGCCGGTATCGGGCGCCTTGAACGGCTGAATACGCTCATTCTGGGTGCGCTCGTAGTCGGCGGCAAACCGTTTGAGAAAATTGATCGCCACCGGTTCGTCCACATACTTGCGCCGGCAGTCGTTTTCACAAGGACGTGGGCAGATCCGTCCAATGACAGTGGGAAACGGGTTGCGTTCCTTGATCGTCTGAACCGCACCGTGGTAGTCGTCTCCGGCAATCTGCTCGATATAACGGCTGATGTTGATCCCCGCCGGACAGGCCCGTTGGCAGGGCGTCGTACAGTCCTCGGTGGTGTACTCCTTGAGGATTCGACGGGTCACCGATGAAAGGGTAATAATGTGCTTGGGGCAGACCCGCTCACAGGTTCCGCAACCGGTGCACTTGACTTCGTCCACGACCGGCAGCCCTTTGGGCCCCATGGTGATGGCCCCGAAGGGACAGGCGGCCGCACAGGTCCCCAACCCCAGGCAACCGATGTTGCATACCTTCATGCCGCCGGAAAGCAGGGCCGCCGCCCGGCAGTCGTTCAATCCGTCGTAGGTGTATTTGACCGCGGCATCAGCAACCCCGTAAGTGCAGCCCGGCAGGGCGATATCCGGCTCCTTGGCCTCCACACTGACGCCCAGGATAACGGCGATGGCCTCGGCCACCTCCTCGCCGGCCGCCACACAGGAATTGGGCGCTGCCTTGCCGGCCACAATGGCCTCGGCATTGGCACTGCAGCCGGGCATACCGCAGCCGCCGCAGTTGGCTCCGGGCAGAACCCCCTCAATGGCCTCGATCTTGGGATCCACATAAACGTAAAAAATTTTGGAGGCCGCCGCAAGGCCGATCCCCACGATGAGCCCCAATCCCCCCATGAGAATAATCGCAATGGTCATGTCACTACTCCTCTTAAAGTATGGCGTCGAATCTGCACTTGTCGTAATAAGTCAGACACTGGATGCACTTTTCCTTATCGATCCGGGCCAGTTCCTTCTCGATCACCTGGACCTTGTCAGCCAGCCCTTTTTCTTCAATTTCCCCCACCAGGGCATCTTTCACCCGGATGGAACCGGTGGCGTGACAACCGGTTCCACCGCAAATGAAAAGATAAGTCCTGTCCTTGAAAGCCATTCGATCTTTTTGTGCCTCACGGATGCGATCTAAATCCGCAATGGTCCGTTTTGCCATATCCTGTCTCCAGCCGCGTTACCAGGAACCGTCCAAGCCCCGAATACCATTCATGTACAGCCGACCGCAGGCCACAAACAACGAGTACTCGGTCACCATCAAGGGAATCTTGAAAGACTTTGCCATTTTAATAAAATCTGTCGGTGGTTTTTTTCCCCTGACGATAACGATGGCACCGACACCGACAATTTTGGCGGTGCGGATCACATGATCCGTGGTGACCCCTGTCAACAGGGCAGAACCTTTGGCAGCGGCAGAGAGGACATCGTCCATCAGGTCCGCCGCTCCACCGGCAACGATCACCGTATCCAGTTGATCTTCACCAACCAGAATGTCGCCTTTGAGGATATCTTTGACTTCGCTAATTTTCATGGTCATTCGATCATTAAAGAGACAAAAAAGTTAAGAAAAAAATGGAATTGTCGAACAACGGTCGTGGCGGTATGCTCAATGGCCTCTTTGATGCCTTTGACGTAACAGTCAGAATCGCCTTCAATCTCTGAATCGAACGACTCGAGCAATTGTAGGAAGAGGCCACAGATAACCGCGTGGGAACATATTCATAATAACTTGAAAATGTCAACGATATGATCCCCACCCGACAGGGCAATCGCATGTAGATTTCCGGATTGCTTTTCTTCCCAAAATTAGAGCGTCCATGAATGTCAAAGACCAAATGAAAAATGCCAAATGATGGTATTCTATCTATTTTAAAATCGATTTCATCCTTCATTTGACATTTGGGCGTTGGCATTTGGCATTTTCCCACTTTCGGGAATGGTGCGTGTTCAGGAACGGCCGGTTTTTGATTTTACTCGCGATTGCCCTGCCCCGGCCGCCACTTCGCAGGGTAACCGCATTTGGTAACCTCCATGGAAAACAGTTGTCGCAGGCATGGCCAGCTCTTACAACGCAACCCATTAAACAGCCATATCGTAAGCACGTGTAGGAGCGGTCCTTGACCGCGAAAAATAGGAAACAGTCCAAATGCGGTTACCCTGCGCCACCTCGGGAGAGCGCTTGACGCCACCGCGCCAGCTGGTCTATAACTCAGTCGACCCCATGGCCGTGCCCATAGTGGGCCCACCCGCACAAAAAGCCCCAACCCATCGTGGTTAAAAACATTGGAGGCCATCCGTGAACCCCCTGATTGAAAACATCCGCGAAGCCGTATCATTTGTGCAATCAAAGCTCAGTTTCGCTCCCCTGACCGGCATCATCACCGGCACCGGGCTGGGCGATGCCGTCGGTCCGCTGGAGGGTGCCGTCACCCTGGACTATGGCGATATCCCCCATTTTCCCGTATCGACCGTGGTGAGCCATTCGGGCCGTCTGATGGCCGGCACGCTGGCCGGGCACCCGCTGGTCGTGATGCAGGGCCGCTTCCACCTGTACGAGGGCTACACCCCTGTCCAGGTCACCTTCCCCGTACGGGTGATGCAGGCTCTGGGGGTACGGGACCTGATTCTCTCCAATGCGGCCGGCGGCATGAACCCTGCCTTCAGCCAGGGAGACCTGATGGTGATCCGCGACCATATCAACCTGACCGGTGAAAACCCGCTCATCGGACCTAACCCGGATACGTGGGGCCCCCGCTTCCCGGACATGACAGCCGCCTACGACCTGTCGCTGATCAAACGCTGCCGCCGGGCGGCCGACCGTCTGGGGATTGTTTTGAAAAGCGGTGTCTATGCCGGCCTGAAAGGGCCTTCCCTGGAAACCCCGGCCGAAATCCGCTTCCTGAAAACCATCGGTGCCGATGCGGTGGGACTCTCCACGGTGATGGAGACCATCGCCGCCGTACACGCCGGCATGCGGGTGCTGGGGATCTCCACCATCACCAACATCAACGATCCGGACCGGCCGCAGCCGGCCTCCGTCGAGGCGATCGTCGCCGTGGCAAACCAGGCCGCCCCTCATCTCAAACGCCTCATCGAAAGGGTGGTCGCCGAGATTCACGGGGGCGCGGCCCTATGACCGGCAGCGTTGACCTTCTGATCACCAACGGCATCGTCATGACCATGGGCGCCGATAACCGCATCGTCGACAACGGTGCCGTGGCGGTGTGTGGCGATGCCATCACTGCCGTGGGCCCGGCCGGCGAGTTTGCCGCCCTCACGGCCCGGGAGACCATCGATGCCGGCGGCGGCATCATTATGCCCGGACTGGTCAACACCCACACCCACGCAGCCATGACCCTGTTCCGTGGGCTGGCCGACGACCTGCCCCTGATGACCTGGTTGAACGATCACATTTTTCCGGCCGAAGCCCTGCTCGACCCGCAAAAAGTGCAGGCCGGCACCCTGCTCGGCTGCGCGGAGATGATTCTTTCGGGCACCACCTGCTTCTGCGACATGTACCTGTTCGAGGGGGCGGTGGCCGAGGCGGCCCGGACGGCCGGCCTGCGCGCGGTGGTGGGCGAGGTGCTCTACGATTTCCCCTCGCCCAACTACGGACCCATCGAAAACGGGTTTGCCTACACCTGCGAGTTGATCGACCGCTGGCGGGACGACCCGCTGGTCAGCATTGCCGTGGAACCGCACTCGCCCTACCTGTGTGCACCGGATCTGTTGACCACGGCTGCCGGAATCGCCCGCGACAACCGGGTTCCCATGGTCATCCACCTCTCGGAGACCCGCAGCGAAGTGGCCGACATCCGAAAAAAATACGGCCTCACCCCCGTTCAGCACCTGGCCGATCTGGGGGTGCTGGGCGAAAACCTGTTGGCCTGTCACTGCGTGATTCTCGATGAAAACGACATGGATCTGTTGCAGCGGCACGGGGTCAAGGTGGCCCACAACCCGGAAAGCAACATGAAGCTGGCCTCGGGCATCGCCCCGGTGGCCGAACTGCTGGCACGGGGTGTTTGTGTGGGGCTGGGCACCGACGGCTGCTCCAGCAACAACAACCTCGACCTGTTCGCCGAAATGGACATGGCCGCCAAACTGCACAAGGCCAGCCGCCTCGATCCCACGGTATTGGATGCCACCACCGTGCTGCGCATGGCCACCATCGAAGGCGCCCGCGCCCTGGGCCTGGACGGCATCACGGGCAGCATCGAGACCGGCAAGAAGGCCGACATCATCGTCATCGATACCCGCAAGCCCCACCTGACCCCCATGTACCACCCGGCCTCCCACCTGGTTTATGCCGTGGGCGGCAGCGACGTGTCCGCCACGGTGGTGGGCGGCCGGGTGCTGATGAAGGATCGCCAACTGCTGCATCTGGACCTTGAAAAGATCATGGCCGACGCCCGGCAGATCGCCGACGAAATCCGGAGGCACCAAGATGGCCTTTGATGTGGTGATCCGTAACGGCACCCTGCTGACCATGGACGACGGCATGCGCACGATCCCCTCAGGGTGGATCGGCGTCCGTGGTGGACACATCCGCGCGCTCGAAGCCGGCAACGGATCACCGCCATCGGCAACACTGACCATCGATGCCGACGGCGGCATCGTCATGCCCGGCCTGGTCAACACCCACACCCACCTGCCCATGACGCTCTTCCGGGGCCTGGCCGACGACCTGCCCCTGTTGACCTGGCTGAACGAGCATATCTTTCCCGCCGAGGCCCGCTTCATCGAACCGCAGGCCGTGCACTGGGCAACCCTTTTGGCCTGCGCCGAACTGCTCCTTTCGGGCACCACCTGCTGCTGCGACGGCTATTTTCACGAAGCTGCCGTGGCCGGCGCCGTGGCCGACACCGGCCTGCGCGCCGTCCTGGGCCAGGGGGTCATCGACTTTCCCGCTCCCGGCGTGCCCGACCCGGCCGAAAACGTTGCCCATGCGGCCGAGTATGTCCGACATTGGCAGGCCCAAAGCCCCTTGATCCAGCCATCGATCTTCTGCCACGCCCCGTATACCTGCAGCGACCGGACACTGACCGCCGCCAAGGCAATGGCCGGCGAACTGGGCGCATTGTTCCAGGTGCATGCGGCCGAGACCCGTTTCGAACGCGACCAGTCCATCCAGGATAAGGGCGTGAGCCCCGTGGCCCATCTGGACCGCCTGGGGATACTCGATCCCAAGACCCTTCTGGCCCACTGCGTCTGGGTGGACGCGGCCGACATGGATGCAATGGCCCGTTCGGGCTGCGGCGTGGCGCACTGCCCGGAAAGCAACATGAAGCTGGCCTCGGGCATCGCCCCGGTGGCCAGCCTGCGGGAAAAGGGTATCCCCGTCGGCCTGGGCACCGACGGCAGCGCCAGCAACAACAACCTGGACCTGTTCGCTGAAATGGCCACGGCGGCCAAGCTGCACAAGGTGGCCAGCGGCGATCCCACCGCCCTGAACGCGGCCAGCGCCCTCAGGATGGCCACCATCGAGGGTGCCCGGGCCATTGGCATGGCCGAACGCATCGGCTCCCTGGAAATCGGCAAACAGGCCGACATTATTGTCGTGGACACCCGCGCCCCCCACCTGACCCCGCTCTACCATCCGGATTCTCATCTTATCTATGCCGCCGCCGGCGCCGATGTGCGCCATGTGCTGGTCGACGGAACGCTGCGGGTGAGAGATCGCCAGTTGCTCGGCATCGACGTGAATACGATCATGGAGCGGGTCAACGCCATCGCCCGGAAAATTCAGCGCAAACCGGTTGGCTGAACCGCAACCCCCAAACCTGAAATTTGAAATCGAATCCGAAAGGAAATCAGGATGGATTTGAAAACGATCATCGGCGCCGCCCGGGGCGACCTGCCGGTGGACCTGCTGCTGACCGGCGCCCGGATCGTCAACGTCTTTTCCGGCCGCATCAACCGCGGCAGCATCGCAATAAAGGACGGGTATATCGTTGGAATCGGCAACGACTACCAGGCCGGTGAAACCCTGGACCTGGAGGGACGCTACGTGGCGCCCGGGTTTATCGACGCCCATGTGCACATCGAAAGTGCCATGACCAGCGTCACCGAATTCGCCCACGCCGTGGCCCCTTGCGGCACCACCACGGTGGTCGCCGATCCCCACGAAATCGCCAATGTGCTCGGCACGGCGGGCATCGATTACATGCTGCGTTCGGCCGACGGGCAGCCCATGGACTGCCTCTTCGCCCTGCCCTCCTGCGTGCCGGCCACGGACATGGAAACCGCCGGCGCCCGGCTGACGGCGACCGACCTGGAACCCTTCTTCGACCATCCGCGCGTCGTGGCCCTGGCCGAAATGATGAACTATCCCGGCGTAATCCATACCGATCCCGAGGTGATGGCCAAACTGACCCTGGCACGCAACCGCCACCGGGCCATGGACGGCCACGCACCGGGTGTTTCCGGGTCGCATCTGGCCGCCTACGCTGCCGCCGGGATCGCCTCGGACCACGAATGCACCCGGGCCGAAGAGGCCCTGGAAAAGCTGGAACTGGGGATTCACATCATGGTGCGCGAGGGCACCTGTGCGCGCAACCTGGACGCCCTTTTCCCGGTCATCGACACCCACACCTGGCCGCGCATGATGTGGTGCACCGATGATCGCCATCCCCACGACATCCTCACCGAGGGGCATGTGGACGCCATAATCCGCAAGGCCGTGGACAAGGGCCTGGACCCGGTGACGGCCATCCGCATGGGGACCATCAACCCGGCCGACTACTTTGGCATCCGCGATGCCGGGGCCATCGCCCCGGGCCGCAAGGCCAACCTGGTGGTGTTCTCCAATCTGACCGGCATCCGGGCCGAAACGGTTTTCTTCATGGGCCGGCCGGTGGCGGAAAACGGGCGCCTGCGATCATCGATCCCCCGTCCGGCCACGGTTGCCGTACCGCCATCCATGCACCTGGACCCCGTCCATCTCGATTTTTCCATCCCTGCCGCTGGCAGCCGCATCCGCGTGATCCGGGTCATTGCCGACCAAGTCGTCACCGGCTGCGAAATCATGGAACCCACGCTGCAGGACGGCCTGGCAATCAGCGACACCGGCCGCGACCTGATCAAACTGGCCGTGGTGGACCGCCATACGGGCAAGGCCGGCATGGGCAAGGGGTTTGTCACCGGGCTGGGCCTCCGGCGCGGGGCCATCGCCTCCAGTGTGGCCCACGATTCCCACAACATCATCGTCGCCGGCGTCAGCGATGCGGAGATGAAGGCCGCCGTATCGGCGGTGGTGGAAATGGGCGGCGGGCTCAGCGTTGTGGATGGCAGCCGCGCCCTGGCCGACCTGCCCCTGCCCGTGGCCGGGCTGATGTCCGACCAGCCGCTGGATACGGTCCGCCGGCAGATGGAGGCCATCATCGCCGCCGCCGGAACGCTTGGCGCCGAACTTGCCGATCCCTTCATGGCCCTGGGGTTTCTGGCCCTGCCGGTGATCCCCGAATTGAAGCTGACCGACCGGGGACTGGTGGATGTGACCCGCTTTGAAATCGTGCCGCTGTTTGTTTAAAAAGCCGTAATCAAAATTGGAATGCCCCTTGTCGGGGCGTTGTGCCAAAAACCCCAATGTGAAACCGTAAATTTCTGTTCAAATGCACCGCTGGTCGATTAGGTGTACACATATCCGCCGGGTTTTAGTCTTGACCAAATAGATATGTCATTGTAGACACAACGCAAGGGAATTAGTAATTGAGTTCCAATTTTTTTTGACTCATTCATAACTCAACGAAAGAGGGCTGACGTGTCATTGAATTATAAAAGGGTTCCGGCAATTGATAAATGCTTTTCGATATTATCGCTCATGGCGGAAGCACAGCGCCCTTTCATGTTTTTTGAAATCGTAAAGCGGTTGAATTTGAACAAGAGTACGGTATTTAACATCTTGCACACGTTGAACGACCTGAATGTACTCCAACGGGGGTCGGATGGGCTTTTCCGATTGGGGCCTCAATTGGTCGTTTTAGGAAAAGCCGCTGCCGAATGGATCGCGTCAAATGAGACAGCCCCATTACCAGAGGAAATCAATAATTCAGCCATTTCAGACGGTCTGAATCCGGGAAAACCAGAACCGCGGGATAACGCTTTTAACCTGCGAAAAAGATCCGTTGCCTACGATCAGGACACAATCCGAATGCTGGTTGAACACAGCGAAATTTTTAGAAATATTATTTGGAATATTCATCTGCTCGCTACTGCTGGAAACAGAAAGCCATTAAATAGTTTTGATAGAAATAAAGCAAACAATGATGACCCTGTAAGGGATAGGTGCTAATGTGCAGTGAATAAATGGACACTCTGCTGACCATGACATGGAATAAAAGCGTCCGAACTTTTAAATGATCTCTTCATTTTTCCTCTCCTATTCGCTGGGCTGCCTTTGGGTGGCCTGGTTTCTCTTGGCTCCATGCAATCCCGTTTTTTGATTTGTCCGGATCGCTGTGCTAAGGTTGCCGGAAATAAATAATTCCTCCATCCTGCTTGTCTTTGCGCCCGTCTACCGCGTTGCCGCCACCCGCACATATTCCCTGATATGCACGGGTGACGGCGCCTTGTAGACGACCCCAAATCCGGCGCGATCTGGGGGAATTATTTATTTCCGGCAACCTAATCAACTTTTCAAAATCGGGTCGCAAGCATGAAAAAAACTTGAACCCATTCTCCAAAATTGATAAAAAAGACACAGTGTTCCGATTCGTTCGATCTTTGCCGCCCTTTGCATTAAGGCGGATTTCCACTGCCGGTCCAACGCCAAATTCGAGGATACCGATCCATGGCACAGGCCGCTGGTTACGAACACGATATCTTCATCAGCTACGCCCACGACGACAACCACGCCCCGGGCGGCCAGCCGGGCTGGGTGGCTCACTTCCACGAATGGCTGGAGAGCTGGCTGGTCCGGCGACGGGGGCTATCGCAGCTCACCGTCTGGCGTGACAAGCGACACATGGGCGGCAACACGCTGTTCAACGAGGCCATCCAAGCCGCCGTCGACCACACTGCCCTCTTCTTCGCGCTGGTTTCGCGCAATTACCTGCGGTCCGATTACTGCCGGGATGAATTGAACTGGTTTTACCAACGCAACGGTGCTACACCCGCCGGTTTGAAAGTGGGCGACCGATACCGTATTTTCACCATCCTGCTGAACAACATCCCCCACGACCGATACGAAAAATGGTCACCGGCCCTGAGCGGCACCACCGGTTTTGCCTTTCATGATGCCGAATCGGATCAGGAACTGGGCGATTTTACCCCCATCCATGACGACCGTTTCGAAAAACAGCTGCGCCCTCTGGTGGACGCCGTCGAGGCAATTCTGCCATCCATGGCCGCAACCGGAACACCGTCAGCCGGAACACACGCAGAATCCGCGACCGCCACCGTCTTCATGGCCGATGCGGCTGAACCCCTGCAACCTTTTCGAGAGCGAATCATCGCCGAAATCAAGGGACAACAGGGAACGATCCTGCCCGCCGTTCCCCCACCTTGGGAAAATGCCCCCCACGACACCTACGTTCGCCAGGTGCTGAGCGAGGCCCGATTCTCCATCCATCTTTTCGATCAGTGGCGGGGCCGCCGTATCATCGACCGGCCGGAAACCAGCTACCCCTGGGAGCAGTTCGCCATTGCCAGGCAGAGCCAGGCGCTGCCCCTGGTCTGGGTTCCACCCGAGCTTGACATGGCAAACATTGAAAATGAAGGTCAGCGCCGCTTTCTGCTGGACTGCGCCCACAGCCATCGCGAAGCCGGCCACTGGGAGTTTGTGCGTACGCCCCAGAGCGAATTCATCAATCTGGTGATCGAGAAACTGGCTCAGCCCCTTGCTGCCGCTGCACCGGCCACAAGCGAACCGTCATTTCTGGTGGATACCCATCAGAAGGATCAGCGCTACGCCTTCAAGCTGGCCGACTACCTGGCGGAATCGGGCGTGGAGGTCGATTTCAACCAGGAATCAGGGGATCCGCTGTTAAGCCTGAACAAATTCGAAAGTTCCATCCGGCATGTCAAAAATCTGATCATCATGTTCGGCAAGGTGGCTCCGGACTGGCTCCATGCCCGCATCAAGCTGGCCCTCAAAGCCATCTGTGAACAGTTCCAATGCGAAGCGCGCTGCAGCTTAGAAAACATCTGGGTCTACCGGGTACCTGCCAGCCGGGACGATGTCAGCCTGCCCGCCCTACCGCCGATAATCAATATCAGGGTTCTGGACAACAGCCACTCTCCCGCCATCGACCCCAGGGTGGCCGCACAATTGATGGTGGCCGGCACTGCCTCCGGAGGTGGCCTTTGAGTGAACCAGCGGCCAACCCGTTCGTGGGCCTGCGCCCCTTCGAGAGCCGGGACAGCCTTTATTACTTCGGCCGGGGCGAACAGACCAAGGCCCTGCTTCGGCAACTGAACCACAGCCGGTTTTTAAGCGTGGTGGGAAGTTCCGGTTCCGGCAAATCGTCACTGGTGCGGGCGGGGCTGATCCCCAACCTGGAGGCCGGCTTCCTGATTCAGGATCGGGATTTATGGAAGATCGCCACGATGAAGCCGGGTGATACACCGCTGGAGAATCTGGCCGCGGCCTTGATCACCGCCCTGGACAGTGATTGCATGACCTCGAAAATCGACGATCTGGTCCGGGTGATGCGCACCCAGGGCGCCCTGGGACTCTCCGATTGGCTCCAACCGCCCCTAATCAACGCAGACGCCAATTTACTGCTACTGGTGGATCAATTCGAAGAACTCTTCCGGGAGGGCCGCAGCCGGGACAGCGCATCCTTGGAAAAAGCCGCTGATTTCGTCGGCATCATGCTGCGACTGGCCGAACAGAAACGGGTGCCCGTCTACGTCTGCCTGACCATGCGGTCCGATTTTCTGGGGGACTGCGACCGGTTTGCCGGCCTGCCCGAAGCCATGAACCGCAGCCAGTACCTGGTGCCGCGACTGACCCGCGACCAGCGCCGGGAAGCCATTGGCGGTCCCATCCGGCTGTCGGGCGCCACCATTACCCCACGCCTGATGGACCACCTGCTCAACGAGAATGCTGGCACCCGCGATGATTTGCCCATATTGCAGCACGCGCTCATGCGCACCTGGGATCAGTGGTCGCGCAGCCGGTCCGGGCCCATTGATGAGGCCCACTACGAAGCCATCGGCACCATCCGGAAGGCCATCCGCCGGCATGCCGACGAGGCCATCGCCGAATTGTCTGAAAGTGACCGCGAACTGACCGGACGGATCTTTCAGGCAATCACCGAAACCGATGCCGGCAACCGCCAGGTGCGGTGCCAAGCCCATTTGCATGCGATCGCCGAGGTCTGCGGCTGCATCGATACACCCGAGCGGGTGCTCTGCGTCCTGGACGGATTCCGGCGAGGCAACCGCAACTTCGTGGTTTTCTCCTCGGAAAAGGCGGAAGACAACCCGCTCATCGACATCTCCCACGAGAGCCTGATCCGCCAATGGCCCACCCTGCACCAATGGGTGGCGGACGAGGCCGAATCCGCCGGAATCTACCGGCGCCTGGCCGACACCGCCCGCCGGTTCGGCCGGCACCCGGATAGCCTCTACCGCGGGACGCAGCTGGACGTCACCCTGCAGTGGCAGGAAAAGCAACACCCCACGGTGGCGTGGGCCCGTCGATATCATCCGGATTTCGAAGCGGCCATGGCCTTTCTGAATCAAAGTCGCCGGGCAAGGGATGAAGCCATCGAAGGGGAAAAACGACGCCAGAGAAAAAGGCTTCGCCAGGTCTGGCTGTTCACTTCCGTTTTGTTCCTGATCACCGTTGCCGCCTGCTTCTTCGGCTGGCAGGCCTACGAGCGGAAAAGACAGGCCCTGGAACACTCCAGGATCGCCAGGGCCAATGAATTGGAAGCCAACTACAACCTGGCCAAGGTTTTCGAGGAGAAGGCCCTAAGCGCACTGGCCAGAGCCCGCATGGAGAATGCCACCGACGCCTATCAGGACGCGTTTCTGTATACTGCGGAAGCCTACGCCCAGGAAATCGCTCCGGACCGCGATGCGCTCGAGTGGTCGTCCATCGGCCCCTTGCTGGCGCCGGACAATATTCAGCAGGCCCTGGCATGCCGATGGTTCTCGCCGGTCCTCTGCTCCGCTCAGGAAGCTTTGACCGCCGTCTCTTTCAGTCCGGCCGGCGACACCCTGGCCAGCGGTTCGGACGACACCACCATCACGATCTGGAGTACTGCCTCCGGCAAACGGCTCAAGGTCCTCAACGGGCACCAGGGCACCATCTTCAGTCTGGTTTTCAGCAGCGACGGAAAGATTCTCGCCAGCAGTTCTGACGATCGAACAATCCGCCTCTGGGACACGGCCACCGGTCGCCAGCTAAAAGTGATCGAGGGAAATCAATGCGGAATTTTCAGTGTAGCAATCAGCAGCGACGACAAGATGCTGGCCGGCGCGCTTTGGGACAATACGATCCGGCTCTGGAACCTGGTCACCGGGCGCCAGCTGAAGGTACTTGAAGGACATACGGGCGGAGTCTTCAGCGTGGCATTCAGCGGTGACGACAAGATGCTGGCCAGCGGATCCTGGGACAAGACCGTCCGGATCTGGGATGTCGCCTCGGGTCGGCAGTCGAAGGTGCTCAGTGGGCACGACAACGGGGTCTACTCTGTCGCCTTCAGTCCCGACGGCAAAACCCTGGCCAGTGCGTCGATCGACCGTTCCATCCGGATCTGGGAGATCGCCTCCGGACGACAGATAAAGAAACTCGAGGGGCACAGGGATGGCATTTCCAGCATCGCATTCAGCCCGGATGGCAAAACCCTGGCCAGCGCGTCGGACGACAGGACGGTCCGGCTCTGGGATACCGCCTCCGGGCAACCGGCCGGCGTGTTCTTCGGTCACACCGACGAAGTCTACAGCGTCGCCTTCAGTCCGGATGGCATGACTGTGGTCAGCGGTGCCAACGACAAGACCGTTCGAATATGGGATGTCGCTCCGGCCCGGCCGCCCAGGGTACTCGAAGGCCATACCAAAGGACTGTTCTGCGTCGCCTTCAGCCCGGATAACCGCACCCTGGCCAGCGCGTCATGGGACAGGACCGTCCGGCTTTGGGATGTCGCTTCGGGAAAACCGTTGAAGGTCCTCAAGGGGCACGACGACGGCGTCTACAACGTCGCCTTCAGCCCGGACAACCGCACCCTGGCCAGCGCGTCATGGGACAGGACCGTCCGGCTCTGGGATGTCACCTCGGGAAAACCGTTGACGGTCCTCAAGGGGCACACCAACGGCGTTTACTGCGTCGCCTTCAGTCCTGACGCCCGCACCCTGGCCAGCGCATCCTGGGACAAGACCGTCCGGCTTTGGGATGTCGCCTCGGGAAAACCGTTGACGGTCCTCAAGGGGCACACCAACGGCATTTCCAACGTCGCCTTCAGCCCCGACGCCCGCACCCTGGCCAGCGCATCCTGGGACAAGACCGTCCGGCTCTGGGATGCAGTCTCGGGAGAATCGTTGCGAGTCCTGCGAGAGCATACGGATGGGGTCCTGAGCGTGGCCATCGGTCCGGATGCCCGCACCCTGGCCAGCGCGTCGTGGGACAACACCATAAGAGTATGGGACATGGAATCCGGGCGGGAGTTGAACGTACTCAGGGGGCACACGGATTTCGTCCACAGCGTCGCCTTCAGCCCCGATGGCAGGATGCTGGCCAGTACGTCGGCGGACGACACCGTCCGCCTCTGGGATACCGCCACCGGCCATCGCATCAGAATATTGGCAGGGCACACGGACGACGCTTTCAGCGCGACCTTCAGCGCCGATGGCCATACGCTGGCCAGCGGCGCCTTCGACAAAACCGTCAGAATCTGGGATATCTCGACCTATTCCCGATTTTTGGACGCCAATCGCCCCACCCCCATGCTGCGGGCCTTTGCCAGGGGGGCGCGTTTTCTTTGGCGGGTCGAACGTGATGGGCTGGGCTTCAGGCGCAAGACGATGCGTTCCCCCTCGAGCCCGCAGGATGATGACGGCTCTGCCGGCGAACAGGAATTCCGCCCTCTGCTGGAACCACCGCCCGCCGGACAGACCAAGTACGATCAACTGATGGCCTGGGCTCGCAACCGGGTCAAGACACCCCCGCCGTAAGGTTGCCGGAAATAAATCATTCCCTCAGATCGCGCCGGATTTGGTTCGCGTTGCGTCGACCGTTACCCGCCGCCGGGCCGCCGTGTATCGCCGTATCACCGCTTCGGGCCCTATTGCTCGGTGATCGCGACGATCTCGATCATCTCTCCCACCATATGGATGCTCCCGACATCGTCTCTGACGCGGGCGGTGACCGTTACCTTCAGGCCGTTCTTTTTGAAGGCGTCCGGAAGATTGTGATAAAGTCATCGAAGCGGCCGGCCCCGTTTCTACCGTCCGGACGCCTGCCGGATCGCCGCATCAAAAGCCACACGCACCCGTTCGGGAAACGGCGCCGCCATGGCCCGGCCCTGGTGATCCCGCTTCACCCACACGGCGCGGTGCATGCCATAGGCGATTTTGATCCGGCTGCCGTCGGGCTCCAGGCGGAAGTAATCCACATGAAAGGTCACACTGCAGGTACGAAGTGTCTTGACCGCCAGGGTCAGCACCAGGCGGTCGAAAGGCATGGCCTCGCGCAGGTGGTCCACACGGCTCTCCAGGGCCAGCAGTTCTCCCCGTTCCCCGATGCCGTGAAAGTAGTCGGGAATCAGCTCGTAGAAGAAGCGGTCGCGGATCTGCCCCTGCCACTCGTAGTAGTTGGCGTAGTAGATGTTGCCCACCAGGTTGGCATGGGCCAGGCTGGTTTCAAATGTCTGCTCGCGCACGATGGGCAGCACCACCGGTCCGGCGGGGGCCTCGTAAACCAGACGATCCCCTTCGCTGTCAAACAGATGGGCCAGTGACTCTTCCATGGGTTCGGGCGTATCCGGCGCGTCGAAACGTGGGCACATATCCTCGATGAACTGGCCGTAGTAGGGCGGATAGGGGGCCACCCGGGCCACGCCGGGCCCCAGGATCTCGACCCAGGTGGTCTGCAGGCGGCAGAAGGCCAGGCGCTGGTATCCGCCGCCCCGCAGCATGCGGCGGAAGTCGTAGGAGAGGGTCATGGTGGAGTTTTCCGGCCCGCTGTTGTCACTCACCCACATGAGAATTTCAACCTGGTCGCTGGTGCCGCCCTCGCCGAGGATTTTCAGGTGGCCGTAGTTGGTCACCCCACCCCAGCGGCCGCTGGCGAACTGCTCGGACATGCGCGCCAGTACCGGCCAGGCCGATGCCTCGCGGGTGTTGCCCATCCATTTGATGAAATTTGAGAAGTAAATCGTCCGGCTCAGGTTGGCGCTGGGCTGGAAAGTCACCGGCAGCCGCTGGACGAAAACCAGCTGCCCCTGGGGCCCGCCTTCGATCATCTCGAAAGGCCGGGTCTCGTAAAGCGGTTCGTACCCCGGATAGTCCGCGGTGAGCAGGAATTCCGGCACCCGCGGCACCACCTCGCCGCCTACCGTAAAAGCCACGATCTGCGGCGCACCCCAGGTCAGGCGGATGACCAGGGTCAGAATCCGTATCGATTCATCGGCCGCAAAAAGCACCGCGTCGCCCTTACGGTCGACCACGCTGAGGGGTGCGCCGGGCGGGCAGCCGCACTTGGTGCAAACCTCCGCTGCGGCCCAGATGCGCGTGCCGGCCCGGTCCAAGGCGTCACCGTCGGCCATCAACCGGTCCAGCAGCACCGAACGGCCGCTTCCCAGCAGGCCGGCCCAGCCCTCCCGGTCCCTTTTGGTAATGGCGGCCAGGTCACAGCCCACCGGACCGGGACCGCCGATACAAAGCAGGTAACGGTCCTCATGGGAAAGGGAAATATCCAGAACCGTGCGCTCCACATCGGCAACCACGGGTCGGCCATTTTCCTGCCATCGGATGCCGGAGGATGGCGCGTCAAGGCCGACCTGTTCGGCAGCCGCCGAAATGGTCTGATTCAAAATCGGGATTTCCATCTCCTGGCGAACCACTTTGGACCGGTCGTGAAGTCCGGGAACACAGGCCAGGATCAGGCATGGGACCCCGACTGAAAAATGCTGGCAGGCATCGGCAACCACCTCTTCCAGCAAACGGCGGTCGCGCGCTTCGGGAGAGACCAGGTCGGCCACCAACGGGTATTCCGGATGGTGGGTGAGGATCCGCAGCCGGTAGTCGTCAAGCAGCGCCATCACCCCACCGTGTTCATCAATGGCGGTCACCCGGAACACCAGGTCCTGGGCCTCGCGTTTGATCAGCTGCGTCCGGACCGTTGCCGGCGCCTTAGCCGTGAAAAAAGCGGGAAAAAGGTCCAGGCGGCCGATTGAAATTGGCAGGCTGACATCCTGGGGAACCAGAAGGGCGGCGCTTTGCAGCAGGGTATCGGTAAAAAAGGCGTCTCCCAGGCTGAGGTCGTTCGCGAGTCCGGGCGCGAAGGCGGCCGCGGACCGCTCTGACGGCGTTCTCACCCGGGTGGTGAAGAGGGTCTGACCGGCGTCTTCGCCCTCTTCACGGATCTCCCGGACGGTCTGGATGCCCTGGAAGCGGACCCCCTGAAAAAGCAGGCTCGGTCGGTAAAGATCGGTCGCCGGAACCAGCGGCAGGGGCGACGGCAATGCCGGCCAATCGATCCGGGGCGCCTCCGCCGGAGGATCCAGGATCAGGGTCGCCGAAAAAAAATCGGTCTGCACACCGGTTCCCGGCTTCATGATACCGGCCTGTACCACCTGCAATCCGTCGGCATCCTTTTCTGCCAGAATCGCCCGTACAATAATTTCGGTACCGCTTTCCGGATCAACGGTAATGGGTCTTGAAAGCCGGACATCACGGAACTGCACCCGCGAAAGCGCACTCAGGCCACACAAATAGCCAGTGGCCTGGGTCATGGCCTCGAGGCCGAAAACCGTCGGGAAAAGGTAGGACCCCTGAAAATGATGGTCCTTGAGATAGGGATCGGATTCCAGGGAAAGGTGCGCGGAAAAAGCCGCCTCCACACCGGGTGTCAGGTGGATGCGCCGCTCCAGAAAACGCAGCCCGTGGGGATCGTCGGGAAGATCCCGGTGCCAGGTATCCAGCCCCCCCATGCGGGCGCTCACCACGACCTGCCGGTGACCGGGATCGTGGGTGAAAAGCTTCAGAAACCGGCTGACCCCTTCATCGGTGGGAATCGCGTCAATGCCTTTCTCCCGAAGGGCCGTCACGCTGCCCATGCGGGCCCCCATCCCTTCGTCGCGCCAGATGCTGTAGGCCACGTTGACCGTCTCGGTCTGCGGATGGTCGTCAACGAAGCTGCGCAGGGCAAGGTCCATTGCCTCGTTGGAGAAACCATACCAGCCGTTGCCAGGCATGCCGGTAATGCCGATGATGGACCCCATGGCCATGATCAGCTTGGGCGGTGTGGCTTCCAGGGCATCCAGCAAATGCAGAATACCCAGAACCTTGGGTGCGGTTTCGGCAAAGGCCTGTTCCGGCTTGACCTGCCCGGTGAGCCGGGGACGGTTGAGGCCGGCACCGTGAATGATCCCGGTCACCGGTCCCAGGCGGTCGGTCACCTTGCCAAGCATGTCATCCACAGCATCCCGGTCGCCCATGTCACAGGCAAAATACTCAGCAACCAGCCCCAGATCGGCATATCGCTCCAGGATGTCGGCAATCTCCCGGGTACCGGGGGTGCTTTCCGCCTGGCCGGGATGCGGGGTGCGGCCCACCAGGGCCATGCGCACACCGGTCTCCCGGGCCACGGCCAGGGCACAGGCAGCCGTAATGCCCTTGCCCCCCCCGGTCGCCAGGATCACATCGTCCCCTGACCAGCTGATGCCGCGCCGTTTGAAATCCACTGGCTGTACCTGCCGCGGCACCAGTATCCGGCGCGTCCGGTCCAGATCATAGCCCACGGCGGCAAAGCTCTCCTGGGTAAGGATCTCGGCGATGGTTTCCCAGGCGATCACCTCGGCATCCAGGGCCGGGCAGACATCCACGACACGAACCTTCAGATCGGGCCGTTCCAGGTGCAGACTGGCCCCCAGGGCCATGGCCGCGCCACGGTCCAGCCTGGCAAACCGCGGGTCCCGGCCAAAAACACCACCGCCGAACTGCACCCAGGTCACGGACGTGGTTCGACGCGGAGCATTGGCCGCCGGCGGCACGGTGGTGAGGCTGGCACGCATGCGGATCATGCGATCGAGCAACGCCGCGCGATCGTTTTCCCGATGACCATTTTTGGGCAGCAGGGCCACCAGATGGGAAAACACCGCATTCTGCAAAGCGGTCGGAGTCTCATCATCATCAAAAGCGAGGGTCTGGGTGGCGGCACCGCGATAGAACAGGTTTTGGGCCAGCACGTCGGCCAGTTCGGCAGTGTCGGGACTGCTGAGAATCAGAACACGAGCCTTCTGCCAGTCGTTCTCCGACCGTTTTCGCCAGTTCTCGGAAAACGGCGGATAGGGCGCGTCAACCAGTTCCATCACATAGTTGCGTACCCAGCTGGGTTGACCGGGAGCGGCCGCCGGGGCAGCGGCGCCCACGGGTTGCTGTTGCGCAACCATCCGGTTGAGAATCTCACCGATCTGGCTCAGACTGCGCTGGAAAAGCGGTTCGAGATCCAGGTGGGCATCGATCGCCAGTTCCCCCGCAGTCCGTTCGATCAGGGTTTTGAGTTTGTCCGGCCCCACGGCCAGTTCCTGGTCCACGGGCCGGTCCAGATTCAGGGAGTCGCCGGCAAAGCCGGTGATCCGGGCCGCCTGGCGCAGCAGGATGGTCAAGGCATCCGGTGCGGTCGGTAAGGTCGGTGCATGCGGTGCGGGCGCCGGTTCCGCGACGGCGTTCAGGGTCCCGGTAATCGTCTCCACCACATGGGCCAGGCTGGCGTTGGCCAGGGCCTGCGCATCGACCCGGCCGGTGAGGTCCACTTCGCTGGCCAGTCGGGCAACCAGATCCGCCGCTTTGATGGAATCCAGATTCAAATCATCCAGAAGCCGCATGGAAAGGTCCAGGCGCTCAATCGGGAACCCGGTCACCTCGGCCACCATGCCCAGCAAACGCCGGCCCAGGGCGTCGGTGTCATCGGGTGGACCGTCATCACCCGGCTGAGCATCGCCACGCAGCCGCCCGGCGGCATCGATCAGTTCGCCCAGGGCCGCATTGGCCAGCAGGGCCGGATCGGGGAAAGTGATGCCACAATCCCTGGCAAAACGGGCAATCAGGTCGCCAGCCTTGATGGAATCCAGGTTAAGGTCGTCCAGAAGCCGCGATTCGGCAGACAGGCTCTCGGCGGCAAACCCGGTCACCTCGGCCACCAGCCGGAATAGAATCGTCTTCGCCGCCGTATCGGCGGTTTTTCCACGCACGCCGGCAGTCTCGCCGGAAGACGTAGCCGTCGGGTTCCAGAACTCCAGGTCAGCCTGCACCAACCGGTTGAGAAAGGCCCCCCGGCTCTCCAGATAACGGCTCACCAGGCCATCCGGCACACCGTTGAACGCGTCGGCCAGGACCGCCTGAATGCCATCGGGAATCCTGCGATCAGGCGCCTCATCCGGGCCGCCGGCAACGCCAAGCCCCTCCAGGGGGTTGACCACGAAGCGTTTCTGCGCCGCCGGCACAAAGGACCGGATCAGCCGGTTTTCGAAAAGCAGCTCCCAGTTGAGCGAAACCCCGTGGGCAAACAGCGCCGCCAGGGTCCGATTCACGTCGCCGGCACCGCCGGCAACACCTTCCACCGGCAGGCACGGCAGGCTGTCGCTGCCCAGGATATCCCGAACCAGGCCGGTAAGAATGCGGCCCGGGCCCAACTCGACCATCAGATCGCACGAGGAGGCCATGTTGCGGGTCATGCGGATAAAATCCACCTGGGACAAAATCTGCTGGGCAAAGTGCTCACTCAAGGGGCGCTGCAATGGCAGCGGCTCGCCATCGGTGCTGGACAGAATCCGGCAATCGACTGTCCCTAGGGGTGAATCGAGAAAGGTCATGGCCGCCACCTGACGGGCCGCGTCGTCACATAATCGGCTGTGAAAGGCACCGGAAACCGGCAGCAACCGGGCATTGATGCCACGTTCCTGGGCAATCCGGGCCACGGTTTCGACCGCCTTCAAATCACCGGAAAGCACGGTCTGGTGCGGGCTGTTAAGATTGGCCAGGGTGACATACCCGTCCACTGCGGAGATCAATTCGCTGGCGGCGGACGCATCACAGCGCAGGCTGACCATGGCCCCCCGGGCATCTTCCCGCGTCGTCATGGCCTGACCGCGACGGGTGGCAAATTCAAGCAGGGTCCCCGCATCAAGGCCCCCAACGGCATAACAGGCCGTGAGTTCACCCAGGCTGTGGCCACCGACCACGTGGGGACGAACGCCCAGCTGCTTGAAGAAAGCCAGCCACAGCATCGATGCCAGGCAGATGGCCGGCTGGGCGTTTTCCGTTCGGGAAAGCGCGGCAAGCCAGCGGTCCCGCTCTTCCGGTCCGGGCGCACGATCCGGGTCTCGGAAAACCAGTCCGCTAACCGGAATGCCCAGAAGGTCGCTGGTAATCTGATCGGCCTGCCGGACCAGTGCCTGGGCCCATGGGTAGCGCTGGGTAAGTATGCGCCCCATGTTGAGCTGCTGGGCGCCCTGCCCGGGAAAAAGAAAACCGATCCGCGGTGTGTTGCTTCCCCATCCCAGCCAGATGTCAGGGGTCACGGCCGTGCAGGTGGCGTCAGCGCTGCGGGGCACTGCCTGATCAAGCGCGTCTTTCAACTGATTCAACCGGGCCGCCAACTCATCGGGGTGACCCGCCAGAAGGGCCGCCCGGATGACCGCTGCGTCGGGCAGCCGCCGGCTCAGATGGGCGGACAGATCGGCCAGTTCGGCAATGCTGATGCCATCGGCCATTTTCTCCAGATCGATGATCTGCGCGGCCATAGCGGCCTGGCTGTCGGCCCCCAGCATGAAGATTTCACTATCCTGGGCATGGGCCAGGAGGGCTTTTTCAGAAAGGGGCGGTTTGAGGCGATCGTCGGGCGCGTCGCCGGAGACCAGGGTAATGTGACAGTTGATCCCCCCGAATCCCATGGAAGAAACGCCGGCTGTCAACCGTTTGGCGCTGTCTTCGGTTCGTCCCTGGCGGATGGGATAGAGCCGCCTGGCGGCCCCGTCGAATGCCTGATGCGGGTCGCTGCAGGCAGCCGTGGCCGGGACCACCCGTCGGTTGACCGCCATGACCGCTTTGATCAGACCGCCGATGCCCGACGCGGCCTTGGCGTGACCGATAATTGATTTGAGCGAAGTGATTCCACAGGGACGCAGCTGACCGCGCGGCACCGGCGTCCGGCCGAGCAACCGGGCAATGGATTCCAGTTCGGTCCGGTCCCCCACCGTGGTGCCGGTACCATGGCCTTCGACAAAATCCAGATCTTTGAACCCGTGAGGCGCATGCAGGTACGCCCGTTCCAGGGCCAGGGCCTGACCGGTGGCATTGGGGGCCGTGATTCCGGAGCCCCCACCATCGGATGAAATCCCCCACCCATGAATCACGGCATACACCGGATTTCCGTCCCGCCGGGCGTCGGCAAGGGGTTTGAGCACTATGAATCCGCACCCCTCACCGGGGATAAACCCCTTGCCGCCACGATCGTAGACCGTCATATCGCCATCGCTGAGCGCCCCGGTTTTGGCAAACCCGACCAACTCGAATGGATCCAGGCTGATATCCACGCCACCGACAATGGCCAGGTCAAGATCGCCATTCATCATCCGCGAAGCGGCATTGGCTACGGCGAGAAGGGATGAGGAACAGGCGCCGTCGATGGTGAACCCACCACCTAATAGGTTGAGGTAGTTGCAAATTCTTCCGGCAATGGTGTTGGACAGCCCCCCGGCGAGGGTGTCCTCATCCACTGGCGGAAAAACCGCCAGATAACGTTGTTTCAGTGCCCGGGTCAACTGACGGAGCTGCCCGTCGTCCATTCCCTGGGCCTGGGCGGCACGGTATAGGGTCCGGCGGACGAACGGCCAGCGCAAGCGCATGGTATTGGCCCGGGTCTGTTCCCCGGTCAGGGTGTTGCCGATGATCACACCGGTGCGCTCACCCGGCAGGGTTTCCCGGCTGTATCCGGCATCGGCAACCGCGGAGAGGCTGGTTTCCAGGGCCAGCCAGTGCACGATGTCGGTGGTGCGTACGGTGGAAAGGGGAATTCGCCGCCCGGCCCAATCAAAGTCGAAACCGTCAATTAACGCGGCCTGACGGCCATAGGTCTTATCGGCAACGGTTTTGTCGGCATCAAAATAATCAGCCAGTGGCAAGCGGCAGTCGGGCAGTCGCCGAAACTGGCGCCGCCGGGCAAGGACATTCTCCCAGAGCTTGCGTGGTGTCGGCGCGTCAGGATATCGACATGCCAGTCCAATCACAGCAATTGCCGCAGGCGAATTCCGGTGCGTCATGATCGGCATCCTTTCCTACTCAGCGCGTATTCGCAGACGTTTTCCAGAGTGAGATGTCTTTTCCGGCATCGCAAACAAAAGTAAGCGTTAAGCGGTACATGTAATTTTCATGCCAAATAAATAGTTTTCCCTTAAAAATATTTTTTTCCTCTCTCCGGAAACAATCAAATCTGTCATCAGGCGATTGGCGGATAAGAAAAGACAAGCAGGCGAGTCTATTCTTTGACAGAAATCGCCTCAAGGCTCGCCAAACCTGCCGCGCTGTGAGATAAACCCACCAACATGCATTCAGTCACCGGCTTCGCTTCGGTGACCGCCCGCTCATCCTGGACAAATAAAAAGGGAAGGCACTCATGAGACCACACACCTGCGTTTCACCGGAAGGACGGTTTGTTTACGGCATCCACCAGCCACATTTCACTGCGCGCAATTTTCGCGCAACAGACCAACGGTCCGCGCTGGGCACGCTTGCCGATGGCACGCACCATCTCAATGAAGCCAATTTCCCAGCCGGATCGGTCCACGAACCATCGGCCACCCCGATCTATGAAATCCCCAACGCCTTTCCCTTCCGGGGGACCACCTACATCGGTAAAGGCTGGGCCGATGCCCGTGCACGGAATCCCGAAGCCATCCGGCTGCCCCGGCCGCCCGAGGTCTCTTTTTTTAAGATCCATCCCGACGAACCGTCCGCCCGAAAGGCCATTGCCGGCCTTCCCCGGCCCCTGCAACTGGCCCTGGCGGCCACATCCACCGACGCCCGGGATCTTTGCGCCCTGGCCCATCTGGCGACCGCATTCTGCATGGATACACAGAGCCATCTGCCCTGGGGTCTGGAATACGAACAGCGTGCCGACGGCCGGATCAAGGCACGGATTGCAGATGAAGCGCTTTTCGAGGCCGTGGCCAACAACGTCCATCTGCCCGATGCCTATAAACAGGCCATGGTGCTTCGCCCCGGTGCCCAGGGAAACAGTGAGATCGTCGGTGAATGGCATCCGCAGAAGGAAAGCCACGTATTCGAATATTTGCGGCGCAACTCCTACATCCCCTGGGGGCACTATGCGGCCAACATGGCCAATGATGCTGTGCGTTACCAGGCGCTGACGATCACGCCAGCAGACATGGCCGGTATGCGCCATCTCTACTATCAGCGGACCTACACCCGCCTGGCCGAAATGCTGAGCCTGCCGGCGGTGCCCGACCGGCGCCCGCTGACCGAAACGGAGTTGGAATCGCTGAGGCAACGGATCCAGGGGCAATTGGCCAAGACCGCGGGCCTGGACGTTAACCGAACCCTGTGGGGCTGGAATTACGGATTCGACTATGCGCCCTCCGGGTACCGCCTGCACGCCTCCCACCAGCAGATCCATCAGCAGTATGCACTGATTCCGGCGACGGTTCCCCTGGCTGATGGAGCAGGCCATCTGCCGGCATACGCCTGCGGCGACCGGGTCGCTGATTTTGTTCGCGCCTTTCGCCGGGAGACCGGAAAGGGCTTTTTTGAATGTTATATGCAGGCCATCGGGGAAAATCGACGGACGGACGGTAACCCCCGGGGGGAACGGCGCCTTGTGGTTTTTGAAGATGATCGGGTGATCCTCTTCGTACCCAAGGCCCAGACTTCCCAATGGGAACTGCAGTTGATGCCCAAAACCGCTGTCGGCAACGTCACCGAGGCCGACACGGCCACACGCCATGCGCTGGATCGCGCCATCCTGGTCGCCGTCAAGGTGCTGGCAGGCATGGGGGCCCGCATGATCACCACCATCGAATATTCCAAAGCCATTGATGACCCGGGCACGGATCAGCGCCTGCTGATGGCGTTCATGCCCAGACTGCCCGAATCACCGGGCGCCTTCAGCGAGGCCCAGTTGCGCTGGATCAACGGGCACTACCCGGAAGATTTCGCCCTGGCCTGCCGCTGTCATCTGCCCATGGAAGCGAAAACGGGAGATCCGGCCAATCAGCCGGGAGCCGGTGAACGGGATTGAACGCCTCAGGAGAACGACCGGAATCGGCCGAGATGTTTTAGAAATGTAGCCGCTTATGACATTTTGGTCAAGTCTCGTCACCATTTTCCGAACGGGAGCATCATGAGGAGCAAACTGACCCTACATTATCAGGAACGGCCGCCAGGCACTTCCGGCTTGACATTGCCGCTTGGCGGGCTTAGTTATCTTGGTTACCCGATAGTGGTGACGATCCTATTTTAATTTTAAGCAAACGCATAAAGGAGCAACACTTGCCGCCAGTTCTTTCCATCGTGGGCAAGTCGGAATCCGGCAAAACCACACTTCTCGAAAAACTCATTCCTGTTCTGAAACGCCGGGGGTTGCGCATCGGCATCGTCAAGCATGCCCACCACGGCTTCGATATGGATCGCAAGGGCAAGGACAGCCACCGGCACCGGCAAGCCGGGGCCGACGCAGTGATGATCGCCTCACCCGGGCAGATTGCCATGATCAAGGATGTTCCTAGTGAATCGCTAAATGATCTGGTTCCGTTCTTCAGTGATATGGACTTATTGATATCGGAGGGATTCAAACGGGACCGGGCACCCAAAATTGAGATATTCAGACCCGAACGGCATCGACAGCCCGCCTGCCTTGACGATGAAAACCTGATGGCCATGATCTGCGACACGCCCATGGCGGTTGGCGTCCCTCAATTTTCGACATCCGACGTCGAGGCCATCGCCGACTTCATCATCGATCGGTTTCTGCCGGGCCGGTAGGATTACGGCCACAAGGCCGATAGAAAACACCTGCCGCCACCGCCGGAAGAAACCGGCGGGAACCCCCGATTCAGTGTAACGACCGATTGCCGGTTACGTTTATTGCGCGCCAGGGTTACGTTTTCTGCACATGCCTGAGCCATTTGCTTTGCCGATATGAGTTGTGTTAACGGATACGGCATCCTTTTCCACCGCGCAGATCCTTCGGCCACGTGGCAGAACCGGTTCAGGTGGAAGGGATGGAGCACAGCGCGTCCCCTCTCAAGAAAGTCGAACCACCCATGAACCTCCGATTCGGTATCACCGGAAAACTGATCGTATGGTTTCTTGTTGTCATCGTTATCTTTTACGGGACCATTTTTGTCCTCTACATCAATGTTCAGCAGGTGGTCCGGCTGTCCGGCTCCATTGTGGCCAAAAACTACGCCATCGCGTCGGCCACGAAAAAGATGACCGAATCCCTTTTAAGCATGGAAGAAAACCGGCAGAAATTCCTGCTGCTGAAAAAAGATGATTATCTCAACTTTTACAATGACGCCCAACGCACCTTCGAAGACAATCTGACCCAGGTCATTCGTTTGACGGCCATGGGCCACAAAATTTCCGAAGTGTGGCAGCAGATCGGCAGGGCGTATAAAAACTATCCCGGTTCTGCCACGGTTTCCGCTTACCTGACGGCTGGGCTCCGCCCCCCCGATGCGGTGGATGGATTCTGGATCCCCGAAACCGTCATCAATAACTGGATCAATCAAATATCCGCTGAGCGGTTGAATAATGAACAGGAAATCGAGGTGGCCAACCGCGAACTCAACCGCAAGGGACGCCTCTCGGCAAAAAATGGGCTTATCGGCATCGCTGTCTCCAGTCTGGTTGGCCTTTTGGGCATTTTCTACCTGGCGTACTCCATGGTCCGCCCCTTGCGGGAACTGATGGAGGGAATCCGGGCCATCTCCTCGGACCGCCTCAACACGCCTCTGAAAATTCGCAGCCAGGATGAATTCGGGGAACTGGCCCATGCCTTTAACGAAATGTCCCAGCGCCTGCGCAAGGAAGAGCGCATGCGGTCCGATTTCATCTCCATGCTGAGCCATGAAATCCGAACGCCGCTCACCTCCATCCGTGAATCGGTCAATATGATCAGGGAAGAGGTGATGGGCCCGATCAACAACCGCCAGCAGAAATTTCTCGAAATCGCCGGATCGGAAATCACCCGCATCAGCGATCTGCTCAGCCATCTGATGCAGGCCTCACGGCTAGAACCCGGTCTGCTCAACATGCGGTTAGAGCCCATCGACCCGCACACCTTCGTTACCGAATGTACCGACAGTATCAAACTGGCCGCCGAAGCCAAGCATATCGGTCTGGCCGTTCAGGTACCGGCCCAGCTTCCACCGATCGTCGGAGACCCCAAGCAGCTTCAGCAGGCCATGCTGAACTACCTGTCCAATGCCGTAAAATTTTCCGAACCCGACACCCAGGTGACCGTGGGGGTTCGCTACAACCGCAATCAAAAACGGATCTCCTTTTTTGTCAGTGACCAAGGCCCCGGGATTCTGGAGGGAGACCAGGCATTTCTGTTCAACAAATACTATCGCGGACAACGGGAGCGGGAACGTCTGGAAGGCGTCGGCCTGGGGCTGAGCATCGTTAAAAACATTGTCGAATCCCACCATGGTACGGTGTGGGTCAACAGTCAGGTGGGCCACGGCAGCACCTTTGGATTCACCCTGCCCTGCGCACCGGAATAATCCTTGTGCCAGACCAAACGGGTAACAATTTTTGAATTTTCTTGAATTGTCACCCAGGGGTGATTAAAAAGGAGGATTGAATCTGATCATCCATGTGCATGGCGGCAGACGCCGCCCGGCTCAGACAGGATATCGTAAGGCCTTTATCGGAACGGAAACCCAATGACGACCCCATCGCGCACATACCATTTGCCGCTGCTCATCCTGTTGATCCTTGTTGCCATGCTGACGGGCTGCGCATCTGTTTTTCAGGATCTTGACGACCAAATACACCGCCGTCAGTTCCGAGCCGACCATGAGGCCTTTGATCAAATCTTGGCCATTTACGACAGCGGCGACGTTGAAACCGCCCTGGCCCGTTTTGAAACCCTGGCAAGCACCAGCGCCAGTCCGAGAATTGCCCGCAAAGCGAGACTGGGGGAAATCTGCTGCCGCCTGATCCTGGCTGAAACCCCGGCAGAATACACTGCTGAGATCGGTCATTGGCAGCAGTTTATCGACTCGATGTCCGAAACGCGGGAAGCGTTGGATCCAGTCCTCATCGACGCTTTGGTATTGCGCATGATCCCCAAACACCTTCTGCAAGCCCTTATGATCCCACCATCCAAGGCATCCACCACCGCCCCGACGAGTGCTGAAAGCTGCATGGAAATAGAAAAGCTCAAGGCCGAACTTGCGGTTTTAAAGAAAAAAGCGGAACAGACCGCCGAATTGCAGCGCCAGCTGGATGACGTTATGGTCGAAAACCAATCGCTCAAGGAAAAAATCAAGGCACTGGAAGCCATCGATCAGAATATTCAGAAAAAAAAGACGGAAATCTCGGCACCAAGTGAGTAACCATGAAAGATAATATTTCCTCCCAATCCGTCCTGGTTGTTGACGACGATCGCAATGTCCTTGAAGTTATAGATGCACGCTTGTCCAGTTGCGGGCTTTCCGTTCACAAAGCCGACAACGGCCGCCAGGCCCTTCAGATCCTGAAGTCGCATCAAATCGACCTGGTGGTTTCCGATATCAAAATGCCCGAGATGGACGGCATGACCCTGCTATCCGAAATCATCCAGACGCAGCCCGGTCTTCCGGTGATTTTCCTGACGGCTTACGCCAACGTCCCCGATGCCGTTAATGCCGTGAAATCAGGGGCTGTCGATTACGTGGAAAAGCCTTTTGATGGAAAAACACTGACCGAAAAGATCCAGACCATTCTGAAGGAGTTCCAGATTCCGGGAGCCCCTCCGCCGGTGGATATGGCAGCCGACATGGAGGAAGAAGATCCGGTGAAAAGCCCGGCGATGAAGAACCTGCACGGGTTGGTTAAGAAAGTGGCCAACAGCAGTGTCAATGTGCTGCTCCTGGGGGAAAGTGGCGTTGGAAAGGAACGTATTGCCAATCGGATTCATCGGCTGGGCCCCCGGCGAAAAAAACCGTTTGTGGTTGTCGATTGCGGAGCGACACCCGCCGGACTGCTGGAAAGCGAACTCTTTGGTCATGTCAAGGGATCGTTTACCCATGCCGTAAGCGATAAGAAAGGGCTGATCGAGACCGCGGATACGGGCACCCTTTTTCTGGACGAAATTGGCAATATCTCTCACGAAATGCAAATCCGGCTGCTCCGTTTTATCGAGGACCGGACCATCCGCAGAATCGGCGGACTCAAGGGAACCGCCGTGGACTGCCGGATTATCGCGGCCACCAATGCGGATCTGGGCGAAGCCATCAAGGCCGGTCGGTTCAGGGAGGATCTTTTTTTTCGCCTCCGGGTGGTGACCCTCACCATCCCTCCCCTGAGGGAACGCAAGGCCGACATTCCCTCTCTGGTAGACCATTTTGCCCGGCATTACTGCCAGCAGCACAACGTGCCCGCCGTCGACATCCCCACGGAAACGATGGATTGGCTGTGCGACTACCCATGGCCGGGCAATGTCCGGGAGCTGAAAAATGCCATCGAAGGGGGGATCGTCCTGTGCCGGGACAGGACCCTGCTACCTGACGATTTTCACCTCATGGGCATCGAGGACACCTGCAGCGCCGTGGTGGCCGATGAGGACTGCCTCTCTTTGGAAGAGAGTGAAAAAAACACCATTCTTCGGGCGCTCGAACAGACCGGCGGCATCCAGAAAGAAGCCGCAGAGGTACTGGGCATCAGCCGGCGGGCGATCCATTACAAAATAAAAAAATACGGCATCGATGCCGGCAGCATCAAGGCCCGACATTAACCCTGTTCTATAGACGTTTTGCCGCAACCCCGTTCGCGGCATCGGGTTGTAACCCCATCCCCCTGCCCGTCTCATTACGGCTTAGCAACACCGATATCGGGCAATGGGTCATCTGTGGACGAACACGATCTGACGGGAGGGGCAACAATGAAAGAGATACTGACACTTCTGGCAGTCCTGGGCATCTGGGTACTGCTCCAGGCCTACATTCTACCGAAACTGGGCATCACCACATGAATGCGCGATGCCTGTCAGGTGACAAGCAAAAAAAACAATGCCGAATCCGTCGGACCCACCAAAAAACAACGATAATGACGCAGAGCTGATTCGATCGATCAACGACGGACGCCAGGAGCTGTTTTTTGAACTGGTCAGGCGTTACGAAAAAAGCCTGTACAATTTTGGTCTGCGAATGTGCGGCAACCCCAGTGATGCCGAAGACATGGTCCAGGATACCTTCTTAAATGTCTTTCGGTATCTGAAGGGATTTCGTTACGAGACCAAATTCAAGAACTGGTTGTACCGGGTCGCCACCAGCGCCTGCCTGAAAAAAAAACGCCGATCCAAGTTTGCCCCTGAAAGAGAACTCTCGCTGGATGAATTTTTGCCGGCAGACGAAAGCGCCGTGAGTAAGGAGGTTCCCAGTTGGGCATCGCAACCGTTGACCCAGGTACTTGATGAAGAGCTGGGCGGAATCATCCGCAACGCCTTGCTGGAGCTTCCTGAAAAATATCGACTGGTCATCGTTTTACGGGATGTGGAAGGATTCAGCACCCAGGAAGCAGCGGAGATACTGGACCTGACGCCCAGCAACATCAAGGTGAGGTTGCATCGGGCACGACTTTTTCTAAGAGAAGCATTGAGGACCTATTATGAAACGTAATAATCCGAAGCATGCCCATCAGGGCTGCATCGCACTCTTTGAACGTCTTTCCGAGTATATTGACAGGGAACTGGACCCTCCCACCTGCCGCGATATCGAAGCTCACATCGAATCGTGCAAACCCTGCCAGGTGTGCCTGGAAACCCTGAAACAGACCGTGGACCTGTGCCGCCATCTGCAGCGCCAGCAGGTTCCCGAAACCTTTTCTCTCAAGTTGAGGGAAGTCATCTTCGACCTGGTTGAAAAAAAACCGGGCTGACCCCGCAAAGCTTCCCTCTTTCTATCCACTTCTTTTGTCCACCGTGGACGATCCACACCGGGTTGACCATCCGAAACCGGCCATGATTGCTGGTCCATCGCCATCGGCAGTTGACAAGATGGCCAGATAAACATAGACTTACGCCAGTTACACCTGCAGTATACCTGACAAAATCGGAACGAAACTGGCTGTTGCCGTGCAGATTGCTACTGAATTACTTCGCAGGGTATCAAGTGGATGCATTCCAATATGCATACCGGTTCCTTTCACTGATCAATATTGCCCTGTCCCTCGTACAACTCGTACGGGCGGCCAATCGACCGGCCGGCCTCGCTCATTCGTTATCGGAAACCTGTCGGTGCGTTACCAAACGATTAGGAATGACGGTAGGTATACCGGAGAAACAGTTGGCGATGGCGGCCCATGAAGCCATACCAGTCGCGGATGCTCCCGTTCCACAGGCCTCGATCAATTTTCCAACAGGTCCATCCAAAAAGGATGTCAAGGCCATAACGAAAACGCCGATGGAATAGATTTGAATGCTGCTGGAAACTGAATCTTCAAACGTCAAACCCGTTGAAAAAAATGCCACTGTTCTGGAGTTAACCCCATAAAAGCGAGCGTTGCATGGAGTCCCAACCCCGAATATTGATCTGCGACGATGATCTCCTGATGGCCGAAAGCATCAAAGCCATACTGGGCGCCGGCAGCTACCAGATCCAGACCACGACCAATTCCCGGCATGCCCTTACATTGATCCATGCCGACCTGCCTGATCTGGTTATCCTGGATGTGATCATGCCCGAAATGACCGGCTTTGAAATTCTCGATTCCGTCGACCGGGAACGCTGTGACGCAGCCTTTATCATGGTCACCGGTGAGGCCTCCGTGGATTCGGCCATCAAGGCCATTCGCAAAGGGGCCAGCGATTACGTACGAAAACCGTTCGAACCCGAAGAGCTGATGATCCGAGTTGAAAACGTATTGAAGCAGAGGCAGATGCAGCGTGAAAACATCTGTTTTGAGATCGAAAAACGCAAACTGAAGAATCAACTGCGCCAGTCCCAGAAAATGGAAGCCATCGGCACCCTGGCCGGCGGCATCGCTCATGATTTCAACAATGTCCTGAGCATCATTCTGGGCAACACGGAACTGGCCCTGGCCGATATGCCCTGCGGTGAGCCGACGCGGCTCAATCTGGAACGGATCGTTACGGCCAGCCTGCGCGCCCGCGAAATGATCCAGCAGCTGCTCAGCTTCAGCCGCAAGGAGGAATCCGGATGCAAACCCATACGGCTCAATACGGTCATCACGGAGTCCCTGAAACTGATGCGGGCATCCCTGCCCACCAATATTTCCATTGAACGGAACGTCTGTGACACCCAATGCACCACCATCGCCGATGCCACACAGATTCATCAGGTCATGCTCAACCTGTGCACCAATGCCGCCCATGCCATGGAACCCGACGGCGGTGTACTCTCGGTTCGCCTTGAACCGGTGACGCTGGACAGCCTATCCGCCGCCGATTTGGATAACCTCATTCCCGGCAACTACGCCAGACTGGTGGTCGCCGACACCGGCCACGGAATCGAAAAAGAAATCATCGACCGGATTTTCGACCCCTATTTCACCACCAAAGAGACCGGCAAAGGCACCGGCATGGGACTTTCCGTCGTCCATGGCATCATCAAGAGCAGCGGAGGGACGATCCGTGCATTCAGCCGCCCGGGTCGTTTCACCGAGTTTCAACTCTATCTGCCGGTCGCCGACATGCCGGCAAGCATCGATCCGTCAACATTCGATCAGCAGGGACTGCCGGGAGGCCATGAGCACATCATGATCGTCGATGACGAAGAGATGCTCGTGGACATGATGCGGCAAATACTGGAACAACTGGGCTACACCGTCACGGCGTACACCAGCAGCAACACGGCATTGGATGCCTTTCTGGCCGATCCGGGCCGTTTCGACCTGCTCATTACCGACATGACCATGCCGGGAATAACGGGAACCGGCCTGAGCAAAGCGGTCAAACGGACACGCACCGATCTTCCGATTATTCTCTGCACCGGATACAACGAGCAAATCAGCGAAGACAATGCCCAATCACTGGGAATCCAGGCCCTGATCATGAAACCGGTGGGAATGCAGCATTTGGCGGAAACCATCCGCCGTGTATTAACCACACCCGCATCCACAGAACGCCGCCGGTCCCCTCGCTATGCCGCACCGGCGGGCGCGTTTGTGGTTTCCCAGACGTACCCTTACGAGCGTTGCAGCCTGATCGATATCAGCGCGGGGGGGTTGGCCTACGGACACGAGATGGATTCCCGCTCGGGTCATCTTCCGGACTGGCTCTCCATCATGACACCGGATGGGGAAATTTTCATGGATGGGCTACACTGCCGAACCATCGCGGACATTGCTGCCGACAGCGGCATCGGGATGCCCGGGAAATTCCATACCCGGCGCAGTGTCTGCTTCGAAAATGTCACCACGCACCAGATGGACCGGATTAATCAGTTTATCCACCATTTTGCTACGCAAAAGGACCACTGATCCTCCCTCAAGTACCATCCTCAGGCCACACGCCGGGAATCGGCGTCCCGCAGAATCGGCAGTGGCCGGCCTTGATGTTCAGGGTCGGGATACGGTAGCCCTGCCGCTCCACAAGCAACCGTTTGCACTGGTGGCAGTAGGTATGGTTGCCCGCATGTCCCGGCACGTTTCCCAAATAGACATAATGCAGCCCCTCGGCCAGGGCCTGTTCACGGAAATGGATCAGGGTCGCCACCGGGGTGGGTGACAACCGATCCAGCCGGTAGCGGGGAAAAAATCGCAGCAGGTGAAGGGGGTGGTCAGGCCCCAAATTCTCCAAAATCCAGGCGCACATGCGCTGGATCATCTCAATGGTGTCCCCATATCCCGGAACCACCAGGTGGGTCATTTCAAAATGAACCCCCTGCCGGTGTAAGGTAACGAAGGTATCCAGCACCGGTTGCAAGCGTCCACCGTTCAGTCGCCGATAAATTGCATCGCTGATGGACTTGAGGTTCACGTTGGCTCCGTCCAGGACGTTACAAAGGGCCAGCAGCGGCTCCCGATTGATGTAACCGTTTGACACCCAGACGTTTTTCAACCCCTTGGCACGAGCCAGGCGCGCCGTGTCGATCATGTACTCGTAAAAGGTGGTCGGTTCGCTGTAGGTATAGGCAATGGCGGTGCTGGCGCTTTGTTCGGCCGCCGCAACAACGGCCTCGGGAAACAGCTCCATGTGGCGCACATCTTCCGGCCGGGACTGGGAGATCTCCCAATTCTGGCAATTGAGGCAACGGAAATTGCACCCGGCAGCAGCGATGGAAAACACCCACGTAGCCGGCAGAAAATGATACAGCGGCTTCTTTTCGATGGGATCGAGATTGGCCGAGCAGGCATTGCCGTAAGCCAGGCTGTACAGGGTGCCCCCCAGGTTCACCCGACTGCGGCAGACGCTACGGTCACCCGGCGATAACCGGCAACGGTTGGGGCACAGGGTGCACATAACGGCATCTTTATCCAACCGCTTGAAATAGAGGGCGGTGGTCGACCATTTCCACAACGCTGCCGGTGCGTCCTGTTTGAAGATGTGCCCCCGGATATCATCGACGGAATTGCCGCCACCGGAAAAGGGCCATCCGGCATGGCCGGTCGCCGCGCTGCACAATCCCGCCGCAGCGGTCAGCATGAACTGTCGTCGGTTAAGCGGTTTCATCGATCGTTCCCGCCACCACCAGGCTGATCATTTTGATGCCAGCCAGGCAAAAGGTCGCCCCAATGAGTCCCAGAAAGGGAATCAGCATCAGGCTGACCAGTAAAACGCCACCGGCTGCGCCCAACAGGTCCGCGGAAAAGCTTCGCGCGGCAGCAACGGTACCATCTCCGGCAACCCGTAGCGCCAGGGGAAACTGGAACCCACAAAAAAAGGAGATCAGCAGTCCGAAAAAATATAGGAGCGGGACGGACAGGGCCTGCCGGGCGAAAATGAGAAGCAGGGCAAACAGCACCAGCAGCACGCCTAAAAGCAGATCCGCCATCATCAATGCGCGGCGCCGGTCTCCGCCGAACCGGCCCCCGGTCCAGGCACCCGGCAACAGGCCGGCCAGGAAAACGGTCACCAGCATTCCGAGCTCAAGATAAATATAACCGTAAAGGACCTGAAAGGTAAAGATGGCCACCATTTCCGCACCAATATTGATGCCGCCGGAGGTGAGCAGCACCCATTGGGGGCGAGAAATGCGGGTCAGGTAGAACAGTGTCGCCAGGGCCAGGGCCACCCCGAACCAGAGCGGTGATTCACCGTGGCGCACCAGCCAGCCGACAAAGGCCATCCGCATCAGATAGGGATTGAAATCCAGATTGAGCGGTGTGGCGGTGTTCACCAGGGCATTGATCTGACGAATCCGCGCATCGGTCAGGTCGCCGCTGAAGTAGCGCTGGATATACGCAGTGGGGATGGATTTCGCTTTCAGAAGCAACGGAATGTCCGTTCGAACCGGGCCATCCCGGCAAAGGAAGATCAGACGCTGCCCCGGCATGAGTGTGACCTGGCTGAAAAATCGAGCGGCCGTATTGGCCAGGCAGGAGAGTTGGCGCTGCCGCGTCGGGGAGACGTAATCGGCCACCCCCTCGGCGGCAAAGCTCAACACGCCGCCCGGCACGAGATGGGCCTTGGCCAGGGCAAAGAAACCGGCGGTGAAAAAACGGTTTACCTGGTAGGTGTCCGGCTCCGACAAATTCACCAGGATGGCATCGTAGGCCACCGATGTCTTCATCAGGTAGGCCCGGGCGTCATCGGCAATGATCTTCAGACCGGGAATGGATGCCACCAGCCCATATTCGTGTTGCAGCCGGGCGGCAAGGGGATCCAGCTCCACATAATCGATCATTTCGGGATGGTATTTGATCACCTCGGCCATCATGCCCCCCACCGTGGAGACCAGCAGCAGCCGTCGGGGGTGGGCAACCTGGGCCAGCGGGAAGTGAACCAGTTCTTCCGCCAGGGCCGGATCCTGGGACGAAATGCCCGGCTGGCCGTCGTTGAAGAGAGTGATTTCACCTTCGTTATCGACCACTTCGATGCGACCGTAACGGCTCTCGGCATAAAACACCCGCCGGCCGTTCCGGTCGGGCAGCGTCTCCCGTTCCCAGGCCACCCCGGCCCCCAGGGTCAGCATGGCCACGAGGATGCCGGCGATGGTTCGGCGGCGCATGCTTCCCTGCAACCGGAAAAGCGCGGCCAGAAGCGGCAGATGCACGGCAAGAATCACCTGCAGTGGCGTCAGCCAAAAAACCAGGCCAATCGAAAAAATCGCCCCACCGGCCACATCTCCGGCATTATCGGCCATGTAGATGCGGTTGCCGGGATAGTCGGCGGTTTGCTGTCGGGCAACCCGCAGGCTGTATGGCAGGACAAACCCCACCAGAACCGCATAGGGCCAGAGGGTCAGCCCAACGAAACCCAGGGTGGAGTAGAACCCCACCGACACCCCATGCAGAAAAATCAGGTCGCGCAACCATCGGATGGCCACGACCTGCCCCACCGCCAACACGGCCAAAAGGGATGAGAGCATGGCCAGGGTGGTTGGGGAGGCCGAAGGGGTTGGGTTGCCCCATCCCCGGGCCAGGGCCGTCCCCACACCGCCGAACATCAGCCAGCAGAAGAAGATCAGAGCAATGACGATCTCATTGCCCTGAAACTGGGCCAGGTATTCCCGGACAAAAACCAGCTGGGCGGGCACCGACGCAATGCCCGTGGTCACCACCACGCCACGGACACCGCCGTCAGCGTGTCTCTTCGAAGTATTGAACCTGATAGGTCTGAACCTCCAGATCCCCCTGGCGCCACTGGCCGGCCGGCAGTCCGGCTTTCATGCAGAGGTTGGAAAGAAACTGGTCCGGGCGCGGCAACTGCTCCCACACCTGGGGCAAAAAGGTGGCACTGGCGTACCCTCGGCGAATGATCACCCCGTCGATCCCCGGCCGCAGCTTGACCAGAAGATCATCTCCATCGCTGTAATCCAGCGGCACCGGATCGGTAAGCACGCTCACCTCGATGTGCACCTGATCCAGCTCCTTTCTGCTCAAGGGCGGAAAGCGGGGATCGTGAAAGGCCGCATTCAGGGCGTTGTCACGGACCCCGTCGACAATCGATCCCCGAGCAGAGAGGCTGCCGATGCAGCCGCGCAACTGGTTATCGATTTTCAGGGTCACAAAGGTGCCGCTTTTTGCCTTGAGGGCCGCATCGTCAAGCAGCGAGGCCAGGATCTGTTCGTCGGTCGCATCGATGGGATCGTTGAAATGGCGCAGCAAGGTCTGCCGGGCCAGGGTTACCAGGGCGACGCCCTGCCGGGAATCCAGCAGGGGGCGGGATTCGGACTGAGTCTGCATGGTCTCTTCTCCATAAAAAGCAACCGCCGCGTAGCCCACAACGGCATCTTTGGTGCCGGCAGTGTCGCCACTGTTGGCGTAGTGCAGCAGTTCCGGCCGCCAGTGACGCTCACGGGCCAGGGTCAGCAGCACGCCGATTGGATAACGGCCGCAGGTTCGATTTTCCTGATCCGACAGCCAGTCCGGATCCAGCGCCAAGATCCGGTCCAACGTCGCGTGGTCGCGCTTCACGGCGGCGTCATCGGGCAGGTAATGGGACAGATCGGCACTGATCACCAGCAACGTACGCGGGCCGTTGATCAGCGACGCGATGGCGCGGGCCATCCGGTTGGCATCACAGGGCCCCATCACCACGGGAATCAGTTCGAATGTCGACAGGCGGACCTGCAGAAATGGCAGGATCACCTCCAAGCTGTGTTCCCGCCGGTCCGATGCCGGGATCGTGGTGAACAGCGCCGGCCAACGCTGGCGCAACGTATGGCTGCCCACCGGCACGTCGCCAAGGGGCGTGCGCCAGTGGGAGGCTTCGGTCAATGCCGCATTGGAGAATCCCACACGGTGATCCGGCCCCATCAGAATCACACGATCAAAGGCATCCCGCTGGATGGCCGCAGCGGCATGGGCCGCCGTAAGGCCGGAATAGGCATACCCGGCGTGGGGCATGATCAGCGCCCGCAGACCGCGCCGCGGGTGGCCGCTTTTCTCCGCCAAGCCGGCCCGGGTCAGCAGGCGGTCCAGTTGTCGGCTCAGTTCCAGGCGGGTTTTCGGGTAAAAGGAGCCGGCCCAGGCCGGCTCGCGCACCCCGGCACCGGCGATGGCCGGCAGAAGCATGACCCATCCCAGACAAAACCAGCCAATCACAAAAAACAGATCGCGGTGGGTGAACACGCGGCCCCCTTCGTTTCAGCGAAACGATAGCGGTTGGTTGCGCGGGCAAACGGGAACAGACCCCATTTGATTCATGGACAGGAGTACAATGGGGCAAAACGGTGTGTCAAGGGATTACGGCAAGCTGTGATCGATGGGCAACGCCGTTGGTTCGGCGACATCATCAAGGGATGTGCCGGTATCAAGCTCCGAGACGCCGGAGGGCTGCGGCCAGTATCCGAGCAACACCCGCGATTCCGGGTCGATCCCGAAGTAATATCCTGCCGGGGCCAACCGTTTCATCAGCGGGAGAATACGCAACCGGAAAAGGTTTTCCTTGAACTCGCAACCGGCCGGCGTACGGCCCAGGTAGACCATGTCGTACAGTTCCGATTCGATCTGGCCGATCTCCCGGCGCATCTCGTGCATCAGGTTCATGGAATAGAGAAACCCCAGGCAGTTGTCGATCACAACGCCGATATCGCGATCCAGCCTGCTGATCAATTTGAAACCGTTGGCGATAAATGATCCCACGGCGGATTCTCCATATGGACATGGGGATAAATCGTTTTCGTTCCGGCAGTTACAAAGTATATCGGCCAGTTACAGAAAATGCTTTAGGGTGACGGAAAAAAAAGGCGCGGCATCGTCAGCGTGGTCCCATCACCAGAACCTTGGCTCCGCGGATTTTGCGGTTCTTCAACTCCAGCAGAGCCCGGTTGGCCTCGGACAGGTCGAAGGTCTCCACCTCGGGAATGATGGGGATCCGGTCGGCCAGATCCAGAAAACGGGAGACATCCGTCCGGGCCACGTTGGCGACACTCTTGATCTCCTTCTCGTGCCACAGATGCGTGGCGTAATCCATGTTGAGCAAGGCCTCACGGTCAGCCACCTCCTTGCGGATGGCGTTGATCACCAGCCGGCCGCCGGGCCTGAGGTTCCTGAGCGCCTCCACCACCGGCGTCCAGGCCGGCGTGGTATCGATAATCCGGTCCAGCGGTTGTGGTGCCGTGGCCTTGGTGTCCCCGGCCCAAACGGCTCCCAGGCTGCGGGCAAACTCCTGCTCGCCGGGACTCCTGGCAAATACGTAGACCGCCACATCCGGGAATTGGTGGCGGACCATCTTGAGCACCAGGTGGGCGGAGGCACCGAATCCGGTCAGGCCGAGACGCTGGCCATCCTTGAGCTGGCAGAGGGAGAGCGAACGGTAGCCGATGGCACCGGCACACAGCAATGGGGCCGCCTGGACATCGGAAAAGCGCTGGGGAATCGGGAAGGCGAAGTCCTGATGCACGGTCATGAATTCGGCATACCCCCCATGGGCATCCCGACCGGTGGCGGCGAATTCGGCACAGAGGTTTTCCAGCCCGGCCCGGCAATGGTCGCAACGGCCGCAGGCCCGATGGATCCAGGCCACCCCCACCCGCGCCCCCAAGGCGAACCGGTCGGCGCCGGAACCGGCAGCAGCCACCCGCCCCACCACCTGATGGCCGGGAATCACCGGAAAACGGGGCGGCGGGGTACGGCCTTCGATTTCGTCCAGTTCGGTATGGCAGACCCCGCAGGCGGTGATCTGAATGAGAATTTCGGCGTCACCGGGATCGGGGACGGGAACGGTCCGGGGAACCAGGGGGGCATCCCCGTCCGCCAGATCGTGGACGCGGGTCAGCATCATGGCTTTCATTTGATTCATGGTCGCATCGCATTTGGGGTTGGAATGATAGGTTCGACAAATATATTATATTTTACCACGGGCCGGAGCAATTGGCCATCACTACCGCATTTGGATTGATTATGGACGCCGGTCGCCCGAAAAAACACTCAAGCCGACCCGGGCGGCGGCCGATAGCAAAACAAACCGCAACCAAGGAGTAACCAATGGATGTGAGTACCGTTTCCTCGAATACGCTGGCCATGGCCAGTGCGTCACAACAGATGCAAACCGTCATGCAAGCCCAGATGGCCATGCTGAGCGAACTGGCCGAAAACCAGCAGGAGGTCGCTCAGCTGCTTACGCAAAGCAGCCTGGGACAGAATATCAATGTGATGGCCTAGCCACCGACGCCCCCTATTGACCATCCATGAAATATGCCAGATCCGATCGCGAACAGGCCGCCGCCCAGGCCATCACGGGCCTGGCGTAACGCCCGAGGGCGGCAAGGCGCGCAAAATGGCGGTGCATCCGATCTTCCGGCAATCGCCCGCAGAAAAATAGCAGCCGGGGACAAAGCAGGGCATTGATGTGGAAAATGCCTTGCCGGCGGCACACCTTGACCGCTTTTCCGTCATCGATGATCACGAAACGGCCCCTGCCGTTCAGATAATGGTGCAGCGTATCGCGTTCCCCTTGATGCAGTCGCTGGAGATCGGCGCATGCCCGGGCGGGAAGGGCCCCCATGGGGTCGCCCAGCAGGCGGAAACCCGATCGCCGGCCGACCAGCCGGCGCAGTCCATCGGCCCCCGGCCGGTCGGGCACGGTGACCTCTTTAAAAACGGAACGGGTCATGAAAAGCTGCAGCATCGCACAGCAATCGGCGATCAGCTCCGCCTTGAACAGCAGAATCGCCGAGGACGCATCGATGATCGCCGCTGGCAGTACTGGGCCACAATCGCATCCAGGGTCATTCATGGCATCGGTTCAGGCCGGCTGAAGAAACAGATCAGATAAGCAGCCGCATCGGCAGCGGCCGTAAATCCCTCTCCCCCCACCTGCCAAATTTCGCTGGTAATCTGCAAAACGTCACCTCTGTCGGGTGGCCAAAGGAAAGCCGTCTCAGTCGAACAGGGCGCCGACACTTTCGCCGGTGTGGATCCGCCGGATGGCCTCGGCAAAAAGGGGCGCCACGGAAAGGGTGTGAATCTTCTCCCGCTGCTTGTCCGGCGGCAGGTAGACCGTGTTGGTCACAACCACGGAGGCCATATCGCTGTTCACCAGCCGTTCCACGGCCGGACCGCAGAGCACCCCGTGGGTGGCGCCCACGTGAATGCTGTTGACACCGGCATTGGTCAGGGTCTTGACCGATTCGGCCAGTGTCCCTCCGGTTGAGATTTCGTCTTCAAAAATGATGGCATCACGCCCCTTCACGTCACCCACCACCAGTCCCTGGACCACCTTGGTGTCGGCAATGCGCCGCTTGTCGATAATGGCCATGGGCAGATGAATGCGTTTGGCGAAACGGCCGGCCCGCTTGGCACCGCCGGCATCGGTGGCCACGACCACGGCGTTGTCCAGATCCAGCTGGCGGCGAAAATGCTCGACAAAATAGGGCACGGCGGTCAGATGGTCCACCGGCACGCTGAAAAACCCATGTACGGCATCCGAATGCAGGTCCATGGTCAGCACACGGTTGGCCCCGGCGGTTTTGATCAGGTCGGCCATGAGCCGGCCGGCGATGGAGATCCGCGGAGCATCTTTCTTGTCCGAACGGGCGTAGGAGAAGTAAGGGATCACCGCCGTGATCCGCCGCGCCGACGCACTGCGCAACGCATCCAGGATAATGAACAGTTCCATGATGGTGTCGCCCACCGGGGCCGTAAACGGCTGGACGACGAACACATCCTTTTCACGGACATTCTCCTGGATCTGGACAAACAGATTGTCGTTGGAGAAACGAGACACCTCCATCTGGCTGAGGCTGATCCCCAGGAATTGGCAGATCGATTCGGCCAGCTTCGGATTGGCGCTGCCACTGAATACCTTCAGATCGGTCGACATGGTTGAACCCCCTGGCTGGTATGGAAAAAGCCGTTTTATACGCCGGCAGGAAATAGGGATCAACCCTTTTCAGGCCATTTTTCGGCGGATCAACGCCCTTTGAGCGGACCGATTCCGACCAGATAGAGCAGGGCCCCGTCGCGGGTCAGCCCCAGCAGATCGGCCGCTTCCCGATCGTAAATCGCCCCGATGCCGCAGGCGCCCCAACCCAGTGCCGTTGCCGCCAGGTAGGCCTGCTGACCCAGGCGGCCGGCTTCGAGCATGGCGTAACGGTATCCCCGCGCCCCCCAAGCTTGATCCAGCGCCTTTGGATCGGACACGAAAAGCAGGTGGAAAGCGGCATTTTTCAGCCACATCTGATCCAGGCAGGCGCGCGCCATGGATTCCAGCATGGCGCCACCGGCCAGCTGACCCAGCCGGCGACCGTGCGGATCGAATAGATAGGCCCCGGGGGCGACGGGCGTGCCGGCACCGGCCAGCAGACCGATGGCAACAATTTCCCCCGTTGGCATGCAGGTGCCCGCGACAGACGTGGCCATCGGATCCAGAAAAGCGGCCAGGTGGTCCATGGATATGGATTGGGAAACGAAATTCCGCCGCGAGCGGCGCTGCCACAATAGCCGTGCGTAGTCCGTATGCCCGGCGGGTGACGATGGTGGCAGATCGATCCATGTCCGGGGATGCCAGCCGGGGCTGACAGGCTGGCGCTCCCTTCCGGTGGCTGTCGGCGCGGGTCCATAACCGGCACGATGGATCTCCTGAATTTCAGTGTAGGTCACCTCCCTGGCGGAGACTCTCGATGCGTCGCGGATATCGTTGGGCAACGGGGATGGGTCGGCGACCGGGGCAAGCCTGCCCTTTCCCCCCTCACTGGAAAAAAGATGAACGCAAACCAGCCCGCCCTCCCGGCCCTCATCCAGTCCCAACAGGGCCGCGACGCGGGCGTCATCGAAATCCGTATGAACGCAAAAGCCCAGCCCCAGGGCCGTCAGGGCCAGGCGCAGGTTCTCCAGCAGGTGCCCGGCATCCAGCAGCACATACCGATAGGCCCGGCCTCTGTACTTCCAGGCGCTGCGAAAAAAAATGCCGCTGATGTAAATGGTGGCCGCAACGCGCCTGGCGGAGGAGGGCGTCAACGGCACCGCCCCTTCGCGCAGGCGGGTCAGGGCGAAATCGAAAAGATCGTAGTGGTAAACCCCAGCCGCAACCCCTTGAACGTCGTGAACGGCCAGGTACATTTCAAAAGGATAGAGGGCGCCGGCCGAAGCGATGCTGCGATAGTAAAACGGCTGGTCCCCGTGCATGCTGCGGGCGGTCACGGCATGGGTCAGGTGAAAAAGGGCCGCCAGGGTGTTCAGATCCAGATCCGTTTGAGGCGCCGGCACCGATTGACCGGCTTGGCATACCAGATCGGCATAGTCCATCTCCGGCATGCTCAGATCGGTGGGAAACGGGATCCGGGCCAATTGCGGGTATGGTTTTCTCGGACGCGGCTGATGGGCCCAATCCAGGGCATGGGGCGTCAGTCGGCCACGCCGGTAGCCGGTCAACCGGTGATAGGCGCTGGCCGTGCGGGCGGACCGGCTCATGGCCGCCGGACCAGATCGGCCAGGGCACGGTCCAGGTCGCCAAAGCGGAATGGAAAGTGCTCCGCCAAAAGCTGCCGGGGATGCACCTTCTGGCTGGCCAGCAGCACCTGGGCCACCTCGCCCAGCACCAGCTTCAATGCCGGTGAGGGGGCCGGCAACCAGGCCGGACGGCCCAAGGCGTCGCCCAGTCGGCTGGCAAAATCTTTCTGGCGGACGGTTTGCGGTGCGCAAAAATTGTAAATGCCGGCGGCGGTCTCACCGTCCAGGAGATACTGGATCCCGGCCAGCACATCGGCCAGGTGAATCCAGGCGAACCACTGCCGGCCGCTGCCCAGCGGGCCGCCGGCAAACCGCCGAAAGGCCGGCAGCATCCGGGCCAGGGCTCCGCCGCCGGCCCCCAGCACCACGCCAAAACGCATGATGCTTACCCGAACGCCCTTTTCCCCGGCCTGACGGGCGGTCTGTTCCCAATCGACGGCCAGGCGGGCCAGGAAATCATCTCCCGGCGCAGAGTCCTCGGTAAGGTCTTCATCCCCCCGGCTGCCGTAATAGCCCACCGCCGATGTGCTCAGCAAGCGTTGATGCCCGCCTTTCATCGCCTCAACGATGTTGCCGGTGGTGCGGATCCGGCTGTCGACCATACGGGCCTTGTAGCCCCTCGTCCAGCGCTTGAAAATCGTACAGCCGGTCAGGTTGACCACGGCGTCGGCCTCGGCCACGGCCGTTTGCCATGGACCGGCCTGGGTGGTGTCGGCGGAAAGCCAGGTAAACGCCGGCACCGATTCAAAGGGGTGGGTGCGGGATCGTCCCACCCCCGTAACGGTGGTTCCGGCATCCAGCAGAAAACGGCTCAAGGCCGTACCGACAAACCCGGATGCACCGGCAATAAAGACATGCATGGGGGCCTCCTGAACGGCAAACGGGGATCAATGGTTTAAAAGCGGATACAGATAGCGTTCGATTTCCGCTTTGGGCAACGCACCGGCAGCCGTCTCCACCAATTTTCCGTCGCGGAAAAAGAGCAGTGTGGGCAGGCTCATGACACTATAACGGTTGGCGGTTGCCGGGTTCTGGTCGACATTGAGCTTGGCCACCTTCAGGCGGCCGGCATAGGTCCTGGCCAGATCGTCGAGGATCGGGCTCAGGGCCCCGCAGTAGGAACACCAGGTCGCCCAGCAGTCCATCAGCACCGGCAGCGGACTTTCCAGTACGTCACGGGCAAACGTGGCATCGGTGACCATCACCGGCCGACTGGTGACGGAAATGGCCGGAAAGGGCGTTTTGCAGCGCCCGCAACGGGGATTTTCCTGTAATCGGGCCACAGGAATCCGATTTCTCGCGCCGCAGTTGCGGCAGCGGATCAATACGGTCTCATCTGTCATTCAAACCTCCTTGCGCATCAAGCCTCAGATATCCTCCTCAACAAACCGCGTACCTTCACCGGGGTACACCGCCCGCTCGTCCGCCGTGGTTGCCCGGCGCACCGCTGGCCAGTGCCGGAAACGGGGCGTCTGGCGTAAGTCCACTCCAGCCACCGGCGCGCTGAACTCGATGGGAATATTAACACCCATCCCACCGCCGGCCATCCAGGATGGATCAACCTCCGGCCCGGCCATCGTCGCAGGGACCGTCGTCAGCCAACCCACGGGAATGCTCGGCCGTGGGAGACGCGGTGCAGGCCTGCAGCGGATCTTTGTCGGCAAGGGCGGCCAGGGCCTTGTCGTAATCGGGTTCCTGGGAGATCTCCTCCACCAGTTGGGTGTACGACACCTTGCCGGCACCGTCGATAACCACCACGGCACGGGCCATGAGACCGGCCATGGGGCCGTCACCGATCCGGGTCCCATAGACATCACCGAAACCGGGGTTGCGGAAGGTAGATGCCGAAACCACATGATCCAATCCTTCGGCCCCGCAAAACCGCGCATGGGCAAAAGGCAGATCCGCTGACACACACAGTACCACCGCGTTGTCATAATTGCCGATTTCGGCGTTGAATTTTCTCACCGACATGGCACACACCGGGGTATCGATGCTGGGAAAGATATTCAGGACAACGGTTTTGCCGGCGTAATCGCTCAGTGAGACATTGGACAGGTCACTCTTCGTCAGGGTAAAATCCGGTGCAAGGCTGCCCACCTGGGGCAGGTCACCGGCAAGCGTCACGGGGGTTCCTTTAAAAGCAGTCTTGGCCATAGGTTCCTCCTGTTGATATTTGATAGGATGGTTTCATTTTCGGATCAGTCGGGATTGTCAATGGCCATCGCACCGATCAGAAAAAAGGATTTGTTCAGGTTGTCACTCTAATTCATTCAACAAGCGTGCCAATTCGGAAACCGTTCTATCATCACTGGCATTGATATTGCTTGAATAAAATGTGTTCAATCCGAAAAACCTCAACCCCCAATCGGAGGACAAATCATGAGTAAAAAACGCTATCAAATCCAATCCGCCTGCCCCCAGTGCGGGTGCAGCTTTGCCCAGGTACTTTCCAAAGAGGAACTAATGAAACGGTATGGCGATACCCCGAATATCGAACTGGAATGTGGTGAATGCATGCTCAAGTTTCAGGCCGACCGGGAAAGCGCCTGTCCCGAGTGGGATGCGGAGTGTCGCATGAATGAGGAAAAAGCCTGATTTTTCAAGGCAGATTTCATTTTACGGTTGACAGCACTTTGCATAAGCGGGCATGTATCAGAAACGCTTCTTATGAAAAACATCCAGGTTGATGACTCACCCGATCCGAAAAGAAAGGCAAACCCCATCATGAGTTATGATTTTAATGCGGATGACGTCTTTGAGATGGCTGAGCAGATCGAAAAAAACGGCGCGGACTTTTACCGTGACGCGGCTGCCGGAACAACCGATCCGGATGCTAAAAAGTTCCTGTCGGATCTGGCCGCCATGGAAGATGACCACGAAAAGACCTTTGCCGCCATGCGTAAAAAACTGGGTACAACCGAAAAAGCCGAAACCGTATTCGACCCGCAAAATGAAGCCGCCGCCTACCTTAAGGCGCTGGCCGACACACGTATCTTTTTTAAGAAAGAAATTGACACCAGCTCCATGGAGGCGATTTTAAAGGCCGCCATTCTGGCTGAAAAAGATTCAATCGTCTTTTACCTGGGGATGAAAGAGCTGGTTCCCGAAAGCCTGGGCCAGTCCCGTCTGGACGATATCATCAAAGAGGAAATGTCCCACATCAAGCTTCTCAGCCACCGCCTCGTCGCCAGCAAATAGTCTTCATCCAATAGTGCCGGCAGGCGCACGCCAGTCGTATTCGGTTGGTGTGTCCTGCCGTTTTTCACCCCAACGTGTTTCATCCTTAGTATATGATACACCGGTGTATCATTTCCACACCTGATACGGTACATGGCCCCAATGGCGTGCAAGGCAACCGCCGCATAAATTGATCTCCCGGTGTCCAATGTATTTCAATACAGACATGTCTCACAATAAACCTGAGAATACAATTAACCCTTCGTTTTATTGTTGATTTTATCGGATTCAGCCCAATATTATTTTCTCATGTCCGGTATGCGGTCACCACACCCATTCGGGTTGGAGCAACCGCAGCAGTTCCAAAACATATATTTTTTTAAATAGTTAAATAGTATTTCGACGGCGTCTGAAGTCTTGGCACACATATTGATTGATGTATTGACATAACCGCTGATGCTGCCCTTGCACCGGCGGGAGCCAACCCCTTCGGAGAGTTTCAATTCGTGAAACGGTGCGACCACAATCTCAAAGAGACCATTCTGCTGGCCGAACGCATGATCAAGCTGGCAGACAAAGGAGACGGTGATCGGGAAGACACCGGTTGTGGCATTCTGTACGGCATGCTTCGCGATTCGGGCTACAAGATCAAACGAATGGCCGAGGACGAGAAAGTCAAGCACATCGCCAAAGGCTGGTGGGATAAAAAAACGTGTTAATCCGCATCAACAGGCAAACAAAAAACCCATAAAACTATACCGAGCAAGGAGGACAAAACGTGTCTAGCATTAAAGGAACCCAGACGGAAAAGAACATTTTGACGGCATTTTCCGGAGAATCCCAGGCCCGTAACCGTTACACCTACTTTTCCAAACAAGCCAAAAAAGAGGGCTTTGTCCAGATCGCGGACATTTTCGAAGAAACGGCCAACCAGGAGAAAGAACATGCCAAACGGCTGTTCAAGCTGCTTGAAGGCGGTGAGGTGGAAATCACCGGTGCATTTCCGGCCGGCGTGATCGGTACCACCACCGAAAACCTTGCCGAGGCGGCCGGTGGTGAGAATTATGAATGGACCACCATGTATCCCGATTTCGCCAAGGTTGCCCGCGAGGAAGGATTCGACCACATCGCCTTCATTTTGGAAGCCATTGCCGTGGCCGAAAAACAGCATGAGAAGCGCTATCTGGAACTGAAGGCGAATATCGAGTCCGGACGGGTATTCAAACGCGAAGCCGCCGTTACCTGGCGTTGCCGGAACTGCGGCTATCTGCATGAAGGCACCGAAGCGCCGGAAATGTGTCCGGCCTGTGCCCATCCCCAGGCCCACTTCGAACTCCTGGGCGAAAACTGGTAAATCAGACGAATTAAACCTTCCCCCAAACACTTAAAAAGGAGATAAAAAATGGCTGAAAGGTATGAGGTCTATAAATGCAATCTGTGTGGCAATATCGTTGAAGTCCTCGCTGGCGGTGCCGGTGAACTGGTCTGTTGTGGACAGCCCATGGAGAAGCTGACCGAAAATACCGTTGATGCGGCAAAAGAAAAACACGTGCCGGTCATCGAAAAGATTGACGGCGGATATAAGGTCAAAGTCGGTGATGTTCCTCACCCCATGGAGGAAAAGCACTTCATTCAGTGGATCGAACTGATTGCCGATGGTAAGTCCTGCTTCCAGTTTCTCCAGCCGGGGCAAGCCCCCGAAGCCGAATTCAAGATCGATGCGGCATCGGTTTCTGCCAGAGAGTACTGTAATATTCACGGGCTGTGGAAAGCCTGATTCCGTTTGGATTTTCCCTGGATGGCGGCGAGCGTTGGTTGCCGCCATCCAGTCCCCTCTTCTCCACCGTTCCGATGACGGTCCGGTGATCATTGATGAACCGCTGTCCGCCACGGGCAGACAAAGGCCATGTGATCAATTCACGCAAAGGAGGTTCTCATGGGCAACTGGAAATGCGGGAACTGTGGATATGAACTGCAGGCGGACGCACCACCGGAAAGATGTCCATCCTGCAAGGAAAAATGTGAATTTCTCGACAATACCTGTTACACCCCCGACTGCGCATCCGAGGGCAAGGATCCCCGGATTAAATAGCGAGCGCCCCGGAAAAAAGAAATTTCAGATGGATTAACAAAAAATGCAGCAAAGGAGCGATCAATGGCCAAAGCGCTGATTGTTTACGCCACCCGCACCGGTGCGACCGAGAAAATCGCCAACCTCATCGCCGAGGGAATTCGAATTTCCGGCCACGAAGCGAAAGTGGTAAAGGTTACCGACATCAAAAAAGAAGATGACCTGAATGGATATGACGCCGTTATCCTGGGTTCACCCACCTATCACGGCGAAATGGTCCAGGGGATGAAGACCCTTTTGTTCATGGCCGAAAAAGCGCAGCTGGAAGGCAAGGTCGGCGGAGCCTTCGGTGCCTTTGGCTGGAGCGGCGAAGCCCCCGATCGTATTTTTGAAACCATGAAAAACATCTACAAAATGGATATGGCCGGCAACCCGTTGCGGCTCAAGTCGGCCAATCTGGGCGGCGGGACCACCATGGCCCAGGATTACGGCCGTGAAATCGCCAAAAAGTTCACCTGACAACCAATAATCACCGTTACAACGACCCCGTTCCATATAAACGAATCAAGAAGGAGGAAACCATGACCACTCCCCAACATTGCCCCGGCTATGAAAATTTTAAGAACCTGAAATCGTTTATCTGTAAGTGCCCCGAATGTGGTGAGAGCAAAGAGATCTTTTCCGATGAATTCGATAAAAAACATACCTGCAGCAAATGCGGCAAACCCATCGACTTCACCCAATGCACTCTTGACGGCAGCGCCTGAAGCCGCCCGAAGACATCGTTTTAAGATACGGTATTCGTGAACTCATTTTCCGGCAGCCTTGCTTCCCGGGCAATGGCTGCCGCTTCTGCTCGAAGGAGGAATTTGTATGGACGTTGTCATGTTATCCCGGCTCCAGTTCGCCGCCGCGACCATGTTCCATTTTCTCTTTGTGCCTCTGACCCTGGGGCTGTCTGCGCTGGTGGCATACATGGAGACCCGATATGTAAAAACCGGGGATGAGACCTATCTGAACATGACCAAATTCTGGGGCAAGCTGTTCCTGATCAATTTTGCCCTGGGCGTGGTCACGGGCATCACCCTGGAGTTCCAGTTCGGCACCAACTGGTCCCGCTACTCCGCCTATATGGGAGATATATTCGGGTCGTTGCTGGCCATCGAAGCGTCCCTGGCCTTTTTTCTCGAATCGACCTTTATCGGCATATGGATCTTCGGCTGGAAGAAGCTATCCAAAAAGGCCCATGCCACGGTGATGTGGCTGGTGGCCGGGGCCGGCAACATTTCGGCCGTCTGGATCCTGCTGGCCAACGGCTGGATGCAACAGCCGGTGGGTTTCACGATTCGCAACGGCCGCGCCGAACTGACCGATTTCCTGGCTGTGGTGACCAACCCGTTCGGCCTGCTGGAAATCGTCCATACCATTCCTTCGGCATTTTTGCTCAGCGCTTTCTTCATCATGGGCATCAGTGCCTGGCACCTGCTCAAAAAAGAGCACATCGATTTTTTTACCCGTTCCTTCAACATCGGCCTGGTGGTCGGTCTGGTCACCTCCCTGGTGGTCGTGATCACCGGCGACCTGCACGCCGTTCACGTGACCCGGACCCAGCCGGCCAAGCTGGCCGCCATGGAATCGCACTGGGAAACCCAGGCCCAGGCCCCCATCGTCCTGTTTGCCATCCCCGACGAAGCCAATGAAGGCAATAAAATAGAAATCGGCAGCCTGCCCGGCGTGCTCAGTTTCCTGGGGCATCACGATTTCAACGCAACGGTCACCGGCCTCAGGGATATCCCCAAAGACGAACGGCCGCCGGTGCTGCCGACGTTTGTCTCTTTCCGGACCATGGTGGCGCTGGGTACCCTGTTCCCCCTGCTCACCATCGTGGGCATGTTTTTGAGGAAACGGCTGCTCGAATCCCGCTGGTACCTTTGGACGATGCTGCTTGCCATTCCCCTGCCCTACCTGGCCATGGAGATGGGCTGGGTGCTGGCCGAGGTCGGCCGTCAGCCCTGGATCGTCTACGGCCTGCTGAAAACCGCTGCGGCGGCATCGCCCATCGCTGAAGCACAGGTCATGACCACCCTGGTGGGATTCATTCTGGTCTACGGCCTGCTCGGCATCGCCGGGTTCTACCTGATTGCCAACTTTGCCGGCAAGGGCCCGCAAACGGCATCCGAAAACAGCTGATTCCATCGAACGGATAACAACAATCGATAAGAACACGGGGGTTTAAATGCTTTTACAATCCGTATGGTTTTTTCTATGGGGGCTTCTCTGGGCGGTCTTTTTCATGACCGATGGCTTCGATATGGGGATCGGCTCCCTCTACCCGCTGCTGGGCAAATCAGAACGGGACAAACACATGATGATCCATGCCATGGGGCCGATGTGGGACGGCAACGAGGTCTGGCTGATCACTGCCGGCGGCGTGACCTTTGCCGCCTTTCCGCTGGTTTACGCGGTGATGTTCTCCTCCCTCTACTCAGCCCTGATGCTGATTCTTTTTGCCCTGATCCTGCGCGGGGTCTCCTTTGAATTCCGCAACAAGGTGGAGAGCGCCGCCTGGAAAAAGGTATGGGACACCTGTATCTTTTTAGGCAGTTTTTTGCCGGCGCTTTTGTTCGGCGTGGCCTTCGGCAATATTTTCCAGGGTATCCCCTTTGACGGCGATGGGGTTTACCAGGGCACCCTTTTGACCCTGCTCAACCCTTACGGTCTCCTGGCCGGCGTACTCTTTGTCTGCCTCTTCGTGATGCACGGCGCCCTGTGGCTGGCCATCCGCACCGACGGCGACCTGGCTGAGCGTGCGGCGCGCCTGGCCGGCAAACTGTGGCCGGTGCTAACCGGTGTGGCCGTGGTCTTTCTGGTGGCCACCTTTATCTTCACGTCGCTGTATGACAATTATCTGGCTACCCCGGTGCTGTTCCTGGTTCCGCTGGTCGCCGTGGCCGGCCTGGTGGGCATCCGTTATTTCCTGATGCAGCAGGCATTCTTCAAGGCCTGGTTCTCTTCTGCGGCCACCATTGTCGCCTGCACCTTCTTCGGCGTCATCGGGCTGTTTCCCAGCCTGTTTCCCTCGAGCATCGATACCGCCTTCAGCCTGACAGCCTTTAATGCCTCATCCAGCCCCCTGACCCTGCAGATCATGCTGATCGTGGTCGTACTGTTCATTCCGGTGGTGCTGGCCTACCAAATCTGGGCCTACAAATTGTTCAGCGGCAAGGTCACCGATGACGATCTGGCCCATGAGGAAACCTATTGATTGAAAAGGAATTCCTGTATGAAGCGCATTCTTTTGGGGATAGCCCTGCTCATGGCCGTTGTGGGCGCTTTCACGGCAACCGGCACCGCCGCCAACCGGGGACCGGCCGAAATCGATATTTTCGGTGGCAGCCGGGGTAAGGTCCCGTTCCCGCATGCCCGGCATCAGGACCGTATCGGTGACTGCGATGTCTGCCACCAATACTGTTCGGCACAGTCATTGATAAGAGTATTGAGCAATAACTTTGGCGATATTCACATCAAATATTTCTAACAAATTATTTTTTACTGCTAATAACCAGTGAAGACCAATTTTATAAAACTGTTTTAATTTTTCTCCAAGAAGAGTTACTAACCCGCAAACATATGGTCTTTTTGCATTTGAATTGGAGCATGAAGATGAAGTTAGCAAGGTTTCGTTCTTATTATTTTCTTCAGATTCATGCTCATCTTTTTCATTTTCTCTGCTTATTATTTCCGTATCTTGTTTGAATGATAATAACAATAGATAAGCAATCATATACAAGTAGAATTGTATCTGTACGCCATGAGGAGATTGGCTCATTAAGTGAATTCCCTTGAAGGTTCTTTTTATGAAGCGAAAAAAAAGTTCCACTTGCCACCTGTAAGCGTAAAGCATTATAATTTCGTAAGTTGTCAAATCATTTCTGTTTGTGATCAAAATGTAGTTTTCGCCCATAGCCGTAAAGCTAACAATACGATAACTTGCTTTGTTTTCATCGCTATTGAATATTATATTTGAATCTGTGATGTCACTGAAAAATTTCAAGAATGTATCCGGTACGGTGGCAGTGAGACACTCTTTTACAGTGTACGTCATATTCGACTTTCCGCGAATAATAAAAAATGCATTGCTGTCGGATATCTGCTTGAACAGATTGAAAGCGATATAGCCTCGATCACAGACATATGTAATGCCTTCGCGAAGAATTTGCTTAACAAATTCTTTTTCGGAAAAGTTACCTTCCGTACTGATAAATTCGGTTGGAATCATTCGGTTGAGTTCAAAAGATAAATGCATTTTGATCGCATTAGCGGTTTTCTTGTAACAAGCCCATGCCATATTGGAAATGGCCGGAAAAAGCGAACCATCTACAATTAGCATTTTTCCAAGATGACTGATTTCCGGAATTTTATGCAAATCCAATTCTTTTACCAACTGATGGAATATATCTTTAAATATTTCTGGGGGATAACGATTAAACGCTTCATTATACATAGACTTCGATGCGACGACCAATCCTAATGCCTTAGCAGTTGGTGATGTTTTGATCTCAGTGACGATTTGTCCAACGCTTTTAATTCTGGTTATTATTCCAAAAAGCAAATTTGTGGTGAACGATGATAATGAAAGCTTGTAAGTGTCCAAATCATTATGGAGACTATTTTGAGTAACCTCAATCAATGGTAGCACCGGTGATAGAATTGTTTGAAAAACATTTTTGTCGATGTGTTCGCTCATGGAGACCTCCTGGTTAATTAATTGTACCCACCATGATTAAAACACAAAGCGATCTTTTTGTCCAGCGCTATTTTTTATTTTAATAACAAGATGTTACGGCAATATGTATGCCGAACGGTATTGGTCTGCCACAGTGTCTTTCCCCAGGAAACGGGTGCCATAGAGACGATGAAAGCCAGCGGTGCGCTGACGTCGAAACAGGTCATGAACGCCCAGTGCATCAAGTGTCACAAAGCGGAAAAGCGGGCCGGCAAACCCTTTGGTCCGCTAACCTGCAACACCTGTCACGTCAGGTAGGATCAACGAGGAAGCCATCGGTCATGTTTATTCTGGGACTTCAAGGCAGCCCCCGCAAAAACGGCAACACAGACACCCTGCTGGCCGCCTTTCTGGAAAAGGCGGCTGCGGCAGGGGCGGCGGTTCACACCGTCCAGGCGGCACGGGCCGGGGTCACCCCCTGCAAAGGCTGCGGATACTGTGAAACCCACGGAACCTGTGTAATCAAGGATGACCCCATGTCAACCGAACTGTTCGGGCTGCTGCGCCAGGCCGACATGGTGGTGGCCGCCTCACCGGTCTACTTTTACGGTGTCAGTGCCCAGCTCAAGGTGCTGATTGATCGCTGCCAGACCTTCTGGTCCCGGAAATACGTCTACAAGCTCAAGGATCCCTTGGTCGCCACCCGTGAGGGGGTGCTGCTCAGTGTGGCCGCATCCAGGGGACGCCAGCTCTTCGACGGCATCCAGCTCACCGCCAAATACTTTTTCGATGCCATCGATGCCCGTTTCAGCCATGCGCTGACCTATCGGGGGGTCGAAAGCAAAGGCGCCATCCGAAGCCAGAGCCGGCTGGCCGAAGACATCGAGGCCATCATCGAAAAAAGCGTCCGTCCCATGGTGGCGCGCAAGAAGATTCTTTTCGTTTCCCGCCAGGGCGGCTGTCGCGCCCCCCTGGCGGCGGCCATGGCCCAGCAGCGCTATGGGGATCGGATTCGTACGGCATTCGGTGGCCGTCAACCGGCCGCAACGCTGTCCGTCCCCATGGTTCAGGCCATGCAGAAAATCGGCCTGGACCTGGGCTACCGCACCCCGTTGGCCATGGATAAGGCGTTTTATGGGATTTCCCCCGATCTGGTGGTGACCATCGGCACCACGGATACCGAGCCCCCCATGGCCGGCGTGGAGACGGTCAACTGGCCCATCCCCAACCCACCGGGCATGGAAGAGGCACAGATGGAAGGGCTGCGCCTGGATTTAGGAAACCATGTCGATCGGCTGATTCAATGGATTGAGCGTCCGTCGCCATGAACCCGAAACGATAAACAACACTGTCATTCACTTTCCCCGTCAAGGAGCAACTCACATGGCCGAACCCCATGAAATGTACCAGTGCCAGACCGTCAACTGCGGCTATATTTACAACCCCGACAAAGGCGACCGCAAAGGCAAGATCGCCAAGGGAACATCCTTTGAGGATCTTCCCGATGATTGGAAATGCCCTATCTGCGGCGCCGGAAAAAAACTGTTCCGGCCGCTTGGATAGCGGCGCATCCAAGCACCACCGGCATTCGCTTTGAATTAGACAGCCCAGGTGCTCCATGGTACATGACCAACCGATTGAATCCGAAGGCAATGTGATTTGATTCCCTTTTGAAGCACCATCCCTGTTACATGATCTTTTCAACATAAAGGAGGCAACTGATGGACAGATATGTTTGTACGATTTGTGGCTATGTTTACGACCCTGAAGCGGGGGATCCGGACAATGGCGTCGCCGCCGGCACCAAATGGGAAGATGTTCCCGACGAATGGGAGTGCCCGGTATGCGGGGCATCCAAAGAGGATTTTGAGAAAGAGGAATAATTCCGCGATTCTCAGGACGCTAATGATTCGCCACTGAAAGCTTTCGGATGCCCTTTTTCTTCCTGCGGGAAAAAGGGCATTTCGATTCTCCATCCATGTTAACCCGGATCCCGGCCAACTCTCCGGATCCACGGCTGCATGGCAAACCATGCAGCCAATTATCACCATTAGGAAAAAATCCATGAAACCGACCCAAATTGCAGATGGCATCTATGATGTCGGCGTCATCGACTGGAACATCAGAGATTTTCACGGTTACTCCACCTACCGGGGCAGCAGTTACAACGCGTTCCTGATCATCGACGAGAAGGTAGCCCTGATCGACACGGTCAAGGCGCCCTTTGCCGATCAACTGATCGGCAACATCTCCCAGATCATCGACCCGAAAAAGATTGACGTGGTGGTCAGCAACCATACCGAAATGGACCACACGGGCGCCCTTCCGAAAATCATGGCGCTGGTGGGTGCGGACAAACCGCTTTACTGTTCGAAACTGGGCGCCAAGAACCTGGCCGGACATTTTCCCGACAAATGGAACTACCACCCGGTCAAGGACGGAGAAGAACTCAGCCTGGGCAAGCGTACCCTCTCCTTTATCGAGACGCGCATGATCCACTGGCCGGACAGCATGTTCAGCTACCTGAAGGAAGATCACATTCTCTTCTCCAGTGATGGTTTCGGCCAGCACTATGCCGGATTCGAAAAATTCGACGACCAGGCCGACAGCGAGATGATGCTGCAGGCCAAAAAGTACTACGCCAACATCCTGATGCTCTATGCCCCGCGCATTCTCAAACTGCTGGAAAAGGTGGTCGCCTCGGGAATCCAGATCGACATGATCTGCCCCGATCACGGTGTGCTCTGGCGTAAGGACCCCGGTAAAATCATCGACGCCTACTTCAAATGGAGCCGGCAGGAAACCGAGAATAAGGCCGTGGTGGTTTACGACACCATGTGGAAGAGTACCGAAACCATGGCCAACGCCATTGCCGAGGGCATCTCGTCTACCGGCGCAATGGTTAAATTGATCCATATCCGCAGTTCTCATCGCAGCGAAATCATGACCGACGTGCTCGACGCCGCCGCCGTGATTGTGGGGTCGCCCACACTGAACAATCAGATGTTTCCCACCGTGGCCGACACGCTCACCTACATGAAGGGCCTCAAGCCGTTGGGCCGGATCGGCGGTGCCTTTGGCTCCTACGGCTGGAGCGGCGAAGCGGTGAAAATGGTGGCGGCGGAACTGGAAGCCATGAAGTTTACGATGATCGACGCCGGTCCCCGGCTGCAGTATGTCCCCGACAAAGCCGGTATCGAGGCCTGCATCGACTATGGCAAAAAAATCGGCGAGGCCATTAACGCCCGATAAGGGATCTATGAAAATACCTGTGGTTGATATCGGCCGCTGCACCTTGTGCATGGGCTGCGTGGCCGTCTGTCTGGAGGTGTTCCGCCAAAACGACGCCGGGTACATCGAGGTCGTCGAAATGATCGAATACCCGGAAGCGGCCGTGGATGAAGCCATTAAATACTGCCCGGAAGACTGCATCTGCTGGGAAGAACAGTGAATAGAGGGAAAAGAGGAAGTATGAAAAAAGTCGCACTTTTCGTTTTCAACGGCGATCCGGTCTGTTTTATTCACGTCCTGCTTAACGGCCTTGACCTGCAGGCCAAAGGAATGGCCGGCCGCATCATTGTGGAAGGGGCGGCAACGGCCCTTCTGCCCAAGCTGGCCGACCAGGGAAACCCCCTGCACAAATTATGGGAAAAGGCCAAAAGCCAAGGCATCGTGGATGGCGTCTGCAAGGGATGCGCCCACAAAATGGGCACCGCGGAAGAAGCCGTCAAACAGGGGCTGCCCCTTCTGGACGACATGTCCGGCCACCCCTCCATGTCCGCTTACATGGAGGCGGGCTTTGAGGTGATCTCCTTCTGACCCATAGAAATGGTACATCCGCATGGCTTACCGTCAGCTTAAGCGCCGTATCGGGGATCTGCTCGGTCAGGATGATTTTACCGCCGCCTTGGAAACCATCGGGCAGCTACCCGGTCGCCAGGCCATCAATCCCCTCTTCGGGTTCTTTTACTCGGGAGACGAAACGATCCGCTGGCGGGCCATCACCGCCATGGGAACAGTGGTCTGCCAACTGGCCGAAACGGCGATGGAATCGGCCCGCGTGGTGATGCGTCGGCTCATGTGGAATCTCAACGACGAGTCCGGCGGCATCGGCTGGGGTTCGCCCGAAGCCATGGGCGAAATCACCGCCGGCCATGCCGGACTGGCCGGCGAATACGGCCGCATCCTGATCTCGTACATTGATCCGGCCGGCAATTTTCTCGAGTACGAACAGCTTCAGCGCGGGTCGCTGTGGGGGGTGGGCCGCCTGGCCCATGCCCGACCGGTGCTGGTCCAACCGGCGGCCGACCATCTTTGCGCATTTTTTGACGCTGCCGATCCCACCCTGCGGGGAACGGCCATCTGGGCCGCCGCACCCATCCTTAACCCGGACATATGCACCCGCATAGCGGCCCACGGTTCGGATGATGCACCGTTGCGGCTTTACCGGCAAATGCGCATCACCAAGACCACAGTGGCCGAACTGGCCCGGGCAGCCCTTGCCGGCTGCGGACAGCATGATTGATATGGAAGAGACCATTCACCATTTCGATGCCTCCGCCGCTTTCCGGAACAGGCGATAGCATTTTAAATGAGAAACATAGTGATTAAGGCGATTGGCGGAAAAGAATATACCAGGATGCGTAGGATTTTCATTCGTATTCAAGGCGGGCTTTTTTACGCATAGTGGGGCTATGTGTGGAAAAGCCCAACGCAGAAGACGGATGAAAAGACAAGCAGGCAGGTATATTCTTTGACAGAAATCGCCTAAGATAATGTTTTTGGCAAGGCCAGAGGGAGGAAGCTGTATAATAATTACCGCGACGACCGATAACGCCGCCCAAAAACATTATCTTGAATGCTATAGATCAACACGAATGAGGAGGAGATATGCCGAGAGTTTCACTGCTGTTCCTGGTTAGCGGTCTCTTTCTGTTGAGCACCGTGTTTGGCGGATGTGCACCTCAGGATCGTTATCGCTACGAGACGATTAAAAGTGAGTACGCCGATTTTGCCTGCAACCTGGCCCGGCCGGCCACGGATAATCCGTCCGCCCCCCGTTGCGCCATCAACAGCCAGTTGGGTCTGAAGGATGTCCTCGAAATCGCCCAGGCCAACAACCCGGATCTGCTCATGGCCCTGGCGCGCATCGAACGGGCCCGGGCCATGCTCGCCAAATCCGCCGCCCCATTCTATCCGCAAGTCAATTTTTACACCGAATACATCCAGGGTGACGCCCCGTCGGCTTATCTCTTCAAAGCGATCGACCAGCGCAAACTGCCGCAAGCCACTGTCGATTTCAACGATCCGGGATGGTTTGAGAATTATGAAAGCGGTGCCAGCGCGGGCATCAACCTGTTCAATGGGGGCAAAGATTTTCTCAACCGTAAAATCGCCGAGACCGGCGTGACCATCTCCGAACTGGATCGCGACGGCATCAAAAACCGGATCATGGCCACCGCCATCGCCACCTACTACGACGTGCTGGCCGCCGACCAATTCACCATGGTGGCCAAGGAGTCGCTGCAGACCACCCGCTCCCAGTTGGAAATCATGGATGTCCGCTTCCGCTCGGGCGGCGCCCTGAAAACCGACCTGCTCTCCCTTCAGGTGCGCATGGCCGAATCCAAGGAGCGGCTTCTGCAAAGCCGCAACCGCCACCGTCTGGCCCAGGCCGCCCTGGCGGAAATCCTGGGTGTCGAACCGGATGTGCCCTTCAGCATTGCCGAGACCCGGTCCTATGCCATCGACATTCCCGGGGATCCGCTGTCTGCCGTGGGCTATGCCCTGCTGCATCGGCCGGAACTGGCCGGCGCGAGGGAAAAACTGCGTCAATCGAAAATGGCGCTGGACGCGGCAAAAGCCGGCTACCTGCCGACCCTTGATTTCATGACCCGCTACTATGTGGATGATCCGGCAATGAAGTACAACGCCAATCGGGACAACTGGACCGCGGGCCTCTACCTGAACTGGAAAATCTTTGACGGCTTTGCCACCCGCAGTGAGCGGGCCGCATCCCTGGCCCAGCTTCAGGAGGCCATGGCGGCCGACCGGAAAACCCTGCTGGCAGTCAAATTCGACGTCAAAAAGGCCTATTTCAATCTCGACGAGGCCGAGGAACGCCTGCGGGTGGCCTCGTCCAACGTCCAAACCGCCGCTGAGACCTTTCGGCTGGTCAAACGCCAGTATGAAGGCGGGGCCGCCAACATCACCCGCTACCTGGAAGCCGAACTGGCTCACAATCAGGCGCGCATCCGTGAAACCAGCGCCTTTTTCGACCGCGAAAAAGCCCGCGCCCAGATCGCCCGGTCCGTCGGCCTGTGGACCGGGCCCGGTGAAAGCAAAAAAGAGTAACAAATAATCAAACGCGATTACCCTGCGGGTCCGTCAATATAGGATTGACATCGCTTGTGTGATGACCTAACATCACTACCACCATGCCACTCACCGGACCGATAAAGAAACGAAAGCTGTCCGACGAAATCCTGGAACGCCTGCTGCTGCTCTTCGAAACCGGAAAATTGAAGCCCGAGGACGAGATGCCTTCCGAGCGCGAGCTGATGGAGCGGTTCATGGTCGGACGGCCCGCCGTGCGGGAGGCCCTTCAGTCCCTCGAACGGATGGGACTGATCGCGATCCGGCATGGCGAACGGGCCAAGGTCCTGAAGCCGACCGAAGCCGGAATTTTCGACCAGATCGATTTTGCCGCCCGCCAGTTGCTGGCCAGCTCCGGCCGGAATGTCGAATTCCTCCGCGAAGCCCGCCAGATCATGGAAGCCGGAATCGCCAAACTCGCCGTTCAGCACGCTACCCCCGCCGGTATCAAGGCCCTGAAAAAACACCTGGAGACCATGCGCAAGAACGATGGCAACCGGGAAGCGTTTATGGAGGCCGATCAGCATTTCCACATCGCCTTGGCCAAAATGACGCAGAACCCGATCCTCCATACAACCATGCGTGCGGTATTCGGATGGCTCTCCCAATACCATGCCGAACTGCTTTCGGTCCCCGGACTGGAAGACCTGATCATTAAAGAACACGAGGCAATCCTGAAGAAAATCATCGACAGGGATGCCGACGGTGCTTCCAAACAGATCAGCGACCATATCCTGCAGGTCAACGAGCTTTACCCCAAACATCGCCCGAAATAGATTGTGGTTCATGGAATTGACAGAAATCGCCTAAAGGCCGTTGCCCCCCCTTTGGCGACACGGCCTTTGTTCATTCAAAGGGCCATGGCGGCCCCCCCCCGGCATGGCCTACATCAGTTTGGCACCCAGGGGAACCAACCGGTCGGGCACGCATAGGGCCACGTCGCCGTCTTCGTTGGGGAATCCGGTCACCAGGCACTCGGACATCAGCGGACCGATCTGCTTTTTCGGAAAATTGACCACGGCCACCACCTGCTTGCCGACCAAGGATTCCGGCGAGTAAAGCCCGGTGATCTGGGCACTGGATTTTTTGATGCCGATGGCATCGCCGAAATCCACATGCAGAATGTAGGCGGGCTTTCGCGCCTTTGGAAACGGCTCCACACGAACGATGCGGCCTACCCGCAGTTCCACTTTCTCAAAATCATCCCACGAAATCGTAGTCATCGTTTTATCCCCCCATCCCGATCATCAGTCGGACCAGCCCGGCCAGCACCAGCATCCCCGCCATGCCACCGACAAACAGCCCCGCAAACCAGATCCACTGGCGCTGTTTCTCAGTAAGCCGCATCGTGCTCGTGGGACGCCTTGCCCCGGAAAACCCAAAAACAATAACCGGTGTAGGCCAGGATAATCGGCAAGAGAAATGCCGTTCCAAGCAGCATCATGGACTGGGACGCCGGTACGGCAGCGGCCTCCCGGAACGTAATCTTGAAGGGCACCAGCCATGGCCAGGTGCTTACCCCGATACCGATGTAATTCATCAGAAAAATGCCCAGGGTCAGCAGAAAAGGCCGGTATTCCCGCTCTTCACCACGAAGATCCCGCCAAAGCAGGATGAAGAAGAGCACCGACAGAATCGGCATGGGCTGCAGAAAATAGAAATTGGGCAGGCTGAACCACAGGTTTTTGATATCGGCATTCATCAACGGCATGGTCAGGCTGACCAACCCCATGAAAAGGGCCACGAAAAGCATCACATAGCGGGCACTCTTGCGGGCCCAGGCCTGGGTCTGCCCCTCGGTTTTCATGATCGTCCAGGTGGCGCCCAAAAGGGCATAGCCGCTGACCAGGGCGGCACCGGTCATGAGACTGAAGGGCGTCAGCCAGTCCAGGGGGCCGCCGGCAAAGCTGCGCCCCTCAACGGCGATGCCATGCACAAAGGTGCCCAGGACAATCCCCTGCATGAAGGTGGCCGTCAGGGAACCGAGGTGAAAGGAGAAATCCCAGATGCGCTGGGAACGGCCGGTGGCCTTGAAACGGAACTCAAAGGCCACGCCACGGAAAATCAGCCCCAGCAGCATGAGAATGATGGGAATGTAAAAAGCCGACATGAGAATGGCGTAAGCCAGGGGAAACGCGGCAAAGAGCCCACCGCCGCCCAGTACCAGCCAGGTTTCGTTGCCGTCCCAGAAAGGGGCCACCGAATTCATCATCCGGTCGCGGCATCGATCCGACGGAGCAAAGGGAAAGAGAATGCCCACGCCCAGGTCGAACCCATCGAGCAGGATATACAGAAAGACGGCCGTGCTGATCAGCGCATACCAAATGAGCGGCAAATCCAGAAAACTTTCGAAACTAAACATCTTTCCCTCCTGTCTGGGCGGCCATGTCCGTCACCAGGGGTGGTTTCTTGACCCCGTGGCTGCCGTAAGCGTCATCTTCCATGGTGTCGCTGTCCGGTCCTTTGCCGATAATTTTAAGAATATAGTAGGCCGCCGCCGTAAACAGCAGGCCGTAGGTTACCACAAAGGCGGTCAGCGAGGCGGCCACCGCTTCGCCGGCCACCGGTGAGACGGTCTCCGATGTACGCATCACGTTGAAAACCACAAAGGGTTGCCGCCCCACCTCGGTAACGAGCCAACCGGTCACCACGGCCACAAACCCGGCCGGGGTCATGGCCATGCACCACAGGTGAAACCAGCGCGTAGTGAACAGTTCTTTCCGGAAATAGAGCACCAGGGCCACCAGGCCGGTGACGATCATCAGCATCCCCAGCCCCACCATGATGCGAAAAGTCCAGAAGACCATGGCCACCGGCGGCCGATCCGCTCGGGCCCAGCTTCTCAGTCCCTTTACCTCTCCATTCCAATCATGGGTAAGGATCAGACTGGAAAGCTTGGGAATCACGATTTCAAAGCGATTGGTCTCTCCGATCTGATCCGGCCAGGCGAACAGCCTCAGCCCGGCCCCCTGTTCCGTCTCCCAGATGCCTTCCATGGCGGCCACCTTCACTGGCTGGTGTTCAAAGGTGTTCAGCCCGTGCATGTCCCCGAAAAGAAGCTGCATGGGCGACACGAAGATGGCCATGATCATGGCCATGCCCAGCATGATGCGCGCATGCCGCACATGCCACCCCCGCCACAGGTAATACCCGCCGATGCCGCCCACCACAAAGGCCGTGGTCAGATAGGCGCCGGTCACCATGTGGATGAAGCGGTAGGGAAAAGAGGGATTGAAAATTACCTGCATCCAGTCGGTGGGAAGCAACATGCCGCCGGAAGCTTCGCGGAAACCGGCCGGGGTTTGCATCCAGCTGTTGGCCGAAAGGATCCAGAAGGCCGAGATCAGGGTCCCCACGGCAACGATGAGGGTGGCGACGAAATGCATGCGCTTGCTGACCCGGTTCCAGCCAAAAAGCATGATGCCGAGAAACGACGCTTCGAGGAAAAAGGCGGTGAGCACCTCGTAGCCCAGCAGCGGCCCGATAATGTTACCCACTTTGTCGGAAAAGACGGACCAGTTGGTGCCGAACTGATAGGAGAGTACCACGCCGGTCACCACGCCCATGCCAAAGGCCACAGCGAAGATCTTCACCCACATGCGGTAGATCTGCGCATACAGCGGGTTGCCGGTCTTGAGCCAGCGCCACTCGACCACGGCCAGCCAGCTGGCCAGGCCGATGGTAAACGCCGGGAAAGTGATGTGGTAGGCCACGGTGAAGGCGAACTGTAAGCGGGCCAGGAAAACAGGATCAAGGTGGGAAGCCATAAACAGTACCTCGATGGGTTGAGTGGGTTGACAAGGGAAGGACAAAATCGAATGGGTCCCATAATAAAGGGTGGTCCGCTAAAGTCAAGCGAACGGTCGTCAGTGCAGCATTTGCCGGTTCAGAATTAGGGACGCGAAACGTGTTCAGCCGCCTCACGCAACGGGTCGATGGTGGCCACATAGGCCAGCGACAGCCTTAGCGGCTCGTTGGTGATCATGGTCCAGATCTGCCTGGGGTCCTCGTCGCTGGGCCGGATCTTCAAATCGACGTCCACCGCCTCACCCCCGTTGACATCCAGCGCAAAAGGGATGACCGGATGGCGCTCCAACTGGTGGATGACCCAGCCGGCCAGCCGATGGTCGCTGACGGCAAAGTATCCCCAGAAAGAGAGGATGAAATGGAGTTCTAGCAGGGCCTCCAGGCGAACCACCCGATGCAGGAAAAGGGTCACGTAGATCTGGTTGGTTTTAACAAAATCCCTGGGCCCGACCACCTCCCAAACGACATTCCATTCCGCGATCCCCGTCCTGGCGTACGCCTCCTTGAGAGAATCGATCACCGAGGCACAGGCGCGCTGAATCACGTCGGGGTCGTCCATCACCAGGCTATGGCCGGCCAGCCGCCCCAGAATCGATTCGATCTTGGGCAAAAGGGCCTGCATGTGGGTATGAAAATCGCGGGAAACCCCGACAATCACCGCATTCCGGAAAGCCAGGGTCCGTATCGACGCAGGCAGCTGGTCGGGATCCGGCATGGCCGTATTGCCGATCAGCACCGGCAGCAGTGGAATCTTCTCCGCAATGGCCGTCTCCACTTCGGCGCGTACCGGATCGTCGTCCTCGCCAATCCGTTCAAGCCACCGGGCGCCGATCAGAACCAGCATGAGGCGGCTATCGGCAATCGCCTGACGGATGAAATCGGAAAAACTGACCGCGACGGGAATCGTGGCCACGTCCATGAAGACATCGTCCTCACCGAACCGGCGGACCAGCCAGTCGTAAATACGGCAGGCTTGGGGACTGTCCGTACGACGATAGGAGAGAAAGATGGTTGCCATATCCCCTTTAAACCATATCGATATTTCCCGGTCAACGGTTGACAAACGAGGCCGAAACCTTTCTAGTAATTGGCAACGTGCCCCATTGATACCGGCAATAAGGCGATTGGCGGATAAGAATATACCCGGATGCGCAGGATTTTTCATTCGTATTCAAGGCGGGCTTTTTTGCGCATAGTGGGACTATGTGTGGAAAAACCCAACAAAGAAGACGGATGAAAAGACAAGCAGGCGGTTATATTCTTTGACAGAAATCGCCTAACCATTGCAGCGAAGGCAATGAAACCAGCGGTACCGAAAAAACCGGGCAAGATCGAAACCCGCCTCTCCATGGCCGTCCTGGCCGTGCTTGTGGCCATTGGTGTTGGAGTCGCCCTGCGTCAGTTCCGGATCAGCCCGGCGGTCCTCGCCCTGAGGCCGGAATCGCTGCATGAAGAGGCGGGATCCCCGGCGGATCGGGCTCCGATCATCGATCTGAAAGAAAGTGGCATGGTCCCCTTTTCCCCGCCCGAACGTTTCACCCCCGACACCCTTTATGAAAAAATAGACGGCCGCGCCGATCTGTATCTCGCAGCGGGCTTTGTTTCCCTGGCCACCCAGCGCTTCGCCCCGGACCATGCCCATGACCGGTGGGTGGAAGTCTTCGTTTACGATATGGGAACACAGCAGAACGCCTTTTCGGTGTTCAGCATGCAGCGCCGCGAAACGGCCCGCACCGATCGCCAGCTGCCCAACGCCTACCGCACGGAGAACGCGTTGTTCATGGCCCGGGGGCAGTACTATCTGGAGTGGATTGGCACGGATGGCACACCGCCGCTGCAGGAGCAGATCGGCATCCTGGCACGCCGGTTCTCGGACACCCACGGGGGTGCCGATGCCGCCGTCGTGCCCGGTGGCCGTCTTTTTCCCGAGGCCGGCCTCAGTGCTGACAGCCGGCAGCTGATCACGGCCAACGCCTTTGGTTACGAGCAACTGGACAACATCCACACGGCCGGCTATCTGATCCACGGCGTCCGTTTGACCGCTTTTGTCTCCGAACGGAAAAATGCGAGCGCCGCAGCGGCCCTGGCCGACAGCTATCGGCAAACCCTGATCGCCTATGGCGCCGACGCCGCAGCCGCACCGCCGGCGGTCGACGGGGCGGCCATGCTGCAGGTTTTCGATACCATGGAGATCGTTTTCAGCCGGGGAAACTATCTGGCCGGGGTTCACGAAGCCACCGATCCGACCGCGGCGACGATCCTGGCCCAGCGTCTGGCTGAGCATCTGGAGGGCCTTACCGGGCCCCATGCGCCGCCGCCCCAGGAAATCGGGGAGGCAGAGGAGAACAAGGAGCAGCAATGAGCGAAACCGCTATGGATCGCCGCGAATTTATCCGGCGCTGCACCCGGGCAGGAGTTTGCGTGGCGGCCGCCGGATCCCTGGGGGTGGCCTTTTACGACAGCCGCGCGCCGGCGGCGATCCCCGGCCCAACGGCAGCGCTAACCCTCCCCGACTATTCGGTCGGTCCCCTGCCAGGCAGGATCTGTATCGCCCGGGGCGTCGACCGAAAGCGCCTCGTCCGGCAGGCCTTCGCCGCCCTGGGCGGCATGCAGGCATTTGTCAACCCTGGAGAACGGGTGCTGCTCAAGGTCAATGCCGCCTTTGCCTCGCCTCCCGGCCTGGGTGCCACCACGCATCCGGATCTGGTGAAGGCGGTGGTGCGTCTCTGCCTGGAGGCCGGCGCAAAAAAAGTTACCGTTACCGACAACCCGATCAATGATCCGGCATCCTGTTTCGCCCTTAGTGGCATCGATGCCGCCGCCCGCCAGGCGGGTGCCGACGTGATCGTTCCCCGGCAATCCCTGTTCCAGCGGTTCAGTCTGACCGGCGGCCGCCTGGTCCGCGACTGGCCGGTGCTCGCCGCGCCCCTGTTGCAGGCGGATCGGATCATCGGCCTGGCACCGGTCAAGGACCACCACCGCAGCGGGGCGTCCATGACCCTGAAAAACTGGTATGGGCTTCTGGGCGGACGGCGCAATATCTTCCACCAGGACGTGCACACCCTGATCGCGGAACTGGCCGTAATGATCCGGCCCACGGTGGTGGTGCTGGACGGAACGCAATCCATGATCACCAACGGCCCCACGGGCGGGTCGCTGTCCGATCTCAAGCCCACCGGCACCCTGATTGTCAGTACCGATCCGGTGGCGGCCGACGCTGCCGGGGCCGCCCTTCTGGGAAAACAGGCACAGGATCTGCCGTTTATCGCCAGGGCGGAAAAGGCCGGCGCCGGAACCACCGACTATCGCGCCCTGAATTTGAAGGAAATAAAGGCAATTTAATGTCAAAGGCCAAATGTCCATTGTTCGCCTGAAAGAACCCATCAATTAAGAGTACTGAGATTCAATGCGTATCATTACCACCCGACGCATCAGTCAAACCTTCTTCTTCCTGCTCTTCCTCTGGTTCTGCGCGGTTTCGACCCTGGGCGAGCAGGTGTGGCAGCTGCGCGGATGGCCGGTGGGCTGGCTGCTGGAACTGGACCCGCTGGTGGGCCTGGGCACCCTGCTGGCCACGGGAACCCTTTACGCCGGTCTGCTGTGGGGGCTTCTGACCGTTGTCCTGACCATTTTTCTGGGCCGGGTTTTCTGCGGCTGGATCTGCCCTTTCGGCGCCCTTCACCAGGCGGTGGGCTGGCTGGCAGGCCGCAAGCGCAGCGCCGCCGTGCAAATCGCAGCCAACCGCTATCGACCGGCCCAACGCATCAAGTACGTCATCCTGATTTTTTTGCTTTCTGGCGCCGCCGGCGATTTTCTTGCCTGGCTGCTGGACCTCTCCGTGGAGTCGTCCATTGCCGTCGCCGGCATTGCCGCCGCATCGCTGGCCTGCGGCATTGCGGCGGTGAGGGTCAGAAAAGCGTTCTGGCGCCGCTGGACCACCGTCCTGGTGCTGCTGATCATCGGCTGGGTGGGCCTGGGATTTCTCACGGACGGATCGCGGCTGTTGGCCGCCTCGCTGCAGACCGGCCTGCTGGATCCGCTGCCCCTTTTCTACCGTTCGGTGAACCTGACCCTGCTGCCGCTGCTGGATGGCCGGATGGCCGCGTTCTCTTCCCCCGGCCGTCTCTATCCGGGCAGCGTCGCCATCGGCCTGCTTTTCTGGACGGTGGTTCTGCTCAATCTCGTCATCCCCCGTTTTTACTGCCGTTTTATTTGCCCCCTGGGTGCGCTGCTGGAAATTTTGGGACGCAATGCCCTGTATCGCATGGGCCAGAAACCCGATGGCTGCACCGCCTGCGGCGCCTGCGACCGCCATTGCGAAGGGGCCTGTGATCCGTCAACGACCCTGCGCAGTGCCGAATGCGTGCTGTGCATGAACTGCCTGGACCGCTGCCCGCATGACGTGATGGGGTATGGCCTGCACCCGTCCGCCGCCGGCGAGATGGCCGGGCCGGACCTCTCGAAACGGGAATTCACTGCGGCGCTGGTATCCGGTGTGGCCGCCGTACCGCTACTGCGCCTGTCCGGGGGGGTGGATGCGAACTGGAACCCGGCGGTGATCCGGCCTCCCGGGGCACTGGACGAAGCCAATTTCCTGCGGCGCTGCATCAAATGCGGCCAGTGCATGCGCGTTTGCCCGACCAACGTCATCCATCCGGCCGGCCTGCAGGCGGGGATCGAAGGCATCTGGACGCCGGTACTCAACTTTCGCGTGGGCACCAGCGGCTGCCAGCGGGGCTGCATCGCCTGCGGCCAGCTCTGCCCCACGGCCGCCATCCGGCCCATCCCCCTGGACGAACGCCTGGGCCGGGGCGAGTTCGCCGACCGGGGGCCGATCCGCATCGGCACCGCCTTTGTGGATCGCGGCCGCTGCCTGCCCTGGGCCATGGACCGGCCCTGCATCGTCTGCCAGGAGAACTGTCCGGTCAGTCCCAAGGCGATCTTCACCCGGGAGGAATTCCGGCCGGTCCGCCTGAGCGGCGATCTGCGTCTCCGTGAAATGGTGGAGGACCGCCTGCTGTTCGACGGGCCGGCCCTGCCGGCCGAGCGGTTTGCCACCGGCGATTATTTTGTTACCCTGGAAGAGAGCCCGGATATCGCACCGGTCAGAATCAAAGATATCGGTTCCGGCGGGATTTCCCTGGCCGAGAATCCGTTCGTGGAGACCGCCTCCCCGGGAGCACGGATCACGGTCCGGGTGAAACTCCAGCTGCCCTTTGTGGACCCGTCGGCCTGCATCGGCTGCGGGATCTGCGAGCACGAATGCCCGGTCAAGGGCCGCCGGGCGATCCGCGTCAGTGCCGAAAATGCAAGCCGCGATAGGCAGCATCGGCTGCTGTTGTAGGACTGGGTGGATAGGCTGAAGGTGGTCAGGGATAACGCTTCAGGTCCGTTTCATCCGCAAAAAAACGTCACAAAACAGGTGATGCCATGAAAAAAACCATCCCTTCTCCCTCACGGCGCGCCTTTTTCAAAACCGCCGGTGCGGCCGGCCTGGGTGCGGCCCTGTCGCCGCTGGTGGGAAAAACCAAGGCAACGGCGGCCACGCCGGCCCGGGCGGCGGGTATCACCGCTGTGCCCACCCGCCCCTTCGGCCGTTCGGGCATTCAGGTACCGATTCTCTCCCTGGGAGGCATGTTCGACATTCCCTCCAACCAGACCCTGCTCAAGCAGGCCATCCGCTGGGGCGTCACCTACTGGGACACGGCTCACGTTTACAGCGGCGGACGCAGCGAGGCCGGCATCGGCCAGTATTTCGAGCGCTACCCCCAGCACCGCGAGAAGATCTTTCTGGTAACCAAATCCACCGGACGGAGTCCCCGGGAACTGAGCCGGGACCTGGATACCTCCCTGCGGCGCATGGGGACCGATCATATCGATCTTTTTTTCGTCCACGCCATCCGCAATGCCGATGTCATGGACAACCGCCTGCGGGCATGGGCGGACGAGCAGAAAGCCGAAGGCCGCATCCGGCTCATCGGTTTCTCCACCCATTCCAACATGGAGCAATGCCTGACGGACGCGGCCCGCCTGGGATGGATCGACGGCATCATGATGACCTACAATTTCCGGTTGATGCATACCCCGCGCATGCAGAGTGCCGTGGCGGCCTGCGTGGACGCCGGCATCGGGCTCACCGCCATGAAGACCCAGGGCGGCGGCGCCGTGGGCACCGGGTCGACCCGGGATTTGGAACTGGCCGGCCGCTTCGTCCGCAAAGGCTTTACCGACAAGCAGGCCAAACTCAAGGCGGTATGGGAAAATCCGAATATATCGGCCATCTGCTCCCAGATGCCGACCATGAGTATTCTCATGGCCAACATCGCCGCCGCGGTGGACCGCACCGCGCTCACACGAAACGACCACCGGCACCTGAACCGCTACGCCCGCGACACCTACGCCGGCTATTGTGCCGGCTGCACCCGGATCTGCGAGAATGCCCTTGCCGGAAAGGTCCCCGTGGGCGATGTGATGCGCTATCTGATGTACGCTCAAAATTATGGCGATACCCACGACGCCCGTTTGAAATTGGCTGCGATTCCCGAAGCCGTCCGGCGGCGACTGGCGGAGACAGACTATTCGGCGGCCGAGGCCAGGTGTCCCCGGCGGCTGCCCATCGGCCGGCTCATGGACAAGGCGCTCCGGGAATTGGCCTGAGCAGGCCGATTTTGCTTGACCCGCAAAGGGATTTGCGCAAAGGAGGCGCGAAAAAGCATGCTACATGCAACCGCTCAAACGAAAAATGGCGGAAGGAGATAGCATGGATTTGGAATGTGTCATCTACGACAAGAACGATGGTGTGGCCATTGCCCGGCTCAACCGGCCCCAGGTGCTCAACGCCATGAACAAACGGCTCTGGCTGGATATGCAGGCCGCCCTGGACGATGCCCGCGCGGATGAAACCGTCAAGGTGGTGGTCATCACCGGCGAGGGCCGCGCCTTCTCCACCGGCGCCGATCTCAAGGAATCCAAAACCCGTTCCATCGACGCCTACCGGGACTACCTGGTCTCCCTGCAGGAAGTCTCGCGCAGCGTGATCCGCTTCGAGAAACCGACCATCGCCGCCATCAACGGCTATGCCGTCGGTTCGGGATACGAGCTGGCCCTGGCCTGCGACATCCGCATTGCCGCCGAGGAGGCCAAAATCGGCAGTCCCGAGGCCAAGGTCACCTCGTCGGTCACCGGCGGCGCGTTCCGGCTGGTCCAGGATCTCATCGGCCCGGGGAAAGCCCGTGAACTGCTCTTTACCGGTGAATATATCGACGGCAGCGAAGCCATGCGCATCGGTCTGGTCAACCGCGCCGTGCCCCTGGACGCGCTCATGCCCACGGTGATGGAGATGGCCGCCAAAATCGCCGCCAACTCCGGATTCTCCCTGAAGATGATCAAGAAGGGGCTCAACATGGCCCGGGGCGAAGTAAGCCTGGAAGCGCTCATGGAGTTCGAGGTGGAGGCCTGCCTGGCCTGTGTCTCCACCAAGGAACGCCAAACATCCCTGACCGCTTTTGAGGAGAGAAAAAAATAGCCGGCTTGGGGGCCATGCCCCCGGATCGGGATAAACTGATGATAATGATTCCGCAAATGAAAAGGAAGGAGGCCCCATGGGACTGGATTACGTCCTGAACGCCCGGTCGGTCGCCGTTGTCGGCGCATCCAAGGTGCCCACCAAACGTGGATTCCAGACCATTCGAACCCTCCTGGACGAAGGTTATGAAGGCGCCATCTACCCGGTCAATCCCAAAGAGAAAAGCATTATGGGCCTGCCCTGCTATGCCAGCGTGTCCGAGATTCCCGGAGAGGTGGACGTGGCCCTGGTGGCCACGCCGGCGCGAACGGTGCCGGCGGTGCTGGAAGACTGCGGCCAAAAGGGTGTTAAAGGCGCCGTGATCCTGGCCACCGGCTTCGGCGAAACCGGCAAGGCCGGCAAGGCCCTGGAAAAAGAGGTGCTCAGCGCGGCCGGAACCCACCACATCCGCCTCATCGGCCCCAACACCTCCGGCATGATCAACCTCAAAGCCAACCTTAACCTGGTGGGGCTTCATGACACGCCCAAAGGAGATATCGCGCTGCTCACCCAAAGCGGCAACATGGCCCTGACCCTGATCACCGAAGCCAAACTGAAGAGCCGCAAGGGGTTTACCTATTACGTGGGCGTGGGCAACGAAGCCGACATCCGCTTTCACGAGTACCTGGAATTCTTCCAGCAGGATCCCGATACCCGGGCGATTCTCATGTATGTGGAGGGGATGCGCGAGGGTCGCAAATTTCTCCAGCAGGCCTATCGCACCACGGAAACCAAACCCATCGTGCTGCTGAAAAGCGGCCGATCCACAAAAGGCAAGCAGTCCGCCGGCTCCCACACCGGCGCCCTGGCCGGCATGAGTGAAGTGGCCAAGGGGGCCTTCGAACGGGCCGGCATCATCGTCATCGAAAACTCTGACGAACTCTTTCCGGCGGCCGAGACCCTCTCCAGCCTGCCGCCCATCAAGAACAACCGGATCGCCATTCTGGCCGATGGCGGCGGGCACGCCACCATCGCCGCCGACACCCTGACCGATCTGGGTGTGGAAATCCCGGAACTCGATGAAAAAACCCAACGCAAGCTGCAGGCGATCCTGCCCGGCGGAGCGGCGGTGAGAAACCCCGTGGACGTGGCCGGCGGCACCGACGACAACCCATCGGTGTTTGCCGACTGCGCCAACATCATCCTGTCCGACCCTAATATCGGCGGTCTGCTGATCGTGGGGCTGTTCGGCGGTTACGGCATCCGGTTTGCCGCCAGCCTGGCCATGATGGAAGAGGACGCGGCCCATCGCATGGGCAAGATGGTCAAAAGCCGCAAGAAGGCCATCGTCGTGCACAGCCTCTACAATTCGGAAAAGCCCCACAGCCTTGACCTTCTGCGCTACTACGGCGTACCGGTGTACGGCAGCCTGGACGTGGCCTGCAAGTGCATGGGCGTGCTGGCCCAGTACGGCCGCTACCTGAAGAGTTACCACGCCGTTACCAATTTTGTCTTCAACTGGGGCGCCAAGGCCAAACCCGAGGGAAAGAAAATCATCGACCGCGCCTATGCCGAGGGCCGCGGGGCATTGCTGGAAAGCGAGGCCAAGCATCTGTTCAAGCTCCACGGCGCGCCGGTCACCTGTGACGTTCTGGTCACATCCGCCGAGGAGGCGGCCAATGCGGCGGCAGCGATCGAAGGCCCGGTGGCGCTGAAAATCGTCTCCCCGGACATTCTGCACAAAAGCGATGCCGATGGCGTACGGCTCAACCTGACCAACAAAAAACAGGTCAAGAAGGCCTATGCGGAAATCGTGAGAAGTGCCAAAGCGTACCAAAAGGATGCCCGCATCGAGGGCGTCCTGGTCTCCCCCATGGTGGCCAAGGGCGTCGAGGTGATCATCGGCACCAAAATCGACGACCAGTTCGGTCCGGTGATCATGTATGGCCTGGGTGGGGTACTGGTGGAGATCATCAAAGACGTCACCTTCCGCGTCCTGCCCATCACTCGGCGGACGGCCCAGCGGATGCTCAGTGAGACCAAGTCCCATCCCATTCTGGATGGCGTCCGCGGAGAGCGGCCCTACGACAAGAAAGCCCTGGTCAACCTGATCCTGACCTGCTCGGAAATGATCGAGGCCTATCCCCAGATCCATGAACTGGACCTCAATCCGGTGATCGTGCACCACGAGGGCCTGAGCATCGTCGATGCCCGCATCATCCTCAAACCGCAGGAAGAAACGCAGCCGTCACCGGCTGCGGAAGCGGTTTGAAAACCTAATAAATATAGCGTTTGAGATAATGTTTTTGGCAAGGCCAGAGGGAGGAAGCTGTATCATCCATACCGCGACGACCGATAACGCCGCCCAAAAACATTATCTTGAATGCTATCAACCTCCAAACCTGAATGTGACACTGACGCATGGACATCAAACGGCTGATCGCGCCTTACCGCAAACGGGTCATCGACACCCGCCGCGACCTGCATCAAATCCCCGAGGTGGGATACACCGAGAAAAAAACCAGCGCCTATGTGGCCGACTACCTGAAGCGGGAGGGATTGGCCGTCACCACTGGCATCGCCCGCTACGGCGTGGTGGGTCTCCTGGACACGGGCCGGCCCGGCCCCACCCTCATGATCCGGGCGGACATGGATGCCCTGCCCATCACCGAGGAGACCGGCCTGCCCTTTGCGTCCCGGCACCCCGGCGTCATGCACGCCTGCGGCCACGATGCCCACACGGCCATGGCCCTGGTCGCCGCCACAGCCCTTAAGGAACTCAAAGACCGCTTCAACGGCGCGGTCAAATTTGTCTTCCAGCCTGCCGAGGAGGGGCCGGGCGGGGCCAAACCGATGATCGCGGCCGGAGTCATGGAAAATCCGCATGTGGATTATGCCCTGGGATGCCATGTCTGGCCCACGATCCCCGAAGGCACCATCGGCATCCGTGCCGGTGCGCTGATGGCGGCCGCCTCGCGTTTCAAAATCACCATCACCGGCAAAGGAGGCCACGGCGCCCATCCGCACCTGTGCGTGGACGCCCTGGAAACCGGCTGCCAGGTGGTCGGAGCCCTGCAACGCATCGTCAGCCGGAAAATCGACCCGCTGGCCCCAACGGTGGTCAGCGTGGGCCGGTTTGAAGCCGGCAGCACCTTCAACGTGATACCGGAAACGGCGCGTCTCTGGGGCACGGCCCGGACGTTTGACCTGGCGACCTGGCAGCGCTGGCCGGAAATCATCGAAACCGTCGTCAAAGGCGTCTGTGAGTCAATGGGGGCCAGCCATACCGTCAAGTACCGGGCCGGGTATCCGCCAACAGTCAATGATCCCGAGATGGCCGCTCGGCTGGAACGGATTGCCGCAACAGTGGTCGGTAAAGACCGGGTGATCGTACCGGAGAAAAGCCTGGGAGGCGAGGACATGGCCTATTTTCTGGAAAAGGCCAAAGGCTGTTTTTTCTGTCTGGGGTCCGGCACGGACGCCGGTATGACCATCCACAATCCGCGTTTTGATTTCAACGAGGAAATTCTGCTCACCGGTGTCGAAATGTATTGTCGCGCCACCCTTGATCTGTTGAGGATAGATGCGGCATAGACGATCGTTAGCCGTCTAAATCAAGTGAATGTCCGCCGGGTCGATGGCCAGGTTCACGGCGGAACCCTGGCGCAGATCCAGGGCCAGCATCCGGCTGGTAAGCATAATGGTGGTAAAGGTCACCCCGGCGGCGGCCACATGCAGTTCGGCAAACGTGCCCTGGCTGGCGATGGCGGAAATCGTCCCCGCCAGGCCTGGCAATCGCTCACCCGCCACGGGGTCTGCCGGCCGCAGGTGAACATCTTCCGGCCGGATCGCGGCCAGATGGGGGTTGCCGTTATCGCTGGACAGGGGCAGGGCCCAGTCGCCGATGGCCATCCGGCCGTCATCCACGCTCACGGGGAGCAGATTTTTCATACCCACGAATTCGGCCACAAACGCCGTGGCCGGTTTTCTGAACACCCCGGCAACCGTGCCGGTCTGTTCGATGCGGCCGTTGTTCAGGATGGCCACCCGGTCGGCCATGCGGTGGGCATCGGTGAAATCGTGGGTCACCATCAGCACCGTCAGGCCGGTTTCCTGGTGCAGGCTGCAGAAAAGGGAGCGGATCTCCTCACGGAAGCAGGGATCCAGGGCCGCCAGGGGCTCATCCAGCAGCAGCACCCGCGGGGCCGTAACCAGGGCCCGCGCCAAAGCCACGCGCTGTTTCTCACCCCCGGAAAGACGCATCACCGATCGCTGCAACAGCGGCGCCAGCCCCAGCCGTTCCACCAGATCATGGTGGCGGGTCCGGGCGGCACCGCGGCCGCCGTTGTGGTAACGCAGACCATATTGGATGTTGCGGGATACGTTGAGGTGGGGAAAAAGGGCGCAGTCCTGATACACCATGCCCACCCCGCGGCGTTCCGGCGGCAGGCCGGTGACGTCCCGATCGGCCACCACGATCCGCCCGGCAGCAGCGGGGATGATGCCGGCCACCGACTCCAGGACCAGGGTCTTACCCGCACCGGTGGGCCCCAAAAGGCAAAAGAACTCGCCCTGCCCCACCGCAAGATCGATTCCCTGCAGCGAAAACCCCGGCAGGTTGACGCGCAGCCCGTCGATCCCGATCATACCGCCGCCTCACGATCCGGGGAAAAAATTCTCAGCAGCAGAAAGAGCAGCAGACAGACCAGAATCAGCCACACCGCCACAGGCTGGGAGTACTTGAGCCCGTATGCTGTAAAGCGCTCATAGATCATCACCGGCGCCACCATGGGGTGATAGGCCACGATCACCACGGCACCGAATTCACTCACCGCCCGGGCCATACACATGATGGCGCCAACCAGCATGTGGCGCCAGGCCAGTGGCAGGGTGACCCGCAGGAATGTGGCCCCGGCCGACGCCCCCAGACTGCGCGACACATTCTCCAGGCGTGGAGAGATCTCCTCGAAACCGGCCTTGACCGTATTGATGTAAAAAGGCAACCCCACAAAAGTGAGCACGACGATCAGCCCGCTGACGGTGCCCATGAGGGTTACCCCCGCAGCCTGCATCAGCCGGCCGATGGGATGGTTCCGGCCGGCGATGCTGAGCAGGGCGATACCCACCACCGGGTGGGGAATCATGATCGGCAGATCGATGATGCTTTCAAGAACCTTCTTGCCGGCAAAGCGACGCCTGGCCAGAAGGTAGGCGAGTGGCGTGCCCAGCACCAGGGAGACCATCGCCGCCGCACCGGAGGTGACCATGCTGAGGCGGATGGCGCGGACAACGTCCCGGTCCGCCAGGGTCTCTTTCAGGGCCGCCATGGTGGGCTGGGTCATCATCTCCACCAGGGGCACCACGATGAATGCCACGATAACGCCGCTGCAGGCCACCGCCAGCCAGAAAAACGGGTCGCGCTGCTGATAGCGGTACGGCCGGATGGCACGCACCGCTGCCGGTCCGCTGGTACTATTCACGGACCTCCACCAGGCTCGGCAGGCTGCCGGGCAGGCCGTCCTTGACCGCCTGACTGGTCACGCGGCAGGGAATGAAAGGCGGCTGGCCCATCTCCTTGAGGACTTTCAGGCCGCCGTCCGCCGCGAGCAGATACTCGAGAAAACGGGTGGCGCCGGTGGGGTTGGGGGCATCCTTGACCAGGGTAATCCCGTAGGTCACCGACTGGCCGGTGCGCGTCATCCAGGTCCCCGGTTTCTTGCCGGTCACCTTGACCTGGGCCTGTTTGTAGAATTCATCGTACTGGTAGTTGCCCAGGTTGATATGGTCGTCCAGGGTGAGATATTTGAGTTCGTGCTGGATGGCTACGGAGAGATATTCCCAGGCGTAATCCATGTTGCCGGTCTTGAGCATGGAAACCAGTTCCACGGATTTGGGCCGGACATTCTTCTCCGGCCGGTTGGCGATCAGCCGGTCGTACAGTCCCGGCTGCCGGTAGAATTTCTCGGCCAGCTGGAGCACCATCAGGCTGCGGTAGCCGCAAGGATCGAGGTTGGGATCCGAATGGCCCCAGACCACATCTTTTTTCAGCAGGATGTCGGTCCAGTTGTCGGCATTGATCGTGTCGGCATAGCGGCTGTTGTCCGTGTAGCAGAGCACCAGCTGATTGGTGGCAAAACGGATGTTCCAGTCGGCCTTGGCCGGGATGAGGGTTTTGTCGATCACCTTGTAATCGGCCGAGGCCATGATATCGGCCGGTTTGCCCAGCTCGGAAATCATGCGCGCCATCTTGGTGCTGCCGCCGGCCTCGCGCAGCACGTCGATGCCCGGGTTGGCCGCTTCGAAATCTTTTTCGATCTGTGCCAGGGGCACCGTCAGGCTTCCCGCATGAAAAACAATTACTTTCTCCATAGCTATCGCTCCTGTTGGAAACGTCATTCCCAGGGTCAAACCCATTAACAGGCAGAACACCGACCGTGACCGTTTGAAAACTGATGGATTCATTGATTCTCCTCCTCGATTCAATGCGAAAAGTATACTATCATCCTATACAAAACAATGTTTTCATATAGAAAAGCGATAATTGGTAAGTCAACTGGTTTCTTGCACATCATCTCGCTATGATCCATAAACAACCGATACCGACCATTACCGACAGGAAACCATTTCCAATCGGGACGCTCAGGCCGTGATATCCAATCGGCCAACCGCATCGGCAAAGAGGAAAATCAATGGCTGACACAGACATTGACTCAGCCCAAAAACCTTCTTATTTTTGTGACCAATTCCGCTGATCCGGATCCCCGGTCAGTGACTATAGTATTTAAAATAATGTTTTTGGCAAGGCCAGAGGAGTAGCCCTCCGGGCGGCCTCAAGCGAGGAAAACGATGACCAGCAAACCCACCGCCGCCGGCAAAAGCAGCTTCGATTTGATCGATGTGGATACCTTTTTTAATTCCTTGAACCTTAATGAAGAGATGACGTTTCTGGATCTGGCCTGCGGCGTCGGCAACTACGCCGTGGCCGTGGCCGAGCGGATCCGGGGAACGGTGCATGCCCTGGACCTGTGGCCGGAAGGCATCGATACGCTCAAACAGCGCGCCGAAAAGAAAGGACTGGGGAATATCAACGCGGCCGTATGCAACGTGAGCCAGTCGCTGCCCCTTGAGAAAAACATCGTCGATGCCTGCCTCATGGCCACGGTGCTCCACGACCTGATCCGGGACGGCACCCACACGGATGCGCTGGCGGAGATCGTGCGCGTGCTCAAGCCGGACGGCCGCCTGGCCGTGGTGGAGTTCAAGAAGCAGCCCGGCCCGCCGGGGCCGCCGGAGCACATCCGTTTGTCGCCCGAGGAATTGGATGCGGTGCTGGCGCCATTGGGGTTTGGTTGCCGGGAGACTGTGGACTTGGGTGCGGCCGTCTACATGTCTTTATATCGTCCAGAATGACGACAGGAATTTCCCATGCAGCCCTGTTGGTCTGTCGCGGTCAATGCCCGCTTTTACAACCCAGCGTTGCAGGCCTGCACGATTTTCTGTCTTAAGAGCTGGCCACACCTGCGATAATAGGCAGATAGCATTTTAGCCTGAAAGCTGAAGGATAGTCGGCAGACTACCCACTTTGTAATCCAAAGGCCATCCATGCTTCGGCTCGTAGGAGCTGGCCACGCCTGCGACATCATTCAATCGATCAACATCCTTTATCGCGGCCATGGACCGCTCCTACACGTTTACTTGAAACCTCTTCTACTCTTCACCATTCACGCCCAAACCGCGTCCCAAAACGAATAATCCCCGACCCGTTCCACCAAACCGGCACGCACCGGATTGCCGATGATGTACCGGGCCACCGTCTTCAAATCCTCGTCCGAACGCAACGCATGATCGTGATAGGCCCGCGCCCACAACGCCCCATTTCTTCCAAATAGATGTATCATTAGTGGTCATCGGCCCCGGCCTGATTGCGTTATTGTGTCAAAACACCGTCCCGTAAAAGCTGGCCATGCCTGCGATAATAGGCAGATAGCATTTTAGCCTGAAAGCTGAAGGATAGGCGGCAGACTACCCATTTTGTAATCCAAAGGCCATCCACACTCCGGTTGTAGGAGCTGGCCACGCCTGCGATCCATCCTATCGATCAACGTCCTTTATCGCGGCCATGGGCCGCTCCTACAGCACCCCGACATCCGGTCCACCGCCTCCGGGACGAGTCAACCGGCGACCTGCTCCGCGACGGTGCGCCGGTCGCCTCACCCTCCGGCTCACTCACCTGGCTCACCCGGCTGACCTGGAAGGCAGACAAGCCGGAACCCGAAACCGCCGCCCCGGAAGCCGGGCTCGCTCCCGATCCGGATAGCCGCCCGGCAGAACTCGGCGGGGCTGCCCCAGGAGCCGCCGCGCAGGACACGGTTCGTGCCATCTGATGGACCTGTGGGGTCCGGTACTGTTTTCCGGGGATACTTACCATACCAATCCTGGCACCACTCCCACACATTGCCGGCCAAATCGTTTAATCCATTGGCGCTCTTTCCCTTTGGAAAACAGCCCACCGGGCTGGTCGATGAGATGCCGGTTTCATCGTAATTCGCTTTCCCGGGGTCGATCTTCTCATCGCCCCAGGGGTACTGACGCGCATCCGTCCCCCGGGCCGCTCTTTCCCACTGGGCTTCGGTGGGCAGGGCCACCCGAAGCCCGCGGTCCTTCAACTTTTCCGTCAGCCACCGGCAATAGGCATTGGCGTCATCCCAGGGGACAATGACCGCCGGGTGGTTATCCAGCCGGTTGTATCGCTCCCAGCGCTCATCCAGCTGGTGGCCGGTATCTGCTGTAAAGGCCTTATACTGGGCCACGGTGACCGGATACTTGGCCATAGCATAGGCCGACAACACCACTTCATGACGCTCATCGCCCTCACCCATCATGAACGATCCGGCCGGGATCTTCACAAATCCCAAATCCCCATCGTGGGGTAAAAACCAGTTGCCAGGATCAAAACGCGGATCGCCCAGTCGACTCAACGCGTTCCCGGCCGCCACCCGTTCTTTGGGCTCCAACCGACCGGCTTCTACCAGTTCGACCAGCTTCTTTCTGATTCGTTCCAAAAGATCCTGTCCCAATTGGCTATCTTGGACCCGATTGAGACCGATCTCCACCAGCACCTCGCCTGCCATCCATATCTTACGCCAGGCTATCTCGTCATCCGCCGTCTTGGTGGGACACAGTTCCCCAGCCAAGGCCAATGGTTTATCAGCGTCTCCGGTGAGATAGACCAAGCGGCCCACGGCCAGGAGAACGACTTCCCGCCAGAAATTTCCCGATTCGATCAACCCGACGGCTTTTTTAGCGAAATCCGATTGGGACGACAAATGGGCACCGGCCAGGTATTCCTGGAATGTGCGATGGGGGAAGGAATAGATTTCAGGCTCCCGTTCAATCAGCAGTCCGGCCCGCATTTTTATCGTTTCGATGACCTGGGTCGCCCAGTCCTTGCTGCCCGACGGGTGCAGACCGGCCAACCCTTTGAACAAATCCCACTCCTTGATGTCGGCCAGCAAATTGTCGTCAGCCTGGTGGGTTTGCCCATGAGCTTCATAGGCCAGTTGCCAGAGTACTTTCTTCAGATCCACATCGGCTCGTCCGGCTTCCAGGAGCAACGTTTGCAAGCGGGGTTTCAACTTGTCCCCGGCCATCTTGACCTGCTCCCACCGCCAGAGCAGAATGTCCACGGTCTCTTCGTAAAGCAAGGCGCGCGCATCGGGGAGGCGGCCCTTGTGGGTGTGAACCAGGGCCATGACTGTCAACAGCAGCGGATTGGGGGCCAGCTGCCATAAATCCGGCCGGCGCACGGCCTCCTGCAAACGGCTGCTCTGCCGATCGGCATCCTGGTCGTCCTTTAATACCTCTAACCGTCTCAGATCCCGGTACTAGGCATGAATAAAGGCATCGATTTTGTTTTCGTCTAAAGGTGCCAGCTCAAACTCAGGAAAATCGACGTCATTCAAGCGCCACTCCGGATTCTGGTATGAAAGCGTACGGCAGGTAACAATGAAGCGACACTTGCCATAACGCTCGGCAAATGCGGCCACCGCATCCCGCACAAACCGCCTTTTTTCCTTGGTTGGAATTTCATCCAGACCGTCCATCAAAACGATGGCCCGCCCTTTTTCCAGCGCCTCCTCGATTACAGGGATGACCGCAGCCAGTCTTTGTCGATCCATTCGGTGCTCAATAAATTTCCACAGCCACTGCGCTTCGGCCGTTTCATCGGCATCTTTGATCCAGCTGGCAAAATCCCGCAACACCACATGCACGGGTACGACGTCTGCCTCCTCTTTGGGCCAGCAAACAAGTGTATCGCAGGTTTCCTGAGCCATGCCATCCAGCAGCAGGCGAAGTGCGAGATGATTGAGGAATGTCGTTTTTCCGGATCCGGGATCGCCCAGAATCACCAGTCGCCGGTTATTGGCCGACGCTTCCAGGGCAGTTAGAGGGCGCGTATCTCGTACACTGAAACGATCCGTTTTCTTGATTGCCTTTTTCTCGGCGTCCGACAATTTAACTTGGGTCAGGGTATCCAAGGCCACATACACCTGGTCCAATGCCAGGTAGCACTGATTTCCTGCCGGGTCGCTGGTTTTTTCATCGAGGCCCCGTAGCGTGAGGCTCTTAAATGAGTTTAACAGCGTGTGGCGATAGACGCCCAATAGTTCCTTCGAATCCATACTGGCATCGGCATTGGTATGGAAATGGATGCCGCCCTTCACCCTGGCGCCATCGCCGATGATGCCGGTCTGCCCGCCGCTGAGATGGATCTTTTTCTCCGCCATTGACGGCATCGGTTCAGGATTATTTTCGAGTTTTCTGACTATGGCCTTTGTAATTTTGAGCAATGTTTTTCTCATCGATTCCATCCTTAGGAAAAGGAGCTGGCCATGCCTGCGATAATAGGCAGATAGCACTTTAGCCTGAAAGCTGAAGGATGGGCGGCAGACTCCCCAATTTGTAATCCAAAGGCCATCCATGCTTCGGCTCGTAGGAGCTGGCCATGCCTGCGACCCATCCTATCGATAAACGTCCTTTATCGCGGCCATGGACCGCTCCTACACGCTTTCTTGAAACCTCTTCTACTCTTGACCATTCACGCCCAAACCGCGTCCCAAAACGAATAATCCCCGACCCGTTCCACCAAACCGGCACGCACCGGATTGCCGATGATGTACCGGGCCACCGTCTTCAAATCCTCATCCGAGCGCAATGCGTGATCGTGATAGGCCCGCGCCCACAACGCCCCATTTCTTTCAAATAGATGTATCATTAGCGTTCATCGGTCACGGCCTGATTGCGTTATTTTGTCAAAACACCGTCCCGTAAGAGCTGGCCATGCCTGCGACATCATTCAATCGATCAACGTCCTTTATCGCGGTCATGGACCGCTCCTACACGCTTTCTTGAAACCTCTTCTACTCTTCACCATTCACGCCCAAACCGCGTCCCAAAACGAATAATTCCCGACCCGTTCCACCAAACCGGCACGCACCGGATTGCCGATGATGTACCGGGCCACCGTCTTCAAATCCTCATCCGAGCGCAATGCGTGATCGTGATAGGCCCGCGCCCACAACGCCCCATTTCGCCCCAATATACGGTTGACCGATCTGGCGCTGGCCGATTTCAAGCGGGCGACGACATCTCCCAACGCATCCCTCGCCCCCAGTTGGATCAACCAATGGGCATGATCCGGCATCAGCACCCAGGCCAACATGCGTGCGTCGCCCAATGATGCGGTGGTTTCGAAACAGCGGCAGGCAGCACAGGCAGCGTTGAAGTCATCAAAGAACCGTTGCCGTTTATCCGTCGTGGTGGTGATCAGATAGACATGGTTGGGCAGGGAGACCCGGCCCCGTCTCAGGGCTCGGTGACCGGGTTTGTTCTTCGGGAAACGTTTGGATGTATCACTGGCGTTCATCGGTCACGGCCTGATTGCGTTATTGTGTCAAAACTCCGTCCCGTAAAAGCTGGCCATGCCTGCAATAATAGGCAGATAGCATTTTAGCCTGAAAGCTGAAGGATAGGCGGCAGACTACCCATTTTGTAATCCAAAGGCCATCCATGCTTCGGCTCGTAGGAGCTGGCCATGCCTGCGACCCATCCTATCGATCAACGTCCTTTATCGCGGCCATGGACCGCTCCTACAAAGCCCCGGTATTCGGCCGGCCGCCTCCGGGACGAGTCAACCGGCGACCTGCTCCGCGACGGTGCGCCGGTCGCCTCACCCTCCGGCTCACTTGCCGGGCTCACCGGGCTGACCTGGAAGACAGACAAGCCGGAACCCGAAAAACTGGAACCGGTAGCCGGGGTCGAGCCAGTAGCGGAAGGCCGCCCGGCAGAACTCGGCGGGGTTGTACCACGCGCCGCCGCGAAGGACACGGTACGAGCCATCTGATGGCCCTGTGGGGTCCGGTCCTGTTTTTCGGGGATACTTTCCATACCAATCCTGACACCACTCCCATACATTGCCGGATAGGTCGAACAGTCCATTGGCGCTCGCTCCCTTTGGAAAACAGCCCACCGGGCTGGTCGATGAGATGCCGGTTGCAAGGTAATTCGCTTTCACAGGATCGATCTTCTCATCTCCCCAGAGGTACACACGCCCATCCGCCCCACGGGCCGCTCTTTCCCACTGGGCTTCGGTGGGCAGGGCAATCGTCCCCTTGACGAACAGTTTTGCCGTGAGCCACGCACAGTAGGCCATGGCATCATGCCAGGTTACCTCCACAACAGGATGATTGTCGTACTGATTGTCTGCCAACCAATCGCTATCCAACGCCCGACCCGTTGCCGTGGCAAACATCCGGTACTGGGCGACGGTCACCGGGTATCGCGCGATTTGGTAGTCAGACAGCACTACCGGATGCCGGGGCAATTCGTCGTCATTCGCCGACGGATCTGCCTGCTTGTCGCTACCCATCTGAAAAGTACCCGCCGGAATGTCCACGAAACCCAGATTGACATCACCAGGTAAAAAATATTGGGCCCGGCTGAAGCGTGGGTCGCCGAGTAGGCTGAGCACGTTGCCCGCCGCCACCCGATCCGGCGCCGCCAGGTGCGCATCATTGGCCATGGCGGCCAGCAGCCATTGCCTGACCTTTTTGAGGCGGCGCCTGCCCGTCGGTTCTCGTCTGACGCCGACCAGTCCGATCTCCAGCAAGGCCTCGCCAGCAATGGCCGCCAGGTGATCCATGGGTCGTCCATGGCACGCGTCTTGATCCTTGCAGTGAGAAAACAGCGCATCGATCGAGCCAATCGCTGCACTGAGACGGTGGGTTCGGGCGGCATACCCCGCGGCAAGAATGTAGACGATACGCCAGCGATCCGGGTTTTCGCACAAAAGGCGTGCGGATTGAGTCGGGTAATCATCCATTCCGACCAGATGGCAGGCGGCCAAAAATTCCTGAAACGTCCGGTGGGGAAAGGTGTAAGCAGCCTTTTTGTGCCTTATGAGCAACCCCGCCCGATCATGCACGTATTTGACGAATTCGCCGGCCTTGTCCCAACTATCGTTCAAAAAAGGGGCCAGCCGTTGACGCAGGTCCCCTTCGCGAATTTCACCCGCACCATCGCCGGAACCACTGCCGGCATGAATATCGAAGGCCACGGCATGAAAACCGGCTTCCAGATCAGTCATTTTCAGACCGGGCATATCCAGCGACTCCAGAATGCCCTTTTCACCGACATGCCGGCTTTCCCAACGGCGCAGCAACAGATCCACCGTCCATTGATACAACTCGACGCGATCATTGGGCAGCTCACCGCGAAAGCTGTGCAGCAATGCCATGACAGTCATGAGCAGCGGACGTTCGGCCAGGCCGATTAGGTCGGATCGCGTGGCTGCCTTTGAAAGTGTTTCTGATCGTTGCGCCGCTTCATATAAGGAATTCGAGCAGCAAGCCGGCGTTGCCCGATTTTACATCGGCAGGCAGGTTCGCCGCGAATTCTTTCAGGACGATGCGGACCGGCAGCATTGCCCCACGAGACCATGGGCCGTTTTTTCTCAGCGTTTCAAGCCATCTTCCCATTTCGGCAAGATCGGCCCTGGCGAGGACATACGTCAGGTAGTTGAGGAAAGTCGACTTTCCGGAGCCGGGGTCGCCCAGCAGGATCAGCCGCGAGCTGGTGTCAACCATTTTCTGGGCGGATATGCGGCGGGATTCCTCGTCACCGCTCATGTGACGGCGAACGGTTTCCTCGGAATCCAACCTTTCTATGGCGGTGGTATCCAGAGGGGTGTAAATATCGACGAGCATTAAGTTTTCGCCGCGTTTGGGATCGGCGTAGTTGTCATCGACATTGACCCATGGAAGATAGTTGCTCTCGGCGGCGATTTGTTGAAGATATTGCCGCATTAACGATCCCGGGGGTTCCCCGTCGGCACGCACGGTCAGATTTTTGATAACGAGGGCAACGGCCTGGTCTTTGGCAAAGGCCACATCCCCTTCGGCATGGAGATCAATGTGGTCGCCAGTCTTAAGCAGGACCCCCAACGCAGCTTCAAGCTCCGGGTGGGCGGTGATGTCATACTCGGTCAACTCTTCCTTCAACTGCTGTTTCACACCCTCCGATTCGGGTTGCCGTTCCAGCCGGTTGATCACGTCGACAAGGTCGTTATCCTTCCCGAAAACCGCATTAAGCTTGTCTTTGAATACGCCCAGGGCATCGCGCAACGGCCGGGAGGCCTTGTCCTTGGCATGCTTCACGACAACATTCATCAACGCGCGCGCGATGTTATCCGGTAGTAGCTTCATGGCGCTCTCCCATGTTTCACTTTTCCTGTTTGATGTGAATGCCCCCTTTTATACTCGCATTGTTGCCGAGAACGCCGACCTGGGAATCGTTGATCTGAATGACGCTTTCATCATCCTTTGCAAAGGCAGAATGGTTTGCCTTGATATTAATATTGTCTCCGTTGGTACTTCTTTGAACAACACCTTTATTTTGGGTTGGAGACGGCGCCTCTTTTTTCCTCCGCAACAGCCATCCTACGAAGACAGACAAGATGGCCACGCCTATACCTGAAAAAACCCATTCCCACCATGTATTGTTCTGAACCAGTTCTTCCATGTTCTCATCTCCTTGAGTTTTTTTCGCGGCCATAGGCCGCTCCTACAAGGCCCCGGTATTCGGCCGGCCTGCTCCGGGAAGAGTCAACCGGCGGCCTGCTCCGCGGACGGTGCGCCGGTCGCCTCACCCTCCGGCTCGCTTGCCTGGCTCACCGGGCTGACCTGGAAGGCAGGCAAGCCGGAAACCATATTCGCTGCTCCAGACAGCGGGTGGGCTACTGAAGCGCTTGGCCGTCCGGCAGTCCTCTGCGGCGAAGTTCCACGCGCCACCGCGAAGGACACGGATCTCGATATCTGTTCGATCCACCCATGCACGGCCATTCGCAGGGGCGCCTTCATAGTTGTCGTGCCAATCATCCTGGCACCATTCATAAACATTGCCATGCATGTCATACAGACCGAATGCATTGGGTGCCTTTTCACCGACCGCATGCAGTTTGTTCCCAGAGTTATCCCTGTACCATCCCGCACGATCAAGATCCGCTTCTGAATCTCCGGTATGGTACCGGGTCGTCGTACCGGCCCGGCAGGCGAATTCCCACTGGGCCTCCGAAGGGAGTTGCAGCTTCGCCCATTGGGCGTATTGGTTGGCGTCATGCCAGCTCACCCCCACGACCGGCTGGCGCGGCTGGTTGTATTCACGATAGCCCCATAAACCGGGCTCCTCGTGTCCCGTCGCCTTAAGGAATCGACCATATTCCTCGTTGGTCACCGGATAGCGGCCCATGTAAAAATCCGGCAGCGTCACTTCATAAACCGGTTGCTCTCTTTCACTTTCGTCTGAGCCCATCAGAAAGGTTCCGCCCTTTATCAACACCAACTCGTAGCCCGACGGCTCTGGACGAATGACATCCTGGCGCGCTTGCCTGAACTTCTCTTCAATCCATTGCCGGATCTTATCAAAGGGGTGATCTTTCAGGCGATGGATAATGGATTCAAGCGCCTTTCCATCCAGCCTCGCCGCCATGCGCAGGGCCAGCAATTGGCGCCGCCAGAGTTCCGGATCCTTACCTGGACCGGTTTCAAGCAGTTCGATAAACGGCAGGGGTGATGGCTTGACCGCATCGTCCAGGCACATCTCCATTAGGTCGACATCTTTGGCGAACGCCGGTTGACCGACCACTTCCCGCATGAAGGGAACGAACAGGGGCGGATCTTCCAGGGCCAGGAGCAAAAGGGTTACCTCCTGCCACCAGCTTTCACCGAAATGGCCGGCCAGATTCTTCAACAGGTTTGAGCGACCCGTTTCGTTCATCTCTTGTTGAAACCGGCTGCGGATTTCACGGGCGGCCAAAAATTCCTGGAATCCTAAATGCATGAAACCGTAATTCTCCTGGTCCCAGCCGGTGAGCAGGCCACTTTCATCCCGAATGATGCGTAAGAAATCGTGCGTATCGCCGCCCGGCCATCGAATCTCCTTTAGTACCGGCTCGATGTAAGGCGTCAGTTCATCGGCCGTGGCCCGGGTTCTACCCTCTTTTTGGTGTAGCCACAGGGCCGCCGGCTGAAGTGCCAGGCGTCCCTGCAGGGCGTTTATCCCCAAAGCCAGTTCCTTGGCCTGACGCCAATGCTCCAACAACACGTCGATGCACTCTTCATAGAGCCGGGCGCGGCGCTGGGGCAGGGCGCCCCGGTGGCGGTGCACCAGGCAGATGTTGGTGAGCAGCAAGGGGTTACGGGTCAGTTCGTATACCCGGCGGGCCCTGAAATCGGGCTGTCGTAACCGGTCATTGAGATGGTCGGCCTTTTCCCGTGCGATGCTCGCGGCCTGCTCGACATCACTGGCCAGGCTTTTTTCGACCACCGCGTACCAGTTGTGCACGAACCGCTCGGCCTCTTTTTCCGACAGAGGCCGCACATGCATCTCCAGAAACTTGGCACCCAGCCGGACTGTGGGGCTGTAACCGGCAAACCGGCAGGTAACGACAAACCGGCAATCCGGGTAATCCGTGAACGCCTCTTCGATCCAGACCGAGACTGCCTCCCGCTGGGTCAGGTCGGCCACCTCGTCCAGCCCGTCCAGGAGAAAAAGCAGGTTGCCCCGTTTCATCAGGCGCCGCCCGAAATCAGTCCGCATTTTAAGATGACGGCTGGTGAGCTGATCCTGGATGAACCGATCGAGGCCGTCCTCCAGGTGATGCAGTTCCCGCAGCGGCAAAAACACCGGCAGCATACCTTTGGGAAGTCCCAGGCTCTCGGGTCCCTTGCGCAGGCACCAGAGCAACATACGTTTCATGTGGGAGGTTTTACCGGAACCGGGGTCGCCCAGGATCACCAACCCCTTTTGGTTGCGCTGTCGCGCCTCGGGAAAGGCCTCAACCAATCTAATTTCAAGATTTCGGTCGCATCCGGCAAGGCGTTTTTCCGCATCCAGGGCATCGCCGTAGCATTCGTGTTCCTCAATGCCCTTAAGATTAAGCACAGCCCGCAAAGGGATGTAAATATCCTCGATGTCGATGGGCACCTTGAGATGGGAGGCGAATCCGGCCACGGGCAGGTTTTCGTGCAGGGATTCTGCTTTAGCGCGGTAGGCCCGGATCTCGGCTTCCAGTTCGGCATCCGTGGGTTTGGCATACGCCTTGGCGGCTGGGACGGGCGGGCCGGGTTTTGGCGCTGATTTGTCGTTGGTGCTGCTGACGATGGGGATGTCATAATAGGGTAGGTTCGGCTTTCCCCTGCCCTGCCGCCACAGATGATCCGGCTCCCATGTGCCATTTAATTCGATGCGGCGGCGGGTGTGAACCCGTAAGGCCTTTGGCGAAAGTCGCAGCAGGTTGTATTGCAGGGGGCAGCCTGGCGTCCACTCCTTTGCCGGTGCGCCAAAGGTGCCCGCCCCGACCCCATGGACAGCTCGACCATCGGCGAGCATATCGTAGCGAAACAGACCAGCATCGGCCTTGTGGATGTGTCCATGCAGGCAGACCTGAAACCCAGCCTGGGCCAGGCGCTGCATGAATCCGAGGTCTTTGATGCGGTCTTCTTTGGGACTGTACAGCGGATGGTGCCAGACGGCGAATTTGAGGCAATCTTTAAATACCGGGTCGTCTCGCAGCTGGTCTACGGCGAGAGTAAGGGCATCCGGGTTGATGGAAATTCTTTTTTTAAAATGGTGATCCGCCTCCCAGACAGAATTGAAACCGACGATGACCAGGTTCAGCTCCGGCAGGTAGCAAAGGTCGGCCTGGGATTCCAAATCTACTGGGAAAGGCCGGCCGGTGACGTTTTCATGGAACTTGCCAAAGTGCCGGAAACGATTCGCATAGATGTCGTCATCCCGCAGCCGGATCACATTCTCACTCTCCCGGATAAATTGACCATCTATCAGCGGTCCGTCATGATCCTCCACATCCATCAGGCGGTAACCCCTCTTGGAGAGTTTCCAGTTGAGGTCGTGATTGCCCGGTACGATGATCAGCTGCGAGGCAGCCAGACCGAATTTGGTACATAACCGCTCGAAAAACACTTCCGCGGCCCGGTATTCATCCGGCTCGGAGAAATTGCCGATATCGCCAGAGATGATGACGGCATGCAGTTGCTCACAGCCCAATTCGCCGATCAGGTCGTCGGTCAGTTGACTGTGCCAATTTTTGGCATCGGCGACCGGATCGGAATTTTTCTCAGCACCAAAGTGGAGATCCGACAGGTGGAGGATGCTGGCGGCGCCTTCGGGATCGAAGATGATCTCTTCCCTGGTTGTGGTTGTCTGCTCGGCAGATTCGGTATCATTTGCATGGCTTTGATGGTGATGAAAATGGATACCTCCGTCAACGTGGACGTTGTCGCCGATGATACCGACCTGAGATCCCTCTACGTGAATCGTCTTTTGTCTTTTCTCTTCAGCCATGTTTTCCGTTCTCTTTTTATCGCGGCCATGGGCCGCTCCTACATGGCCCCAAATCCGGCAACCCACCTGCGGGACGAGTCAACCGGCGACCTGCTCCGCGACGGTGCGCCGGTCGCCGCACCCTCCGGCTCACTTGCCTGGCTCACCATGCTGACCTGGAAGACAGACAAGCCGGAACCCGACGTGACGGTACTTGGCGCCGGGGTCCCCATATTCTCGGTGGACCGACTGACAGTAAATGTCTGGGCTGTTCCAAGCGCCGCCACGAATGACACGGTACTCCCCCATTGATGGACCTATGGGGTCACGGACTTTGTCTTCTCTGCTGAGAGGATAATCTCCATACCAATCCTGGCACCATTCCCAAACATTGCCGGCCAGATCAAACAATCCAAATTCGCTCTTTCCCTTTGGGAAACAGCCCACCGGGCTCGTAGACGAAATGCCGGTCTTATTGTAATTCGCTTTCTCGGGATCGATTTCAACATATCCCCAGTAATATGAAAGCGCATCCAACCCCCGAGCCGCTCTCTCCCACTGGGCCTCGGTCGGCAGGGTCACCCGAAGCCCGCGGTGCTCCAACTTTTCCGTCAGCCACCGGCAATAGGTATTGGCGTCAACCCAGGAAACAAAAACCACCGGATGGTTGTCCAGCCGGTTGAACCGACTCCAACTCTCACTCAGTTGTTGACCGATATCAATCGCAAAGGCCTTATACTGGGCCACGGTAACCGGATACTTGGCCATGGCATAGGAAGACAATACAACTTCATATCGTTTTTTATCTTTGCCCATCACGATGGCATAGGACGACGATACAACTTCATGTCGTTTTTTATCTTCACCCATCACGAACGATCCTGCCGGGATCTCTATGAAACCCAAATCCCTATCATAGGGAAGAAATTCTTTTTCGAAATCAAACCTCGGGTCACCCAGTTGAACAAGAAAATTGCCGAAATATACACGCTGCCTAGCAGCCAGCACATCATCCGCGGTCATGGCCGCGACCAGCCATTCTTTAACCCGATCCATTAGAATCCGTCCCTCTTCCTCGCGCCTAACCGCCGCCAGGCCAATCTCAAGCAGTGCCTCCCCGGCAATGACCGCCCGGGTAAAAGCCGCGGCATCGATGGATTCCACCTCCGATACGGATCGAAGGCAAAGCTTGCCCACCGCCGATATGGCATTGCCCAATTGGGTGCGCCCGGCATGACCGGCGGCTAAAACAAATACGATGCGCCACAGGTCCGCATTTTCCCGCACTAGGCGGGCAGCCTCGTGCGGGTAATCCTTGAGTCCGGTAAGATGACAGGCGGCCATGAACTCCTGGAAGGTGCGATGGGGAAAGGTGTAGGCATCTGTTTTGTGTCGGATCAATAATCCAGCCCGCTCTCTCACGTATTGAACAAAGGCCTCGGCACGGTTCCAGTCGTCGCCAAGGAAAGGTTTAAGCTGCTTGAGCAGCACCTCCTCGGCAATATCGGCCGTGCCCTCTACACTACCCTGCCCTGCATGGGCCTGAAAGGCCACATGATAGAGCCCGGCCATCAGATCGCTCATCTTCAGTTGAGGCATGGAAAGCTGTGCCATCAGGCCGGACTCGCCCTGACCGACGTGGCCCTTCCAGCGCCTGAAAAGCAGATCCACGGCCCACTGGTAAAGTTCCACGCGATCCTCGGGAAGCTGACCATAGGACGTGTGCAAAAGGGCCATGACGGTCATGATCAAGGGACGCCCAGCCAGCGTCTTCAAATCGGATCGGTCGATGGCGGTTTTTAGCCCTTTCGCCAGGTCATCGGCCTTGGTTTGAGAAACCCGCTTCTGAAAGGCCAGTTCGTCGTACCAGGCCTGGATGAACTGATCGATCTGGTCGTCGTCGAAGGGCGCCAGGATGGTTTGCCGGAACCGACGCAGGCGATAGGCAGGATCGACGTAAGCATAAATCCGGCAGGTGACCAGAAAGCGGTTGTGTTGGTAGGTATCGCTGAAATCGTCGATCAGCCGAACCAATTGCTCCCGCAAGTCGGCCGGCACTTCGTCCAGGCCGTCCAGCAGAATCAGGTAAGGCGTGGAAGGATCTTGCAGACCTTCATGAAACACCGGCCAGAGCGATTCCAGACCGGCATCGATTAGGGTCTTACGAATCCACGCACCAATGGTATGCTGGCCCCCTTCCCCCGACGTCATCCAGGCGCCAACCTCCCGTAGGACAATGCGGATCGGAAGCAAGGGGCCATGTACCCATGGTCCTGCCTTGAGCAGACGCGAGAGGCATGCTTGCGAATCTTCATTAACACCCGCACGGGCCATGGTATGGGCGAGGAAATTGACCACCGTGGTCTTGCCGGAACCGGGGTCACCGAGTAGAACCAGCCGGTCATGGTCGTTGATCATCTGCTGGACGGGGATGCGCTCCATGTGATCCAGCCGGGCCAGGCATTTTCGCAGATCGTCTTCGCACTCTATCTGCTTGGGCTCGGTAGTGTCCAGGGCCGTATAGACGTCTGCCAGACGCAGGACTTCCCCTTGATCCGGTCCGGCCTGTTCCGGCGAAAGCCGTCCCCACGGCAGGCGATTGGTTTCGGCGGCCAGATCATTGAGGTAGCGGCGGAGCAAGCCCTGAGGGTCTTCCCTGCCGCCATAAAAATTGATGGGTCCTTATAGTGATTTGTGGTAATAGCCTTCATGGAAAGACAGCTCTTTGTCCTTCACGTTTATTTATTTTGAATTAGGGCCTTGCCCGTATAAAAATGGAGACGGACACAATAATGAAAGCCCTGGAAAGCCATAAACACCTTGTAACAGCGGCATTGATGATCGCCACGGTCGTCCTGGCAATTTTATATCAGGTTAACGATAATACGGAACAAAAAGAAACGGCCCCAACCTATTCCATCGACCGGTTTATCGCCGTAGACACCTGTGGCGGCTGCCACTCGGAAATTTTCGCCCAGTGGGAGCGGTCAACCCACCACCTTTCGCATACGGACACGGTTTATTTGGGAGTTTCGGATTTCCTGCGCGAAGGTCTAAAGGATCCGGACGAAATAAAGGAAGCCGAAGCCTGTGTAAAATGTCATACGCCGATTGGCGTGATTACCGGCTATCCGACCAAGTCTTCAGATGACAGAAGCAAAATCCCGGAGCTTGCCCAAATGGGCATTCAATGCGATTACTGCCATTCCGCCACTGCGGCCCACAAAATGTACAATAATGGTCTGATTATCGAGCCCGGGCATGGCGAGGACAACCCGGGAGTAAAGAGAGGCCCCTTCAAGGACTCCGAATCGGATTATCACGAAACCGCCTACTCAAAATTCCACACGAACGCAGAGATATGCGGGACGTGCCACAATGTCAAACATGTGGTCTTCGATACAGACCTGGAAACCACCTACACAGAATGGAAAAACGGTCCTTACTACTCCGATGATCTCAAGGAACGCGTCACCTGCCAGGGCTGCCATATGGTCCAACGGCCCGGTGTCCCGGCCACGGGAAGCACGAAGAGACCACTCAATCCCGGACAGGCCGTCGATGACGGCCCGCAGCGGGAGCACATCTTTACTCACTATTTTGTCGGCGCCAATGCCTATTTACCCAAGCTCAATGGCGATGAGGAGAAATCACAAATGGCCATTGCACGGCTTGAAAACACGGCAACGCTGGGCATCGACAAGACGCAGCTGGATCATCAGAAACTGATCATCGAGGTAAAAAATATCGGTGCCGGTCATTATCTGCCTACGGGCATGACCGAAATGCGCCAGATGTGGCTTGAAGTTGTCGTCAAGGATAAAAAAGGAAAAACCATTTTTTCTTCCGGCGTCAGGGATAACAATGAATATCTGACGGCGGATACAATCATTTTCAACACCGTATTCGGTGACGGCAAGGGAAATCCTGTGGAGAATATTGCCAAGGCCCGCGAGATTCTCAAAGACAGACGGGTTCCCCCCAAGCAGTCACTGTTTGAAACCATTGAATTGCCCCCGAAAAAGCTAAAAGGTGGCAAGGTCAGAGTAACCCTATTTTACCGAAGCGCCTCTCAAAAGATGCTGGACAAGGCCACGGGCAAAGACAAACATCGTCTGCCAATCATAAAAATGGCGGAGGTTCAAACCAGACTTTGAGTTCCAAGGTTCAATGCACCATTTTTTTTTCAGATCAACGGTCAAAACCGATTGGCATAATCCATGTTGCCGGTCTTGAGCATGACCAGCTCGACGGATTTGGGCCGGACATTCTTCTCCGGCCGGTTGGCAATGAGTTGATCGTACAATCCCGGCTTGCGGCAGCAACTTCTCAGCCAATTGCAATACCATCAAGCTAGCGTTTCAAGCAAACCAGGATGTCTCCAATCGGCATCGCGTCGATCCCGCTCACCGAAAAATAAATCCCTCCTTCAACGGATCGTCCGGATCAATGAGAAATTCGCTGCGGCCGGTGACCCAGGCGCGGCCCTCCACCTCGGGGATGACGGCGGCATGGGGACCGAAGGTAGTGGTCTCCACCACCTGGCCGGTAAAACGCGTGCCCAGGATGCTCTCGATGACCATCGGCTCGCGCACACCGATCTCCCCCCGAGCGTGGTGCAGCGCCAGCCGGGCGCTCACCCCGGTGCCGGTGGGGCAGCGGTCCACCTCGCCTTCGGCGAAGATGCAGACGTTGCTGGAGTGGGCATCATCCGTATGGGGCGGTCCGACGATGATGGTGCCATAAAGAAAGCTGAGATCCTCTTCGAAGGGATGGGGGATCGAACCGGCAGCCATGACGGCACGCTTGACCGCCATGCCCCGCTCGATCAGCCGGTTGAAATCCTCGTGCCGTGTACTCACCCCCAGGTCGGCCGCATCCACGAAAGCGTAGAATGCCCCGCCATAGGCGACATCGTAGCGCACCCGTCCCAGTCCCGGCACATCCACGGTGCGGTCCAGGGCCAGCACGAAGGAAGGCACGTTGTGAAAGAAGACGCCGTTCACCCGTCCGTTTTCGACCCGCGCATGGGCCGTGATCAGGCCGGCCGGCGCGTCGATGCGCACCGTGGTCAGCGGTTCGACCATCGGCACCAGGCCCGTCTCCACGGCCACGGTGGTCACGGCGATGATGCCGTGGCCGCACATGGAGCTGTACCCCTCGTTGTGCAGGAAAAGCACCCCGAAATCGGCGTCCGCCGAGACCGGCGGGGTGATGATACAACCATACATGTCGGCGTGGCCGCGGGGTTCCCACATCAGGGCCGTGCGGATGGAATCATAATTCGCGATCATGTCGCGCCGGCGCTCAAGGATCGTATCGCCGGCAAGCTGCGGCAGGCCGCCGGTGATGATCCGGAAGGGTTCGCCAGCAGTGTGGGCATCCAAGGTGGTAATCTTCCGCCAGTTTTCCGGCGGGGTCCATTGGCGTAAGGGGTCGAGCATGGGCATAATGACGCCTCCGTTGGGCAATTCCGAATCGGGTGATCTTTTCATGGTAGGGTCGAAAAATTTTTCGCCCCCCCCGCGGGCATCAGGACATCTGGATGACTGTCCCCAAGCCCTTCTCCTCCGCCGCCCGAAGTACGGTGGCCGCAGTGACCGCATCCTGCACGGCCAGGCCAACGGATTTAAAAAAGGTGATCTCGTCATCGTTCTGCCGGCCGGGTTTTGTGCCGTTGACAATCTCGCCGATTTCGGCGTCGATGGTAGCCTTGGCGATAATGATGTCCCCGGCCTCGGCCATGGCCGCCTCGCGCTGGTCCACCACCACCCGGGCGCGATCGATGGTGACGGCGTCGATCTCCTGCATCTCGGGCGTGAAAGAGCCCACGCCGGTGACGTGGGTGCCCGGTTTGAGGTCATTACCGTCGAAAAGCGGTGTTTTCGTGGTCGTGGCGGCCAGCACGATGTCGGCCTGGGAAACCGCCTCCCTGGGCGATGGGGCGACGATCACCTGCGGGGCGTCGGGCCAGGTGGCCACCTCCGCACAAAAACGCTCGATCGTCTTGGGAAGGCGGCCAACCACCAGCACGCGCTGGATCTGCCGCTCGGCCAAAACCGCCTGCAATTGGCTGCGCGCCTGAACCCCCGCCCCGAACAGGGCCACGGTCCTGGCATCCTTGCGGGCCAGGTAACGCGCGGCGACCCCACCGGCCGCACCGGTGCGCAGGGCGGTCAGGCTGTCCCCCTCCATCAGGGCCAGGGGCATCCCGGTTTCGGAGTCCATGGCCAGGACCGTGGCCGTCACCGTGGGCAGGCCGAGCTTGGGATTCTCTCCATAGACGGAAACGATCTTCACGGCAAAATCGCCGCTGTCGTGGAGATAGGCGGGCATGAGCAATGAAATTCCCTTATCGGTGTCGACCCGGGACCGAAGGGGCATGGTGGCCTTGCCTGAAGCCAGCTGAGCATAGGCCTTTTCGACGGCATCAATGGCCTCGCGCATGGAAAGCGCCGAACGGATATCACTGGCCGTGAGCACACGAATCTGCATGAGTCAAACTCCTTCTGGAAGGGTTGCGTTGGCGGGGCCGTCAACGGATAATATTTTTCAATTCATCACGGATGGCATCCAGGTGCCGGGCCATCCAGCGGGAGGCGTCCTCGGCGTCACCGGTTTCGATGGCGGCCACCACCCGGGCGGCCGTGCGAATGGAGATCTCGCGGTAGGCCGGCGGCAGCAGTGCGGTCTTCAGGGTTGCGTGGTGGGCGACGACCTTCTCCAGCACCAGTTTGGTCAATTCGCAGAGCACCGCGTTGCCGGCGGCATCGGCCACGGCGGCATGAAACCGGAGATCGGCATCCAGAAAGATGCTGTAATCGTTCTCGGTGGCTTCCACCGCTTCCATGACCCGCTTCAGCCGTCGGATCTGCTCCCCGTCGGACCGCTCCGCCGCCAGGGCCGCCGACCGGCATTCCAGCATCTCACGGGCCTCCATGAGATCGAAGATGGAGCTGGCACCAAAGGCTGCCGCGAGCTTCTGCATGCCGGCATCATCATGGGGCAGGGTCTGCTTGATAAAGGTGCCCCGTCCCTGCTGCGGTTCCAGGTAGCCCATCACTACCAGGGCGTTGATCGCCTCGCGCACCGACGAGCGCCCCACCCCCAGCATCTGGGCCAAATCCCGTTGGGCGGGCAGTCGGGTGCCGGGGGGCAGTTCGCCGGCGGTAATCTTCCGGATGATCTGCTCGGCCACCATCTCCGGAGCACTGCTTTTTTTGATGGTCTCGAAGGTCATCACACGTCCTCATGGGCGGTACGCCGGATAATCTCATCCTGCAGTTCTTCTGTCAAATCCACGAAGTAGTCGCTGTAGCCGGCCACCCGCACGATCAGGTCGCGGTAGTCATCGGGCGTCCGCTTGGCCTGCTCCAGCATCGTCCGGTCCACCACATTGAACTGGATGTGATGGCCGTCCATGCGAAAATAGGTGCGCACCAGCTGGGCCAGTTTGGTGATGCCCGCATCGCCTTCCAGCACCTGGGGCAAAAATTTCTGGTTGAGCAGGGTGCCGCCGGTGCGGATGTGATCCATCTTGGCCGCCGAGCGGGCCACTGCCGTAGGGCCGTTGCGGTCGGCGCCCTGGACCGGAGAAATCCCCTCGGAGAGCGGCGTGCCGGCCATGCGGCCATCGGGCAGGGCACCGGTGATACTGCCGAAGTAGACGTGGCAGGTGGTCGGCAGGAGGTTGATGCGGTGCACGCCGCCGCGGGTGTTGGGCCGGCCGTCGACCGCCCGGTAGTAGGCCTCGAAAACCATCTGCATTACATCATCGGCCGCATCATCATCATTGCCGTACTTGGGCGTGTCCTCCAGCAGCCGGTGACGCAGGTCATCAAAACCATCGAAGTTGCTTTTCAGCGCCTTGAGAACATCCGCCATGCAAACCGTTTTGCGTGAGAAGACATGCTCCTTCAAGGCCGTCAGGGCATCGCTGATCGACCCCAGGCCCACCCCCTGGATGTAGCTGGTGTTGTAACGGGCACCGCCGGCGTTGTAGTCGCGCCCCTTTTCGATGCAATCGTCAATGTATAGCGAGAGAAACGGAACCGGCATCTGGCGGGCGTTGATCTGCTCGATGATGTTGTTGCCGCGGATTTTAATGTCGATGAAGTGGTTGAGCTGACGCATCCAGGCTTCGAACAGATCCGCGAAAGTCTCGAACCGGCATGGATCGCCGGTGGCCGGGCCAAGCTGCCGCCCGGTACGCGGATCGATACCGTTGTTGAGGGTCAGCTCCAGGATCTTGGGCAGGTTGAAGTAGCCGGTGAGAAAATAGGCCTCCCGGCCGAAGGCGCCGGCCTCCACGCAACCGCTGCAGCCCCCCTGGCGGGCGTCCGCCACGGACTTTCCCTGGCGCACCAGCTCCTGGACAATGGCATCGGTGTTGAAGATCGACGGCTGGCCGAAACCGGTGCGCACGATCCTGAGCGCCCGCCGGATGAAACGGTCGGGATTCTTTTTGCTGAGCTGCACCATGGAGGAGGGCTGCAACAGGCGCATTTCTTCGATCACGTCCAGGATCAGGTAGCTCAGGTCGTTGACCGCATCCGCGCCGGTGGCCCTCACCCCGCCGACATTGATCAGGGCGAAATCCACGTAGGTATTGCTCTCCTTGGCGGTCACACCGGTCTTGGGCGGTGCCGGATGGTTGTTGAACTTGATCCAGAAGGCCGACAGCAGCTCGCGGGCCCGCTCCTCGGTCAGCCGCCCCTCGGCCAGGTCCTTTTTGTAGAAGGGGTAGAGATGCTGGTCCAGGCGACCGGGATTGAAGGCGTCCCAGGGGTTCAGTTCGGTGATTACCCCCACATGCACGAACCAGTAAGCCTGCAGGGCCTCCCAGAAGGTCCTCGGCGCGTGGGCCGGCACTCGCCGGCAGATGACGGCCATCTGTTCCAGTTTGGCCCGGCGCCGGGCATCGGGATCGACAGCCGCCATGGCATCCAGCCGATCGGCGTGACGCCGGGCAAAGGCGATCATGCCGTCGGCGGTGATGGCCATGGCGGTCAGCTCGTGTTTCCTGTCCATGGCCTGGGGGTCGTTGAAAAAGTCGAGGCACGCGATGGTTTCTTCGATTTGGAACTTCAGATCCAGCAGTCCCTTTTTATAGGGTTTATCGCCGCAGGCCGTGTGACCGGGGGAGCGCTGCTCCTGAAATTCGGTAAAAATTCCGGCATCATAGGCTAACTTCCAGTCGTCCGGTAGATGGCTGAACAACGTTTCACGGATGGAGTGGCCCTGCCAGAAGGGAATGACCTCCTGCGCATAGGCCTTACGCACGGATTCGTCCACGGCAAAGGCCACCTTCTCACGCCCGCTGATGATCGCCAGATCCTCGGGGGAATGAATGCACACCTCGGGATAGGTGGGCGTGGACTTGGGGGCCGGACCGCGCTCGCCCACGATCAGCTCGTCGGGATCAATGGGGATGGTCTTATTGGCCATGATATGAGCAAAGGCCATGGCCCGCTGCACCGGCACCGGTTGGGTGCGCGCCACGCCGCTCTGGTAAAACCGGGTCAGCAACCGGGCACGCTCGTCCGACAGGCTCGGCTGCGCTTCGAGGCTGCGGGTTCTCAACCGCAAAATCCGTGCGTTCATCGTTATCCTCCAATACCGACATGAAAACCGGCGGTTTCGAACATGGCCTGAACGGCCGCCACCCGTTCGGCTGCCGGGGGCAATTGGCCGGCCATGGGATTCTCGCGCCCCAGCCGCCGGTATTTCTGTTCGCCAATACGGTGAAAGGGCAGAATATCGATCCCCTCAATGGTTTTCAGAGTGACCGCAAAACGGGCAATGGCGGTCAGGTTGGCATCGCTGTCGGTCATCTTGGGAATCAGCGGCACGCGCAGTCGCAAAGGCACGCCGCTGGCCGCCATCAGGGACAGGTTTTCCAAAATGGGCGTGTTGCCGACACCGGTAACCCGACGGTGGTCGACCGCATCCATGATTTTCAGATCACAGAGCACCCGCTGCACCCGGGGCAGGATGCGCCTGACAACCGCCGCCGGCGCAAAGCCGCTGGTATCCAGAGTGGCGTGAATCTCCCGCCGGTTGCAGGCCAGCAGCAGCGCCTCCAGAAAATCCGGCTGGGCCAGGGGTTCGCCGCCGGAAAAAGTCACCCCGCCGCCGGATTCGTCGTAGAAAAGCTGGTCCTTTTCGATCACACGGATCAGCTCGGCAACGCCGATCCGCTGCCCCACGGTCTCCGGGACTGTGCCGTGGGCGGTATCACGCAGCATGGTCTGAGGTTCCGGATCGATCCCTTCGGGGTTGTGGCACCAGCGGCAGGCCAATGGGCAGCCTTTGAGAAACACGGTGGTGCGGATACCCGGGCCGTCGTGCAGGGCGTATTTTTTGATTCGGAAAATCGTGCCTTCAATTGACATGGGCAATCTTGATCGAGCCGTAAGGGGCGCGGCAAAAACTAATTGCGCCAATACCGTGACCAGGTGTTCTGCGATCCCGTCAAATCCCGATCAGTATAGCAAACCGCCATTTAAAAGCAACGGATTTTCAGGTCTTCAGACCACCGCACCTTTATCCTGCCCTCAAATCACTAAGCGCATTACTGCGTGGCGTCGCGACGCGGCATTGCCATCGGCTGTTCCGGTTATCCCCCAGATCATTCCAGGGTCATCCGATAGTGCTTTTTATTGTAATTATTTTAGGCCTCTGTCAGCCATTCCAAAGACCTTCCCATTGACTTTGAAGTGGTTATCCTTTAGCTTATGACAATGGCTCAATCGACCATGCAGTCATTTGCCGTTTACCCCTGATTCGGACACGCCGGAACCATGCCGCCGGCGTTTTCATTCATGGCCGATTCGTTCGTATTGATTTGGCAATCAGAGACATTTGATGGATACGCGCGCGTTTCCCTTAACGGATAATACCCGTTCGTACGGCGGTCGCTCCCGCGCGGATTCGCGTTCACTACCAGTGCCCACGGAGGTACCAATGACCAAAAGAAAAGGCAAAACGGTAAGCTTTGATGCCATGGTCAAATTTTTCATGCACAACTACAACATCCCCACCAAACGGGATTTCGACCGACTCAACGACCGGCTCGACCGCCTGGAGAAATTGATCCGCACGCTCCCCGCCCGCGGCCGACGCCCCACAGAAAAAACCAACGAACTCTCTCCGGCCAGTGCCACCGAAATCGTTCTGGAACTGATCAAACACAGTCCAAACGGTATCGCCATCACCCAGATCCGGGAGCAGACCGGCTTTGACGATAAAAAACTGCGCAACATCATCTATCGTCTCAACCAGATGGGAAAAATCATCCGGGTCAACCGCGGCAGCTATAAAGCCTCCGAATAACCGCTCCCGCTCAATGCCCCATATTTATCAACGGCACTGGAGACATTCATGCAAACCGAACAAGACACGAATAACCCCGGCCTTGCGGCCGGCAGCCGCGTCGGTGGCTACACCGTCAACACGGTCACCTACCTGAAGGATATTCACGCCTGGCTTTACCAGCTGGCCCATGACACATCCGGTACCCGGCACATCCACATCAGCAATGCCGACCGGGAAAACACATTCGGCGTGGCCTTTAAAACCGTGCCCGAAGACTCTACCGGCGTGGCCCACATTCTGGAGCATACGGTGCTGTGCGGATCGGCGCGGTTTCCGGTACGCGATCCCTTTTTCTCCATGCTCAAACGCAGTCTCTCCACCTTCATGAACGCCTTCACCGCCTCGGACTGGACCATGTACCCCTTCTCCACCCAGAATCGCAAAGATTTCTACAACCTGATGGACGTCTATCTGGATGCGGCATTTTTCCCCAACATCGACGAACTGAGTTTCAAACAGGAGGGGCATCGGCTGGACTTTGACGACGATGGCGATGACCCGAAGCTGGTCTACAAAGGGGTGGTCTACAACGAAATGAAAGGGGCCATGTCCTCACCGGATCAAGTGATGGTCCGCTCGCTGCTTAATGCCCTTTATCCGGACACCACGTACCGCAACAACTCCGGCGGGGACCCGGCGGAAATCCCGACACTGACCCATGCCCAGCTCAAGGCGTTTCACGCCCGGCACTACCACCCGAGCAACGCCTATTTTTACACCTACGGCAACCTGCCCCTGGCCGACCACCTGGCTTTTATCGAAAAACGGGTCCTGGCGCGTTTTACCCGCATCGACCCCAAAACCGATGTTCCCCAGCAGCCCCGCTGGACCACGCCCCGCACGACCACCTATGCCTACCCCCTGGACCGGAATGAAGACCCGATTAAAAAATATCAGGCCTGCGTGGCCTGGCTGCTGACCGACATCCGGGATACCTTTGAAATGCTGGTGGCCGCCGTGATCGAGCAGGTGCTCATCGGCAATGCCGCCTCGCCCCTGCGCAAGGCGTTGATGGACAGCCAGTTGGGAACCGCCCTTTCCGACGGCACCGGTTTTGAGGCCGAAAACCGGGACACCATGTTTGCCGTCGGTCTCAAGGACGTGACGGAAACCGATGCACCGGCCATTGAAACCATCATTTTCGACGTTTTGAAACGCCTGGCGGATGGCGGTATCGACCCGGAGCTGGTGGAATCGGCCATTCACCAGATCGAGTTTCACCGCAAAGAGATCACCAACAGCCCTTACCCCTACGGCATCAAACTGCTCATCAGCATCACGGCCAGCTGGCTGCACGGCGGCGACCCGGAGCGCATCCTCCAGTTGGATGCGGACCTCGAACGACTCCGCCAGGCACTCTCCGGAGACCGCTTCCTGGAAACCAAAATCCGGGAATACTTTCTGGACAATCCACACCGGGTGCGGTTTACCCTGGCGCCGGACCAGGAGATGGCCGAAAAGGAACGCCAGCGCGTGGAAAGCGAGTTGGCCGAACGGCTGAGTCGTCTGAAGGAAAACGACCGGACGCGCATTCGCAGTGATGCGGCAGCCCTGGAAAAACTCCAGGAAGCCCACGAAGACCTGACCCGCCTACCCACCCTCGAACGCACGGATATTCCACCGGCGGTGGCGAGCGTCGCGTTCACACCCGGCGTCTTTCAACCGCCGGTATGGGCCTATGATCAACCCACGTCGGGCATTTTCTACTTTACCGGCGGATTGGGCGCGGGCACCATCGATAATCGCCTGCTGCCCCTGGTGCCGTTTTTCTGCTACTGCGCCTCAAAAATGGGCACATCCGCCTGTGATTATGCCCGCATGGCCCGCCGCATCGATCTTTACACCGGCGGCGTCGGATTTTCGGCCAACGCCCGGACCCGCTTTGACGACAATGGGGACTGTCTGCCGTTTGTCTCGTTTACCGGAAAGTGCCTGAACCGCAACCTGGATCATCTGTTTGCGATTATCCATGAACTGACCACCCAGCTCGATTTTGCCGATCACCCCCGGCTTCGCCAGCTGATTCTGGAATACCGCGCCGGCCTGGAAGCAGCGGTGGTTCACAACGGTCATCGACTGGCCATCTCCCTGTCCGCACGAAATTTCTCCGCCGCCAACCACCTCCAAGAGCTGTGGGGAGGCGTTCACCAGTTGCATGCCATCAAGCAGGTGGCATCGGAGACCGCCGAAGGCGATCTTTCCCACTTGGCCGCCGACCTGAAAGCCATCGGCCGGCGCCTGTTCTGCCGCGACAACATTGAACTGGCCCTCATCGGTGAGACGGAAATGCTGACCCACGCCGAAACACCCATGGGAAATCTGACCGGCGCCCTGGCAGCCGGCGGCAAGCCGGGATTTGTCTCCCCTCCGGTGACGGTACCGAAAGGGCTACCCACAGAGGGATGGAGCACCTCCACGGCGGTTTCATTCGTGGCCCAAACCTTTGCCACGGTCCGGCTGGGCCATCCGGACAGCCCGGCCCTGGCAGTCATGGCGAAAATACTGCGCTCACTCTACCTGCACCGTGAGATCCGTGAAAAAGGCGGTGCCTATGGCGGGTTCGCCCTTTACAACGCCGAGGACGGCCTTTTCAGTTTCGGATCCTATCGTGATCCGCACATCGAAAACACGCTCAGGGTCTACGACGGGGCGGCCGACTTTATCTGCTCCGGGGATTACGCCGAAGAGGACGTCAAGGAGGCGATTTTGCAGGTCTGTTCGGAAATCGACAAACCGGATCCGCCCGGACCGGCGTCGCGAAAGGCCTTTTTCCGCCGCATGATCGGCCTCAGCGACGAAACGCGCCTGGCGAACAAGCAGAATCTTCTGGAACTGGATAAAAAAACGGTCGTCGCGGCAGCCGAACGCTACTTTAGCGACCGTGCCATACCCAAAGCCGTAGCCGTTATTTCGAGCCGGGACCGGCTTGAAGCGGTTAACAATGGGCCGGGTAACCGGCAGCTTCACCTACACACCGTCTGACCCGTTGATGGCGCCGCCGGCAAGCACCGGCGGCGCCCGCCCTCTCCAGGCGCCCAGCCCCCGGTTTTCCGCTAATGATTCGCGGTATCTGACCGATAACTATCCTGATCGGCCGTTGCACCGGCCAGTAATGTTCAATTTGGTTCCGGGAGCCTAAGCGTTAATAATGTCCACCACACCAACTGATGTATCCACTGTATCCTCATTCGATGACCAAACGTCGCTGTACGACAGTGAAATCATCGGGAATGATGACGCCTGCCGCTACCGGACCGCCTGGAAAGAGCCCCCCTTAAGCGTATGGAGACGGGCCGGACAATATACCGCCCTGCTGACCATCGCAATCACCGCCGCAACGGTCCCTTTTTTCCCGGCAACGGCGTGGGGCCCCCTTGCGCTGGCCCTGGGTCTCGTCTGTCTATGCATATGGGTGGTCGCCAACCGACTGGAAGTCGGCAACCTGACCCGATCTCTCAAAGCGCAGGAAGATCTCGCCAGCCATCTTCGGGAAGAGCTCGATACGCGCCATCACAATGCCCGCCTGGTTCAGGAAATCAGCCTTGCCGGTGCTGATATATTGGAGATCGGCACCTTTCTGCAGACCGTACTCGACTCCATGGCGCGTAACCTCGATTTCAGCCGGGGCATGATTGTCCTTTGCCAGGATGCCTGCCGACACCTGAAGCACAGGGCCAACTACGGTTTCTCACAGCCGGACCAACAAGTTCTGGATCCGCTGGAACTCGAACTCAACACCGACGACACCGAGAATCCCTTCGTTCAGGCGCTGAACCATGGCCGGCCGGTTTTTCTGGAGGGCATCCACCATCACAACCAGAATCTCAGTCCGTCAACGCTTAACGTTTTTGAACAGCTCAATATCGTCTCGCTGATCGGTGTGCCATTACGGCATAAAGACGACCCCCTTGGTCTGATTATTGTCGACGCCCGGGACGGCAAAAAAAACCGGACTGCCAGCGATATCCATCTGCTGATGGGCATTGCCGCCCAGGTGGCCACCGGCATTGTCAATGCCAGGGCCTATACGCAACTCCAGGAAAGCGAAGCCCGTTACCGCCTGGTAACGGAAAACGTCACGGACGTAATCTGGATCTTCGATTTTCAGGACCTGAAAATCACCTATATCAGTCCTTCCGTGGAAAAGATGCTGGGGTACACACCGGATGAAATCATGGGCCTTCCCATGGATCGATACCTGACACCGGATTCCTGTGATAAGGTAGCCGCCATCTTATCCACGACACTAAATCCCGCTTACGGGGAGAAAACCAGCTCCCCGTGCAACGCCGTCAATATGGAACTGGAAAAGGTGCACAAAGATGGCACGATTGTCCCCATCGAAATGATCGCCAATTTTCTGACCGATGAAAACGGCAGCCCCAATGCGGTGCTCGGTATTTCCCGGGACCTATCCCGGCGAAAACAATATGAAAAAGCCCGCCATGAGGACGAAACCCGGCGCCAGCAGGCCAAAAAAATGGAGAGCCTCGGCACCATGGCTGGCTCCATTGCGCACAATTTCAATAACCTGTTGATGGTGGTGTTGGGAAACCTGGAGTTGGCCAAAGAGGAACTCAATATATCACAGCCACCCCTGCTCAATGTTCAGCGAGCCATCAATGCATCCCAACGGGCTGCCGATCTGAGCAGTATGATGCTGACCTATGTGGGCCAACTGAAAAAAGAGAGTGTCCCGGTGGACCTCTCCCAGGTGGCCGGCCAGGTTCTGGAAAATATGGATGAAACAACCATGGCCAATGTGAATCTGGACCTGGATCTGGCCGATCCCATGCCCTTAATTGCCGCCGATGCCGGTCAGATGCGCCAGATCGTATCCGGATTTGTGACCAATGCCATTGAAGCCCTTGGTAACAAACCGGGACGGGTGCGCATCTCTACCGGTGCCATGCACTGCGACGACCATTTCCTGGCAGACACCTACCTTAACGATGGCATCTGTGAAGGCATGTACGCCTTCGCCGAAGTTGCCGACACGGGCTGCGGTATGGATACGGAAACCTTGAGCAAGGCGTTCGATCCCTTTTTCTCCACAAAATTCACCGGCCGTGGACTGGGTTTGGCAGCCGTACTGGGTATTATCCGCTCCCACAACGGGGCGATCCGGGTTCACAGCGTAAAAAATGAGGGCTCCGTGTTTACCGCCCTGTTTCCCATCCAGGGGATCTCCCACCACCGGCGCCATTCTGAAGCGGAAACCGTGGAATCGCCATCGACGGGCAAAACGGTTCTCCTGGTGGACGATGAAACCATGGTAATGGATATCGGCCATCAATTCCTTGAACGCCTAGGGTATACAGTTAAAACGGCTTCAAGCGGTCAGGCGGCACTGGACATCTTCCGGCAAGCCGCCGATTCGATCGACTGTCTGTTGTTGGATTTTTCCATGCCGGACATGAATGGCCTAGAGACCCTGCAACACATTAAAAAAATCGGCTCCACGGCACGCATTATCGTGACCAGCGGCTACACCTGGCAGCAGATAGAGGACCGTTTCGCACAAATCGGCCTGCCGGACGGGTTTATCCAGAAGCCGTTTGAGATTAAAAAACTAAAGGAAACGCTGGGCCGGGTATTGGCAGACACCGATGATCGCGCGCACGGAGGGGGAAACCATTGAAACGAACCCAAAGGGGAATTGGACCACACGGCCGAGGTCCTATTTTGGGGCACCCGATGGAGAACCGGATGCTCGACTACATCAGGTACATCAAGGCAGCCTGGTTTTCGAAGGATTCGCGAAGCATGCTCTCGGCGGATTTCATGTGATCAAACACATACGCCCCATCCTGAAGATCGTTCTGAATCTGACTGACCAGCGGAACCCGTACATCCGGTATCAAGGCGATCGCCCGCTGGGCATCGGCGACCATTTGCCCCTGACCGCTCAAATCCACCCAGTCCATATCGGATGACGCCTTCGCGCTTTTTTTGATTTCCCTGTTTTCCGGGCGGAATTCCTGAATTTGTGCCGCTCCGTACACAGTGAGTTTGGATTGCAGGTTATTGCCTTTGACTTTCATGATTGTGACTCCTTGTTAAGCATGTTGTAATCCTATTATTGGCACTTTTATGAAAAAACAATAGTTTTTTTAGGTTGCCGGAAATAAGCGTCTTCAGCTCCGGGTGACATCATCGTCATCGGGAACCATGAAGGAGAAAAACCATGCCAAAAAGGATTTGCAGAATCTTCGCCAATCGCCTAAAACGGGGCTGTTCAACAAACGCCGATTAACCGAAACGATTCAACCGACAAGGTGAGTGACATGTCCGACATTCCCCAAAATACAGTCGTCCGAGATCCCAATGAAAATGAATTTCTTCAGGCGGTTAGCGATGTAATGAGCAGCGTCAGGCCGGTACTCGACCAAACGCCCGAGTATCGCCACCACGGCGTCGTGGAGCGCCTCGTTGAACCCGAACGCATCATCACCTTCCGCGTCCCCTGGATGGACGACATGGGTCAGGTCAAGGTCAACCGTGGATTTCGCGTGGAGATGAACAGCGCCATCGGCCCCTATAAGGGTGGACTGCGCTTTCATCCTTCAGTCAATCAGAGCATTCTGAAATTCCTGGCCTTCGAGCATGTCTTCAAAAATGCGCTCACCACCCTGCCCCTGGGCGGCGGCGCCGGCGGAACGGATTTCGAACCCAAGGGGAAATCGGATGCCGAGATCATGCGGTTTTGCCAGAGCTTCATGGCGGAGCTGTTCCGGCATATTGGTGCCAGTACCGACGTACCCGAGGGCGACATCGGTGTGGGGGCCCGTGAAATCGGCTACCTGTTCGGTATGTATCGTAAACTGAACAATCAATTCAGCGGGGTGCTCACCGGTAAAGGGCTTGGCTGGGGAGGCAGCCTGATCCGACCGGAAGCCGCCGGATTTGGTTGCGTCTATTTTGCCGCCCAGATGCTAGCCACCCGCAACGACACCCTGAAAGGCAAAACCTGCCTGGTCTCCGGGGCGGGGAATGTGGCCCAGGCCACCTGCCGCAAATTGATCGAGATGGGTGCCAAGATACTCACCCTCTCGGATTCATCGGGCCATATCTTTGATGAACAGGGCATCGATGCTCAGAAACTGGATTTCGTCAAACGGCTGAAGAACATCCGTCGCGGTCGCATCAGTGAGTACGTGGATGAATATCCGGATGCGGTCTACACGCCGGCGACCCCGGACCAGGACGAGAACCCCCTGTGGCGGCACCGTGCCCAGTGTATTTTCCCCTGCGCCACCCAGAATGAAATCGGCAAACAGGATGCCTATCACCTGATCAACAACAATGTGAAGCTGGTCTGCGAAGGCGCCAGTATGCCCTGCACCACGGAAGCCCAGGAAATCTTCATCGACAAAGGCCTTCTCTACGCCCCCAGTAAAGCGGCCAATGCCGGTGGCGTGGCGGTGTCCGGCCTGGAGCTGACCCAGAACAGCATCCGCCTGAGCTGGCTGGGCGAGGAAGTGGACAGCCGATTGAAAATTATTATGAAAAGCATCCACGACACCTGTCTCTCGGCAGCCGAAACCTACGGCCATCCGCGCAACTACCTGGTGGGAGCCAACATCTCCGGTTTTGTAAAGGTGGCCGACGCAATGATCGATCAGGGCGTGATTTAGTGTCAATTTGAAAGGAAGGCTGCTCGATCATGACCGCAGATGCCGACAGCACCATCCGAGCAGCCTACCAGGCCCTCTTCGACAAGGCGACCGCCCGGCAGGACGCCTTCGCCCAGAGCCCGCTGCCTAAGATTCATATCGGCATGGCCAGCTGCGGTATCGCCTCTGGTGCCCTTGAAACCCAGGCGGCATTCGAGACGGCCCTGGCCGAGCAGGGCGTCGAGGCCCATATCCACACCGTGGGTTGCATGGGCCACTGCTACGCCGAACCGGTGGTGGTCATCGACCATCCCGATTCGGGTTTTCCGCCGATTCTCTATCCCAAAATAACCCCGGACAAAGCCAAGATGCTGGTCAAACTTTTTCTGGAAGAGGGCGACCTGTGTTTCGAACACATCATGGGCGCGACCGTGGAAACCGAGAGGATTCCATCGGTGACCGAACTCGCCCGTTTTAACCGCGAGAAACGGGTGATCATGAACCGCTGCGGGCGAATCGATCCCGAACAGATCCACGAGTATATCGCCGACGGCGGTTACCGCGCACTGCTCGAGGCCCTGTGCCAGCCGCCTGAAGCCCTGATCGATTTGATCGAGGCCGCCGGCCTCCGGGGGCGCGGCGGGGCCGGGTTTCCCACGGCACGGAAATGGCGTTTCGCCCGGGCGGCTTCGGGGGCAGACAAACGGATCATCTGCAATGCCGACGAGGGCGATCCCGGTGCTTACATGGACCGCACCCTGCTGGAGAGCAACCCCCACCAGGTGATCGAGGGCATGCTCATCGCCGCCATTGCCATGGGTGCCACGCGGGGGCTCTTTTACGTGCGTGCCGAATATCCCCTGGCGGTGCGGATTCTCACCCAGGCCGTCGAGCAGGCCCGTCAAAATGGGGTGTTGGGGAAGAATATTCTGGGCAGCGGCATCGATTTCGACATCGACCTGTTCCAGGGGGCCGGCGTCTTTGTGTGCGGTGAAGAGACCGCCCTGATCCGCTCGGTGGAGGGCTACCGCGGTACGCCCCGGCATCGTCCGCCCTTTCCGGTGCAGCGCGGGCTGGACGGACGCCCCACAGTGATCAACAACGTCAAGACCCTGGCTACCGTGGCACCCATCGTGGAGAATGGGGCCGATTGGTTCCGCAGCATCGGTACCACCGACAGCCCGGGCACGGCGGTCTTTTCCGTGGTGGGTAACGTCACCCAGCCGGGACTGGTGGAGGTTCCCATGGGGGTGACCCTGCGGGAACTGATTTTCGATATCTGCGGCGGCATTCCCAAAAAGAAAAAGTTCAAGGCGGTGCAAATCGGCGGGCCTTCGGGGGGCTGCCTGCCGGCCGATTTCCTGGATACACCGGTGGATTTCGATGCCCTGACCCGCGCCGGCGCCATGATGGGATCCGGCGGCATGGTGGTGATGGACGAGGATACCTGCATGGTGGATGTCTCGCGCTATTTTCTCGAATTCACCCAGAAGGAATCCTGCGGCAAGTGCACCTTCTGTCGTATCGGCACCCGCCACCTGCTGGATATGTTGCGGCGGCTTACCCGTGGCGAAGGCCGCGAGGGGGACATTGAGCAGCTGGAGACCCTCAGCCGGGCGATCAAAACGGGATCCCTGTGCAGCCTGGGCAAGACCGCACCCAACCCGGTGCTCACATCCCTGACTTATTTTTGTGATGAGTACGAGGCCCACATCAACGAGGGGCGCTGCCCGGGGCGCGTCTGCCGTCCGTTGATAGCGTTTTACATTGACCAGGAAAAATGTGCCATCGGCTGTGATTCATGCTTCGGCTGCTGTCCGGTGGACGCGATCTATACCACCAGCGACCGCAAAAAAGGCATCGACCAGTCCCTGTGCGTCAAATGCGGCGAGTGCATGGTGGTCTGCCCGTCGGTCTACGGAGCCGTGGTCAAGGTTTCACCGGCTCACCTGGTGCCGGTGATCGAACAGCCACCGGACCGGCTCACTTGGTACCGGCGATCGAGTGGCCGCCGGAGATGAAGGCTTGGTGGCCATAATCTTTTATCCGACGCTCTCTTCAATCTCTTGCAGCGCCGTTTTATCTATCACAACGGACCAGCATAACAACGATACCAAGTCTTCAATGCTTTTCATCATGTCGATGGGTTTTGCATTGTCTAACATTACCCATCGAGTTGCCAAATGCGCAAATGTTCCTAAAAAAAGATTCCGGAATAATCGATTATTAATTTTTTCTTTAAATATGCCTCGTTGTTTTCCCTCTTCCAATATTGCTTCTAAGATGGATACATAATCGATGTAATCTTTATATGCTGAGGATACATAAAATTTTTTATTTAATTTAATATCCAGTAGAAAAACACGCAAGAAATCCCTGTTGCCCATAAATGTTGTAAATAATAAACGGGTAAATCGGCGAAGCTTTCTTATGGGGCAATCGATGTTAAAAACCTCATCCCGGCTTTCGCATAGCCATTTAAATCGTCTTTTCGGTATCGAAAAAAGCAAGTCACTTTTACTTGGATAATAGATATAAATCGTTCCTTCCGCAACATTGGCTGTACTTGCAATTTCAGCCATTGTTGCTGCGTTGTACCCTTTTTCAGAAAACACCTGAACAGCTGCCTTAAGAATTCGAGCTTCTTTATTGTCATCATTAACAACCTCCTTTGCCGCTGCTTCTTCACACGATATAATTGACAACACCAAATCCATAATACCGTCAAAATCAGGCAAGGTACTGTCTATCTCTTGTGAAGAGAAACGAGAAAGGGACTCTTCATCAAGCAGCCCAAATATCATGTTTCTAACTAATATTAGGTCGACATCAGACCTGAAAATTTTTTTATTGACTCCCTGCTGCAATATATCAGACATGATTTTCGTGTATCGTCTAAGAGCCTGATAGCCTTCATGAGAATAAAAATTTTGGTTAGACCGGCATTCAAAAAGAAGATCTTTTAGAACTCGAGTTTCATGTGGGCTCAAATCGTTAATATACAGGTTATGCCATATCATTTTTCCGAGCTTAGAAACCGGATCTCTAATACCAGATAAATGAAGTTTTAATTCACGTTCAACCTCATCAAGTTTATCCGCCAATGCATAAAAAAGCAGGTCTTCCTTATTAATGAAATAATGATAAATAATTGAATCTGCTATGTTTGCTTTTCTTGCAATATCGGAAATGTTGGCATCTGCTAATCCTTTTTGTGAAAAAATTTCTTGCGCGGATTTTAGTAAATCCTTACGCCGGTTAGCGGCCAACACTTTATTTTTTACACCCATAACAACCTATGCTTTATTTTCTGTTAATTTCAAATGAACTTAATGGGCGTCGAGGTTTTTTTGCTTTGTGTGCTTGATTATTGCTATCTTCACTTTTTTTAAAACGTCCTCATCGACATTCTGACCCAATGCGTTGAGCATATCACTTTTAGAAATGAATTAAAATATAATTATTTATCCTTATTATTTTAATTGGTTATATATCATGAGCAGCACTCTCAGACATCTGAGCGCTTTCAATCAAACCAAAGAAAAATAACGGAAGGTGTCGAATTAGAAAAAAACGGAAGGATGGAAAAAGCCTCAATAGAATTTTACTCATTATTTTTTTAGTGATCAACTTTTCTAAGGAATGGAAAGCCCACTTGAGCAAGGCCAATGCAAGGAACACACTGTGCCCAGCGAGCATTATAATATCTTAGGCAGGTTGGGTGTATTTTGGAACAGCTTCTGACATCCGGCCTTGGGCCATGGCTTCCCCGCTGGGGCTCAGGGTCCTGAGCCTGCGTCGAGACGCGGACAATCGTCCATCTTAGGATCGGGGATGAAATGAATTGAACGTAATTGCGCCGGGCTTGTGTTCGTCTTCAAGGCGCATCAAGGGTTGCATACCGGGAGTATGTGACCCTTGATGCAACGCGGAAGACGGATGAAAAGACAAGCAGGCGGGTATATTCTTTGACAGAAATCGCCTTATTTATGCGCGGCGTAAACATGCAGCCGTAGAGTCGGCGATCAATGCATTGGAAAACCACGGTCTGGACCGCTGCCCTGACCATGGCCTCGAAGGATTCAGCCGATATGTTGGGCTGGCAGTATTGTTCCGGAATATTAAAAATTTCGAAGATAATTACTTTTTCATCAAAATAATCGTAAACGGTCACGGGGCTATTAGCTGAAGAGAGGCTTAGATCCAACTCACATCAACAGAGATGCCTGCAAAGTAACATTCCAGGCATTCGACTATAAACGGAAATGTGGCTTTATCTCTCAGTCGGCAGGTTTCTTTTACAGACAAGATTCGTTCGACCCAGCGGTTGCCTTTGTCGCTTTGCGTTCCCAGACTACATTTGCGCCATAGCACGCCAAAGCGCAGAGAGCGTTCGGCACGGTTGTTGGTGGGTTCGACGCCATCATGTTCGAGAAAGGTCCACAATGCGTCAATTTCTCGTATTATTTGCCTGGCCAGGCGACCGGCACCGTCGGTGTCGTCTTCAAAAAGGCTGAGGATGAGCAACAAGGAGTTATAAAAACGCTCCCATTTTAAAGGTGGCGGTTTGTTTTTTGAAAATTCGATCAGGGTATTCAAATGTGCCAAGATTAACTTGCCGCCTCGCCTTTCGTTGAGTTTTCTACTCTCGATTAACGCCTTGGCCTTTCGGATCAAATGGGCCAGGCAGGTTTGCCGGCCATGGACCCATTTGCAATAAAGGCGATAACCATCGCTGATCAAGATGCCTTTCCAGTCGGCGATCAGTTCGAGAAAGGCCTGTTTGGATCTTTTCGGATCGATGCGGAAAAAGGCCACCATCGTATTGACCATTACCCAGAGCCATTGCAGATTGTGCTTTTTAAACCAACTGGTTTCATCGATGAAGTTGCACTCACTGCTGCGGGCCACCTGGCCGATACGCTCATAGGTGGAGGCAATGGCCTCGGAAGCGCGGTCGATAACCTTTTGGATCGTGCCGGTGGCGATTTTGATATCAAACACGGAGTGGACCAGTTGCTGCACATTTCTCCGACTCATGGCCTTGATACCACTCAGTTCGGCGATAAACGCACAAAACCGCGGGCCGTAGCCGGTGCTAAACGCCTCCGGAACCTGTGCTTTGACAATCTTGCCGCACCCAGGGCATTGACCTTGGTGCAGAACAAAATGGGTGATGTCCATCTCGATTTCAGGCAATTCGATATGTTGGTGAGTATGAAAGGGTCGCAGATTATCCCAATCCGATGAATGGAGACCGCAACCGCAGCACTCGGGCATCACATTTTGAGTATTGTTGGGCGTTAGCAGCATTTGCCCATGCCCCGGGTGTCCTTTTTGTCCGCCCGGCTTGCGTTCGCCTTTGGGCTTTTCGCGTTTGGGTTTGTTATAGGGCGGATCGGATGAGGGCGGTTTGCTGGAGTTGGTCGAGTTTTGGCGTTTTTGCTTTTCAAGCTTCTCGTTGTTTTTCTCCAGCTTGTCGTTTTGAGTTTTAATCGCCCGCAGCTCATCTTCCAAAGAAACGATGTACTGGCGTACCGGTTCAGCAGTAGCTTGCCAATCGGCATCTGAAATGGGTCTATCGGGCTTCATGAAAAGCACGATAGCATACTAGAAATGGAAAGTCTAGATATTTTTAATTATTTCAATAAGTTATTGATTTTGTATAAAAATATTGAAATTACGAGAGGTTAGCGGAGCGAAAAAAGTGCGCCGGATTGAGCGCCCAATATACCCCGTGAACGCTTACAAATAATCATTGCTCATTAAATGAACTGTAATTACTTCTACCTGAAAACTTCCTATCAAAGGGGTTTCCGGTCAGACACTATCTATGGTATAAAATTTTTTTAAGATTCCTCTAAGGATCGGGGATGAAATGAATTGAACGTAATTGCGCCGGGCTTGTGTTCGTCTTCAAGGCGCATCAACGGTTGCATACCGGGAGTATGTGGCCATTGATGCAACGCGGAAGACGGGCGCAAGAACAAGCAATTTCGTTTAATTAATAAAATTCCCGATCCTAACCTCCTGGATGGGTGTAAACCCAAATTGGGGCAAATTTACTAACAGGCGTAATGGTACCGATTTTCTCGCTCTTTGAAAAATAAAGCTGGACTCAAAACGCTATCTTCGATAAGGTGTCGTCCATGAGTGAGAGCATGACCATTCAGGGGCGCAAATTATTTTCCGAAGATATTGAACTGATTCGTCGGCTGATGGCCGACAATCCGGATTGGCACCGCAGTCGGTTATCCATCGAACTGTGCCGAATGTGGAATTGGCGCACCGATAAAGGTCAGCCCAAAGATATTGCCTGCCGTTCAATGTTGCGTAAGCTAGAACAACGCCAGTTCATCGTGCTGCCGCCACCGTTGCGACCGGGAAATCATTCCCGGCAGATACCTGACATGCCTCATCGTCGCGACCCCATCGAGGGAGTGCTGGACGATCTTCGTCCTGTTGAAATCATCATGGTCAGTGGCCGTTCAGACAACGATCACCTTTTTCATTGTCTAATGGATCGCTACCATTATTTGGGGTGCCGGGGTCACGTTGGCGAGCATATGAAGTATATGGTCTATGATCGCCACGAAAGGCCCCTGGCCTGCCTGCTTTTTGGATCGGCAGCCTGGAAAACAACACCACGAGACCGTTACATCGGATGGAACGTGGCTACACGCCAAGGGAATCTGAAGCTGTTGACCAACAACACCCGGTTTTTGATTCTACCCTGGGTTCGCATTCCCAACTTGGCCAGTTTCATTCTGGGCGCTTGTCTCAGGCGGTTGCGGTCCGATTGGTCCACGCGCTATGGTCACGATTTGTGCCTGGTCGAAACCTTCGTCGATCGTTCCCGCTTTGAAGGGACCTGTTATCAGGCTGCCAACTGGCTAAAATTGGGGCAAACCAAAGGCCGCAGCCGTCAAGATCGCTATCGAAAGTTGAAGGTGCCGGTCAAAGACCTGTACGTTTATCCGTTGACAGCCGATTTCAAAAAGCGCTTATGTGCCGCAGGCTGAAGCTTCGCTACTTGCACGGCAGGCATTCGAGAACCTGCTATCTGCGAGGCGAGCCATGGAGACCACTGTCGATATTCAAAAGCTGCAACGGACCATTGATGAAACCCTTTCCAATTTCCAGACACATTCCGATGCCAACCGGCTGATCATCGATCTGCGCACAGCCCTCTTCTCCACAATTGAGGACTTGATTGTATCTTCCATTGAAAATCTGTTTTCCGATCCATGTTTTTTTAAAGCCGTAAAAAAGCTGGCAGCAAAACTCGGATTTCGCTTCAAGGGATTCAAACCCACCAGCATTCGGCTTTTATCCGGCCGATCGCTACCGATTGAATCCCCTTATTTTGCCAAAGCGCTTCCGAAATCTCGCCGTGGTCGTAAAAGGAAGAAACGGAAACCGAAAAGCGGTATTCACCTGGGGTTGGCCTATCTGGGTTTTATGGATCGTTGCAGCGCTGTTTTGGCATCGGCGTCTGTTCAGGCAAGCTTATTGTGTCCGTCATTTGAGATTGCCAATCGGACCTTGTCTTCTGTTGGCATCGACATGGATATTAAAACGATCCGGCGGTTGTGTATGCACATGGGCAATCGCTCCATGGAGAATCGGCATCGGATAACATTATCGGAAAATGACCATGTAACCGGCCGCGTTTTGTTCGTGTGCATTGATGGTGGCCGCCTTCGTGAACGCCGGACCAAAAAGGGGCGGTTGGCTTCCCATCAAAAACGGAGAGGATATTATTCCGACTGGCGGGAGCCGACACAAATCGTTATTCAATGGCTCGACGCCCAGGCAAATCCGATCAAGGAAATTGCCCCGCTTTACGATGCCACGATGGCCGACATCAACGGTGCGTTTGAATTATTGGAAGATTATCTTCGTCAAATCGGCGTTGACCAGGCCGACGGAGTAATTTTCTGCGCGGATGGCGATCGCAGATATTGGAAACGATTTTCCTCACTGGCAGAAAAGCTTGAAGCCAAGACGTGTTTCCAAGTGATCGACTATACCCATGCCAAACAGAATTTGCATATTGTCGCGGATCATCTTCCCAAAACCCTTGAAGCCAAAGAGCGAACGGCGATTCTCAAGAATTGGAAGGACCTGTTATGGCAAGGAAATTTGATGGAAATCCGAAATCAGATTCGTCAGTACATCACGTATCCGTCGAAGCTAAAGAAAGCATTGAACAAGTTCAACAATTACTTTGTGAAAAATCTCCGCCGCATGCAGTATGCGGCCTTTCGGTTATTAAATCTGCCGACCGGCAGCGGTTGTGTTGAAAGCGCGATACGTCGCGTGATCAATCTTCGGTTGAAAGCGCCGGGTATTTTTTGGAAGCGTGAGACCGCTGAGGTCATGCTTTTTCTCAGGAGCACATTACTTTGCGGGCGTTGGGATAATATGCTGGAACACTTGCTACAACTGAATCGAGGAACATTTGAAGCTTGCCCCTAAATGGGATTGCACCCTCCTGGATTAAAATAGAGTCATCGATTTTTAGTTTCTTAAGCATTGGGCTATTGTTGTCTCTTAAAGGCGGCGGGAGTCGAATTCGCGTCCGAAAATTGCCCCTGCGCCACCCATAGGTAATGCTAAGGTCGCTCACCAGCCGGGCTGCAAGGAGCGAATGAAGTCCACCTCCTTGCGATAACGCGTAATGGTATCGCGGTGGGCATGGAAGGGATTGGCCGGGGCGGTCGGTTTCGGCAGTTGGAATCGCTCCTCGAAAGGCATCTGCGCCACTTTCATGTTGTAGGCCGTTACCATGAGCGCTTCCAGGTTGATGGAATCCTGCAGATTGTACGCCAGCAGCGTCTCCAGGGCGCGGGAATCGTCGTTTCACCGATAGACCTTCCATAGTACCACCGCAAAGCACCCGTCTATATACGGTGGGCTCGTCTTTCGGTGAAAAGAAACATCATGGCCATCCCAAAGAGGAAAAGGCAACCTTGCTCGGAACCATCGTCAACACATTGAGTATCATCGCGGGAAGCCTGATCGGGATCTTCTTTCGGGGAGCGATCCCCGAAAAATTCAGCACCACCATCATGCACGCCATCGGGCTGGCGGTATTGTTGATCGGTTTGAAAGCGGCGCTTGCCACCGATGATCTTTTGACAGTCATCATGAGCCTTACCCTCGGCGGTTTGATCGGAGAACTGCTTGCCCTGGAGGATCGTCTGGGGGCGTTGGGCAACTGGATCGGCAAACGGATTTCCAAAGAGAGCCACGGCATAGCCAAGGGATTCGTGGATGCCAGCCTGCTTTTTTGTGTAGGGGCCATGGCCATCGTCGGATCGCTGGAGAGCGGGTTGTCGGGCAACCACCAGACGCTGTTTGCCAAATCCATTCTTGATGGGATCGGATCGCTGTTTTTCGCGTCCACCTTGGGAATCGGGGTGTTGTTCTCGGCGGTATCCGTCTTCGTGTATCAAGGGCTGATCACCTTGACGGCATCCCATGCCAAGGATCTGTTGTCACCGGCGGTGGTATCCCAGATGTCCGCCGTGGGGGGGCTGCTCATCATGGCAATCGGACTAGGGCTATTGGAAATCAAGCGAATCAAGATCGGCAACCTGCTGCCGGCGATCTTCATCCCCTTCGTTTACCAAGCTTTGATTTCTCTTCTTTAGCCGCTACCGCTTGTCATTATCGTTTCAACTCTTCCAGCCCTTCATACTGGTCCAGGCAGTCCGGATTGGCCAATGCATCGCGATTGGTCACCGGCTTGCCGTGGATCACGTTGCGTACAGCCAGTTCGACTTTTTTCATGTTGATGGTGTAGGGAATCTCGGTCACCTGAATCACCTTGGCCGGTACGTGGCGCGGGCTGCAGGCCTCACGGATGGTGGTTTTGATTTTTTTGGTCAGCCCCTCGTTCAGGTCGATCCCCTTGGCCAGGGTGACGAACAGCACCACGCGCACGTCATCCCGCCATTTCTGGCCCACCACCACGCTGTCGGCCACCTCGACAAGGGATTCCAGGGCGGTGTAAATGTCGGCGGTACCGATGCGCACGCCACCGGGATTGAGCGTGGCGTCGCTGCGGCCATAAATGGTGATGCCTTTGGTCTGGCTGTTGATGCTGATAAAATCGCCGTGGGTCCACACCCCCGGGTATTTGAGAAAATAGGCACTCTGGTAGCGCTGACCGTCGTCATCGTTCCAGAAGTAGACCGGCATGCTGGGAAAGGCCGCCGTGCAGACCAGCTCTCCGGTCTGGTCATACACCGGTTGGCCGCTGTCGTCATAGGCGTACACCTTGAGGGCCAGGCCGCGTCCCTGCAGTTCGCCGGCGTGAACCGGGGACATGGGATTGCCCAGGGCAAAGCAGCCGTTGAGGTCGGTGCCGCCGCTGATGGAGGCCAGCTGCATGTCGGCCTTGATTTCGCGGTAGGCGTATTCGAAGCCCGATACGGCCAGGGGCGATCCGGTGGAGCAGATCATGCGCAGTTTTTCTAGGTTGCAGTCGCTGGCGGGTTGGTAGCCGGCCTCGTCCAGGGCCGTAATGTAGCGGGCGCTGGTGCCAAAGATGGTTATCCCTACGGTTTCAGCCAGCTTCCAGAGCACTTCCGGACCCGGGTGGAAGGGCGAGCCGTCGTACAGGACCAGGCTGGCACCCACGCCCAGGCCGCAGACCATCCAGTTCCACATCATCCAGCCGCAGGTGGTAAAATAGAAAAGCACGTCCTCGCGCCGCAGATCGCAGTGCAGGAGGTGCTCCTTGAGCTGGTTGGTAAGAATCCCGGAATGGCTCTGGACCATGCACTTGGGCTTGCCCGTGGTGCCGGAACTGTACATGACGTAGAGGGGATGCCCGGCCGGCACCTGCACGAAGGTCATCTCCGTCGGTTGGTACGGCGCTAGAAAATCCTGCCAGGCAATGGCATTGGGCACGCCGGTGACATCGGGCTGCGTGCAGGTGTAATCGACCACAACCACCTTTTCCACCATGGGCAACTGATCGAGGATGGCGCCCACGCGCTGCAGGCTGTCGAAGGCTTTGCCATTGTAGAAATAGCCGTCGGCGGTGACCAGGACCTTGGGTTCGATCTGGCCGAAACGGTCCAGCACCCCTTTGATGCCGAAATCCGGGGAAGATGACGACCAGATGGCGCCCAGGCTCACAGCGGCCAGCATGGCGATAATGGTCTGGGGCATGTTGGGCATGAACCCGGCCACGCGGTCGCCTTTACGAACCCCGGCGGCGGCGAGCGCCTGGGCCATGCGGCTGGTCTGGGCATAGAGCTCGGCATAGGTCATGGAGGCCAGGGGCTGGCCCTCTCCCTGGAAGATCAGGGCCGTGCGATCATCCCGGAAGCGCAGCAGGTTTTCGGCAAAATTCAGCTCGGCACCGGCGAACCACCGGGCGCCGGGCATTTTTTTGGGATCGTCCACCACCTGGTCGTATGGCTTGCTGGAGATGATGCCGGCAAATTTCCAGAACAGGTCCCAGAATTCGGCGATATGATCGATGGACCACTGCCACAGCTGGTCGTAATCGCTCAGGGACAGGTTAAAGCGCCGGTTTACCTCGGTCATGAAGCGCACCATGTTGGATTGCCGGACAACGTCGTCGGCGGGCTTCCAGAGCATTTTCGGATGGTTCATGGTAACCTCCCCGCAAGTCGGTAAAAACCGGTTGTTTTTGTTTGGCTTTAATGAAATATTATAAATATCAAATAGTTTCTCATTTTGAAGGTATTGTGCCGGCATGATTCTGTCAAGCCATTTGTTATTTTCGTTCGCTTTGTTTTGATTTGTCAGTTAATGAACACGATTAATTAAATCGTGCACAAGGATGATGCGATGAACGATTTCAGCTGGATGGCCGCCTGGGAATTGGCGCAGCACATGGCGGGAAAATCGATTTCTCCACTGGAAGTGATGCAGGCAACCGTGGATCGTATCGAGCGGATCAATCCCAACCTCAACGCCTTCGCTCTTTTGGGCATCGAGGCGGCCCTGAACGAAGCCCGCACAATGACCGAGCGGATCGTGGCGGGAAAACCCGTCGGGCCCATGGCCGGGCTTCCCCTGGGAGTCAAGGATCTCGAAGATGCTGCCGGTCTGGTGACCAGCTACGGATCGATCCCGTTTAAAAACAACCTGACCATGGCGGATTCCATTCAGGTGGCCCGGCTCAAGGCGGCCGGCGCCATTGTGGTGGGCAAAACCAACGTCCCGGAATTCGGTTTTACCGGTTTTACCAAGAACCGGCTTTACGGCGTCACCCGTAATCCCTGGAATCGGCAGCGCACGCCCGGCGGTTCCAGTGGCGGCGCTGCAGCGGCCATCAGTGCCGGTCTGGTGCCTTTGTGTACGGGGTCCGATGCCGGTGGTTCGATTCGCATTCCCGCATCCTACTGCGGGTGTTTCGGGATCAAACCGTCATTCGGACGGATTCCACTGGGGCCGTCTCCGGTGGTCAGCGGCAGCGCCATGACCGTGGCCGGTCCCCTGACCCGCACGGTGCGGGATGCGGCCCTGTACCTGGACTGCACGGCCGGCGTGCATCCGGCCGATCCGTATGCCCTGCCGGACCCCACCGCGTCCTACCTGGCCACCATCGACGATCTGCCGAAGCGGCTGCGCATCGCCTTCAGTCCCGATCTTGGTTATGCCCGGGTTCAGCGTGAGGTGATGGCCAACGTCGAGCAGGCCGTGGATGCGTTCAAAGGGATGGGGCATACCGTGGAGAGGTGGGCCGGAAGCCTGCCGGATGTGGGCGAGGCGTGGTCGACCCTGATCGCCACGGATATTTACGCCCAGCTTGGCGACCTTTCAGAGGAGGATCGTGAGACGATTGGACGGACCCTGCTGGCGGCGGTTGACCGCACCCGGCATCTGACCGTGGCCGAACTGACCATCATGCAGCGTCTGCGGGCGGAGCTGAACCGCCGGTTGGAAACGCTGTTCGAGTCATTCGATCTGCTGCTTACCCCGACCATGCCCACCGAGGCCTTTGACGCCGGCGGGCCGCCACCGGCTGAGATCGACGGGCACCCCATCCCGCTTCTGGGGGCGGTGGCGTTTACCTATCCCTTTAACCTTTCCGGCCATCCGGCCGCGACGGTGCCGGCCGGCCTGACGCCCACGGGGCTGCCCGTAGGCCTGCAGATCGTCGGGCCGCGTCATCAGGACGACCGGGTCCTGCAGGCGTCCCGGGCCTATGAACGGGCCAGGCCCTGGAAAGACCAGCGGCCGGGGGATCTGACTAAGCCTTGACAGTTGCCGGAACGGATTGCGGACCGCTTGCAAAACGGTCCGCAAGAAACCATGCGTGGTTAATAGGGTAGGTGGTTGCGCTGCGTCGTGCGGCCCTCAAAGACAGTCGAAATGCCGTAACGACCCTCGTCGGCAATATCCACTGCCGAGAACAGGGGGGGGGCCATGCTGGCCGCCTGGAAACACTGGACGCGGTTCAGCAATGGGCAGGAAGCGGCACATATGTTTTTATCCTTGTCCCGGTTGGGGCAGTTTCGACAAGGTGACTGCGTCATGAGGGGCTCCTTTCCGTCGGTTTGATGGTGGATAGGGCGGTGGTGATTCCGGGCGCGTCAGAATCGACGACAAACCGTTGCTTGCCATATTCAAAAGCAAGATCGATACCATTTTGAACATATTGAATTTATATATATTTTTTAGATGTCTTCCGATCTGCCATGGCAATATTCCTGACAGATTGTAAAAAAGGGGGATGATGGGCCAGGGGCAATCATGACTTGCGCCGGGTCAGGGATGCGGTATACGTAAGTCCACCATCAAGGTCATTGAAAAGCGCTGTCCGGAGAGACCGGGCGGGTGAAGGCGGTCAGCCTTGCCGGTGCGCTTCGTTCTGCGTCGGTGCATCACCGAAGCGGACATCGCGGACGACGGCATCTTTGGCGATTTTGAAGACGCTGGCGAAGGTCATCACCGTACGGCCGGCTTCGTCCTGAATTTCGCATTGCCCTTTGAGGATGGTATCCTTGCGTTCGGAAACGTGGGCCCGGGCCTGTACGATGCCCTTTTTGACCGGACGCAGAAAGCGGTTTTCCATGGCGATGGTGGCAAAATGGGTGCCCGGCGCCACCACGCTTTTGATGGCCATGACCACGGCGGTATCGGCCAGGCTGACCAAGGCGCCGCCGTGCATCAGCCCGGCCCCCTGGGCCAGGATTTTGAGAAAAGGCATCTGCAGGATCGCCTCACCGGCTTCAGCACTGAGAATTTCCATGCCCAGGAGCTGCTCGTAGGGCGCGCAGCTGATCCAGGCCGGCATGCTGAAACGGTGAGGACCGGTATGATTGTCGGCATCCATGCAGGTGTTTTTAACAGAACCGGCCGAAAAATCAACCGCCAACAAACAGACGTTTTCTATTTGTGAGGTTCCATGTCCCGATTGACCAGAAAATCGACGAAAACGGCCGGAAGCGCTCCCGGCACATTAATTCATGTGGGCGAGAAAAAGACGGATCGTGTCCATCTCTCCATGATGCACTATGCGGGGGCGGAGTTGATCGAGCAATCCCTTGATGGTATCGAAACGGCATTGCCCCGGCTCAAGCCCGGTGCCACCACCTGGATCAACATCGACGGCATTCACGATGTTACCCTCATCGAGCAGATCGGTCGCCTGTTTCACATCCACCCGTTGACCCTTGAGGATATTCTCAACACCACTATGCGGCCCAAGGACGAAGCTTTCGACGAATATCTGTTTGTCGTGCTCAAAATGGTCCGCTACGATGCCACGGATTGTCTCATTACAGCCGAACAGATCAGCCTGATTCTGGGAGAAAACGTCCTGTTGTCCTTTCAGGAGGCGGCCGGTGATGTTTTCGAACCGGTCCGGGAGCGGATCCGGAAGGGAAAAGGGCGAATCCGGACCGCCGGGTGCGACTACCTGGCCTATGCGCTCCTCGACGCCATCGTGGATCATTACTATGTGATTCTGGAAAAACTGGGGGAGCGGCTGGAAGCCCTCGAAGAAAGCATTGACGAAGATGCCGATGCCGGCATGCGGGAAGAGATTCACGACATCCGCCGGGAGCTGATCTACCTGAGGAAACAGGTCTGGCCACTGCGGGAAGTGGTTGCCCACCTGCTCAAGGGAGACAACCCGTTCATCGGTGAAACCACGGGCATGTTCCTGCGCGATGTTTACGATCACACGATCCAGGCGATCGATACCATCGAGTCGTTCCGGGATACCTTGTCAAGCTTGCAGGATCTCTACCTGTCGACCATCAGCAACCGCATGAACGAGGTGATGAAGGTGCTGACCATCATTGCCACCATCTTCATCCCGATCTCCTTCATCGCCGGCGTCTATGGAATGAATTTCTCGCACATGCCCGAGCTTGGCTGGCGCTGGGGGTACCTGACCGTTTGGCTGGTCATCATCGCCGTGGTCGTCGCCATGCTGTTGTTCTTCAAGCGCAAGAAATGGTTGTAAGCTGTTTTATTTCTTCTTTTTCTTGGGCCGGTAGTAGTGCGTGGCCGTGCCGTGGAAAATCTCGGCGGCTTCCTTGAATGTTTCCGACAGGGTCGGATGGGGATGGATGGTCAGCCCCACATCGGTGGCGTTGGCGCCCATCTCCAGGGCCAGGGTCGCCTCGGCGATCATCTCGCCGGCACCGGGTCCTACGATTCCGACCCCCAGCAGCTGTTCCGTCTCGGGGTCGATCACCAGCTTGGTTATCCCGTCACTGCGGCCCAGGGTGGTCGCGCGGCCGGATGCGGCCCAGGGAAAGCGGGTCACTGCCACCGTGAGGCCTTTTTTCTTGGCGTCACTTTCGGTTAGCCCGGCCCAGGCCACTTCCGGGTCGGTAAACACCACCGCCGGTATGGCCACCGGATCGAAAATCACGTTCTTCCCGGCGATGGTCTCCACGGCAATGCGCGCTTCATAGGAGGCCTTGTGGGCCAGCATGGGCTGTCCGGCCACATCGCCAATGGCAAAAACGGCATTCGCGGATGTGCGGCACTGGCCGTTGATGCGCACGAATCCGTTGTCGTCCACCGCCACCCCGGCGTTCTCGAGTCCCAGGCCGGCCGTGTGGGGCCGGCGGCCCACGGCCACCAGAACCCGCTGGAAAAGCTGACTGACCGGCTTTTCGGCATCGCCGCCAAAGGTGACCTTGATTCCGTTTTTCTGGAATTTGACCGCCTCCACGGTGGTGTTCAGCCGGATGGCCTTGAACCGTTCGGTCAGTCCTTTCTGCAGAAAACGCACCAAGTCCCGGTCCGCCCCGGCCAAAAGATGCGGCAGCATCTCCACCACGGTCACCTCGGTCCCCAGGGAGGCGTATACGCTGCCCAGTTCCAGCCCGATATAACCACCGCCCACCACGAGCAGGCTTTTGGGAATCGTTTCCAGGTCGAGGGCATTTTTCGAGTTCCAGATGCGATCGTCATCTGCTGGAAACATGGGCAGCCCCGAGGCCCGGGAGCCTGTGGCCAGGATGGCATACTGGAACCCCAGCGTGCGGGTCTTGCCGTCCGCCTCGGTCAATTGCAGGGTCCGGGCGTCGGAAAACGCCGCCGTGGCACGCACATAGGTGATTTTGCGCTGGGCCACCAGGCGTCCCAGGCCGCCGGTCAGCCCGGCAACCACATCGGTCTTCCACTGGCGCAGTTTATCGATATTGATTTTGGGCTTGCCGAATGAAACCCCCCAGGCATCGGCATCGGCAGCCTCGTTGATCAACCGGGAGACGTGCAGCAGGGCCTTGGATGGAATGCAACCCCGGTACAGGCAGACGCCACCGGGGTTTTCCGCCGGATCGATGAGGGTTACATCCATGCCCAGATCGGCCGCCAGAAACGCGGCCGCGTATCCGCCTGGCCCGGCACCGATCACCGCCACGTGGGTTTGATTGTCAGTCATGCAGCATACTCGCTTTCTTCACTTTGCGACGCGGGCAATCCACGCCGATTATTCGAAAAACAGGGCTAACGGTTGCTCCAGGCCTTCACAGATCCACCGCAGAAAGCGTGCCGCGTCGGCACCATCGAGCATGCGGTGATCGTAGGAGAGGGAGAGCGGTAAAATGGTTCGCGGCTCGAACCGATCCTTTATATAAACCGGCCTGACCGAGGAACGGCTCACGCCCAGAACGGCCACCTGGGGCCACAGCACCAGCGGCGTAAAGCCAACCCCTCCGATACCACCTTGGTTGGAAATGGTAAAGGTCCCGCCCTGCATTTCATCGGGTTTGATTTTTTTGCTGCGTGCCCGTGACGTCAGGTCACCGATCGCACCGGCCAGTTCGAGAATGCTTTTGCGGTCGGCATCCCGGACCACCGGAATGAGAAGCCCTCGCGGGGTTTCGGCCGCGATGCCGATGTGGATATATTTTTTCAGGATGATCCAGTTGCTGGCAACGTCAATGCTGGCATTGAAGCGGGGAAAGCGCTTCAGGGCTTCGGCAGCGACCCGGGTGAGGATCGCCGTCAGGGTCAGCCGTGCCCCGGCCTGCTCCGCCCGCGCAGCATTTTTTTCGATAAAGGCCATCACGCCGCTGATGTCGGCTTCATCGAACTGGGTGACATGGGGAATGGTACTCCAGCCGGTGGTTGTGCTCTGGGCGGTCAGCCGCCGGACGGTTTCCATCTCCTTGACCTCGACCGGCCCCCATTGGCTGAAGTCGGGGTGGGGGGCCGTGTCGGCCGAAGGCACCGTTCCTTCATGGCCGGCCGGTTCCGGCATGCGCCGACGAACATGCGCCTTTACGTCCGCTTCGCTGATTCGCCCGCCCGGACCGCTGCCCTGGACCGTGTAAATATCGACACCCAGTTCCCGGGCGATGCGCCGGGTCGACGGCGCGGCAGGCACGGGAGAACGATCCGTGGCGGGAGCCTCGGGCACCACTGCCGCGGCGGCGGGTTTGGTTGGTGCCACGGTTCCGGGTTCGGTCGCCTCGGTAACCTCGCCGGTATCGGCGGGCGAACCGTCGGCCGCTTCGTTTTCGGTTTGCAGGGGGGCCGTTTCGGTTTCCAGCCGGGCAATCACATCGCCCACTTTCATCTGGGCACCCGGACGGGCCAGTACCTCGGTAATCCGACCGGCAAAGGGCGATGGAATTTCGACCAGTGCCTTGTCGGTCTCCAATTCGATCACCGTATCGTCCACCGCGATGGTATCCCCTTCCTTGATATGGACGGCCACAACCACACCCGCTTCAACGTTTTCTCCAATTTCCGGAACCTTGATGGCTTCTGTCATGGATTCTCCTTCCATTAGGCTGGCGGAAAGAAATAATTCCACCATCCTGCTTGTCTTTGTGCCCGTCTACCGCGTTACCGCCACCGGCACATATTCCCGATATGCACCGGTGGCGGCGCCTTGTAGACGACCCCAAATCCGGTGCGATCTGGGGGAATTATTTCTTTCCGCCAGCCTTAGACAAACAAGGGGTTGGACCGATCGGGATCGATCTCCAGCGACCGACGGGCCTTGTTGACCGTGGCCATGGGTATTTTTTTCTCACGGGCCAGGCCGGCCAGCGCGGCAAAGGCGATATGCCGGGCATCCACCTCGAAAAAATCCCGCAATGCCTCACGCGTATCGCTGCGGCCGTATCCGTCGGTTCCCAGGCTGATCAGCGGGCCGGGGAGGTGGCGGGCAATGCTTTCGGGCAGCACCTTGAGGTAATCGCTGGCCGCCACAAACACTCCCGCGGCACCGTCGGTCTGCCTTTGCAGGAACGATCGCCGCGGCGGTTTTCCCGGATGGAGCCGGTTCCAGCGATCGGTGTCCTGGGCGTCCCAGTAAAGGTTCTTATAGCTGGTGACGCTCCAGACCGTGGTGGCCACACCGTATTCGGACTCCAGCCGTTCGGCGGCCTTGAGGCATTCATTGAGGATGGCGCCGCTGCCCAGAAGGTGGGCGCTGGCTTTGGCTTTGGGAATTCCCGGGGCCTGGAACCGGTAGATGCCGCCCAGAATCCCCGCTTCCGCGTCTTTGGGCATGGCCGGCATGGCGTAAAATTCGTTGCCGATGGTCAGGTAGTAGACCAGGTTTTCCCCCGCCTCCAGCATGCGGCGCAGTCCTTCGCGTACGATGACGGCGATTTCAAAGGCGAAAGCGGGATCGTAAGCCAGAAGCGATGGATTGGGCAGGGCCAGGACGTGACTGTGGCCGTCCTGATGCTGCAGCCCTTCGCCGGCCAGCGTGGTGCGGCCGGCCGTGGCGCCGAGCAGGAAACCGCGTGCCTGAACGTCGCCGGCGGCCCAGATCATGTCGCCGATGCGCTGAAAACCGAACATGGAGTAAAAGAAGAAAAACGGCACCATGTTGATGTCAAAGGTGGAGTAAGCCGTGCCGGCGGCGATGAACGAAGCCATGGATCCGGCCTCGGTAATGCCCTCCTCGAGGATCTGGCCATCGGTAGCCTCCCGGTAGTAGAGCAGGCTGCCGCGGTCCACCGGCTCGTAGTTCTGCCCCATATGGGAGTAGATGCCGATTTTGCGGAACAGGCTCTCCATGCCGAAAGTACGTGCTTCGTCGGGAACGATGGGAACAATATAGCGCCCGATTTTCCTGTCGGCCAGCAGTTTGTTCAGCAGGGTCACCATGACCATGGTGGTGGCCACCTCGCGCCGGTCGGAGCCCTTGAGGAATTCGCCGTAAAGAGATTTTGCCGGCGGACGGAAAACGGGCACCGACACGCTGCGGGCCGGCAGAAAACCGCCCAGGGAGCGTCGCCGCGCCTTGAGATAACGGATCTCCTCACTGTCGTCGTCAGGCCGGTAAAACGGCGCATCCTGAATGCGGTCATCGGGGACAGGAATGCCGAAGCGGCTTCTGAAGTGGCGCAGTTCGGCTTCATTGAGTTTTTTCTGCTGATGGGTGACGTTGCGCCCCTCACCGGCCTCGCCCAGGCCATACCCCTTGATGGTCTTGGCCAGAATCACCGTGGGCGAGCCCTTGTGTTTCACCGCCGCCTGATAGGCGGCATAGACCTTCTGGGGGTCGTGTCCCCCGCGGCGCAGTTTGGCCAGCTGCTCGTCGGTATAGTTCTCCACCATGCGGGTCAGTTCCGGGTAGCGGCCGAAAAAATCCTTACGGATATAGGCACCGCCGGCCACGGAGTACATCTGATACTGGCCGTCGGGCACCTCTTCCATGCGCCGGACCAGCAATCCCTGATTGTCCTGGGCCAGCAGCGGATCCCAGTCATCCCCCCAGATCACCTTGATGGCGTTCCAGCCGGCGCCGCGAAAAGCCGCTTCCAGTTCCTGGATGATCTTGCCGTTACCGCGCACCGGGCCGTCGAGACGCTGGAGGTTGCAGTTGATGACGAAAACGAGATTGTCCAGCCGCTCCCGGGCCGCCAGGGTGATGGCCCCCAAGGTCTCGGGTTCATCGGTCTCGCCGTCGCCCAGAAACGCCCATACCCGCCGGTCATCGGGCGGTTTGATGCCGCGGTCTTCCATGTAGCGGTTGAAACGGGCCTGGTAGATGGCCATGATCGGCGACAGGCCCATGGACACCGTGGGGAACTGCCAGAAGTCGGGCATCAGGTAGGGATGCGGGTATGAACTCAATCCGCCGCCCTGGGCCAGTTCGCGGCGGAAATTCTCCATCCGGGGCTCGCTGATGCGGCCTTCCAGAAACGCACGGGCGTATATGCCGGGTGCGGCGTGGCCCTGGAAGAAAACGATATCGCCGGGGTGGCCGGCGCTTTTGGCACGAAAAAAATGGTTGAAGCCTACTTCATAGAGGGTGGCACTGGAAGCAAAGGTGGAGATGTGGCCACCGATACCCGCGTGTTGACGGTTGGCCCGTACCACCATGGCCATGGCGTTCCAGCGGATGATGCTTTTGATGCGCCGTTCAATCTCCCGACTGCCGGGAAACGCCGGTTGGCGGTCTGCGGAGATGGTGTTGATGTAGGGCGTATTGGCGCTGAAATGGGCCTGGACCCCCTGCTGGTGGGCCCGCACCTGAAGCATGCGCAGCAATTCCAGTACGCGTTCGGGGCCCTGGTTTTGATAGATGTAATCCAGGCTTTCGATCCACTCCCGATTTTCCTGGACAATCGCCCGAACAGCGGCATCGGTATCGGTTTGGGTCATCGGCACCTCCCTGTACGGAGATAAGGTCAAGGCCTGCCGGGAGGCCCGCCTTGGTAAAGGTCTCAATCCATCCAGCCGGAGAAAGGGGAAAAACGAACCGGGTGCCGGGCAATCGACACAGATGATATTTTGGTTTGTATCCGGCCCGCTGTCAACAGGCGGGTGCATGATCACCCCGGCTGGCCGTATTTAATCTGAAATTCGCTCAATATACTATTCGTTGCCCCTTGTTTTCGGATGGATGACTGTCAAATGCCAAAATCCAAATGCCCATTGACAGCGGCCGGGAATCCCCGCAAATGAGCCTTGACAGTTTTCTGAACCAATAGTATACAACTGATAAAACTTTAAGTGTACTTATGTCATTTGCAAAGAGTCCAATATGCCCTTGTATCGCGTCGACAATCCCCGTCAATCCTGGTACGGCGAGTCCATCGGCATTCTGATTCTGGATGCCGCCTACCCCTGTATTCCGGGGAATGTGGGCAATGCCACCACCTTCGATTTTCCGGTGCGCTACCAGGTGGTCAAGGATGCCTCCATCGATCGCCTGCTCAACCGGCGCGACCCCTCCCTGATCGATGCCTTCATCGCTGCTGCCCGGCAGCTGGAGGCCGACGGGGTCAAGGCGATCACCGGTGCCTGTGGATTCATGGCCCTGTTTCAGCGCGAGATTGCCGCAGCCGTCTCGATTCCGGTGTTTGTCTCCAGTCTGCTGCAAATTCCGTTTATGCATCAGATTGCCGGCCCCGGCCGGCGGATCGGGATCATCACCGCAAATGCCGATGTCTTGACCGATGCCCACTTTGCGGCCGTGGGGGTCACGCCGGATATTCCCATGGCCGTGGCCAGCATGCAGGGCCGGGATGAATTCCGGGAGGCGGTGCTGGAGGAGAAGGGCACCCTGGATTCCGATCGCATGCAAGCCGAAGTGCTCGCGGAAGCCGTTGCGCTGGTTGACCGCTATCCGGACATCGGCGCCATGCTGCTCGAGTGCAGCGATCTGCCGCCCTTTGCCCATGCGGTTCAAGCAGCGACCGGAAGACCTGTCTTCGATTTTATCACCATGATCCGCTACGTGAAGAGCGCATTGGATCAGCGACCCTATCGCGGAAACATGTGAGCGATGAACCCGATTGGACGGATCATCTGGGACCGGCGGTTCGGTTTTCATCCCCGAGCCCTTGTTTTTAGTGATAAATCAAGCTATCTGACCCCTCTAATCAGTCAGCGTATTCAGCGACTATCGCCGTGCACTTTGCGGATAACCTGAAAAAGAGGGGGGAAGACCATGACCACGCACGAATCCATTGATTTTGATGTCCTTTTTATCGGTGGCGGCCCCGCCAACCTGGCCGGTGCCATCCGGCTGATGCAACTGGCCGCGGAAAAGGGACGTGAATTGGAAGTGGCCCTGATCGACAAAGGTGCTGCCATCGGCTCCCATGCCATCAGCGGGGCGGTGATGAATCCCGTGGCCATTGCCGAACTCTACCCGGATTACCGGGACCAGGGATTCCCCGTGGAACAAATGGTTCGTGGGGACGGGTTCTATTTCCTGACGGGTCAACGTAGCTTCAAAGTGCCCATGGTGCCGCGCCAGATGCACAATACCGGCTTTCCCATCGTCAGCCTTTCCCGGGTCTGCCGCTGGCTGGGGGAGAAGGCCGAAGAACTGGGCATCAATATTTTCCCCGGCTTCGACGGCAAGACGATCCTCATGGCCGGTGACGGCAAGACCGTTGCCGGCGTGCGTACCGGTGACAAGGGGCTGGACAAGGACGGCAAGCCCAAGACCAATTTCGAACCGGGGATCGACCTGATGGCCAAGGTGACCGTATTGGGCGAGGGCGCCCGCGGAAGCCTCACCAAGGAGCTGGCCGGGCGCCTGCCCATCCGTTCCGGCCGGCTGCCCGAATTGTTTGAAACGGGCATCAAAGAGGTTATTCAACTGCCCGAGGACCATTTTTTCAAGGAGAGTCCCTTCAACGACATTCACACTCTGGGATTCCCCCTGGATCTGAATACACCCGGCGGCGGTTTTGTTTACGAAATGGCCGACAACCGCATCGCGTTGGGCTTCCTGGTGGCGCTGGGCTACGAGAATCCGGCATTGGACATTTACGATACGTTCATGCGTTTCAAGGGGCACCCCCTGATCCAGAAACTCATCCGCGGCGGCAAAGTGATCGAACAGGGCGCCCGGGCCGTTTCCACCGGCGGCTGGTTCAGTATGCCGCAACTGGCGGTGGACGGCGCGCTGTTCACCGGCAACGCTGCCGCCATTCACAGCACACCGGCCATCAAGGGCATTCACCTGGCCATGAAATCGGGCATGCTGGCCGCCGAGACGATCATGGATGCCATCGAGGCCGGCGATGCCGGACGCCGGACCCTGGCGGCATATGGCCAGCGTCTGGCCGACAGCTGGGTCGGTGAGGAGTTGCGCGAGGGGCGCAATTTCGCCCAGGCCTTGGCAAAAAAAGGGCCGGCCAAGTGGATCCACCTGGCTGCCCAGCACGTTACCGGCGGCAAGGGGCTGAGAGATCGCCTGCCGGCGGTGGACGACGCCACGACCCTCAAACCGCAGCGTTCCGACAGCCTGGATGTGGAAAAGTACGACGTGCCCAAGGATGATCCGGCCATGGTCGACAAGCTGACCGGTGTTTACCTCTCCGGCACCCTGCACCGCGAGGATCAGCCCTCGCACATCCTTATCCACGATCAGCGCGTCTGCGTGGAAAAATGCTACCCGACCTACGGTTGCCCCTGCACGCGGTTCTGCCCGGGAGACGTCTACGAGATGGAGCGAAGCGGGGACGGCGACGGCATCGAGGGCATCAAACTCAATTTTACCAACTGTTTGCACTGCAAGACCTGTGACATCAAGGATCCCTTCCGCAACGTCACCTGGACCTGCCCGGAGGGTGGGGAGGGACCCAATTACAAACAGGCCTGACCGCTTCAGGCCGACCATAAGGAGAATCTGTGACCATGGATAACAACAACCTTTACGATGTGATTGTCGTCGGCGGCGGGATCATGGGGTCCACCACTGCTTACTACCTGACCAAGAAAGATCCGAAGCTCAAGGTGGCGGTCATCGAACGGGATTTGACCTATGCCCGGGCCTCCACGGCATTGTCCATGGTCAACGTGAGAATTCAGTTCAACCTCAAACAAAATGTCGAGATCTCCCAGTATGCTTTTGACATCCTGGATCGCTTCGAAGACGAGATGACGGTCAACGATCTCCGCCCCAGCATCGCCTATCATCGCGAGGGCAACCTTTTCCTTTATGAAGCGGACGCCGTGGAGAGTGCCAAAGCCGCCATGACCATGCAACAGGAGATGGGGTGCCAGGTCGAGTGGTGGTCGCCGGAAGGCATCGTCGAGCACTATCCGCTCTACAAACCGCAGGAGACCATCGTCGGAGCCACCTTCGGTGCCCAGGACGGCCATTTCGACGCCTATGCGGTACTTATGGCTTACAAGGCCAATGCCCGGGCCCAGGGGGCGGCCTACATCGAGGATGAGGTAACCGGTCTACTGATCGACGATGGCCGGGTGAGTGGTCTTAAAACCAAATCCGGTGATACCTATTTATCCACTCTGATTGTCAATTGCACCGGAGCCTGGTGCAATGAGCTGCTCCGTACCGCCGGTGTGGAATTGCCGGTCAACCCGGTCAAACGCCAGTGTTTCTGCATTGACCCGGCGGTCAAGCCGGACCGGCCACTTCCCCTGACGTTCCTGCCTTCAGGGTTTTACTTCCGGACCGAAACCGGGGGCATGGTCATAATGGGCAAATCCATGCCCGAAGATGGGGTGGGATTCGACTTTACCTGGGAGCAAAATCGATTCATGGAACAGATGTGGCCGGAACTGGCTGAATTCGTTCCGGCTTTCGAGCAGTTGAAATTGATTCGAGGGTGGGCCGGTCTTTATGCGGTCAATACCCTGGACGGAAATGCCATTCTTGGTGAATGGCCTGAAATCAGAGGATTATACCTGGCCAACGGGTTTTCCGGCCATGGCCTTCAGCAGGGGCCGGCCGTGGGGCGTCACCTGAGTGAGATGCTCACCGGCAGTGATCTGACCATGGATCTTTCAATTTTTGATCCCCGACGCGTCCTTGATGGTAAACCCATCCTAGAGGGCGGCCTGCTGCAAAAGGAAGTCCGCTACGCTTCCCGATAGATGCGCCCTTCCTCAACGGCATGGCAGGCCACCTGGACGTCTCCGTCGACCATGACTGCCGCCGGAACTTCTTTCAGGCACCGCGTGTTGGCGTGAATGCAGCGACCGTGAAACACACACCCCTGGGGAAGCTGGATGGGGGTGGGGACTTCTCCTTTAAGCCGAATATGCAGGCTTTTTTTATGCCCGAGCCGGGGGATGGCCGAAAGCAGTGCCTGGGTATAGGGATGCCGGGGGGATTCGAAAAGGGTCCGCGCCGGTGAGAGTTCGCACAGGGTGCCCAGATACATGACCGCCACCCGGGTGCTGATATGCTGGACCACCGACAGATCGTGGGTGATGAACATGTAGGTGAGGCCCCGTTGCGACTGGGCGTCCATGAGCAGGTTGAGAATCTGGGCCTGGATGGAGACGTCCAAGGCCGATACCGGCTCGTCGGCCACGATGAATTCGGGATCGACCATCAGGGCCCGGGCAATGCTGATGCGTTGGCGCTGACCGCCGGAGAACTCGTGGGGGTAGCGGTCGGCCCACTTGGGGTCGACGCCCACCTGGGACATGACCGTGGCCACCCGATCACGTACCTCACCGGCCGGCATTCCCGGGTTGTGAAAGGCAACCGGTTCCTCCAGGGCCTGCATGACGGTTTTGCGCGGGTTCAGTGAGGCGTAGGGGTCCTGGAAGATCATCTGCATGCGGCGGCGGAAAGGGAGCATTTCCTTTGGCGTTTTGTTGTCGATGCGCTGGCCGCGGTAGCGGATTTCGCCGCTGTTGGGCGGATAGATGCCGATGGTGGCGCGCGCCAGGGTCGATTTGCCGCATCCGCTTTCGCCCACCACGCTGAAGGTCTCGCCCGGGGCGATGGTGAAGCTAACGTTGTTCACCGCCTTGACGGTGGTGCGTTGGCGGGTGATGCGGCCATGGGTGAAGCGAAGCTGATCCAGGAAGCCGCCGGAGATGTCGAAGTGTTTGACCACCTTGTCCAGGGCCAACAGGCCGTGAGTGTCATCGGTTTTCGGATGGGGCGTTTCAGTCGTCATCGGGTTCCATTGCCGGGATTGGGGGTAACCATGTGGCAGGCCACCATGCGGGTCTGGTGGTCCACGGGAACAAACGGTGGTTCCTGGCTCCTGCAGACCGCTTCGCAGAGCGGACAGCGGGGATTGAAGGCGCAGCCGGGCGGGATATCGGTCAGGGTCGGCATCATCCCCGGAATCTGATTCAGCCGGTCGCCGGGATGCAGGCTGCCGGGCAGGGCTTTGATCAGGCCTTGGGTGTACGGATGCATCGGGTCGCTGACGATGCGGTCCGTGGGGCCGGCTTCGACGATTTTGCCGGCGTACATGACGGCCATTTTCTCGGTCACCTGGGAGACGACGCCGAGGTCATGGGTGATGAGAATCAGCCCCGTGTGCTCGGATTCACAGAGCTGCTGCAAAAGATCCATGATTTCGGCCTGAATGGTGACGTCCAGGGCCGTGGTGGGCTCGTCGGCGATGATCAGTTCCGGATCGGTGATCAGGGCGATGGCGATGACGATCCGCTGGCGCATGCCGCCGGAAAATTCATGCGGGTACTGGGCCAGGCGTTTTTCCGGCGCGGGAATCTGCACTTTGCGCAGTTTTTCCAGGGCGATGGCTTCGGCCTCGCTACGGCTGATCGCCCGGTGGGCCAGCAGGGTCTCGACCATCTGGGTGCCGATGGTCAGTACCGGGTTGAGGGTCATCATGGGATCCTGGAAGATCATGCTGATGTGGTGGCCCCGGATGTCACGCATTTCCTCGGCGGAGAGCGAGGTGAGATCGCGGCCGTTGAAGAGCACCCGGCCGCCGGAGATAAATCCCGGCTTGCTGATCAGCTTGATGATGGCAAAACCGGTCACCGATTTGCCGGCCCCGCTTTCGCCCACCAGTCCCATGCGTTCGCCGCGGTCCAGATTGAAGCTGATGCCGTTGATGGCGGTCAGATCGCCGAAGCGCAGGGCGAATTTGACTTCCAGGTCGTTGACTTCCAGTAGATGACTCATTTTATCCCTTGTACAGTTTCGGATTGAGCACATCCCGCAGCCAGTCCCCGAGAAGATTGATCACCAGCACCAGCAGAACCAGAAATATCCCCGGAAAAAGGGTGATCCACCAACTGCCGGAGAAGATGTATTCGAACCCGGAGCGGATCAGGGAGCCCAGGGACGGCTTGGTCACCGGCATGCCCAGACCCAAAAAGGAGAGTGCCGCCTCGCTCATGACCGCGTTGGCCACCTGAATGGTGGAGATGACCAGCACCGACGTCATGGTGTTGGGCAGTACGTGGCGGAACATGATCCGCCAGCGGTTCAGCCCGATCACCCGGGCTGCTTCCACGTATTCCTTGTTCTTCTCGCCCATGACCGATGCCCGCACGGTACGGGCGTAGACCGGCCATTCGGCCAGACCAATGATGGCGATCAGCAGGGGCACGGCCAGGTCTTCGTAGCGGCCGATGCCAAAGGCCACCTGGAAAATGGCACTGATGAAGATGGCCACCATCAGGTAGGGAAAAGAGAGCTGAATGTCGGCGATGCGCATGAGCACGGCATCGATTTTACCTCCCAGGTAGCCGGCCAGAAGCCCCACCACCACGCCGAGGATGCCCTGCAGTAGAACGGCCCCGCAACCGATCAGAATGGAGAGGCGCAGGCCGTAGATCATGGTGCTCAAAAGGTCACGGCCCTGAATGTCCGTGCCCAGCAGAAAGGCTGCCTCTCCGTCTTCCATCCACGATGGCGGCAATTCAGAATTCATGATGTCGATGTTGGCCGGATCGTACGGATTGTAAGGAGAGATCAGCGGTGCCGTCAGGCCGGTAATCAAAAGGATCAACAGAACCACGAAACTGAAAATGGCCGTGTGGTCCTGCTTGAAACTGAAGAGCAGGTAGGACGATGTGAAGCGTTGCCAGGTTCGGTTCATTTTCTTCCTGCAATGCGGATGGTGGGGTTCACCAGCCCGTAAATGATGTCCACCACGGTGTTGACCACCACGAAAACCGCCCCCACCACCATCAGGTAGGCGACCAGCAGAGAAATGTCCGAGCGTTCGACCGCCTCCAGAAACATGAAGCCCATACCCTGCCACTGGAAGACCGTTTCGGTGAGAATGGTAAAGGCGAACATGATGCCGATCTGTACGCCGAATACGGTGATCACCGGAAGCAAGGTGTTCTTGAAGGCGTGCACAAACCAGATGCGTTTTCGGTGCAGTCCCTTGGCCCAGGCGAACTTGATGTATTCGGTCTCCAGCACTTCCATCATTTCCGACCGGATCAGTCGGATGAACAGCGGCAGCATGATCGAGGCTAGGGAGATGCTGGGCAGGAGCAGGTGCTTGAGGCCGTCGATGGTGATCAGTCCGCTGTCCCATCCTCCGATGGCCACGGTCTCCCCGCGTCCGTACGACGGCAGCCAGTGCAATTCCACAGAAAAGATATAGATGAAGACAATGGCGGTAAGAAATACCGGCACGGACACGCCCAGGGTGGAGAAGGCCATGGTAAAGCGTGATAAGGCGCTTTTGGGGTAGATGGCCGAAAAAACGCCGATGGGCAGGGAAACGAAAATGATGATCAGCGCCGCTCCGAGGACCAGTTCGAGGGTCGCCGGCGCCTTGCCGACGATTACCGCCAGGGCCGGTTTTTTGTGAAAAAAGGAGATGCCCAGGTCTCCGCGGACAGCATTGCCGGCAAAGCGCAGGTATTGGGTCAGAAAGGGATCATTGAGTCCCAGCCGGTCCCGAAGGGCTTCCCGTTCGGCCGGTGTGACCCGTTCCCCGACCATGTCGCGTATGGGATCGCCGATCTGGTTCTTGATCGAAAAACCCACCAGGCTGATGATCAGCATGACGAAAATGGCCTGGGTAATGCGTCGGATGACGAAAGCGAGCATCGGCAATGGTCCGGTTGTTGATCGGTTGCTTGAAATCGGTGCAGGGGCGAAAGATTTTTCGCCCCTACTGCCGGTAACCGGTCTTCCCTGTTTTTTATTTCACCACGATATCGCCAAAATAGGGGAAATTCATGGTGTTGATGATCGGCGCCACATCCACGCCTTTTTTTGCGCTGTAGGAGTGGTTCTGCCAGTGAAAGGGCACGAAGGCCGCATCGTCGTATAGGATTTGTTCAATCTGCTGCAGCATCCCGGCGCGTTTGGCCAGGTCGGTTTCGCTCTGGGCCGCCAGGGTCAACCGGTCCACCTCCGGGTTGCAGTAGTTGCCACTGTTGTACTGGCCGTAGCCGGTCTCCTTGTTGGGGCACATGACCAGGAATTCGGAGAAATTGCCCGAGTCCTCGGTGTCCGAATGCCAGCCGATCAGCTGAATATCGGCCACTTGGGCGTCGAACTCATCCCAGTACTGGGCCTTGGGCATGGTTTTGAGGTTGACCTTGATGTTGATTTTGGCCAGCATGCCCACCACGGCCTCGGCAATTTTCTCGTCGTTGACATAGCGGTTGTTGGGCGAGATCATGGTGCATTCGAACCCCTTGCCAAAACCGGCTTCCTGCATCAGGGCCTTGGCATTTTTCAGGTCGTAGCGCGGTACGCAGTTGGGGTTGTAGCCGGCGTAGCCCTTGGGGCTCTGCTGACCGGCGGGGGTGGCGGTGCCTTTCATTATTTTTTAACGATGCCCTCGTTGTTGATGGCGTAAACCATGGCCTGGCGGACTTTCTGTACCCGGAATTCGGGGCGGCGCTTCTGGTTGAGCTGGATGGTGATGATACGGCCGCCGGGGTAGGTAAACAGATTGACTTGGGGGTCTTTTTCGATTCGTTTGAAATCCTGGGGGGGAACCGGGGAGATAAAATCCACGTCACCGGAGAGCAGGGCGGCGACCCGGGTGGCGTCTTCCTTGATGGGCGTCAGGACGATCTGGTCCACGTTTCCGGGGGAGGCGTTGTCCCAGTAATCGGCAAAGCGGGCCAGGACCAGGCGTACACCATGTTCCCGCTCGGCGACGGTGTAAGGCCCGGTTCCCGATTCATGGCTCAGGGCGAAGGAGGGGCCGATTTTGACGATGGCGTCCTTGGGTTGGCCACTTCCGTCAGTGCCGGTGTAGAAGGTGCTGTCCATGGGGAAAATGTAGGTGCACATCCGCAGCAAAAGGGCGTAGGGTTTCTTGGTTTTGATGTCGACGGTATAGTCGTCCACTGCCACGGCACTTTCAAACAGTTCGAACAGCCCCTTGAAATCCACACTCTGTTTCAATCGATCCAGAGTGAAGACCACATCCCTGGCCGTAAAGGCATTGCCGCTGTGAAACTTGACTCCCTGGCGCAGGTAAAAGCGCATGGTCAGGTCATCGATGCGCTCCCAGCGCGTGGCCAGACGGGGTTCGATGGACATGTCTTGGGCATAGCGGACCAGCGGATCGAACACCCAATGGGAATACTGCAGCATGCCGCCGGAGAGCTGAACGTGGGGATCCAGAGAGACCGGATCGGCATCCAGCCCCACTTTCAGCGTCGTGGCACCGGCCATGGCGGTAAAACCAAAAATAACGGCAAGGCAAAGGGTGATGGCAAGTACTTTTCTCATTTGGCTTCTCCTCCTGGTTTTAGGGGTGATAACAACCGCTCGTCCATTCCTGGGCCGGCGATGGGCGATCATCCATCGTCGCCGGCAGTCCGGGTGGCCGACTGTTTTCAAGAAAATAAAAAAAAAGACTAAAGCTATCCGGGAAGGCAGCCGATGTTGATTTCACAACGGCACATCGGGGGATTGCCGTTGGGATGAGTCATCTCCTCTTCTTTCATCCAACTCCTTCTGCCTGCGGGGCGGTCAATTGACCGCCCCGATCCTTTTAATATGAGGGCCTGCCGCCTGGCCGGTTGCATCAGCGCCGACAAACCATATTCTTGCGGCAAATAGGAAAACGAATCCGGCTACAGGTCAGCCTTGGTCCGTAACAGGGTATAGAGCAACTCAAGTGGTTTTCCCTGACGATCCGGTTTCTTATCGATGATCACCTTCCAGGAGGAGTGTTCTTCCAGTTTCCACATCATCGCATGGATCCTGGCCAGCACACTGCTGGCCTCGCCGGCATCGGCGTTGATCGTTTCGGATTCCTGAAACGAAACATGGTCGTTTTCGTGGGTGCCGGGGCCCAGTCCCACCAGTACGGAGCCTTCGCCAATATCGACCAGGGCGCGGTTGATGGCAGCAGACAATCGGGGAGCAATGGGGGACAGTTCCATGTGAATCAGTTTGGCAAGTTCGTAGGGACTCATTTTAAATTGGGTTTCTCCTGAAATTCTCGGATTACCAAGCGTGCTATTGTTTTGCTGGATGGCGGGAGCATCCTTATAGAATCGCCAGCAGGCCGTAAATATTATCTTTCTGTGAATAAAAATCGGACATCATCCGGTTCACCATGGTTTCGGTCAACCCAAGCTGTTTCAACATGCGGTCGTAGTGCTCATAATGGCTGCAGAACAGGGCGCCATTGATGCCGCTCAGGGAACACATGCAGTCGGCAAGGTAGACCATGGCGGTTTCGGTTACAACGGTTTCTGACGCATCGATGAGATGGTGGTCCTGAATGGTCGTTGCCAGGGCATCACTGAAATGCCAGTTCCGGGCGATCTGCCCGCCCAGATGGGCGTGATCGATTCCCAGAATTCGCCGTTCGGCAGTTACCAGATCGAGATGGTCCGTTTGCATGGCCTGTTTGATTTCCGCTTCGGCCTTGTGCATGTACGGGTCCATGACGATTACGCCGATATCCTTGAGCAACGCCGCCGTGAAGACGATATGTTTGATTGAGGCATCGACGGTATCGGCAGCGGTGCTGGCCATCAGCGCACAGGAAACGGACTGTTTCCACAATTGGCCTTTGGAGAGCACATAGCCGGCCTGGGGGGCGCGGAATGATTTGGTGACACTGGCCAGAAGAGCCAGCTCCACCACTCGTTTAAGGCCCAGCATCACCACCGCGTCTTGCACCGAATCCACCTTTTTCTTGAAACCGAATGCCGCGGAGTTGGCCAATTTTAAAAGATTGGCGGTGATTACCGGTTCGTAAAAAATCAGTTCGGTAATCTCGGAGACCGGCACGTCTGGGTCATCGGCCAGATCCATCAGCTGGTGAACGACCTGGGGGACCGGCTCGATTCGTTCACTTTCTTGTAGCAATTGATCCAATGACAGCATCGCATTTCCTCTTTCTTATACCATCTACCTTTTTTCGGACATCAGTTCAAGGCGGTAGCGCATAAATCGTGTCTGTTCGGCCTTTGGCAAAGGGGGACGGGATACGGCCCGCCAATGGTTTTCCAAGGTGTAAAAAGAGCTGACAGAATTTTTGATGATCCGTTGCCGAACAATGGGGCGAATTTGAAGAAAAATATATGAAAACAAAGAATTGTCATTGTTTCGGCGCTTGGCATAGCCATTGCTGAAAGATTGTCAGGAATCGTGTCGTTAGAGCTTGCTTGGGATTACTCAACCGAAAGGAGGTCGCCATGGCTGGAAACATCGGTGCCGACAAGTATGTTCCGGGTACCTACGCCAAACGTAAACCCGGTGCCGAGTCGCTGGTGGGGCATTATGTGCGTTCCTGGGAGGGCCGGCGCCTGGCCCAGGAGGCTGAAGACCGTGCCCGGGCCGCCTCATCAGAGCTGGCACCCTGTATCTCTTTTTCCAGAAAAATCGGCGTCGGTGCCCTGGAAATTGCGGACATGGTGGCCCAGAAACTGAAATGGCCGGTGGCCGATCGTGAATTGATCGAACAGATTGCCAACCAGACCAACCTAAGCGAAAGCGCCGTCTCATTTTTTGATGAGCGTTTCCCGGGGTACACCAGTCGCACACTCAAGTACCTGTTCGGTGAGAAGTCGTTTATCGACAGCGACTATTCGAGGCACCTGATCAGTGCCGTGTTTGCCATTGCCGGGCTTGAACCGACGGTCTTCGTTGGCCGCGGGACCCACCTGATTCTGCCCCGTGATCGTGTGCTGGCGGTGCGCTGCATCTGTTCCGACACTTATCGGGCCAAGCGCATTTCCGAGATCATGGGGATTGGCAAGGACGCAGCCGAAAAGCGGTTGCCCGGTATTGACAAGGAGCAGGCGGCCTTTTTCAAGAAGGTCTTCGGCAAGAAAATGGCATCCCCCTATGAGTTTGATCTGGTGGTGAACCTGGATCATTTTGCCAACCCAGGGGATGTGGCCGATATCGTCACCCTCGCCTTTGAAAGAAAATTCAAGAAGAGCCAGGTGCGGGCGGCGGCAGCCTGACGGATCGTTGCGTCGGAGGACCCAGACCACTGAACGCTCCGCATCCGGCTGCGATCGATTCCGTCCGCTTGATCACGGGGATGCGCCGAGGCTGGCCGGCCATCCCCAGAACCGGCACACCCATTGGTTTGACTTGCCCATCTGCCGTTTGGATGATAGGGTCGGAAAGTTTGAAACCGCAACCCGCATGCTGAACGGGGCAATTCGTGAGGGATATCGAACTCGACCTCAATCACCACTGCATTGAAACGGAAATCCGGCGGCGTCACAACGCCGCCATTTCCCAATATTTCAAGGCGGCATCTGACAAAACGGCATTGGAGGAAACCATCGATCTGCTCGACCAGGCCCTCCGGGCGTTTGATTTCCGACAACTCAGAAGCCGCTGGCCGCTGCTTGGCGGACATGCGTCATGCCGGATATGGTTGACCCAGAATGCGCAGGGCCACCCCGAGTTGCGCATGGACAGCACCCGTATCGTTCCGCCGGCAGAACCCGCATAATTTTTTCTTGGTTTGATTTCCCCCCATAAGGATTTGCCGGGTATGCTCCTTTCCCGTCCGGGGTTACGATCGGTGGGCAACCGGGCCGCCCGGCGGCAACAATTGCCGGGGCGTTCTGGTCGCAGACAGCCCCGGAATCTACGAAAAACTAATCGATATCAGATAGATATATTTATTTTGGAAGACTTGTCCAATTTTTGCATTAATCGGCTTGGTGGTTTTCCTTTGACGAATTCGTGGGACACCGGATTGTCACTTTTCACGAATCCGTCAACGATAGTGGCTTGAAAGTCGGAACATGTTGCCCTCTGCTGCGTTGGTGCCAAAACCGTTTTATGCGCCCGTCCCTGCGGACAGCGGTATGCTGCGCAAATTCGGCCAGCCGGCCCGACGCGCGTTGCCCCGTGAAAAGTTGGTCCGGATTGCCGTGCCCGACCCGGAGACGGGCGTGGCCTATAATCGGGACGGTCGTTTTGTCGCCGATGCCCAACTCGGTACGGTGGTGAATCTATACGCCTGACGCCATCCCACCCTTTGCCACCATGCCTTCCATTCATATTGACCCGCTGTGATTTTACCGTTATGTACCCCGGACCCTTCGGCGCCGTCTGCAGGGCGGGGTTTACGCTTGCCAAACCTGTCGGCCCTGCCGCGAACATCCTTCAACAGAGATCGGAAACTGGTTGCCGCCCATGGAATCGTTATCCTTCTCCGCCCTGCTCGTGTTGTGGCTCGCCGGTCTTCTGGCCGGATTTGTGGATTCCATTGCCGGAGGAGGGGGGATCATTTCCCTGCCGGCCCTGCTGGCCACCGGAATGCCTCCCCATCTGGCTCTGGGGACCAACAAGCTCCAGGGCACCTTCGGCAGCATGACCGCCGCAGTCAACTACACGCGCAAGGGGCTGGTCAACCTGCGGGAGATTCCCAGCGGGGTTGTCTTTACCGCCCTGGGGGCCCTGGCCGGAACCGTTTCCGTCCAGCTGATCACGGCCGATTTTCTGCGCCATATTATTCTTATCCTTCTGGTGGGCGTTTTCCTGTACACTTTTTTCACGCCGGATCTGGGCCGCTTGGACCGGCGGCCGTTCATTACGGCCCCGGTTTTTTTTGGCTGCGCCGGACTGTTGCTGGGGTTTTACGACGGGTTTTTCGGGCCGGGTACGGGCTCTTTCTGGACCATCGCCCTGGTGATGCTTCTGGGTCTCAATCTGCGCAAGGCCACCGCCCACACCAAAATATTCAATTTTACCAGCAACATCGTTGCGCTGGGGGCTTTTTTTGCCGGCCACAACGTGGTGATTTCGGCCGGTCTGCTGATGGGGTTGGCTCAGATGCTGGGGGCGTTTCTCGGTTCCCGGCTGGTAATTCGCCGGGGCACCGGCTTTGTGCGGATTTTCTTTCTGGTGGTGGTGGCGGCGACCATCGTCAAGCTAGCCTACACCACCTATCTGGCTCGATAAAAAGGGGCCCTGGCCCGTTTAGAGGAAAAAGTTCATGTTGGGCCGTGTCACGGTTTCCGGCCGGTGGCTGAAAAATCGCTCCAGTTCGTTTTTCAGGCTTTCCAGGTCCGGCGCATTGTTGATGCGCGTGTAAAAGCTGTGGGCAAACTTGAAGTTAGCGCTGTAATAGAGGGCGAATTTTTTGTAGCGTCGCAGCACCCGGCGCGGATCGAAGTGGTGTTGCATCAGGTTCAGAAGGGTCATGGCCGTTTCGCGGTAGATATTCCCGTCCGGCGGTATCCGGCCGTTCATCCCGGCCATCAGCCAGGGGCGCGCGATGGCCATGCGCCCGATGGCCACGCCGTCGCAGGCGGTGGTTTGCAGCATGCGCAGGCAATCCGCTTCGTCAAACACATCGCCGTTGCCGAAAACCGGAATCGATACGGCCGCTTTGACCTGCCGGATGTAGTCCCAGCGTGGCGGACGGGAGCGGCGGTCCGGGGCCACCCGGGGGTGAAAGGTCAGGGCGTCAGCACCGGCCGACTCGAATCGCCGGGCCAGATCGACCGGGATCGCCGGATCGTCCTCCCAGCCGGTGCGGAATTTGACGAACAGCGGAATCGTTACCGCCCGTCGTACGGCCTCGACGATGCGCATGGCCTGATCCGGTGTCTTCAGCAGGGCCGCGCCGCTCTGCTGTTTGCAGATCGTGGCCACCGAACAGCCGAAATTGAGGTCCACGCCGAACAGGCCGCTATCCTGGATGATGCGCGCCGCGGTTGCCATGGCCTTCGGCTCGGCACCGAAAATCTGCACAACCAAGTGCCCGCGCTCCGACTCGCGCCAGCAGAAATAGGCCGATCCGCTGGACAGTTCATTGGGAATGCGCCGGGCGCTGCACATCTCGCTGAACAGCAGGCCGTAGCCGCCATAACCGGCCAACAGTTCCCGAAAGGCGATATGGCCCAGAAAGGTCATCGGCGCGAGCACCAGACGATTGGTAATCTCGGTTCGTCCGATGGTCAGGGGGCGGGACAGCCGCCGGGTAAGATCCGATTCCGTTTGCATCGCTCGGTTGGATCACCCGGGCCAGACGAGGCGCCCTGCGTGGCAGTAGACATTCAGGCTGTCGCCCTTGCCCAGCGAGGCGAGGGTGATGTTCAGGGCCGTGGCCAGTTCGACGGCCAGTGCCGTCGGCCGGGAGACAGCCAGAATGACGGGGATGCGTGCCCGGGCGGCTTTCTGCACCAACTCGTAGCTGATGCGCGAGGAGAGGGTCAGCAGCCCTGCCCGGGGCAACCGGTTATCCAGGAAAATTTGTCCGATGGCCTTGTCCAGGGCGTTGTGACGGCCCACATCCTCGGCGATGGACAGCAGGTTCAACCCCGGATCGTAGATGGCCGCCGCATGGGCGGCACGGGTCTGCCGGCGTAGCGGCTGCAGCTCGCCAAGCCCCAGCAACCGCTCCCTGGCCGCATTGCCGTCGAGCGCCTCGGCGTCGGTCAACGGAGTAAGGGCCTGAACCAGGTCGGCGACGATCGATTTGCCGCAGATTCCACAGGAGGTTTGGCTGATATAGGTGCGCCGGTCCAGGTGGTCGGCGATACGGCGGCGCCGGTCGGCGGTGAGGGTGACGGTGACCACGTTGGTGTCTTCACCGTCGCAGAAGGCGATGTTGGTGATGTCACCGGGCGCGTCCACGATACCCTCGCCCAGGCAGAAACCGGCCACATGGGCCTTCTCGTCCCCCGGTGTGCGCATGACCACGGCGTAGGGTGCCCCCTGGATACGGATGGAAAGGGGCTCCTCGCCAATCAGATGCATGCTTGCGGTTGTGGTTTGCGATTTTTCAACAATGCGGATATCGTGCGGATGACTGTCCACGGCGTCTCCCTGACTGTGGTGGTAACGTTGGTTGCCCGAGAACGCCCGCCAGAACCACAATCGCCCGGCCGGCTGCCGAAAAATATAAGCCTTCAGCGCCGCTTGTCCACGGCTTTTCCCATTTCGGCGTCAGCACTGACGCATAACTATTTAAACCCACTGATACCAGCGAGATAGACAGACATCAAAAAAAGTTTGTCTCAAAATAGCTATAGACAAGCGATCGGGCTTTTGGTAGAGGTAGCATAGGATGTTTGTAAGCACGCATCATAGTCGTGACGCTACACTTGAAAAGGAGGTCGCTTTGATAGTCCAGTGTGGACGGCAGATTGAGAGTGAGGAGCTTGCGCAAATTCGCGAAACCGTTGAGACATTTTGGCGGTTGAGTCAGTGGGAGTTGGCCCAAACGGTATGTGAGCATTTGGGCTGGCACACCGCTTCCGGCGGCAATAAAGTGGACGCCTGCCTGAAGTTGCTCAAGCGTTTGGAAGCGCAAGGGCGCATACGATTGCCCGCTAAACGCGATAGCGGCCGCAAAAGCGGCAAGCAGCCGATAGCATCCCATCGGATCCAGCCTCAAGAGCCAGTCGTGGGCAAGCTTTCGGATATCGGGCCGATCCGGCTCAGGGTCGTACAAGGCAAAGCAGATAAGGCGCTTTTTAATGAATACCTGAGCCGTTACCACTACTTGGGGGACAAGAAGCCATTTGGATGTTATTTGCGCTATTTTGTCGAAGGCGCAGGCACGCTATTGGGGTGTATGCTGTTTTCAGGAGCGGCCAAAGCGCTAATCAAGAGAGATCAATGGATCGGCTGGAGCACCAACGAGCGACTGCGGAACCTGGGATTTGTTGTCAACAATGGGCGGTATTTGATTTTTCCGTGGGTAAAGGTCAGGTACTTGGCAAGCTGCGCATTGGGCAAGGCGATCAGGGAGTTGGGGCGGCACTGGCAGGAGCGCTGGGGCTATCGGCCGGTTTTGCTGGAAACCTTTGTCGATCCGCACTATTTCGATGGGACGTGCTACCGGGCGGCCAATTTTAGGTATCTTGGCATGACCCGCGGAATGGGGCTTATTCGACAGGGTCAAAGCTACGCCACCAGTCCGAAAAAGATCTTTGTTTATCCGCTGGCGGATAATTTTCGGCAAGTGTTATGTTCAGGGGAGGGCTGACGGATGAAAAAAACCAGCCGCAGACCCAGTCGTGAGCAGATCAAAGCCCAAATCAAACAGCGCAAACATGCACAGAAAAAATTGCGTCAGGATGAAAAGGCCAAGGGCTTTAAGGCGCCATCACATGCCACGATTTCAAACGGCAAGTGTAAATACGAAAGCATTGAGCAGGAGTACACTGCCCGCAATGAGGCGGTTGCCGAGAAAATAGGGATCTTTCGGGCCAAGATGCCTGTGCTGCTTAAGCAACTGTCCAAAATCGAGGACCCGAGAAATCCTAAAAAGATCAAGCACAATCTGTCGACCCTGATGATCTATGGGATACTGATGTTTGTTTTTCAGATGAGCTCTAGTCGCGAGGCCAACCGGGAGATGTCCCGGCCGCTGTTTTGGCAGAATCTGCAGTTTTTCTTCCCAGAGCTTGAAAGTTTGCCCCATCATGACACGCTCAAACGGTTACTGGCGGTGATCGACGTCAATCAAATCGAACAGTTGCATCTTGAGTTGATCCGGCAATTGATCCGGAAAAAGAAATTTCGGCGCTATTTGATTGACGAGTGCTATCCGATCGCGATCGATGGCACCGGCAAATTTAAGCGTGACTGGATTTGGGCCGAGGAGTGTTTGCAGCGCACCGTTACGCAAGCGGATGGGGAGCACCTTCAATACCATGTCTATATTTTAGAGGCCAATCTGGCGTTTCGCGATGGCATGACTATTCCGTTGATGAGTGAAATGTTAAGCTACACCGAAGGCGACACCGCCAATGATAAACAGGACTGCGAGCTTAAAGCCTTTTACCGATTGGCCCAACGCCTGAAGTCGGCCTTTCCGGCGCTGAAAATCATGGTGTTAATCGATGGGCTTTACGCCAAGGGTCCCGTGGTAGAGGTTTGCCGCAAAAATAAATGGCAGTTCATGATCGTCCTGAAAGACAAATCCCTTCCCAGCGTGATGAGTGAATTTGAAGCGCTTGCGGCACTTGAGATAAAAAATCGTTTCCGCCAGGGATGGGGCAACAGAAAACAGGTGTTCAAATGGGTAAACAGTATCGACTATCGGTTTGGTCCGAACGATAAAAAAAGCCAAATCCTGCACGTCGTCGAATGCCAAGAGCGCTGGCAACAGGTTAACCCGCAAACCGGGCAATTGGAGGACAAAAGCAGCCGACACGTGTGGCTGTCCAGCAAACCGTTGAACCGGTTTAATCTTCACGAACGGTGCAATCTGGGCGCACGCGCGCGCTGGGGCATCGAAACCGGTATCCTGGTTGAAAAACATCATGGATATCGCTATGAGCACTGCTTTTCGTATAACTGGAATGTCATGAAGGGATATCACTATTTAATGCGTCTGGGCCATATGTTCAACGTTTTGGCTCGCTATTCGGAACGGCTGGCCAAGGTCGTCAAAGATACCGGCGTGCGAGGCCTTATTCACTTTATTCGCGAGACCATAGCCAACCCCTGGTTGGATTATGAATGGCTGGAAATTCGTCTGGCCGCCCCTTTTCAGCTTCGGTTGGTGTAGCAGTAGCCGTACCAAAACAAAGCGAAACAGCCTCTCAAGCCTGGAAGAGATGGGAGTCCACGGTCAGACATAATTGAGATTATGTCATGACAATTGTCTGAGGAGCAAATCTTGGTCATAAAAGTGTGAAGACGTTAGCCGGGTGATGAAAAGTGGGGCCCTAATCGTGACCAACCCCTGATTCTTTTTATTCATGCGTCAGAGCTGTTTCGGCGTTGATTCAGTTTTTTTCTTGACAACGATATGGGAAAGTTTAATATTTCTTATTTTTTGAATTCAGGAAAAGGCATCTGGTTTTCACAGGAGGACAAAACATGTACGCAGTGGTTGCCACAGGCGGTAAACAATATAAGGTGGCCGAGGGAGATATTCTCAGGGTCGAAAAGCTTGCCGGTGACATCGGTTCGACGGTGGCCTTCGACAAGGTCCTTATATTTTCCGATGGTGAGAATGTCAAGATCGGCCAGCCCGAGGTCGATGGGGTAACCGTTCACGGGCAGATTGTGGCCCAGGGCAAGCAGAAGAAAGTGCTTGTCTTCAAGTTCAAACGCAGGAAACGCTACCGCCGCAAACAGGGTCATCGCCAGCCGTTTACGGCCGTTCGTATCGATCGCATCGAGGCGTAGTCGTTTATCCCAACACCTGCAAGGGTTGCCGCAACAGTATCGTACCGGCGCCCTTTTGTTATTGAGGAGAAAATCATGGCACATAAGAAAGCAGCCGGTAGTTCAAAAAACGGTCGTGACAGTAACGCCCAGCGTCGGGGAATCAAACGCTACGGCGGCCAGCAGGTGCTTGCCGGTAACATTTTGGTGCGCCAGGTGGGCACCAGAATTCATCCCGGCGTCAATGTGGGGATGGGCAAAGACTATACCCTTTTCGCCCTGATTGACGGTGTCGTTGCCTACGAACGAAAAGGTCGCGACCGCAAACAGGTCAGTGTCTATGCCGCGTGAAATTCATTGATGAAGTCCGCATTGCCGTCCAGTCGGGAAAAGGTGGTGCCGGTTGTGTCAGTTTCCGCAGGGAAAAATACATTCCCAAAGGCGGACCGGACGGCGGCGATGGCGGGCGCGGCGGCGATGTTGTTCTAAAGACAACCACCAAAAAGCGGACACTCTACCATCTTCGTTTCCAGCAGCTGTACAAGGCCAAAAACGGGGCCGGCGGGCAGGGTCAGAACCGTTTCGGCAAGGGCGGCGACGATCTGATCATTGAACTGCCACCCGGCACCCTGGTGATCAACGCCGATACCGGAGAGCTCATCAAAGACCTCGTCGATCCCGACGAGGTCTTTGTCGTTGCGAAAGGCGGCCGGGGCGGTCTGGGCAATGCCCGCTTCAAGTCGTCGACCAACCGTACGCCGCGCTTCGCCCAGCCGGGTGAACCCGGAGAGACCCTGGCGTTGCGCCTGGAATTGAAGCTGCTGGCCGATGTGGGGATCGTGGGGCTGCCCAATGCCGGCAAATCGACATTGGTTTCGGCTCTCTCCTCGGCCCGACCCAAGATCGCCGATTATCCCTTTACCACCCTGACACCCAATCTGGGGGTGATTCAGACCGGCTATCGGGAACCGTTCATCGTTGCCGATATTCCCGGGTTGATCGAAGGCGCCCATACGGGACTGGGACTGGGCGTGCGGTTTCTGCGGCATGTGGAACGCACCCGCGTACTGTTGCACCTGGTGGATGTCGCGGCCATCGATCCGGACCAGCCGCTCAGGGATCTTGAAACCGTCAACCGGGAGCTCAAGCAGTACAGCCGGGCACTGACCGATAAACCCCAGGTGGTGGTGCTGAACAAAATGGATGTGGCCTGGGCCGATGATGCGGCCGCCCTCTTCGAGGAGGCCTATGGCAAGGGGTCCCTGCTACGGATTTCTGCGGCGGCCGGCAGTGGCCTCGACCAATTGACCGAAACGCTTTGCGAATTGTTGGACCAACTTGATGACGCACAACCGGAAGCAGACGGGTAAACCCATTTCAAGGGCCGTGGTAAAGGTGGGCAGCAATGTCCTCACGACCCGGTCCGGGCTGAACATCGAAGCCATCGACGGCATCAGCAGCCAGATCTGCAACCTGCTCGATCAGGGGATCGAAATCATCCTGGTCTCTTCGGGGGCCATGGCCTCAGGGATGAAAAAGATGGGGGTTGCCAGACGGCCCGAGGCGATTCCCAAACGCCAGGCCATTGCCGCCGTGGGCCAGGCGGGGCTGATCCGCGAGTGGGAAAAGGCCTTTTCCCGGTTCGATCGCCGGGTGGCCCAGATCCTGCTCACCAGCGACGATCTGACCAGCCGCAAACGTTACCTGAATGCGCGCAATACCATGAATACCCTGCTCGAGTGGCAGGTGGTGCCGATCATCAACGAAAACGACACCATCATGGTCGAGGAGATCAAACTGGGGGATAACGACAATCTGGCTGCCATGATCGCCCTGCAGCTGGATGCCGACATCTTCATCAATTTGACCGATATTGACGGGCTTTACGACAAGGACCCCCGCATTCACGCCGATGCCCGGCTGATTCCGCGGGTTGCCACGTACAGCAAAAGCATCGAAAAGTATGCCGGCGACATTCCCGGCGCCCTGGGGACGGGGGGCATGCTGAGCAAGATCAAGGCGGCCCGCAAAGTCACCGCGGCGGGTATTCCCATGGTCATCGCCAAGGGCTACCGGCCGGACATCCTGATTCGTCTGGCGGCCGGCGAAGCCCACGGGACCTTTTTCGTGCCCAGAGACCAAAAGCTCAACCGCAAGAAATGCTGGATCGGCTACACGGTCAAAACCAGTGGAACCATTAAAATCGATGCCGGCGCCGCTAAGGCACTGCTCGCCAACGGCAAAAGCCTGCTGCCCGGGGGGATCGTCGGCGTCGAGGGGAAATTTCCCATTGGCGCACCGGTGGCTGTGGTCAATGGAAGCGGTGAACTCATCGGTAACGGCCTGGTTAACTACAATGCCGATGAGATCCGTTCCATCATGGGGCTCAAGAGCGGTCAGATCAAGGCGCGACTGGGCCAGAAGACCTACGACGAAGTGATTCATCGGGACAACCTGGTAATTACCGGTGAGCCGGAGAATGACTGACGGACACCCTTTTCCTTGAGGAGCGAACATGGATATCGAGCAAACCATTTGTCAGATGGCCCGCGACGCCAAAAAAGCCGCTGCCGTGATCAGTCGATGCACCACCACCCAGAAGAACCAGGTGCTGACCGCCATGGCCGACCTTCTGGAGGCCAAGGCCGAATCGATTTTCACCGAAAACCGCAAGGATCTCGAACGGGCCAAGGTCGCCGGGCTCTCGGCCGCCATGATCGACCGGCTGACCGTTTCGGAACAAACCATTGCCAGCATGGCCGGCGGCCTGCGGGAAGTGGCCGCTTACACGGATCCGGTGGGCACCATGGATCAGACCCAGGTACGGCCCAACGGCCTGCGGGTGGCCCGGATGCGCATTCCCCTCGGCGTGATCGGCATCATCTATGAATCCCGGCCCAATGTGACCATCGATGCGGCCGGCCTGTGTCTCAAATCGGGCAATGCCGTGATCCTGCGGGGCGGCTCGGAGGCGATGCATTCCAACCAGGCCCTGGCCGCCATTATCGGACAGGCCCTGGAAAGTGCCGGACTGCCCCCCCAGGCGGCCCAGGTGGTGCCGACCGAGGATCGCAGTGCCATTAACGCCCTTCTGGCCCAGGAGGAATTCGTCGACCTGATTATCCCCCGGGGCGGTGAGGGGCTGATCCGTTTCGTGGTCGAACATTCCAAAATCCCCGTGCTCAAGCATTACAAGGGGGTCTGCCATGTTTTCGTGGACGAATCCGCCGACTTTGCGATGGCCGAAGCGATTGCGCTGAATGCCAAGGCCCAGCGCCCGGGGGTGTGCAACGCCATGGAAACCCTTTTGGTGCACCAGTCCGTGGCCGCTGAATTCCTGCCCGCCATGGCCCGGCGCTTTGCTGAGGCCAGGGTCGAGCTGCGCGGCTGTTCCCGGACCCTGGCCATCCTGCCCGATATCCCCGCGGCCACCGATGCGGACTGGCCGGCCGAGTACCTGGATCTGATCCTGGCGGTGAAGGTGGTCGATGACATGGATGCGGCCATGTCCCATATCGCCGAGTACGGCTCCAGTCACACGGAGGCCATTGTCACGAGCGATTACCGCCGGGCTCAGCGCTTTGTCCGGGAAGTGGATGCGTCGGTGGTCCTGGTCAATGCCTCCACCCGCTTCAATGACGGCGGCCAACTGGGGCTGGGCGCGGAAATGGGGATCAGCACATCCAAACTGCACGCTTTCGGCCCCATGGGCCTCGAGGAGTTAACGACCCGGAAATTTGTGGTGCTAGGTGACGGGCAGGTGCGGTCCTAGCGACTTTTTACGAGGCCCTCAACGGTTATCCCTCCGGAAGATATCCTCAATTGCGGGAAGCGGTATGCGAGCTGGAATTTTCGGCGGTACGTTCAACCCGATCCATAACGGTCACCTGATGGTGGCCCGTCAGGTCCTGCAGCGCTTCTCCCTGGATCGCCTGTATATTGTTCCCTGTCGCCGACCGCCGCACAAACCCGAGGCCTCACTGGCCCCGGTGGTGCATCGGCTGGAGATGATCCGGATGGCCCTGCCGGCCGACGCGCGGTATGACATCTCCGATGTCGAACTGCAGCGCCGCGGTCCATCCTACACCATCGATACGGCCCGTCATTTCGCCAGCCGGATGGATGCCGGCGACGCCCTTTTTCTGGTCATGGGGCTGGATGCGTTCCTGGAACTGCACACCTGGAAAAGCCAGCGCCGGTTGCTGGAGACGGTGCAGCCGGTGGTGGTGACCCGTACGGTGGACACGGAGGGGCCGGAAACGGCACAACACCGGATGCAGGCTTACATCCGCAGCCACCTTGCCGGAACTTACGTGTACGTTGCCCGCCACCGCTGCTGGCAGCCGGCCGCGGCCGGGCAGGCCATTCATCTTTTGGCCACCGATCCCGTGGACGTGTCATCCAGCCAGATCCGGCGGCGCGTCAAGGCGGGAAAAAACATTGCCGCGCTTGTGCCGACGGCGGTGTGTGCGTATATTGAACAAAAAGGAATCTATCGATGACCGAACCATTTTTGGCCGAACTGGATGTTTACGTTAAATCCGCGCTGGGCCGAAAAGCCCGCCAGCCGGTGCTGCTGGATGTCCGCCACCTGACCAGCCTGGCCGATGCGTTTCTCATCTGCCACGGCACCTCCAACCGGCAGGTCAGCGCCATTGCCGAACACATCCAGCGGGACCTGAAAAAACAGGGCATCAAGGCGCTGAGCGTCGACGGGCTCAAGGACGGTCATTGGGTGCTGATGGACTACGGTCATGTGGTGATCCATGTGTTTTATGAAGACACGCGGCGCTTCTACGACCTGGAAGGACTCTGGTCGGATGCCCGGCGCCTCACTACGGCGAGCCTGGCCGACCGGGTCGACGAACCTGAACCCGAAGACGATACGGACATCGACGAAACGGTGTTTATCGAGTAATTTCCAATTCGGCCTTTACAGGAGCCCACCATGCAGAAAAAGACTCATATGCTGATCATTCTCGACGGTTGGGGCATTGGTGCCGACGAGCCCACCAACGCGGTACTGGTGGCGAACACGCCATTTCTCGATCGGCTTCAGACCACGTACCCCGCTACCCGGCTGGCCTGTTCCGGCCAGGATGTGGGACTCCCCGCCGGCATCATGGGCAACAGTGAGGTGGGGCACATGAACATCGGGGCCGGGCGGGTGGTTTACCAGGACCTGATGCGCATCGACAAGGCGATCCAGGACGGTGATTTTTTTGACAACCCCCAGCTTGGCGCGGTGATGGACGCCGTGGCCGATGGCGGCAAGTCGCTGCACCTGATGGGGCTGGTCTCCGACGGTGGCGTTCACAGCCAACTGACCCACCTTTTCGCCCTTTTGCGGCTGGCCCGTCAAAAGGGGCTGGACCGGGTCTATGTGCATGCCATTCTCGACGGCCGCGATACCCCGCCGGACAGCGGGGCCGGCTACCTCGGACAGCTGCTGGATCAATGCCAATCCATCGGCAGCGGCCAGGTGGCCTCCGTCTGCGGCCGTTATTATGCCATGGATCGCGACAAGCGCTGGGATCGCGTGGAAAAGGCGTACCGGCTGTACACCGAGGGCGAGGGCCGGCCGCAAACCGATCCCCTGGATGCCGTCAAGGCCGCCTACGGGCGCGGTGAAACCGATGAATTTGTCCAGCCGGTGGTAATGGTCGACGGTGACGGCCGGCCGGTGGGCACGGTGGCCGACGGCGACGGCATCATCTTTTTCAATTTTCGCGCCGACCGTGCCCGGGAGATCACCCGCGCCTTTACCGAAGAGGGCTTTGACGGGTTTTCGCGCCGGAAGGCGCCCAGATTGGCCAGTTATACCACCATGACCCTTTACGACGAGAGCTTCGATCTGCCCATGGCCTTCGGCCCGGTCCACCTGGAGAATATCCTTGGGGAGGTGATCAGCCGCCAGGGACTGCATCAATTGCGCATTGCCGAAACCGAGAAGTACGCCCACGTGACCTATTTTTTCAACGGCGGCGAGGAGACCCCGTTTGAAAACGAGGACCGCTGCCTGATTCCCTCCCCCCGTGAGGTGGCCACCTATGACCAGAAACCGGAAATGAGCGCGCCCCAGGTGGCCGACGAAGTCGTGGCCCGGCTCGATTCGGGAAAATACGATTTTATCGTGCTCAATTTTGCCAACATGGACATGGTGGGGCACAGCGGGGTGATGGCCGCCGCGGTCAAGGCCTGCGAGACCGTGGACCGTTGCCTGGAAACGGTGCTGAACAAGCTGCTGGCCCAGGGCGGGATGGCCCTGGTCACTGCCGATCATGGCAATTCGGAAAAGATGGCCGGGCCGGATGGCAAGCCCTTCACGGCCCACACCACCAATCCGGTGCGCCTGCTGCTGGTGGACGACGCGCACCGCTCGGCCCGCTTGCGGGAGGGGCGTCTGGGGGATATCGCGCCCACGATGCTGGCCCTGATTGGGCTGCCGCAGCCGGAGCAGATGACCGGTCACAGCCTGCTCGACGGCTGAATGCCGTTTCCGTGAAATGGCCACGCCTTCCCCGACTTTTTCGTACGCCTACGTTAGCCAACGCCAACAGTCAAGTGCTTCTTTTCGGGAAGGGCGTGTGGGGCGCAGGAACCGCTTCAACGGAACAACGCCATGCCAGCCGATCGTTCACAGAAAAACAGGACTCCAGAACCCGCCGCCATGGAAAGTGCGTTTCGCATCCTGGCCCGGCGGGATCACACCTGCCAGGAACTATCCGTCAAGCTGCGCGCAAAGGGATTCGCCCGCAGCGCCATCGACCATGCCCTGAAGCGCTGCCGTGATCTGGGCTATCTAAACGATGATCGGGTTGCCGGCGCCATGGCCGGCCAGTTGGCCCGGCGGGGGTATGGCCCCCTGCGTATCCGACAGACCCTTCTGCAAAAAGGGCTGGACGAAGGACTCGTCGACCGGTTGACGGGCCAATGGTGCGGTGAGGACGATCAGGTGCGGACAGCCCGGCGGTTGCTGGAAAAAAGACGCTCCCGTCTCGACCGGGAGAGCGATGCCTGGAAACGGCGCCAGAAGGCCTACCGCTATCTGGCCGGCCGCGGATTCGAAGCCGATGCGATCCACCGGGCCATTGACGGATTCTGAAGGATCGGCACGTCGCTGTTCACGAATTCTTTTTTTAAATTTCTGCAGCGTCTGAGCCACAATGCGCCTTTAGCGGCGCAGATAGGAAAAGTCGGCCTTAGGGCGTCCCACGTAACAGGCCTGGTTGAAGCGATAGCGCCGGATGATGGCCAGGGCCGCGCGCGCCTCGCTCTCGTTGTTCCCGAAATCGAACAGCCAGCGCCGGCCGGAGACGATCTTCCAGCGGCCCTGAATTTTGCTGACGGTCAGCGTGCCGGTATCGAAGGCCACACAATCTTCATCGGCCATGGCCCCTGTCGGCACGCCGCCTTTGGCCAGCATATAGGTGAAGGCGGTATGGGGGCGCCCGACAAAGCAGGCACGATCCATGCGGTAGTGCCGGATCACGTCGAGCGCCTTTCGGGCGGCGGCCGCATTATTACCGAAATCAAAGAGCCAGTGCGCCCCGTCGGTGATTTTCCAGCGGCCGCTCGCCTGCTGAACGCCGGTACGGGCGGGATCGAATTGAATACAGTCTTCGCCGGCAGACGGTTTGAGCCGGGTCAAAGGGCTGCTGGCATGGGCGGCGCTGTCCAGCCGGGTCCACCGGGACCCCTTGAAACCGCCGCTCCGCTCCACTGCCCGCAACCGCTGGCCATCCTTTTCAATCACCAGCTTCAGCTCCCCCGATCCGGTCGCGCGTCCCTTGGGAACGTTGATCCAGCGTCCCTCGATGCCGCCGTCAACCATGTGTCCGCTGAAAACGGTGGCCCATGCCGGCGGGGTGCCCTTGGCTTCGGCGTACCAGTAGAGCTGCCCCGCCTGCTCGCGCAGGTAATAGGTCCCCCCGTCGTTACAGGTCCAGCGCCCGGTCAGGTCGGCCCAGGCCGTTGCCGCCAGCAGACCGAACAGAAAAAAGGCAACCCCCGCCATGGTTTTCATGTGTCCCTCCCTTCCATTTTCAAGATTTCCCCCGGTCGTGTGAAACGATTGTGTCGATCCAATACGTTTCTGACGATTTTCGACAGGTCGGCTTTGACGATCGGCTTATGGACCAACGCCTTTATGCCTAATGCGTTTGCCGTTTGATCAGAAATTCGGTTGCTGTAACCCGTGCACAGGATAATGGGAATGTCAGATCGGACTTTCATCAATTCAACCGCCAGTTTGTCACCGGTCATGTTCGGCATGGTCATATCGGTGATCACCAGATCAAACGCGTTGGGCTTGGACCGGAAAAGCGCCAACGCCTCCACACTGCTTGTCCTTTGGGTCACGGAATAGCCGATGCCTGAAAGTATTTGGCAGCCAAGGTTGGCAATTGACGCTTCATCGTCCAGAAACAGAATTCGTTCGGTGCCCGAAGGCAGTTCCGCTATCTCACGCGGTTGGCCGGCTTTGTGGATCTTTTTGGTGATCGGCAAATAAATGGTGAACGCCGACCCTTTTCCCAATTCACTGTCGGCGCCTATTTTGCCACCATAACTTTCAACGATTCCATGAACCACGGAAAGTCCCAGTCCGGTGCCTTCTCCGGAGGCCTTTGTGGTAAAATAGGGCTCAAAAATAAATCCGATGATATCAGGCGGGATACCCGTGCCGGTATCCGAAACCGTCAGTTCAATATAATCCCCTGGTTTCAACGCAAGCGCTGAAGCGGAAGCTTTGTTTGCGATGGTCACATCCCTTAAGCCGACCTCCAGAATACCCCCTTTCTCCTGCATGGCATGGGCCGCGTTGGTGCATAGATTCATCAATATCTGATGAATCCGGGTTGCATTTCCCATGATCAGGGAATCACTCTCAACGGCCGGTTTGACCTCAATTGTGGCCGGAATCGATGAACGGATCAACTTGAGGACTTCTTTTACGATCGGGTGAAGCGGTATCGGCTTAACCTCTTCGTTGGCTTCCCGGGCCACCGCCAGGATCTGATTGACAAGGTCTTTGGCCCGTTTCCCGGCCGAGAACACTTCGTGCAGATAATCTTCAATCACCGAATCTTTTTCGACCTTGTCCAAGGTCAGTTCGGTATAGCCAATGATAGCGGTCAATATATTGTTGAAGTCATGGGCAATGCCCCCGGCAAGGGTCCCGATGGCCTCCATTTTTTGGGCTTGCTGCAGTTGTTTCTCCAGATTTTTCTGTTGAATTTCGATGTTCTTTTTAGTGCTGATATCTCTTACCAAGCCAATGGCATGCCATTTCCCATGGATTTTGACTCCAGATAGCGACAGCTCTGCCGGAAACTCCGTGCCATCCTTTTTTTTGCCTGCCAATTCGGTGATTTTGTCCACTGCCGGACCTTCCCCGGTTTCCCTGAAGCCGGGGAATCGATGATGATAGGCCTTGTGAAATCGGGACGGCGTAAGGGCGAGATGCAAATCAGATCCGATGATTTCCTGTTGGGAATAGCCAAAAACACGTTCTGCGGATTGATTCCAGAAGGATACTTTGCCCTGGTCATCCATCATGACAATCGCATCCTGAACGGATGCCGTAATCCGGCGCAGGGTCTCTTCGACCTCTTTTCGTTTTTCGAGCTCTTCCTCCAACTCGACCATTTTTTTCTCAAGTTTCCTGACCAGTCGCTCGCTGTAAAGCTTGAGGATTTCCTCTTCGCTTGCCTGTTCCGGCTGCGTGAGGGGTTGATGATGGGGGCCGGCTGCGATCAATGTCTCAACGATTCCCATGAAGATATCCGGCTCGCAGGGCTTTTGAATGAAGCGGTCCGCACCGATCGTCATGGCAAACGCCTCATCCTGGGGACCGGTATAGGTGGCCGTATAGATAATGAACGGGATCCGGCGAAAACGCGCGTCGGCCTTTACCTTGCGGCACAACTGAAACCCATCCATCACCGGCATGAGAATATCGCTGATGATCAGTTCGATCCCACCATCCGTGATGATTTCAAAAGCCTTCGCACCATTTGTGGCCGACCGCACATCATGCCCGCTGCCGTTGAGCATGCTTTCCAGCAGATACCGGTTGACTTCATGGTCATCAACAATGAGAATATTCACTTTTGCTTCTCCTGAGCGCCGCGCGCCATCGACATGTATTGAACGATCTCGGCAACGAAGGTTTCCGGGTCGATCGGTTTTTCTATGTAACCGGTGGCCCCGGCAGCCAGGATCCGTTCCCGATCTCCCACCATGGCATATGACGTCACCGCAATGATCGGCGCATCCAGTTCCGCATGTGCCTTGAGTGCCGCAGCCACGGCATGGCCGTCCATTTCGGGCAGCTGAATGTCCAGCAAGATGGCATGTGGACGGTACTGCAGCGCCACGTCAATGCCTTGGCGGCCGTTTTCCGCACCAATGACGATGAAGCCATTTTTTTCCAAAAGAAATCGCATCATGTACATATTTTGCGGGTTGTCTTCGATGATCAATATGGTATCGCTCATGACAATTCTCCCGCCGGCCCCTGTTGCGGAAAGCGCATGGTGAACGTGCTGCCCTTGCCCCACTGGCTTTTCACATCGATGGTCCCCCCCATCAGATCCATCAGTTTTTTGCAAATGGAAAGCCCCAGCCCCGTTCCCTCGTGTTTGCGTGACAGTCCGGTATCGACCTGGTGAAATGGTTGGAAAAGGCCTGACAGCGCTTCGGGTTGCATCCCGATCCCGGTATCCGAAATGGATAACCGGTACTGCTTGTTGTCGGTCCGGCAATAAATGTGGACATGCCCCTTTTCGGTGAATTTCAGAGCATTGTTGAGCAAATTGAGGATCACCTGTTCCAGTCGCCGCTGGTCCGCGGTCACCAAATCGACATTCTCGGATATGTCTATCTTGATATCAAGTCCCTTTTTTTCGGCCAGTGGCGCAACGATCCTGACGATTTTCTCAATGGACGGCCGCAATTCAAAGGGTGAGTAAGAAAGCTCCAGTTGGCCGGCTTCGATTTTGGAAATATCCAGCACATCGTTAATCAGCGCCAGAAGATGGCGGGAACTGATTTGCACCATGCTCAATTGTTTTTTCTGCTCCTCATTCAACGGGCCGGCGAACTCCTGGAGCAGGATACCGGTAAAGCCGATAATCGAATTCAGCGGCGTGCGCAATTCATGGGACATGGTGGCCAGAAAGGCGGATTTGAGCCGATCGGCAGACTCGGCGCGCTCCTTGGCGACCACCAGTTCCGCCGTGCGCTCGGCCACGCGTTTTTCCAGGACCTGCGCATGTTCCCGCAACTCAATATTCAAACGGTGAATCTGTTCCTCCGCCGCCTTGCGGGCAGTGATATCGGAACCGATACTGAGGATCTCCTTGACCTGTCCCTGTTCATCGAGAACGACTTTGTTTGTCCAGTCGATCCAGACGCGCTCGCCATTGCGACGCATGTTCTCATTGATATTCCGTTCAAAGGCATGGGGATCCGTGCTGATCTCCTCCATCAGTTGCCGCAGATCCCGTCCGCTGCGTTCACTTTCCGGAACGATCGTTCCGACGATGTGCCGGCCGAGGATTTCCGTTTCCGTATATCCAAAAAAGCGCCGGCCGAATTGATTCAGGAAAGTGATCCGCCCATCGCGCGACCAGCGCAGGATGATGCTGTTGGCCAGCATCACCAGTTCGCGGTATTTCAGTTCACTGGCACGCAGTGTCGCCTCGAATCGCTGCTGGGCCTCCCGTCGCTGCGCTTCGGCCTGGGCGTAGGCAACTCGCATTCGGTGGCTGTGGATGCCAAAAGAGAGGTCATTGGCAAGCTCCGTAAGCTGGACGACCGCCTCCGCACCGAACGCGTCGGAATCCGCCGAATAGATGCACATGACACCCAGTTTTTCTCCATCGGCCAGCAAGGGGAGTGCCAGTACCGAGGCATAGCCTTCCTTGAGCGCATCGGCCCGCCAGGATTCGAATGTCTTATCCGTCAAAATATGCCGGGCGGAACAGGGTTGGCCGCTTCGGAGGGTTTTTTGGATTAAGGGATGGATGGGGGGGGCGGCCGGGCCATTGTCCGCCTTTGCGGTAACGGGGGTGCCACCCCCGGCGCGAACCTGGGACACGGGACGGAGATTGTCATCGGTCTCCGGACCGGTGAAACCGATCCATGCAAACCGGTAGCCGCCGATTTCGACAATGATGCGACAGATGGCCTCAAGCAATCCGGCTTCGTCAGTGGAGCGCACCAATGCCTGATTGCACTCGCTGAGGGTCCGCAGTACCCGGTTCATTTGGTTCAGCTCCCGGGTGCGCGTATTGACCTGATGCTTGAGGACAACGCTTCCCAGCAGGCTCGTCAGCAGCACCACACAGACAACCATGCCCAATGCCTGGAGCCATATGGGCCATTGAAACCGGACTTCCTCGGAAACCCATCGTTTCAGCGAGCGATAGTAGACTGATTGCGGATCTTTTTTCAGATTCAACAGCTGGGCGTCAATCGTATCCAGCAATTGACCGGGGGCTTTGTGCGGTGCCGCGAAAAACAAGTTGCTGGGGTGAAAAATCACCGCTGTATCCTCAAGGTCGAACTTTTTCGCATGCATCAGTCCGAAAAAGCGGTTGGTGATCGCCGCATCGACCTGATTGTCTGCAACCCGCTCGAAGATGGTCTGGTAGTCCGGCAGAGAGACGAGGCGCGTCTCCAGTTCGAAGCTGGCGGCAAGCTGTGTAAATGTATCCTGTTGAACCGAACGATCCAGCACGGCAACGCGTTTGCCCCTAAGATCCAATATCGATTTGATTCCGCTGCCCCTGCGGGCATAAACCTGAAACCAGGAGGAGAGGACGGGCCTTTTGTGAAACCGAAACAGTTTTTCTCTTTCCGACGAGTAGGCCACGTCGGGCATAAGATCGATTTCCCCTTTTCCCAGACGCTCCAGGCCCTCGCTCCAGGTACCGTGGACATATTGCAGATGCCAGCCTTCGTCCTTCGCAATGGACGCGATGATATCGATGAAGATCCCCGCCGGTTGACCATCGGCGGCGGTGAAAATTTTGGGTGCGTTTTCATATACCCCGACTTTTACCATCCGATCGCCGGTGCCTGCCGATATCGTTCCTGAAAATAATAAAATGGATAAAAGAACGAGCCGTTTTATCGATAGACGGCCGTGACACAAAAGTTGGCAGTGGCTTGACATTACTTGGTTCCTTCTACGGAATTCATAATTTTTTGACAGAGTCATCTGTATTCGAAGAGGAGCGGTGGGCACAAGGATTTTATCTGTTCTTTTAAATAGGGTTGCCCTGCATGTAAAGTTAAAAGAATAGATCTGTTTATACATTGACATATACATTTGTTCATCTATAATGGGCGTTGACCTGTCATTGACGGATGTGGAGGCATCATGGCACCTGAACTGACCCCCGGCCAGCAGCGCCTGTTTGATTATATGAAAAAAACCATCGAACGTACCGGCCGCAGCCCCAGCCTGCGCCAAGCGGCCGGAGATCTGGGGGTCAGCCATGGCGCCGTTTCCCAACACCTTAAAATCTTGGAACAAAAAGGCGTCCTCAAGCGTCAGGGACGCTACAGCCGGACGATTCACCTGATCGGCCCCATCGGTAACAAGGCGGCGGTCCAACGCTGGCGGGAGATACCCATCGTGGGCCGCGTCACCGCCGGTTTGCCGTTGTATGCCCAGCAGGAATGGGAGGGCAGCCTGGTGCTGGACAGCGCCCTGTATCGCGGCCAACACCTGTTTGCCCTGCGGGTGCAAGGGAATTCCATGCGGGGGGCGGGTATCCTGGATGGTGATTTGGCCATCTGCACGCCGCGCCAATATGCCCAAAACGGAGAGATCGTCGTGGCCCTGATCCACGGGGAAGAGGCCACGGTAAAACGCTTCTTTTCCCATACGGATCATGTGGAGCTGCGGCCGGAAAATCCCGATTACGCGGTGATGCGTTACGGGTTCGACGAAGTCCTGGTGCAGGGACGGGTCGTCGGAATCCAGAGAGTGATGGAGACGGGTTAAGCGATGGCTACGAAAACCTCAAACACCAATATTCCCCCCATCCTGATCGGCACCAGCGGATATGCCTACAGCGAATGGGTGGATGCCGGTTTTTACCCTCCCGGTACCGGTTCGGCACGCATGCTGGAACACTACACGCGTTTTTTTTCGGTGACCGAGATCAACTACACCTGGTATCAGATGCCCAAGGCGCCGGCCATGGACCGCATGCGCCGCAAGGTGCCGGAGGGGTTTTATTTTGCCGCCAAACTCACCCGCACCCTGACCCACGAAGTGGACCCTGACGGATGGCCGGCCCAGGCCGCCCGATACCGGGAAGGAATCGCCCCCCTGATGCAGTCGGGCCAACTGCTGGCCGTTCTCGTCCAACTGCCCCCCTTCTTTCGACGCAATCCGCAAAATCGCCGTTACCTGGCCAAGCTCCTGGACGCCCTTGCCGGTCTGCCTCTGGCTGTGGAATTCCGCCACGTCTCCTGGGCCACGGAGCGGGTCTTCACCGGCCTCAAGGAGCGCCGGGTGGCCCTGGTCTGCGTGGATGTTCCGGACCTGCCGGACCTCTTTCCGCCCCTTTGCCGGGTCACCAGCCCCGATCTTTTCTACGTCCGCTTCCACGGCCGCAATGCCGGCGGATGGCGGTCGGGCAAGATGCAGAAGCAGTTCGATTACGACTACAGTGAGGCCGAACTGGCCGGCTGGAGTCGGCAGCACATTCCCGAAATGGCCCAAAAAGCCACCACCGGCATCATCTTTTTCAACAATCACGTTCGTGGGCAGGCCCCGAGAAACGCGCAAATGTTGATGGCGCAGATGGCGGGTTGGTGAGCAATGAATGGACCGATCCATCATTCACATCAATGTGGCTGATTTCGCCGTGGCCGTGGAACGGGTGCTCGACCGCCGGCTCGCCGGCCGGCCGGTGATCATCGCCCCGGAAGGCGCCGCCCGGGCCGTTGTTTACGACATGAGTGAAGAGGCGTATCAGGCCGGGGTACGCAAACACATGCCATTGGGGTGGGCCCTGCGCCGGTGCCGGGGCGCCCAGGTACTTTCCCCCCGGCCGGAACGCTATCGCCAGGCCATGGCCCGGATGCTGAAAACCGCTTTGCCCTATTCGCCGCTCATCGAGCCGGGCGATGATGACGGTCATCTGTTTGTGGATATCAGCGGCAGCAGCCGGCTGTTGGGTCCGCCGGTGGATGTGGCCTGGCGGCTGGGTCGCCATATCCAGGCGGACATGGAGCTGGTGCCGATCTGGTCCCTGGCCGCCAACAAGCTCGTCGCCAAAACCGCCTCCCGTCTGGTCAAACCCGACGGTGAGTATATTGTGGAGCCCGGCGACGAAGCCGCGTTTCTGGCCCCGCTGCCCCTTTTTCTGATCCCCGGCATCGAATCCGGCGACCTGGCGCGCCTGAACGATTTCAATATCACCCGGGTGTCCGAGGCGTGCCGGCTTACCATCGACCAGTTGCAAACCATCGTTGACCAGCGGGGAGCGGTCATCCATGACCGGATTCGGGGCATTGACCCGTCTCCCGTTCGTCAGATCGGCCAGCCGCTGCCGAAAATCGTCCACAGCATCGAGTTAGGTAACGATATCCACCACCGTGTGCAAGCGGAGCACAGCCTTTACCGGCTGGTGGAACAGGCCGGCCGGGATCTGCGGCGACAAATCCTGGCCGCCCGGCGCGTTGGCCTGATCCTGGAATACACCGACGGTGTCCGTCGTGCCCGGCAGACCGCCATTCGGCCGGCCACGGCCAACGACTTTTCCCTCTTCAACCACGCCCGGCAGGTGCTCGATCTGGCCTGGACCCGCCGGGTGCGGATGCGGCGCATGACCGTCATCTGTGATCGTCTGGTCTTTCCGCCGGCCCAGCGCCCCCTGTTCGAATCAGAGCGCCGCCACATGGAAAAACAGGACCGGCTGGTGGCCGCCATGGACCGCATTCGCCGGCGTTTCGGGTCCCAGGCCGTGACCGTGGGACGGACGTTGGTGGCGTAGATTGAAGCCATCTGCGATGAACCAGCCTTTCATTCCCCTTACGCTTCGCTCCCATTACTCCCTGATGTGGGGCACCGACTCACCGACGGCCATCTGCCGGGCGGCCCGGCGACTGGGCTACGAGCGGCTGGCCCTGACCGACACGGACAACCTCTGCGGCCTGTGGCCGTTTCTGCATGCCTGCCGGGAAGAGGGGCTTACCCCCATCGTGGGGGCGGAAGTCACCGATCCGTGCAGCACCCGGCGGGCCGTCTGCCTGGTCAGAAATGGTGACGGCTACGCCAACCTGTGCCGCCTGATCACCCGACGTCACCGCGACCCGGCATTTGATCTGGCCACGGCATTGCCCGCTTCGGCCGGGGGACTGCTGGTGCTCACCGGCCATGCCGACCTGTTGGCGGACTGGCACCGGTCCGGGGTACGGGTGGCCGCCGCCCTGCCCCGGCGCCCGCCATCGCCGTTCCATCCCCTGGTGCAGGCGGGCCGCCGTCTGGGCCTGCCCCTGGTGGCCACCCCGGGCAGCTTCTTTCTTGACCCGCAAGATCTGGCGGTGCACCGCCTGCTGCGGGCCATTGCCGGCAACACGACCCTCTCGCGCCTGGAACCGTCGGCGATTGCTCCGGCCGACGCCTGGCTGGCCGCGCCGGATGTCTACCGCCACCGTTTTGCCGTTTGTCCGGAAGCCATTGAGAATGCCCTCCGGCTGGCCGGGACGATCACCTTCAGCGGCCCTGACTTCGGGCTGGTCATGCCTCCCTGGAAGGACGAAAACGGTCGCAGCGCTGACGATTGCCTGCGCCGGGCCGCTTTTGCCGGCGCCCGCCGGCGGTACGGACAGGAGCTGGGCAAAGCCGTGGCCCAGCGCCTGGAGCACGAACTGGCCACGATCGCCCGCATGGGATTCTCGGCCTATTTCCTGGTGGTCGAGGAAATCGTTTCCCAGAGCCCGCGCACCTGCGGGCGGGGGTCGGCCGCCGCCTCGCTGGTCGCCTACTGCCTGGGCATCACCAATGTCTGCCCGGTCAAACACAACCTTTACTTCGGCCGATTTCTCAATCCCGGGCGGAGCGATCCGCCGGACATCGACGTGGACTTTGCCTGGGATGAACGCGACGCGGTTATCGCCGGCGTGCTGGATCGGTTTGCCGGTCGAAGCGCCATGGTGGCCAGCCACATTCTTTTTCAGCCGCGCATGGCCCTTCGGGAAACGGCCAAGGTATTCGGCATGCCTGCGGCCGAGATCGGCCGGATCAGCCGGAGGCTGCCCTGGTTCTGGCACCGGGACGAACTGGATGCGAGCCTGCTGGAAAACCTGCGTCAGCGTCCCGAGACCCGCCACCTGGATTTTGCCCGGCCCTGGCCGCAGATCATGGCCCTGGCCCAGCGGATCATCGGCATTCCGCGCCACCTCTCCGTGCATCCCGGCGGAGTGGTGATCACCCCGGCGCCCATTGACGGCTACGTGCCCATCGAAACCGCGCCCAAGGGAGTACCGATCATTCAGTGGGACAAGGACGCGGCCGAGGACGCCGGCCTGGTGAAGATCGATCTTCTGGGCAACCGCAGCCTGGGGGTGATCCGGGATACTCTGTCGGTCATGCGCACCAACGGCATCGCCTTTGACGAGCAGCACTGGGCGCCCGAGGACGATCCGGCCACCCGCCGGACCATCGCCCGGGGACAGACCATGGGCTGTTTCTACATCGAAAGTCCGGCCATGCGCCTGCTTCACCAGAAAGCCGGCAACGGCGACTTCGATCACCTGGTGATCCATTCCTCCATTATCCGGCCGGCGGCCAACGAGTATATCCAGGCCTACCTGGAACGTCTGCATGGTGCATCCTGGGACCCGATCCACCCACTTCTGGCCGATGTGCTGGACGACACCTTCGGCATCATGGTCTATCAGGAAGATGTCTCCCGGGCGGCCGTGGCCCTGGCCGGGTTTTCCGATGCCGAGGCCGACGGCCTGCGCAAGATCATCGCCAGGAAAGACCGTGAGCGCCAGTTGGCCGACTTCCGGGAACGCTTCATGAAAGGCGCCGCTGCCCGGGGCGTTTCAGTGGCCCGGGCCGAGGCGGTGTGGCAGATGATGATGAGCTTTTCGGGCTACTCCTTCTGCAAGCCCCACAGCGCATCCTACGCCCGGGTCTCCTTCCAGGCGGCCTATCTCAAGACCCACTTCCCGGCAGCGTTCATGGCCGGGGTGATCAGCAATCAGGGCGGGTTTTACAGCACCTTCGCCTATGTCTCCGAGGCCCGGCGCATGGGGCTGGCCATCGATCCGCCAGACGTCAACCGCAGCCGGATCCATTGGACCGGCCAAAACCGGCGCCTGCGGGTGGGCCTGATGGCCGTGGGCGGGCTCAGCCGGTCCACCATGGAGCGGATCGTTGCCGGTCGGCCGGCCTCCGGGTTTCCCGACATGGCCGGTTTTCTCGCCCGCGTGCAACCCGACGAAGACGAGGCGCGGGCCCTGGTCCATTGCGGCGCCCTGGACGGCCTGGACCCCGAGGCCTCACGCACCCGCCTGCGCTGGGCCCTGGCCGCCTGGCAGACCGAGCGGCGGCGATCGCACCAACGGGAGGAGCTGTTCGCCCATCAACGGATCGCCTCGTCGGCCGTTCCGCCACCCGGTTTCCCGGCCGCGGACCCGATCGTCCGCCTGCGCCGGGAGTTTGCCGTGCTGGGATTTCTCTGCAGTCAGCACCCCATTACCCTGTTCCGTGAATCCATCGCTTCCCGGTGCACGGTCAAGGCCGACCAGCTGGTCCATCGGGTGGGGCGGCGGGTATGCCTGGCCGCCTGGCTGGTGACCGGCAAGATCGTCCGCACCCGCCAGGGCAACTCCATGCAATTTCTCACTTTCGAAGATGAGACCGCTATCGTGGAAACCACTTTCTTTCCCGAGACCTACCGGCGCTTCTGCCATATGCTGGACCGCCATCGGCCCTACCTGCTGACCGGCACCGTGGATGAGAATTGGGGGGTGGTGACGCTTACGGTGGAACGGGTGGCACAGGTGAGAAAAAATATATCCCGCCGGAAACGCCGGTCAATCGATAAATTGGCGAAGGATGCTGTGCTTCTCCTTGATTTCTCCGATTAACCGATCGTAACGCCGCATTCTGATGATCGAACGGGAAACCAGATACCCGCCCAGAACCACCAGTGCCGTGTTGAGCAGCAACAGCGGGATGAGAAAATGCAGCACATGCAGGACGTCGTAATATTTGGAAGTGGCGATCAGCAGACCCGTGACCGACAGCGGCAACGCCAGCACGGCGATGCCGGTGCGCATGACGGCGAGGGAGGTGCGCTTTTCGGCCAGGATCAACTGGACTTCGTTGATGGCGATGCCACTGGTTTGCGTTTTTTCGTCGCTCAAATCAAGGGCCTCTTTCTGATTTTCAGCGTTATTCCAGGATGTGGGATCACATGAGCCTGTAAACCAGAAGTGCGGTCAGTGCGGCAAGAGCATGAAACAGCCAGGCGGGAAGAATGCTGTGGGAACGTTCCCGGATCATGCCGGCAGCGACACCGAACATTCCGGCCACGAGGACCGCTTTGATCAGCAGACTGCTGGTCAGAGTGGTCATGATCGGACCATCGGCGAGCATGAGGGTCTGGATACCGATGGCGATGGCATACAAAAGGGTCGATCCAATGGTCGGCCCTGAGAAAAACCAGCGGCTTTCGGAATCCTGAATACTGGCCAGTTGCGCCATCATCCCATGCACCAGCCCCCGGAAGAGCAGTTCCAGGGAAAGCGGCAGCAGAACCAGGGCCAAGGCCCAGGCGAGATAAGGATCCGTGGCGAACATGGTTTTGTCGGGAGTCAGCATCCCGCCGGTCAACCCGCATATGACGGCAATCGGCAAAATCCGCCACCAGTCTTTGCCGGCCGGCAGCATGATACCAAACTGCCAGGGGCGTCGAAACGCCACGATGGCCAGCGTAACCAGCGTAACTATCAGCAGGGCCGAATAATATCCGAATTCCTGGCTGCGCATCCCCGTACTCAACCGGCTCAGCCACAAGGTCGGCGGCCAGTTCTGGGCGGTGGCGACAGCGGCAAACAGAATCGACAGGCAGAACAGCGCGCTGAGCAGAAAGCGCTTCACGTGACGGATGTCGCTGCGTTTTTCGATGACATCGCGGCAGGCCGAGACAATCTCCGCGGGAGAGAGTTTGGTCCCCAGGTCCCTGGGAGAGCCCCCGATATCACCGGAACCGCCCCAGCGGTTGACCCCCATGCGCCCCTTGACCGCCGGATCAGTATAGTTGAGGCGCTGATAGACGTCTTCCAGGTTGACGGGCATGAACAGGTCCATCTGCCGCAGGGTGTAATTGTTCTTTTCCTTGCGCAGGGCCACCCAGCCCAGCCGGTTGCCGTACAGTTTGGTGAGGTGGGGCTCCAGTTCGTATATTCCCAGATCGGATGCCACCACCACGGCGATACGGTTGTTGGTCAATTCGATACGGGCCAGTTCTTCAATCCCTTTGAAATCGTCCAGTTCACCGACCTTGATGAGAAACTGGTCCAGCTTGCGCAGCACACTGATGGTGTATTCGGAATAATCGGTTTTGGTCCATTCCCCGGCCTTCTTCCGCTCCAGTTCGTCGGTACGCAAACGATCGATGACGCGCATCAGCTTCTGCAGCAAATCCGCCGGCAGGCCGCTGAGCTCACGCAGTTCCAGGCCAAGGGAATCGATAACGCCTTCCAGGCGGACCAGCGCAAAAAGTGCCCGCCGGTTGATGGCCTCACGGTTGTTGACGCGTTGGTGGTTGAGAATGATCCAGATGGCCAGAATCGTGTCCAGGTCTGGTTCGTTGGCGAAAATTTTCCATTCCCGGTCACGCAGGTCCAGCCCTTTCACACACATGATCAGGGCCTGCTCACAGGTGGCTAAGGTGAATGCGCGCACGCAGCCCTCGTGGTGGTCCAGGTTGTAGACCTTGCGATCATGGTCAAGGAACGGTTCGACCTGGGCAACGCCATCCAGATAGATGGTTCCCGGGGGGGCCTTGCGCGCGGCAGAAGTCGCAACCGTCAGCCCGGCTTTGACGATCACCTGCAGGTTGGGCGCCTCGAGACAGGTCAGGACCCGGTCGGTCCCCGCCTCTTTTATCGCATAGCGATCCGGGAAACTGTTTCCGGTGGTATCCGTTTTCAGGTTCCCGTTTCCCAGCGTAAAAGGTGATTGATCCGTATCTTCCATGTCCGCGACACCGTCCTGAGCTTAGTAGAATCCAACCAATAGACACGAAAAACATGCTATTCATCCATAACAACCCGTTCGAAGGGGGTCAACAGGTTAATCTGGCCAGGCACGCCTTTCGCAAACGGCGATTAATTTTTTATCTAAATGATATTATTAATAAAAATGGCGTATTCCAGCAGGGATGACATAACGGGGGTGGGGACTCCCGGAAACCGTCAGGTCGGGCAACCCCGATTCGCTTCCGGCATTTGCTCACAGCACCCGGCCGTGGTCGTCAAATTCCATTCCCAGTTCCACCTTCTCTTCATCGGAGAGGAAGTTGACCGACATAATTTCCACAGGGTCCGGCTCGTCATGGGTCGGTACCACGGTCATGCTGACCCATGGATGCCCGTCGCCGCCGAAAGTAACCACACAAAACAGGTCGCAGGCGGTCACGTCGTAACCATCAGATTTGATCCACTTGAAAATAAACTGGGTGAATCCGCCATGCTGATCACCGAACCAGCGGGATGCATCGTCCGCCGGCACCGGCAGTGTGCAGATCACATAAAAGACGTTGCCTTTGATCAATGAGGAACAGGTGTGCTCCGGATCGATATGCAACTGCTGCATGTTTTCCCGGGCCTGAATGGCGATGGCCGTACACATGGCCCCAGAAAAACAGGTCTCCACGAAACGATGGTACTTTTCTCCCAGCAAGCGGATCCGTTCCAGATGCCGGACCAGGCAATCCAGGAAAGGCTTTTCCGATTCCACCATGCCGGTGTGAAGATCCGACGGTTCCTCGGCCTGTGCCCCCAGGGCGGTAATGTCCAACAGGACGGTGTCACCACTGATAATCTGGTCCAGCCGGATAAATTGGAACGTCAGATTGGCAAAATTGATCCGATCGCCGCTTTTCAGACGCAGGGGCGTGTTGGCAGGCACCTGATGGTCGTTGAGACGGGTGCCGTTGGTGCTGCGCTGATCCTCAAGGTAAAAGGCGCCGTCACGATACTCGATGGTGGCATGCAGGTTGGACACCGTGGCGGTGGCCAGCAGCAGGTCATTTTTGCCATCCCGTCCCACGGTGACCCGGGCCTTGTCAAACCGGTAGACGGCAATGCTGTCCGGGCCAAGATCCTGGAGTTCCCACTGTGGCGGCGGGGTGCGGACTCCCATCATGGACGGGGTTTCGCCTTTGCGCCCCCCCAACCAGGCCGGCAGGCTGAAAAGCTTGAACACCAGAACGGCCACCATCCCCATGAGCACAAAAATGATCAGCAAAAGAGGCAGGTAGAACTTCCAGAAACTGCGCGACGCATTCGGCATGGTCGCCACATCCGGCACCACAGGGGGAGAGACCCCGGCATCGTCGGCTTTCTCCGGTGTCTCCGCGGCTGGCGTGGGCGCCGGCACCGGTTCAGCCATGGCCACCGGCAGGGGGGCGGGGGACGGGGGTAACAGAAACGCCTGGAGGCGGTCCAGCACCCCGGCGATATCTTCGGCCTGCGCGGCCCGGAAATAGGTCCCCTCCGTGCGTGTGGCCATCGTCTGAATCAGCGGGAAGTCGGCATTTTCGGTGAACGCAATGCCCAGGATCCGGATCCCGGAGGCACGGCAATCGGCAGCCAGGTCGGTTTTCAGCCAGCGGGTGCGTTCGCTGTCTTTCTGTCGGTTTCCCGTATCCACAATTCCATCGGTCAGGAAAATAATGCTTTTCCGGGTATGCGCCCGACCCTTTGTTTTCAATTCATAGGCCGCCCGTTCAATGCCGGCGGCACTGTCGGTGAATTTTCCGCGGTAGTCGACTTTTTCCAGGCTTTCGGCAAGCCCCTGGCGGGCAACCGGGTCCGTGAGGTCGCCAAGCGGCTGCAGCAGGCGGGCCCGTTGGTCGAAAAGCACCATGCCCACGCGGACGGTTTCGGGCAGTTGCTCCAGAAATGCCAGCACCGTTTTGGGGGTCTGGAATTGGGGATCGTTTTTGCGCATGCTGCCGGAATTATCGAACACGAAAACCACGTCTGCCATGCCGTCGCCTTCGCTTTGGACGCAATGGCCGGGAGGCTGCATGCCGAAAACAAAAACAGCCACTGTTGCCAGCAACAGTAGAAAGATCACAACAGGCCGAGCCGGGCTGATACGATACATAACTCCCTTTCCTGGTAGCGCCCGCAAAGGCGGCTGCCGGTTTCATAATCGCTGGGTTCTTCAGGCAATATGGTCACGGCCGGAGTGGCGGGAGAAGCGAGGCTGCCATCCCAGGTACCGTTCAACGAAACAATTGCCGGCGAGTATGCATCGGGAATGGCCGTAACCTGTTTCTCTTTTTAGATATCCAAAGGCGGGTGGAAAGTCAATTCAGAGCGTTGGTGGCCGGGGCCCGGTTCCGACCCATCCGAGGGGTCGCCGCCTGCATCCGGCGCCGCGTGATCCCCACGGGTGTGCCGTCAGCCGATCTGAAACACGCAAATACCAACTTTCGGAATACTTGAGAAGCACAAACTGCATTGTCGAAGAAGAATCCGCGATTGGCGACAGGCCGGTTTCCAGGCCGCCGAGCCCAATGGAAACATCTCTTTTTCATTTGATTTTCGCCATCATTCCCGATAGACCACTAAGTATACGAACGCATTGAACCAGGCTGATCCGCCGTTGACGGGGCCGGCTACCACCATGTAAACCATGTAAAAAGAGGGAAGGCGAACCGGTGTCCGATTCCCGGCCAATCAGCAGAACGTGATCCGTCGCATTGCCATTGCCTGCCTGGCGGCGATGCTGGTTGTCATACCACCCGCAGCGGCCATGGAGGGTACCCCCTGTCCGGATATGGGCAACCGTTTTCCGGCACCAGCCAATGAGATCGAGCAGGTTATTGCCGATTGGCTGGGCGGTCAGGGATTTATGGTCAGGCAGGCGTCGGTCGGATCCGGAGAATTTCACCTGTCTGCACGAACATCCAGGGAGGGGTGGGACATCCGTGTCCGGCCGCAATCGGCCCTGGCTGCCAGCGTAGCGGCGATATACCATGGCCCACGGCCAGCGGCGGACGCCTGCCGCCAGTTGCGTGAATCGATTGACGGCTACCTTCTGGATGCAGCTCCGGCGCCGTCCCAGCAGGTTCAGCAACCGTGCATCCCCAAGGTGGTGCGGGAAAAGACCGAAACCGTGGTCTGCATCCTGGCCAATACAAAAACGCACGAAATTCAGTTCTCCGGCTTCGTGATCGATCCGGACGGGCTGGTGCTTTGCACCGCCCATAACCTTACCGATCACCAGGCGGTCTCGGTCATCTTCTCCGATGGGACCCGCATGCCGGGTACCATCGCCGGACTGGACCTTGGCCGGGACCTGGCCCTGATCGCATGCAAAGCCAGCGATCTGCCATTCGTTTCCCTTGCCGACAGCCGGAATCTGCTTGACCGGGGGGAGCCGATCTTCTCCATCGGCTGCCCCAACAACCTGGGCATTACCCTCGCCCCGGGGACCATCAACGGTCCGCCCCGGCGAATGGGGCCCCACCCCCTGTGGCAGGTGGACATGCAGATCTACCCGGGCAGCAGCGGCAGTCCGGTGTTTGACGGCCAGGGGCGCCTGGTGGCCATGGTCAAAGGGCGATACCGGGGTACCACGTCAGTGGGTTTTCTGACCCCCGTGGAAACCATGTTTGCTTTTCTGCTAAAGGAAATCGGAAGCGAAACCGAGGCATCCCGGTCGACGGCAACCGGCGGTAAACAAGTTACCGCGCATTAATTTCCGAAGACCGGCACCCCTGATACAGGAGGAAAATCATGCACAGGACAATCCCATTGTGGCGGGCCATCGGGTTGGCCGTGGCCTTCTTTTGCTCTGCAATGCCAGCGACCGCTGCGCCGCTGAGCCCTGGCCAGCCAGGCCCCGAATTTACCTTGAACGATGCCCAGGGAACGCCTTTCGTGCTCTCCGCATTGAAGGATCACCAGATGGCGGTGCTCTACTTTTTTGATGCGGCATCCCGGCCCAGCCAGGAGGGGCTGGCCTATCTGAACAACCTGAAAAAGCGCTTTTTTGATAACAATCTGGTGGTCTGGGCCATTACCATGAGCCCGGCCGATGCCGTTACCCGCTACATCAAACAGACCACGCCGGCGTTTCCGGTTCTGCTCGATCCCGGTGAAGTCAGCACCCAGTACGGTGCCCGCACCATTTTGCCCTTTGTCTGTGTCATGGGACCGAATCGTCAGGTGCTGGATGTGTTTCAGGGGGGCGGGAAAAGCACCGAGGTCCTTCTGGTGCGTCTGGCGGAACGGACCCTGAATCGCAAACAGCATGACGTGGCCAAGGCAATCAGCGATACGGTCATCGCCAAGAATCCGAAAAACATGGCTGCCAAGGCGGTCAAGGGGTATGCGGAGATCGATTCGGGCAACCTGGACAAGGCCGAAGCCCTGTTCCAGGAGGTGGCCACCGCTTCGGGTGACGGCGAGGTGATCGGCAAGGAGGGGCTGAGCGCCGTGTACGCGCAAAAGGGCGAGGACGACAAGGCGCTGGCACTGGCCGACCAGGTGACCCGCAAGGCACCGCAGCGCAGCCTGGCCCATTTGGTCAAAGCCGACGTGCTCTACCGCCAGAACAAAAAAGATGCGGCCGAGACGGAATTGAAAACGGCGACCGGCAAAACGGAAGTTCCTCCCCACCAGCAGGCCGTGGCCCTGAACCGTTACGGCCGGTTTCTGGCCAGTATGGGTAAAAACGAACAGGCCCGCGAATTGTATGACCGGGCCGTGGCGGTGGATCCCTATCTCGTTGAAGCCACGGCCAACAAGGGGATGTCCTATCAGCGGGAAGGGCGGTGGGATCAGGCCCTGGCCGCCTACCAGAAAGCATCTGCCACCAGTACCGATGCTGCCGACGCCATTACCAATCTTCTGGCCCGCAAAGCCCAGGAGATGGTTGCCTTGCAGAAAGATGCCGAAAAACGCAAAGAGATCGACCGGCTGGTCAAAGACCTGGCCGCGCGCTACCGCAGCCAGAAACTGAAGCCGGTCAAAGAGATCGATGGGTGGACATCCCGGCCGCTGGTCTTCTCTTTTGTCGACTTTGAAGAGAAAGGCGGCCTGGCCGACCGGGACGGCATGGCGACCATCCTCACCGCCCAACTGGCCGATCACCTGAACGCCTCCGGCCGGGTCAAGGTCGTGGACCGCGTGGTGCTGAACCAGTTGCTGGCGGAACTCAATCTGGGATCTTCGGACCTGGCCGACCCCGACACGGCCCTGCGCCTGGGGCGGGTCATGGCGGCCCGCATCATGGGCACCGGCAGCCTGTTCATCATTCCCGGCGACACCCTGATCAATCTGCGCCTGGTGGACACGGAAACATCGGCCATCGCCAAAACCCTAACCCGGCAGCTGGGCCCGGAATCGGGATGGAGCAAAGCACTGCTGCGGTTGAATCGCGACATCCTCAGCGCCATTGTCAACCAATACCCGCTTAAGGGGTTCGTCGTTCGGGCATCCGGCGACCAGGCCCTGATCAACCTGGGCAGCAACCAGGGCATGGTGCAGGGCACCGTCCTGGATGTCATCGAAGAGAGCGCACCCATCGAGTACAAGGGACGCAAACTGCAGGGATTGCCCAAGGTGGTGGCACGCCTGGAGGTGGTCAGCGTAGAGCCGGACCTCTGCTATGCACAGGTGGTCAATAAAAAACGGGATCTGAAAAGAGATGACAAGGTTAAGGAGAATACATCGTCGATTTAAGGCGATTTCCGCTGATCGCCTAACGAGCGGCAAAGCGTGGCCGGGCCGGTAATCGGCGGACGGGCCACCATTTTCATCCTGTTGCTGGGTTGCTACTTCTCTACCTTGATGCGTCCCACCGCCGCCTCCACGGCATCGAGAATTTCACCGCTGCGCAGGACATTCCGCATGGTCTGAATGTCTTTGTACAGTTCACGATCCCGGTCCATGTAGGGGACGTGGCGGCGAATCACCCGATAGGCCTCGCGGGTTCCCCGGCCAGCGATCAGTTTGCGTGTTTCGGTGAGCAGGTCATAGGCTTGTGCCGCGCAGAGCAGTTCGATGGCGATCACACTCTCCACATTGGTGAGAATTTCTCGGCTCTGGCGGATGGCAATGGTGCCCATGCTGACGTGGTCTTCCTTGTTGGCAGAGGTGGGGATGGAATCCACACAGGCCGGATGGGCCAGTACCTTGTTTTCCGAAACCAAGGCCGCGGCGGCATACTGGCCGAGCATATAGCCGGAGTTGATTCCCCCTTCCTTTATCAGAAAGGCGGGCAGTTCGCTGAGTTGCGGGTTGACCAGCCGCTCGATGCGCCGTTCCGAAACACTGCCCAGTTCCGCCAGACCCATGGAGAGGTAGTCCGCCGCCATGGCCACGGGCTGCCCGTGAAAATTGCCCCCCAGGCGGAACTCCTCGGTATCCGGAAAGATCAGTGGATTGGTGGTGGTGGCATTGATCTCGATGTCGATCACCCGGCGGGCATGGGCCACGGCATCCTTGCTGGCACCGTGAATCTGGGGCGCACAACGCAGGGTATAGGCGTCCTGCACCCGGGCACAGCCCTGATGAGAATCGATGATCTGGCTCTCTGCGGTCAGGCGCAGCATGTTGTCGGCCGTGGCCAACTGCCCCGGATGGGGACGGACCTGGTGAATCCGCGGGTCGAACTCGCTGTTTGAACCCATGAGTACTTCCAGGGTCATGGCACAGGCGATGTCGGCCATTTTGGAAAGCCGCACCGCGTCATTGACCACCAGGGCGCCGATGGCCGTCATTACCTGGGTGCCGTTGATCAGCGCCAGCCCCTCGCCGGCGGACAGCCGAAGCGGGTTCAGTCCGATACGGGAAAGCGCCTCGTCACCGGGGATGCGTTCGCCGCGAAAAAAAGCCTCACCCTTTCCGATCAGCACCAGTCCCAGATGCGCGGTGGGTGCAAGATCGCCACTGGCGCCCACCGACCCCTTTTCCGGTACCACCGGCGTCACCCCTTGATTGAGAAATGCCAGCAGGTAGCGGATGGTCTCCATGCGGCAACCGGAGTAGCCCAGGCTCAGGTCGTGCACACGCAGGGCCATGATGGCGCGTACCACCGGCTCTGGCAGCGGTTCGCCCACACCGGCGGCATGGCTCATGAGGATGTTCTCCTGCAACCGGCGGGTATCCTTTTCGGAAATGGTCACATTGCACAGGGCTCCGAATCCGGTGGTGATGCCGTAGATTACCCGTTTCTCTTTGACCCAGCGTTCGATCAGGGCACTGGTTTTTGCCACCCGGGCTTCTCCGGAAGTGGAAACGTCGACCAATCGATCCATCCGGGCGACAGTCACCAGATCCTCGATGCTAATAGTTTCTTTATCCAGCAGCAGCGGTTGCATGGCCTATATTCTCCATAAAATTCGGTTCGGTCGGGAGGTCCTGGCGTCTATTTGGCGTTGTCAAACAGGCCTTCCACCCGGCGGCTGCCGGCCAGTACCAAGCCGAAACCGCCGTTGATCGCTTTGCCGATGCCTGTGCCGCCGCCGTTGTGCAGGGCCACCGATGAATCTATATTAATTTATATGACAAGCGATAATCGGATGCAATCCGTCAGTGGGAAAATCGAGTTAGGAAAGCTGCCGTTGCCTTGAGACAGCGGTCAAACTCCGCTTTATGGCGGATTCGCAGGACGGCCGGTTCTTCTTTTAAATTTTAGAAAATCCCCTTCTATCCCAACGTTTTCGTTACCATTCATTTTTTTAAGGTTCCGCCTAAAGATCCATCATAAGTGTACGATAAATTTAGAGAGCAGAAAAAAATCTTATTTAGAAGGACTACTTAAGCCTGTTAAAATCCAACCTTCTTCAACCGTCTTGCGGCTGGTTAGCGACCAATTGGGTCTAAATTTGGTCGATGATCTGGGAGGTATCTTGCTTTTCGAAGTTCCGTCCGTTCAGCTGGCGGTTGTTTTCGCTGTTTGAATTTAGTTTTGCGACTTTTTTGTATAGCTGAACACCCACTCAGATAAACAAGATCACCAACTTGGGCATCGTTAATGAATTATATTCTGTTTATATTTTACATTCATGGATCCCGTTAGGCAGCTGATAATAGCTCCAATTGCCGATCAAGATGTGGACGAGTACTCCTCGTGCCAGCCATCTCTATCAGCAACGTGGCCGCATTTGCAAAAATTGATTGAGCAAATATGTTGTGTTGCCCCCTAACTCGCGCATAATCCAGACCTTCTCGTTTTTTTAGAAGGTTGAAAACTCGCTCACCGTTCTTACGCAGATCTATCGCTTGCGATACTCCTTTCGTGGCATGCGGAATCGGTTGGAAACAGCCGGAATCAAACTCGATACGACGGCACTGCGGACAGACCGGCATTCGTGAACATTGTCCCGGAAGAGCCGCGCACTTGAATTCATGACCCTGTGAATCGCTACCGACATAATCCATCGCGATTTCACAAAAATCGCCACAAGTTACCTGGTATGTTTCAGGGTCGACATTACTCGGCAGCGTGACTTTCCGGTTCGGTGGTGCGATTACATGAACCCCGGTTTGCGCGAGTAAAGAGCCATCTTTATCATGGTAGGCTTCATCCGCCGTAATCAACTTCAAGTCCAAGCCAATGGCTTTTCCCAATTGGATTAAGGGTAGCGTAAAATTGCTGTCGTGATGATTTGCCGGAGCCAACAATGAGATCAATGGAATGCTTTGCCCATTTTCCGGATTGATCGCTGCCAGTGCATGCATCCGATAACCGACCACGTAGACCGATTTGTCGCGCTTGTTACGCCGCTTGCCGCAATCGCAATCAATGTCGTCGTAAATCCGAATGTTTTGGTTGCCGATTTTAAACTTTGCCAGCAAATACTGGCGATCAACGGCCAGTTCCGTAGAGTCGACAAAATGAACGTTGAAGGAATCCAACAGTCCCTTGCTCTGAAGCAAACATAGAATGTACACATTCAGATTGATCATCTGCGTGAACGAAAGCGAAGACCGGAATTGAGACATCTGAACGTGATTGATCATTTCACTGCGGTTCAAGGATAGGCCAATGAAAGCACGATTCTGTTTGTTCTCCATCCCTATGTAAGGGCTTGTTTCTTTGTGATTTTCGTAAGTTTTGTCATCGCCACAGAATTTACGATAACTGATTTCCGGGTATTTGATGGCTTTCAATATCTCGGCTCGAAGCATGTTACACGGAAAAAGATAACGGATGGCCGGTTTGTATCCATCGGGGGCGAGAATTTTGTTAACGATACGGTCATCGATCAATGAGTCGATGTATTGCAGTTCAATATCCTTAATGGCTGGATGAGAGCTGTGCTTTCCATAGAGTCTTAACAATGGGTTGGACTGGTGTTCGGCAACAAATTCAGCCATCTGATCTACCGTCATGATTCCTTCGGTTGGTTGCTGATCCGATAGGCCAATCAGATCTGGCACTGGCGTAGCAATTTCTTTGGAAGAATCATAATTTTCAATGACTTGCTCCAATACTTGACGCGCAATTTCCTTCTTTTCCTTTCGTGTGAGACGATGCCAGTTAGGAAATTGCGTTTTCAGTTGCTTACGAATCTGAGCCTTGATATCTTTATGATGCACGCAAAAAGCTCCTTTTGGAAGTATCCTACTTGGTCGTAGTCTACCTCCTTATAGGGGTTTTTCCATGCACAAGCAACTGTTTTTAAGACATATTATTCACTTTCTTTTAACACCCTTTACTTATGAAAAAAGCAGTGTTGGTATTGGCAATTGCGGTTTTATTTTCCTTTTCCCATGCGCACGCGGACGACGGCAAAGCGACGCCCGAGGATGTTTACAATCTGGTTTTAAAAGCCTACGAGGTGATCGGTACGTTGGGTGAAGAATCATTCCCAGCGTTTAACGACCCCAAGGGAGAGTTCGTCTATAAGGACACCTATGTTTATGTTCAGCGTTGCCCCAGTGAAATGATGGCCCACCCGTTTGCTCTGGACAAGCTGAAAGGCCTCGATCTTGACAAAAAGTTTGAATTTAACTCGAGGCTCTGCAAGGCCAGCGAACAAGCCGATGGGGGGTGGGAACAATACTACTGGCCGAAACCGGGTGAAACCGAACCGTCCCGCAAAGTGGCTTATGGCATCAAAGTCGAAGGAACACCATATACCATCTTTGCCGGTATATACAGTGATACGGCCAAAATCGAAGAATTGAATAAAACACTGCGCTAGTATTTCGAAAACAGCTGGGAAGAATAAAAGGGAATCAATGATGAAAATGAACATCCGCAATAAATTCCTGCTACCGACCATTTTGCTAATCATCGTTGGGATGGGGGTGTCGGCAACAATTTCGTATGTCAAATCCAAAAACGCCCTCAGCAATGCGTTGTTGGAAAACATCCAACAGCGGACCCGCTCAACGGCAACCAACCTTGAATCCTGGATCAAGGATCGCCAGCTTGATCTGAGAAGCTGGTCCCATGAGGAAATTTATGCCAAGGCGACCAAAACATCGATCATCGGCAAGGCGGCCCGGATTTCGGCCAACGAAAAATTAGCCCGCCTGCAGGCTGAATATGGGTATTATGAAGACATCTGCCTGGCAGGGGAAGATGGCATGGTAATCGCGGCCAATGCAGAAAAAATAGTCGGCAAGATCAATGTCAAAGATCGTGAATACTACAAAGCCGCCATGGCGGGCAACACTTATGTATCCGATGTTTCCCTCAGTCGTAACTCGGGAAATCCGGTCTTTTTTGTGTCCACGCCGGTGCAAGACAATAAACAGATCAAAGGTGTCCTGTTCGGCGTGGTGAGCATCACCCAGTTCAGCAAGCAATTTATCGATAACATCAAGGTTGGCCAAAGCGGATATGCTTTTGCCGTAAACGAGAACGGCTTTGTCATTGCCCATCCCGACAGATCCAAGATCATGAAGGAGAATATAAACAAATATGATTTCGGCAAGCAAATGCTGGCTCAAAAAAATGGTCTCCTTAACTACACATATAGTGGCGCCCAAAAAGAGCTTGCCTTTAAAGCCATCAAGGAACAGGGGTGGATCGTTGCAGTCAATGTTCCTGAAGCCGAAATCCTCGCCCCGGTGAAAAGCCTGGGGATGATAAACCTGATGGTGGCTGTTGTGGTCATCGCCGTTGCCACGGTGCTGATCTACTTTGTCACCTCCACGGTGGTCAAGCCCATCAACCGGGTGGTTGCCGGCCTGCAGGATGCCGCAGAAGGTGACGGCGACCTGACCAAGCGCATCGATATCAACAGCACCGACGAAGTCGGCGAGTTGGCCCTCTGGTTTAACACCTTCATCGAAAAGATTCAGCGCATCATTGCTGACGTCGCCCAAAACGCCCAAAATCTGACCACCGCTTCAAAGGAGCTGGCCACCATCGCCGAGCATCTTTCCGAAAGCGTGGACCGGACCTCCGGCAAAACCATAACCGTGTCCGCCGCCAGCGAGCAAATGAGCACCACCATCTCATCGGCCGCCGGAATCATGGATGAAACCGCCAGCAACCTGAACATCGTCGCCTCAGGGGCGGAAGAGATGACCGCGACTATCAGCGAAATCGCCGGCAACACGGAAAAAGGCCGCCAGATCGCCGAGGAAGCAGTTGGCCAGACCACCCATGCCACCAATCAGATCGAAGAGCTGGGCAATGCCGCCATGCAGATCGGCAAGGTGGTCGAAACCATCACCGAGATTTCTGAGCAGGTCAACCTTCTGGCACTGAACGCCACCATCGAGGCGGCCCGGGCCGGTGAAGCCGGAAAGGGATTTGCCGTGGTTGCCAACGAGATCAAAGAACTGGCCAAGCAGACGGCGGCGGCCTCCGGTGAGATCAAACTGCAAATAGAGGGTATTCAGAATTCCACCCAGGGCACGGTGACCGAAATCAACAGCATCGCCAAAGTAGTGGGCACAGTCAATGAACTCGTGTCTACCATCGCCGCGGCCGTGGAAGAGCAATCGGTAACCACCAAGGATATCGCCGGCAACGTGGCCAAGGCGTCTGAAGGTATGGGCGAAGTAAACACCACCATCGCTGAAAGCTCGGAGGCGGCCAATTCCATCGCCGCCGATATCACCGATGTCACCCAGGCCGCCGATGAGATGACCAATGTCAGTGCCCAGGTCAATGCCAGTTCCAAGGATCTGTTTGAACTTGCCGAAACCCTTAACGTCATGGTCAAACAGTTTAGGGTCTGATTTCCGAATCGTAGCTTAGCCCTGTTTGAAAACGCGTGATGGTCGACATCTCGCGTTTTTCGTTTTGGGGATGGGCGGCATGCGGGCAAACAACCAAACAATAGTCAGGCGCCTTTCTGACTAACGGCAACACCGGCGATAATTCCCGCGCAAAAAATTGCGCCGTGACAACCGTCATTACCGATCAATCACACAATACCATTTGACCAATGCAAAATGCATCGATAGAGTGCTCAAGAATCACAGCCGCGTTTCAGCCACCGGTTCCCCGTGATTAAAAGGCTGTTTGAAAAGCCCGGATCGGGTCCGATGACGATACGGAGCAACGAACCGAAAGGCAGGGAAGGCATTCCATGGAAAATCGATCAAGCTGGCTGTATTGCGCAATATCCGGCGCCCTGGCGGCAGGCAGGGCAATTCTCGACGTATACGGGTCATCGGACATGGGCATTGAGAAAAAAAACGATGATTCTCCCCTCACCCGGGCGGACCGCCGCGCCCATGAGATCATCCTGGCTGCCATCGGCGACCTGGGGATTCCCGTTCTCAGTGAGGAGGGGCGGGACATCGCCCATGAAGAACGCAGTCAGTGGCAACAAATGTGGATCGTCGATCCCCTGGACGGCACCAAGGAGTTTATCAAACGCAACGGAGAGTTCACCGTCAACATCGCCCTGGCCGAAAACGGAACGCCCACCATGGGTGTCATTTTCGTCCCTGTGGCCGACACCTTGTATTTCGCCGACACTCAGTCCGGTGCCTATAAAATCGATTCCTGCGGAGATCTTGCCGGTACAATGAGTCCCTCCGGAGGAGCAAGTGCGCTCTCGGCATTGCTGGAAAGAGCCGACCGCCTACCGCTGCCCCGCGACGAATCGCGCCCCTTTACTATCATGGGTAGCCGCTCCCATGCCACACCTGAACTTCAGGCTTATGTGGAAACCATGCGTCAAACCCATGCCGACCTGGCATTTATTTCAGCTGGCAGTTCTCTGAAAATTTGCCGCGTGGCCGAAGGCCGGGCAGACATATACCCCAGGCTGGGGCCCACCATGGAATGGGATACCGCTGCCGGTCAGGCCATCGCCACGGCCAGTGGCGCCCAGGTGATCCGCCACGACGACGGCACCCCCTTGAGGTACAACAAGGAGAATCTGCTCAATCCCTGGTTTATCGTCAAACGGGAGTAACGGCCGAGGAAAAAACGCTTGACTTCAAAGGGCCGCCTCTTTATATGTAAGGGCACTTTTTGGGGCGATTAACTCAGCGGGAGAGTGCCACCTTCACACGGTGGAAGTCACAGGTTCAAATCCTGTATCGCCCACCAGAAAACATAAGGATTTACAAGCATGTTGGCTTGTAAATCCTTTTTTATTGGCGTTTGCCAGCGTTCAGGGTAAGCGATTCCGAATGGGCTTGGCTTGCGTATCGTTTTGAAATACGACGGCCAGGGAGAAATTCCCTGGCCGTTCTTACTATCCCGATTGAATCGTCACATTAGATGCGCCGTCCGTAGGTAAGCTATCGTATCCGTAGGAATTTGAGACAGAATACCATCACCGTTGCTGAAGTGGAATTGCCCGCCGCATCAACCGCCGTCACCGTGATTATATTGGTGCCGCTTTGCAGTGGAATGGTATCGATTTGCCATGAATCGGTGCCCGCCGCAACACCGCTACCGCCGAGGCTGTTCACCCAGGTGATCTGCTCAACCCCTTGATCGTCCGAGGCACGACCGGACATGCTCATCGTCGAATACCTGGACAGCAGCTTGGTTTTCGACGGACTCTCGATCACCAGCGTCGGCGCGGTGGTGTCGACAGTCTCGGAGACCGACGGCGCGACATTGATCGTGACGCTATCCTTGCCCTGAAGGTCGCCACTGTCCGTAACCGTGAGTTCGAAGGTCAGCGATCCACCGTCGACACCCGCATCCGGTGCGATAAAGGTGGGCTTTTCAGCAGTGGCATCGGACAGTTCAACCGGGGTGCCGTCGGTCTGGCTCCAGCGGAAGGCTTTGATGGTATCGTCAATATCGGTGGACAGGGACCCGTCCAAGGTGACCTCGTCGTCGACATCGACCGACTGATCCGGGCCGGCGTCGGCCAGCGGCGCCTGGTTGACCCATTCGACAGTGATCAGTACGCTGTCCGTATCTTGGAGCCCACCGGTATCGGTAACGGTGAGCTGGAATGTCAGCGTTGCCCCTTCGGCGTCGATGTCCGGTGTATTGAAGGAGGCACTGGCCGATTGATTGCCCGAAAGGGTGACTGTCGGCCCCGCAAGCTGTGTCCAGTAGTAGGTGGCGATCCCGTCGTCTGGATCGGTAGAGCCGGAAGCATCCAGTACGACGGCCTCCCCTTCGCTGACGGTCTGCGCACCACCGGCGTCTGCCGTGGGCGGCACATTGACCCAGGTTACATTAACGATACAGGTGTCCACACTGGTTTCACCGTTATAATCGGTGACCGTCAGTTCGAACACCAGGGAGGCACCTGACGTGTCCACGTTTGGCGTGGTAAAGGTGACGACTTCCGCCTGGTCCGAGGCAATCAGGGTGACGTCGACCCCCTGAATCTGATTCCACTGAAAAGAGGCGATGCCATCGTCAAGGTCCACTGAATTGAGTCCGCTGAGGGTTACCAACTGGCCCTCATCCACAGTCTGATCCGGCCCGGCATCGGCAACAGGCGCCTGATTCTGCAAGGCGAAGCTGGCTACGACCGTATAATCAGCGCGGATGTCGTCAAGGCTAATGCTGCTCGACTGGCCCATGGAGCTGCCGTTGACCAGGACATCGAGGATTTCGTATCCGTCATCCACGGTGATCGTGAACGTCTGGCTGGAGCCGGCATCGACGGTGATCCTGCCCGATGGGGAGATGTTACCCCCGTCACCGGCTGAGGCCGTTATGGAGTAGGTGTCAATGGCAAAGCTGGCGCTGATGGTGTGAGCTGCGGAAACGGAAGTAAACGTATAGGTCGTTACCGCTCCCTGGGATACCCCGTCCACGAGCACATCCGCTATGTGATAACCGCTGTCCGCAGTAATGGTGAACGTCTGGTCCGCATCTCTGGAGACAGTGCTCGTCCCCGACGGTGAAATCGTACCCCCGTCACCGGCTGAGGCCGTTATGGAGTAAGTGTCAATGGCAAAGCTGGCGCTGATGGTGTGAGCTGCGGAAACGGAAGTAAACGTATAGGTCGTTACCGCTCCCTGGGATACCCCGTCCACGAGCACATCCGCGATGTGATAACCGCTGTCCGCAGTAATGGTGAACGTCTGGTCCGCATCTCTGGAGACAGTGCTCGTCCCCGACGGTGAAATCGTACCCCCGTCACCGGCTGAGGCCGTTATGGAGTAGGTGTCAATGGCAAAGCTGGCGCTGATGGTGTGAGCTGCGGAAACGGAAGTAAACGTATAGGTCGTTACCGCTCCCTGGGATACCCCGTCCACGAGCACATCCGCTATGTGATAACCGCTGTCCGCAGTAATGGTGAACGTCTGGTCCGCATCTCTGGAGACAGTGCTCGTCCCCGACGGTGAAAGCGTACCCCCGTCACCGGCTGAGGCCGTTATGGAGTAAGTGTCAATGGCAAAGCTGGCGCTGATGGTGTGAGCTGCGGAAACGGAAGTAAACGTATAGGTCGTTACCGCTCCCTGGGATACCCCGTCCACGAGCACATCCGCGATGTGATAACCGCTGTCCGCAGTAATGGTGAACGTCTGGTCCGCATCTCTGGAGACAGTGCTCGTCCCCGACGGTGAAAGCGTACCCCCGTCACCGGCTGAGGCCGTTATGGAGTAAGTGTCAATGGCAAAGCTGGCGCTGATGGAATGATCCTCGGAAACGGAGGTAAACGTATAGGTCGTTAACGCTCCCTGGGATACCCCGTCCACGAATACCGCCGCGATGTGATAACCGCTGTCCGCAGTAATGGTGAACGTCTGGTCCGCATCTCTGGAGACAGTGCTCGTCCCCGACGGTGAAATCGTACCCCCGTCACCGGCTGAGGCCGTTATGGAGTAAGTGTCAATGGCAAAGCTGGCGCTGATGGTGTGATCCTCGGAAACGGAGGTAAACGTATATTCTGTTACCACCCCTTGGGACACCCCGTCCACAAGCACATCCGCGATGTGGTAGCCGTCGTCCGCCATAATTGTGTATGTCTGATCCACGCCTTCGGAAACGGTGGTGGTGTCTGACGGGGAGACGGTGCCGCCTTCACCCGCCGTTGCCGTTATGGAGTAGGTTGCCGAAGTGGATGCCGGAGTGGTGTAGGAGACCTCTTCCGAATCAGCGCTTTCCAGGGTCCCCTCGTAGGCCCGAACCACAAAGTAGTATGTGGTATCATATTCCAGATTGTAAACGCTCCCTGAAGTATCCGTTCCGGTCCAGACGGGATCGGTGTAATCATATGCTTCACCATCGATCCTCTGAAAAATGCGATAACCTTCTGGCGCAGGGTCGTTCGCATCCCAGGCGAGGGTGACTTCGGTGGTTTGGGGAACCGCGTAGGTATCGGCAGAAAAGCCTTTCTCCGCGGACAAAAGGACAGTTAAAAAAACAATGGCGAGAAAAAGACCAATGTTGCACAATAAATGGTTTACCCGGACGGTCATGATGCATTCCTCCATGATTCTCATTTGGTAAGCGGTGAATCCGTGGAGGAAGCACCCGGTTACCCTCGGCTGCCCTGCTGCCATGTCTTCTTTCAAGCGGAAGATTTAGGCCAGTGGCTTTGCGCGCCACACTTTCGTATGGTTTGCCTTTATCGAGTAAGCGATGTTACTCTTCCCGGGATATCTATTAGCAAACATTATGCCACAACCTTGATTCTTATTGCACAAGCATTTTAACCAGATGTTTTTATATATATTTTAGTTTTCTAAGAATATTGCATCCATGGTACCAAATGAAGTATCCAATCGTTCAAGGCGTGCAATAAAAGTAACAAGCAAAGTAAATGAAAGTTCAAATATTGCACGTAAAAAACGGCCGGTGAAAAATAAGAAAGGCGTTGTGATATGGGGAAGTCGTGAACCTCGGTCGTGAGAAACCGTGGTCCTGGAGTTTAAGAAAAGTATCATTGGTATTTTAGACGATCAGCAAAAACCGGTTGCGTTGCAACTCAATGCGCGCATGCATGCGGGAAACCAATAGGTGGTCGACCACCAGATGATTGGCGATTCCGCGCCCCATGGTCAGGCGCCAGCAAGGTGCACATCAGTTCATCGCCGATGGTCTTGACGACCGTTCCATCATGTTCAATAGATTGCCTCTTGAAAGTGAATAAACTGGCGGCGCCCTCGCATGGCAATGCCGCGTTGTCAATACGGCTCGCCATGGCTGTCGTGGTAACCGCATTTGGATGTATTCTTGTTGGCGGCTTGATCAGATACCCTGCCATGGTTGTGGATGTAAAAGGGGGGTGTGCAGAAATAAAGATTTATGATAAAAAAGCCCTAACTTGAAATATGAGGAGATGACTCTATGCTGTCCCGGTTTTCTAACGAAGTGTTGTCCCGCGGTGCCAATGCGGTTTTGCCCCAGAATTTGAGTCAAGGCTGGCTTAAATCACTGCAGAAGTTTTGCGATGATTTTCTCGACCACAATTTTGCCATCGATCAATGTAGTGAAAAGCTGGACATGGGGAATCCTATTTTAACCGCCTGCGTGCACGAGGTGATGGGAAGCGGACACCGCTCAGATGCTGAGATATCCGCTGATGAACTGGCGGAGAATGTGACGATTTATGCGCTATCCATCACCATGGAAACCATCCGCCGCGAATCGGACATGGAGATGACCCCGCCGACATTGGACAATCTGCTCTCCATCGACAGAATCGCCCAATTTGGCAAGGTCAACCCCGAATTCGGCCAATTCCTCAAACGGGCCTGTATCATCTCAGAGGATCAGGCGCCCGCGCAGGAGAGCTGGTTTCAACGGCTGAAGAAAAAAATTCATTCACGAATTTCGGAAAACTGAAATCAACCCATTACCCAGTTATCTTTCTGTTTCCTTGCAACATGTCTTGGATTTTTACGGCCAACCAACGAAGATGGAACCCGTAACTACGGTTCCAGGGCAAACCCTTTCCGGCTCCAGACCATCAATCCGCCCTGAAGGCGCTGCACATCATCATAGCCCTTGCTTTTCAGGAAACGACCGGCCACCAGCACCTGCTTGCCGGCGTGGTCAACCACCACAATCGGTTTATCCTTTGGGATATCGGCATACTCTGCCGAGAGAAGTCCCAGCGGGATCTTTTTGCTGGAAGGAATCCAGCCCATCGCATATAGGCTTGGCGACCGGATGTCAACGATCTGAACCCGGGCCAGCATGCCGTTCAACGCGTCGGCATTCACGGTCGGGATCTCTGTTTTCGCCAGTGCACCTTTCTGTTCCAAAGGAAATCCGGCTTTGACCCACGCAGGGACACCACCTTTGAAAGTGATCACATGAGGATAGCCCCGGTCAGCCAGAAGCATGGCGGCTTTTTTGTAAAATATGCATTTGGGGCCAAGGCAGTATGTGACAATGGGGGTCGATTTGTCCTCCGGCAACTGATCCGTGGTCGGCATTAAATGGAACGGGATGTTGACTGATCCTGGAATGTGTCCCTCGTTGAACTCGATATCGCTCAAGGGATTGACCACCATAACGCTACCACCACTGTCCATTTTTGTTTTGAGTTCCTGTGCGGTCAGATTTTGAAAATCAGCCGCCCTGACCGTCCCGAAAAACATGAAGCCGATCATCGTAAGCGTAATAATGGAAAACGACATCTGTCTTGACATGAACTTTCCTCCAAATAAAAGTTACTGGTAAAGTGCATCCAGCGCATTAAAAAATTGCTGGCGTGTTCTTTCAAAATCTTCCATCAAAGCCGTCATTTTCTGCCTCCGGCCGTTGTTGCTGACAGCAACCACGTCATGGGCGATTTGGTGAATGGATTCATGAATCTCACAGACATCTCCAAATGCCGCATCCATGCACATTGCCTGTCCCGCCGGACTGCTCAGCCAACGCCCGAATTCGCATTCCTGGTGGGAGGCCACCGATTCCGTGCTCAGTGTTTCATGCCCCGTCATGACCGCATGGAGTCGATAGCGCCATTTCAGGTGCGCTCCTTTTGCGGTACCCATGTCGAATTTGGCCGGTCTGAGTCTGAACTGGCCAACCAACTGATCTACCTGCCTGGCAATGGCCGACAAATCTTCGGCACTGAGTTTTGTCTGAAAACCGCGATGGGCCATCTCACTTGCAGCCTGATGGATACCAGTCACCTGGTCTGACATACGCTGCACACCTTGAGCGCTGCTGGCCATTGCGTTGTTGACCTCGCCGATGCCTTCGGAGGCATGGGCAACACTGCCGGCGATTTCCTTGGTGACGGCAGACTGTTCTTCGATAGAAGCAGCAATTGTGCCGACAATCGCGTTGACATCTTGAATAACCGTAGAGATGGCAGCCACCTCCTCCACCGATCCGCTGGCAGCCTCCTGAACATCCTGGATCTGCGCACTGATCTCTCGGGTCGCCGAGGCGGTTTCCATGGCTAGCCCTTTTATTTCATTGGCCACAACGGCAAACCCCTTGCCGGCCTCGCCGGCACGGGCTGCTTCGATGGTGGCGTTGAGGGCGAGGAGGTTGGTTTGGTCGGAAATTTCACTGATCGTGTCGGTAACTTTCCCGACCTTAAGGACCGCCTCGCCCAGTCGGCCGATGTGATCGGCAGCCATCTCGGACTGGGATACCGCGTCATCGGTAATGGCTTTGGCTTTCTCGGTATTTTGAGCGATTTCGCCGATCGTCGCACTCATCTCTTCGGCCGATGAGGCAATGATACTGATGTTGGTGGATGTCTCCTCCATGGCCGATGCCACGGCATTGATGTGCGAAGTAATCGAGTCGGCATCGTCCTTTACAGCACCAGCATTGTTTTCAACCACCTGCACATCATCTCGCATGGATCCGGAAAGTTCAGTCAGCATATTGGAAGAAAAGCGTAAGATTTCGGAGCTACCCGTGATCTGGCGGATAGTGAGATGCAATTTGTCTGAAAAAACATTGAACCAATGGGCCAGTTCACCGATTTCGTCTTTGCGCGCATCCGGCATCCGTTTGGTCAGGTCACCTTCTCCCTGGGCAATATCCTTCAACCCGGCCACGACCCGTCCCATGGGTCGAATCACCGCCGTCAGCAGGAAGAAAAGCAGCGCAATCATCAATATGATCAAGGCGCATGAAGCCCAGAAACTGACCCGCGCCCCTTTCTCCGAGGAAGCGACCATGTGATCCAGAGACGCGTCAAGGAATGCCACGGCGGTTTTTTGAAGGCCATCTAATACTGTTGACAGCTCGGCACTGGTCGACTCGAACTGTTCCGTAAACCGGGGAATGTCGCCGAATTCCTGGTCGATCACGGCCATGGCCAGCTTATTCCCCGAATCCGCTATCATGGCAATTCGTTCAGGAAGACGTTCCAGATACGTCTGAATCTCGGCAGGCATATTGACCGGGTGCAGCTGTGCCAACGTCTCCAGCATGGCTGCCCTGGTCATTTCCGCCTGTTGCAGCCCGTCTTCACTGGCGGTGTTGACGCTGCTGCGAATCCCGGCATTCAGGCGTTGGCCCTGGGAGGTGAGCTTTTCCACACTCAGGACCATCCGTAAGGTCTCGCTCTTCACAGATCTGGCCATGACGATATTGTTCTGCATGGTTATATGGCTGCTCATGCTGAGGGCAGCCACGCCCACAACCGCGATGGTTACTGTGACAATCATTTTTGTTTTGATTTTCATTGCCACCTCATAGCTAACTGGTAATTGTTAAAAGGCTCCCACAACGGCGAACGTCCGTTATCGGTGCAGTCATCCTCATCCACCGGTATCCCGCGTTTGATGCGCATAAGATAACCGTAAAGGAAGAACAACCAGGTTCAGTCAAACAGGATAGAAGCAGTTTCGTCAGTCAATGGGGAGCAATGCGCAATCATCTGAGGACCAAGTAAGCAGTGGAGATCAGCGGTATCACCTGCTCTATCGGTCGGTAAAAAATGAACTTTAATTCTTGAAGAAGATTTACTATACGACCTTTGCGCCATGAAGGGGTAATAATAATCCCCAATGTTGCAGCATTGGGGTGATCTCAACCTATTTAGTGCCCATCCACGAATGGCCAATTTGCCCGATATCGGCGTTGCGCGAAAAATTTAATCCTCGGAATATCAACCATATGCCTGCGGTTAAATTTTTCGGGCGCCTTGATCTCGACCAAATTCTCCTATTCGTGGATGGACACTATTTAAAGGGCAGCAATCAGCCGGCGGCAGAGCTGGTGACCCAGGATGGCCTGGCTCTCGGCATCCAGGTAGGTCGATGCCCGTTTTTCGAACAGGAGAGACGCCGAGGCCGGGAAGTCGTCATCAGCATCGTTGAAAATCAGCAGCAAAGGAACTTTGGGCAGCGGTGCAAAACGACGGCACAGATCACAGTTGATTGACATCTCCGGCGTGCTGGCGCCCAGATCTGCACATGCCCGTGCCAGATCTGCCACGCGGCCGGTGTAGGTCCGGACCAGCGTCCCCTCCACCGTATCGGACCAGAAAACGGTCAGGGGACCGGTGTCGGGAAAATCACGATAGGCCACCCACCGGGTCTGTGAGGGCTCGAAAGCGGGCGCCATGAGCAGATAGCGGCAAATCACCACGCAGTCGGGAAAATCGGGTCTGGCACCGGTTTCATCAATCAGACCGGCGGACGTCAGACGGACGGGACGGCCGAAATAGGATACCCCCACGCCATCGGGTGTCTCGACAAGGCCCAACACATCGGCCTTTCCGGCAAAGGGCCGGGCCTGCAATTGTTCCAGGTAGTGGTGGTAGGTGGTTTCGTACACCGAAACCGGAGCATTGCGGGTCATCGTCGCATCCCGTCGATAGTGGTCATGGCATCGATATGGCGGCCGTATGGACAAGCCGGGGATCGATACTTATTTTCGAAGCCTATGACAACCGGGCGCAGGTTGGCAACCGGTTTTTGGCTCACGTCACAGCACCGCTGGAGCTTGAATGGAAAGGGCTTGTGGTTAATTGCCAGGCCCCTTGTTGATACGGAAAAGAGAAATGAAAAACCGCCCCCATGCCGTTGCGCCGGTGGCCGCCACCCGCTCCGGTAAAAAAAAGAACAAGATGGAACTGGACACCATTGAAGTCAAAGGCGCCCGGGAACACAATCTCAAGCATATCGATGTCAGTCTGCCCAAGAAAAAACTGATCGTTTTCACCGGCGTCTCTGGATCGGGGAAATCGAGTCTGGCCTTTGACACGATCTTTGCCGAAGGCCAGCGTCGCTACGTGGAATCCCTGTCGGCCTATGCCCGCCAGTTTATCGGCCAAATGGAAAAACCGCGCTACGACACCATCCGGGGACTGTCACCGACCATCTCCATCGAACAGAAGTCGGCCAGTAAGAACCCCCGTTCGACAGTGGGCACAATTACCGAGATCTATGATTACCTGCGGGTGCTGTTCGCCCGCATCGGCCAGCAGACCTGCATCCATTGCCACAAGCCCGTGGGCCGGGGAGATGCCCAGAGCATGGTCGAGCGCATCCTGGAAATGCCCCAGGGCAGCCGCATCCTCATCCTGGCTCCGGTGATCGACAACCGCAAGGGCGAACACCGCGAGGTGATCGGCCGGCTGCAGCAGCAGGGGTATGCCCGGCTCAGGGTCGATGGGGTTGTCCAGGCGATCGAGTCGGTTCAAAGCCTGGCGCGTTACAAAAAGCACACCATCGAAGCGGTGGTCGATCGTTTAAAAGTGTCCGGAGACAATAATTTTCGCAAACGGCTGACCGACTCCGTGGAGATGGCGCTCAAACTCGGTGAGGGCCGTATTATCGTCCACCACATGGATGCCGGTGATATCCCCATGAGCGAAGCCCGTTCCTGCTGTGGGGTGGCCTATCCCGAACTGGACCCGCCTCTGTTTTCATTCAACTCTCCGCTGGGAATGTGCCCGGTCTGTAACGGTATCGGTTCGAACCTGGCCATGGACGAAGAGAAGGTGATTGCCGATGTCAATCTGACCATTCGGCAGGGTGCCGTGATCCCCTGGCAGGGTCATTTTGCCGGCCGGAAAAAACTGAACGGTTCCTGGATGGCCGAGCAGCTCAGGGCCATGGAGACCCAATGGGGTGTGGATTTCGACACGCCCTGGAAACGCCTGCCCGCCAAACAGCGCAATTTGATCCTTCACGGATCCGGGGGACGGGAGCTGAAAGTCACCTGGAATGCCGAAAAAATCCAGGGCTCCTTCACCACCACCTACGAGGGCCTGCTCAACGCCCTCATGCGGCGCTATCAACAGACCGAATCGGAAAACGCCAAGAAATACTACAGCCGATTCCTCTCCACGCGCCCGTGCGACACCTGTGGCGGCCGGCGCCTGAAGCCCGAAGTCCTGGCCGTGAAAATCGGTGGCCGGTCGATTATCGATATTACCGAGATGACCATTCGTGGCGCTTACGACTTCCTTAGCGGGCTGGAACTGACCGGGAACCATAAAATCATCGCCGAGGAACTGCTCAAGGAGATTACCGGGCGTCTGGGGTTTCTGATCAATGTGGGCCTGGATTACCTCTCCCTGAGCCGCAAGGGCCCGACCCTTTCCGGTGGTGAATCCCAGCGCATCCGCCTGGCATCCCAGGTGGGTTCGGAACTGACCGGTGTCCTCTACATCCTGGATGAACCGTCCATCGGCCTGCACCAGCGGGACAACATCAAACTGATCCACACCTTGTGCCATTTGCGTGATATCGGCAACACCCTGATCGTGGTCGAACATGACCAGGAAACCATGACCGCATCGGACTGGATCGTCGATTTCGGCCCTGGTGCCGGGCACCTCGGGGGAGAGATCGTGGCTCAGGGCACCCCGAAACAGATCATGCGCCGCAAGGGATCAGTCACCGGCGGATATCTCAGCGGCCGGGAAAAAATCGACGTACCGACCAGCCGACGTACCGTCAAGGGCACCGGTAACCGGCGGATCACCATTGTCGATGCCACCGAAAACAACCTGGACCATCTCAGCGTGGATATTCCCCTGGGACTGCTTGTGGCGGTTACCGGCGTTTCCGGTGCCGGCAAATCCACGCTGATCAACCAGATTCTCTATCCGTCCCTGGCCGGCAAGCTCCACGGCGCCTTTTTGGAAACCGGCCGGCACAAGACGATCAAGGGGCTCTCCCACCTGGACAAGGTGATCAACATCGACCAGAAGGCCATTGGGCGGACACCGCGCAGCAACCCGGCCACCTACACCAAGGTGTTTGACTTCATCCGCGATTTCTTTGCCCAACTGCCCGAATCCAATATGCGCGGGTATAAGAAGGGACGCTACTCCTTCAACGTCAAGGGAGGACGCTGCGAAGCCTGCAGCGGCGACGGCTTCATCAAGGTCGAGATGCATTTTCTGGCCGATGTCTACGTGCCTTGTGAAGCCTGCCATGGCCGGCGCTTCAATGACGCCACCCTGGAAATCCGGTACAAGGGCCACTCCATTGCCGACGTGCTGGATCTTTCGGTGATACAGGCCCGCGACCTGTTTGAAAATCATCCCCAGATCCGGCGTATCCTGGACACGCTGATGGACGTGGGGCTCTCCTACATCAAACTGGGCCAGGCCGCCACCACCCTTTCCGGTGGCGAAGCCCAGCGCATCAAGCTGGCCCGCGAGTTGGCCAAACGGGCCACGGGGCGCACCCTCTACATCCTGGACGAGCCCACCACCGGCCTGCATTTCCAGGATGTCAAAATGCTGCTGGCCGTACTCCAGCGCCTGGTGGATGGCGGCAATACCGTGGTGGTCATTGAGCATAACCTGGATGTGATCAAAACCGCCGACTGGATCATCGACCTGGGACCTGAAGGCGGTAACGGCGGCGGCCTGGTGGTGGCCGAAGGGACGCCGGAACAGGTGGCCCGGATAAAGGAAAGCCACACCGGGTGTTTCCTGAAACAAATCCTTTAAAACCGCCCGCCGATCCCGGGCGCAGAATCAACTCGGATTCATGAAGCCAATGCCGCCAGGCGCCCGTCTCTATTTGCGTCCTCCTCCTTAAGTATTTTTGTCAGCAGCCGACATAGCCCAATAGATGACCGGCCGCGGCTGTCATCCGGCAGTTCGGGGATCGGCCCATAAAAAAACAGTCGCCTGGAAGGAACCGATTATGCAAAGGATTTCGGCTCGGATACTATTCCCAGCAGCCATCGCCACAACAATCTTCTCGATCATTCTTTTTTTCGTCGCCGGCACCACCATCAATGGACTGGTGGCCCGCAACCTGGATCGGATTGCGCGGTCAAAAGTAGCTGACATCACGATCAGTAAAGATCGCATCGCCGGCAAAATGCTTTCCCTCGCCTCCCTTTTCAGTCAGTCGGAAGCGGTTATCCATGCCTATGAAACCGCGTACCAGGGCAATCTGAACGATTCCGACGATGAACAAATGGAGTTGGCCCGCCAGCAGCTTCGGGATCATCTCAATAGTTTTGCAAAGGGATACAAAGCGATCCATGACGGCAACCCGCCACGCATCCATTTCCACGTCCCACCGGCGAGAAGTCTGTTGCGGGTCTGGAAGAACGGTCAGAACAAGAGCGATGACCTGAGCAGCTTCCGCAACACGGTGGCAACCATCAGCCGTGGCGGCCACACGCCCATCACCGGAATTGAAATCGGACGCGGCGGATTTGCCATTCGCGGAATCGCACCGATCGTTGATGGTGCCGGAAAATACCTGGGATCCGTGGAGAGCCTGTCCTCATACGATCCGCTGGTGAAATACAGTGT